>DASSBG010000041.1:0-96161 GCA_035699085.1 Rhodanobacteraceae bacterium
TCCACGTCCTCGGGCAGGTCGAGGCGCGGCGTGAAGACGCGATCCGCGATGGCCTCGGCATCCAGCTGCAGCAAGGCATCGGGCGGCGCCGACAGCTCGACCACGATCACCTCGTTCGGCCGCAGCGGGTGCGGCGCCAGCGGCGCGATCATGCCCATGCAGCGTCGCTCTGCCGGGTAGCGCGAGGATACGTGCAGCAGCGGCGTCATGTGCAGCCAGTCGAGCAGCGCGGCCGCCTTGCTCTTTGCCCGCAGCGACAGGTACCACGCCCACAGCCGCGGCTGTCGCTGGCGCAGCAACCGCGCCAGCGCCAGGGTTGCCTCGACATCCGACAGCGCATCGTGCGCTCGCCGCTGCTCCAGCCGGTTGGCCGCCGCCAGGTGCTCCAGCCTGAAGCTCGGCGAGCCGTCGTCGCGACGCGGCCACTCGATGCCCTCCGGCCGCAGCGCGTGGCACAGGCGCGCCAAGTCGATGAGGTCCCAGCGCGAGTTGCCGTTGCGCCACTCGCGCTCGTAGGGGTCGTGGAAATTGCGGTACAGCAGGTTGCGGGTGAAGGCGTCGTCGAAGCGCAGGGAATTGAAGCCGACGCCACAGGTGCCGGGCGTGCCGAGGCATGCCTGCACGGTCGCGGCGAATTCCACCTCGCCCACGCCCTCGGCCTCGGCGCGTTGCGGCGTGATGCCGGTGACCAAGCAGGCGCGCGGCTGCGGGAGCGAGTCGCGCGGTGGCCGGCAAAGCAGCGAGACCGGCTCGCCGACCGGGTTCAGTTCGGCGTCGGTACGGATGCCGGCAAACTGCAGCGGCCGGTCGCGCGCCGGGTCGGTGCCGGTGGTTTCGTAGTCGTGCCAGAAGAAGGTCGGCGTCACCATGGGCGCTATCTTCTCACGCATGGCTGCGACGGCGGCTGGCGGGGCAGGTGCTAGACTGCGCCGCCATGCGCGGACTTGACGACGACAACCTGGTCTGGATCGACCTGGAAATGACCGGCCTCAACCCGGACACCGACTCCATCCTGGAGATCGCCACCGTCGTCACCGACGCCCAGTTGCGAGTGCTGGCCGAAGGACCGGAGCTGGCGATTCGCCACCCGCTGGCGCGGCTGGAGTCCATGGATCACTGGAACCGCAGTCACCACGGCGACTCGGGGCTGTGGCAGCGGGTGCTGGAGTCGGACGTCGATCATGCCGACGCCGAGGCCGCCACGCTGGAGTTCCTCAACCGCTGGGTTCCGGCCGGCAAATCGCCGATGTGCGGCAACTCGATCTGCCAGGACCGCCGCTTCCTGTACCGGCAGATGCCGGCGCTGGAAGGCTTCTTCCACTATCGCAACCTGGACGTGTCGACGCTGAAGGAGCTGGCCCGGCGCTGGGCGCCGGAGGTGGCCGCAGGGGTCGGCAAGGAATCGGCGCACACGGCACTCAGCGACGTACGCGACTCGATCAACGAGTTGCGCTACTACCGCAGCCACTGGACAAGCATCATGGGCACGGTGCCGGACGCATGAGCCCCAGCAAGGGACCACGTCACATACCGATTCTGACGATCGACGGCCCCTCCGGCTCCGGCAAGGGCACCATCAGCCGTGCGGTCGCCGACCGCCTGGGCTGGCACCTGCTCGATTCAGGCGCGCTCTACCGCGCCGTTGGCTACGCCGCCAGCATGGCCGGCATGGACTTGTCCGACGCCGAGGCGATGACCCGCTGCGCGCAGGGCACCCGGATCAGCTTCCGCGATCCGGGCGACGGCGGTGACACCCGCGTCATCGTCAATGGCCACGATGCCACGGACGAGCTGCGCACCGAAACCTGCGGCGCCGCGGCCTCGGCCATAGCGGTATTTCCGTCGCTCCGCGCGGCGCTGGTCGACAAGCAGCGCAGTTTTCGCCACCAGCCGGGCCTGGTCGCCGACGGCCGCGACATGGGCACCGTGATCTTCGCTGACGCCGATGCCAAGGTCTTCCTGACTGCCAGCGCCGCCGAGCGCGCAAAGAGGCGCTATAAGCAGTTGAAATCAAAGGGACTCAACGTTACACTTGCATCCCTTTTGCGAGAGATCGAGGCGCGCGACGCGCGGGATGCGGCGCGAACCGTGGCGCCGTTGCGGCCGGCGGACGACGCGGTGCTGGTGGATACCACCGGCATGTCGATCGACGCGGTGGTCGCACGGGTGCTGGCGCATGTCGAGTCGGTGCTCTCGCCGCCCGCTGCCAGCGGCGAAGCGTGACGCCGGCGCGGTTGCGGCGGCGGGTATCGCGGTACACTGGTCAACTGCCGATCCGGGACGATCGGCGGGCGAGCCGATGCGGGTGCATCGGCCGCAGTCGCAGGAGCGGTTTTTCACGGCGCGCCCCCGGGCGCGGTTTTTCCAACCACGGCGGTCGTTGCCAACGGGCACGCTGCCCCCAAACCGGTGGACCGGTGGCATGCGGAAGGTTCCGCGTCGTTCCCGGTCTTGTCCATCTACGGAATCCACATGACTGAAAGTTTCGCCGAACTCTTTGAACAGAGCGAAAAGCTCTCCAACCTGAAGCCCGGTTCCATCGTGTCCGGAATCGTCGTCGACGTGCGCTCGGACGTCGTTGTCATCAATGCGGGGCTGAAGAGCGAGGGCATCGTGCCCATCGACGAGTTCCGCAACGAGAACGGCGAGATCGAGGTGCAGCCAGGGGACGAAGTCAAGGTCGCGCTCGACGCGATCGAGGACGGGTTCGGCGAGACCAAGTTGTCCCGCGAGAAGGCCAAGCGCTCCATGGTCTGGGACGACCTGGAAAAGGCCTTCGAGGACGGCGAGACCGTGACCGGCAAGTTCTCCGGCAAGGTCAAGGGCGGCTTCACGATCGACATCAACGACGTGCGCGCCTTCCTGCCCGGTTCGCTGGTCGACGTGCGGCCGGTGCGCGACCCGCAGTACCTCGAGGGCAAGGACCTCGAGTTCAAGATCATCAAGCTTGACCGCAAGCGCAACAACGTCGTCGTCAGCCGCCGCGCGGTGGTCGAGAGCGAGTTCTCCGAGGAGCGCGAGAAGCTGCTGGAGCGGCTGGTCGATGGCGCGGTGCTCAAGGGCGTGGTCAAGAACCTTACCGACTACGGCGCCTTCGTCGACCTCGGTGGCATCGACGGCCTGCTGCACATCACCGACATGGCGTGGAAGCGCGTGCGCCACCCGTCCGAGGTGGTCAACGTCGGCGACGAGCTGGAAGTGCGCGTGCTGAAGTTCGACCGCGAGCGCAACCGTGTCAGCCTTGGCCTGAAGCAGCTGGGCGAGGACCCGTGGGTCAACATCGCCCGCCGCTACCCGGTCGGCACGCGGCTGTTCGGCAAGGTCTCCAACGTCACCGACTACGGCTGCTTCGTCGAGATCGAGCCGGGCGTCGAGGGCTTGGTGCACGTGTCCGAGATGGACTGGACCAACAAGAACGTCAATCCGGCCAAGGTGGTGCAGGTCGGCGACGAGATCGAGGTCATGGTGCTGGACGTCGACGAGGAGCGCCGGCGCATCTCGCTGGGCGTCAAGCAGACCCGCGCCAATCCCTGGGAGGCCTTCGCGGCCATCCACAAGAAGGAAGACAAGGTTGTCGGCCAGATCAAGTCGATCACCGACTTCGGCATCTTCATCGGCCTGGAAGGCGGTATCGACGGCTTGGTGCACCTCAGCGACATCTCCTGGCAGACCACCGGCGAGGACCTGATCCGAGACTTCAAGAAGGGCGACGAGGTCGAGGCCGTGGTGCTGGCGGTCGATCCCGAGCGCGAGCGCATCAGCCTCGGCATCAAGCAGCTGGAGCAGGATCCGTTCGGCCAGTTCATGGCCGGCCATCCGCGCGGCAGCGTGCTCAGCGGCACGGTGCGGGAAGTGGACGCGCGTGGCGCGACCATCGACCTGGGCGATGGCGTCGAGGGTTACCTGCGCGCCAACGACATCGGGCGCGAGCGGATCGAGGACGCCAGCAAGCACCTGAAGGTGGGTGACACGGTCGAGGCCAAGTACATCGGCATGGACCGCAAGAGCCGCATGCTGCAGCTGTCGATCCGGGCCAAGGACGAGGACGAGATCAAGGGCGCCATGGACGAGTACCAGAACGCCGGCAGCGGCACCACCAAGCTTGGCGCGCTGCTCAAGGAGCAGCTCGACAAGGCCGACTGACAGAAGACAGGCGGGCGCGGGGCAGGGGCCTCGCGTCCGCCATGCTGGCGCACGTTGCGGGGCATCAGGCATCCATGACCAAATCCGAACTTATCGAGGCCTTGACGCGCCAGGTACACCTTGCCTATGGCGATGTGGAAATGGCCGTCAAGGATGTGCTTGAGCAGATGAGCCAGGCATTGGCCAGCGGCGAGCGCATCGAGGTGCGCGGCTTTGGCAGCTTCGCGCTGCACTACCGGCCGGCACGCATGGGCCGCAACCCCAAGACCGGCATGTCGGTGGCGCTGCCCGGCAAGTACGTACCGCATTTCAAGCCGGGCAAGGACCTGCGCGAGCGCGTCAACAACGGCAAGTGACGCGCTACACTGGCGGCGGCATCCAGCTGTCCTGGTGATTTTCATGCGTCTGCTCGCGATCATCCTTGTTGTCGTGTTCGCCGTCGCCGGCATCATTTTCGGGGCCCTCAACGCGGACATGGTCAGTTACGACCTGGCCTTCGCCAGCATTGCGCTGCCCAAGGGCGCGGCGCTGATTGCGGCGCTGCTGCTCGGCTGGATCGTGGGCGGTGCCCTGGTCTGGCTTTTCAGTGCGGCTCCGGCCCGGCGCCGGCTGGCGCGCCAACAGCGTGGCGGGACCACGCGCAGCGGCGACACGCTGGCCGACGAGCCCGACGAGATGCGGGGCGCCGCGGCGTCATGAACCCCCTCTACCTGCTGTTTCTGTTGCTGCCGGTGGCGGCGTGGAGCGGCTGGTACCTCGCTCGCCGCGGCAGCGCGCACAGCAGCGCGCGGGTCAACGAACTGTCGTCGAGCTATTTCCGCGGGCTGAACTATCTGCTCAACGAGCAGCCAGACAAGGCCATCGAGGTTTTTCTCAAACTGGCCGAGTACAACCGCGACACCGTCGAAACCCACTTTGCGCTGGGCAACCTGTTCCGCCGGCGGGGCGAGGTGGACCGCGCAATCCGCGTGCACCAGC
This sequence comes from Rhodanobacteraceae bacterium, assembly GCA_035699085.1. Lineage (GTDB taxonomy): Bacteria > Pseudomonadota > Gammaproteobacteria > Xanthomonadales > Rhodanobacteraceae > DASSBG01. The sequence goes on from DASSBG010000041.1 coordinate 5,122, forward strand.
ACCTGGTGGCGCGGCCCAATCTCAGCGATCCGATGAAGACCGTGGCGCTGCTCGAACTGGGCGAGGATTACATGCGCGCCGGCCTGCTGGACCGCGCCGAAACGCTGTTCTCCGACCTGGTGGCGATGGATGCGCAGGCGCCGTCGGCCCTCAAGCACCTGATCTCCATCTACCAGCACGAGCGCGACTGGCACATGGCCATCGACCACGCGCGGCGGCTGGAGAAGATGACCGGCGAATCCCAGGCCGCGGTGATTGCACAGTTCTATTGCGAGCTGGCCGAGCAGTCGCGCCAGCACGGCGCCAGCGACGAGGCGCGCAATTACCTGCAGCAGGCTTTTGCCAGCCAGCCGGATTGCGTGCGGGCGCACATGCTGTCCGGGCGACTGCTGGCCAGCGCCGGCCGCACGGAGGAGGCCGTCGAGGCTTACGAGCGTGCGGCCTTGTGCGATGTCGAGTTCGTGCCGGAGATCCTGCCACCGCTGCTGGACAGCTACGCGCGCTCCAGCCAGATGGAGCGGGCGGAGCGCTTTCTGCACGGTCTGCTGTCCCGCTACCACGGGATCTCGCCGGTGCTGGCGCTGACCCGCCTGATCGGCAAGCGCGACGGCGAACCAGCGGCGGTGGCGTTCCTCACCGCGCAGCTGCGCCAGCGGCCTTCGGTCCGTGGCCTGATGGCGCTGATCGATGCCACCCTGGCACGCTCGCACGGCGAGTCGCGCGACAGCTTCCTGATCCTGCGCGACCTCACCCGCAAGCTGCTGGACGGCCAGGTGATGTACCGCTGCAGCCGTTGCGGCTTCGGCGCCAAGGCGCACCACTGGCAGTGCCCCAGCTGCAAGAGCTGGGGCAGCGTGCGGCCGATCCATGGCGTGGCCAATGAGTAGCGCGTGCGGCGGGCGCCGTTGATGGCAGCCGCCATGGACTGGCGTGTCGGCGTCGCCTGCCTCGTTTCCTTCCTGCTGGCCGGGCTGCTGATTCGCGGCACGCTCGCCTATGCGCAGTGTCGCGGCCTGCTTGACCATCCCGGCCGGCGTCGCTCGCACAGCGTGGCCACGCCGCGTGGCGCGGGCGCGGGGCTCGTGGTTGGCGCGGTCCCGGGCGTCGCCTGGGCGCTTGGCGGCGGCCTCGGCGGCGGCTTGGCGCCCGCCACCGGCGTGGCGCTGGCGATCGCCACGGCCACCGTGCTGATCGCTGGCTGGCTCGACGACCACGCCAGCCTGCCAATCCGCCCGCGCCTGCTGGCACACCTGGTGGCGGCGGGGCTGCTGGCCTGGGCGGTGTTCCACGGTGCGCCGTGGAACGCGGGGCGGGTGGCGCTGGCCCTTGCACTGGTCGTCGCCACGGCGTGGTCGATCAACCTGCACAACTTCATGGACGGCATCGACGCCCTGCTCGGGCTGCAGGCGCTGTTCGTCTTTGCCGCGCTGGCGGCGCTGGCCTGGGCACTGGGCCAGGTGCCGCTGGCGGCGGCGCTGTTTTGCCTTGCCGCGGCGTGCCTGGCGTTCCTCCGGTTCAACTGGCCGCCGGCCCGCATCTTCATGGGCGATGTCGGCAGCGGCACACTCGGCCTGCTGATCGCGCTGTTCGCGGCGCTGCTGTGGCGGCGCGAGCCGCAGGCGCTGTGCGCAATCCTGATCCTGTGCTCAGCCTTTGTTGTGGACGCCACGCTTACCCTCGTTTCTCGCATGCTGCGCGGGCGGCGCTGGTACACTGCCCACCGGGAACACCTGTATCAGTGGCTGGTCCGCTGCGGTTTCACTCACGCGCGCACGGGATGCCTCTACATGCTCTGGAATCTGCTGTTGGCCGCTCCTTGCGCCTGCGCCGCCGTGGCCTGGCCTCGCGCGGCGCTGCCGCTGTGCGCTGCGCTGTACGCGGCCGGCGCGGCGCTCTGGCTGGCCGGCAAGCGCGGCTGTCTGGCGCGCATCGCGGGGGCATCGGCCCATGCTGCGTAGGCTGATCGGCCTGATCCACCCGCGCGCGGCGGTGGTGGCGCACGACCTGTTGATGGTCTGGCTGGCCTGGCTGCTGGCCAATGGCCTCCGCTATGCCGTGCTGCCGCACGCGCCGGACGTCGGCTGGCTGGCGCCGGAAACCGTCATCGTGGTGGCGGTGCAGGCGGCGGTGCTGTTCTGGACCGGGCTGTACAAAGGCCTGTGGCGCTTTGCCAGCATGCCGGATCTGTGGAACATCGCTCGCGCCGCCATCCTCGGCGCGCTGGTCTCGGCGCTGGCGCTGTTCCTGTACAACCGGTTGGCGACCGTGCCACGTTCGGTGCTGCTGATCTATCCGGTTGCGCTCAGCGTGCTGCTGGGCCTGCCGCGGCTGGCATGGCGCTACTGGAAGGACAGTCGGCTGGATCTGTTCCAGAGTGCGCCGAGCAAGCGCGTGCTGATCCTCGGCGCCAGCCAGGCGGGTGACGCGCTGGTGCGCGACATCAAGCGCAGCAGCCGCTATCGCGTGGTCGGCTTCCTCGACGACGACCCGACCCTGCGTGGCTCCCGCGTGCGCGGCGTGCCGGTCCTCGGGCGGCTGCAGCAATTGCCGGAGCTTGCCCGCGGCGTCGCCGCGGAAATGATCCTCCTGGCGCTTCCCGCCATCAGCGCGCGCGAGATGCGCCGGGTGGTACGGCTGTGCGAGGAAACCGGCCTGCCGTTCCGCACCGTGCCCCGGCTTGAGGACGTGGTTTCCGGCCGGGCGCAGTTCAACCAGCTCAAGGAGGTGGCGATCGAGGACCTGCTCGGCCGCGAGCCGGTCGAGCTGGACTGGACCTCGATCCGTGGTGGCCTCTCGGGCAAGCGGGTGCTGGTCACTGGCGGCGGCGGCTCGATCGGCTCGGAGCTGTGCCGGCAGATTGCACGCCTCGGCGCCACCGCGCTGACCATCGTCGAAACCTCCGAATACAACCTCTACCAGATCGAGCGCGAACTGCACGCCGCTTATCCGGACCTGATCCTGCAACCGCTGCTCGGCGACTGCGGCGATGCCGCCGGCTGCGAGCGGGCGTTTGCCCGGGCGCGGCCGCAGGTGGTGTTCCACGCCGCCGCCTACAAGCACGTGCCGCTGCTGGAGGCGCAGCTGCGCGAAGCCTTCCGCAACAACGTGCTGGCCACGCGGGTGGTCGCCGAGGCGGCCGATCGCCACGGCGCCGAGAGTTTCGTGCTGATTTCCACCGACAAGGCCGTCAACCCCAGCAGCGTGATGGGCGCCTGCAAGCGGCTGGCCGAGATCTGGTGCCAGAACCTGGCCGCCCGATCGCACACCCGCTTCATCACCGTGCGCTTCGGCAACGTGCTTGATTCCGCCGGTTCGGTGGTGCCGCTGTTCCGCGAGCAGATCGCGCGCGGTGGCCCGGTCACCGTGACCCACCCGCAAGTCGCGCGCTATTTCATGACGATTCCCGAGGCCTGCCAGCTGATCCTGCAGGCCGCGGTGCTTGGCGGTGGCGGCGAGATCTTCGCGCTGGACATGGGCGAGCCGGTCAACATCGGTTACCTTGCGGAGCAGATGATCCGGCTGGCCGGCAAGCGGCCCGGCGATGATATCGAAATCGTCTTCACCGGCCTTCGTCCGGGCGAAAAGCTGTTCGAGGAGCTGTTCCACTCGCTGGAGCAGTACCGCGAGACGGAGCACGCCAAGATATTCCTCGCGCAACCGCGGAGCGTCAGCTGGCCGTTCCTCGCCAGCCAGCTCGAACGAGCAGACCGCGCCGCGCGCGACTGCGACGAGGAGGGCCTTCGCCAGTGCCTGGCGCTGCTGTTGCCTGACTTCATGCCACGCGATCCGGCGCCTGCCGTGGATGGCGGTTCGGTCGTGGCACTCAACGATGCAAAGGAAAGCCGATGAGCCAAAGGATGCGCAAGGTGGTGTTCCCGGTTGCCGGACTGGGGACACGGTTTCTTCCGGCGACCAAGGTGGTGGCCAAGGAGATGTTGCCGGTGCTGGATCGGCCGCTGATCCAGTACGCCGTCGACGAGGCGGTCGAGGCCGGCGCCGACACGTTGATCTTCGTCACCAACCGCTACAAGCACGCCATTGCCGATTACTTCGACAAGGCCTACGAACTCGAGAGCAAGCTGGCAGAGGCCGGCAAGGACGAGCAACTGGCGATGGTGCAGGGGGTGCTGCCCGATGGCGTGCGCGCGGTGTTCGTGACGCAGCCCGAGGCGCACGGCCTGGGCCATGCGGTGCTGTGCGCGCGCCCGGTGGTTGGCAATGAGCCGTTTGGCGTGATCCTCGCCGACGACCTGATCACCAGCGAGGATCGTGGTGCGCTGGGCCAGATGGCCGATGTCGCCGCGTTGCAGGACAGCGAGTCGGCCGTGATCGCCGTCGAGGAAGTGCCGCACGAGCAGACCGACAAATACGGCATCGTTGACGCTTCCGAACACGTTGACGAGCGCGTCGACCGCATCCGCTACGTCGTCGAGAAGCCGGCACCGGCCGACGCGCCGTCGAACCTGGCGATCGTCGGCCGTTACGTGCTGCCGGCCAGCATCTTCGACTTGCTGGAAAAGACCACGCCTGGCCGCGGCGGCGAAATCCAGCTGACCGACGCCATCGAGGCGCTGATCGAGCGCCAGCCGGTGCTGGCCTACCGCTTCCGCGGCATCCGCTTTGACTGCGGCAACAAGCTCGGGCTGGTCAAGGCGACACTGCACATGGCCCTGCGCGACCCGCAACTCGCACCCGCCGTCTGCGAACTGCTGCGCTGAGCAAACCCGTATGCCGGGGCGCGGGCAAGAGCCCGCGTCCCGGTCGCGGCCTTCGCGGCGGCTCGAACGCGCCGGTTACCTTCGGTCGATCGAGTACTTGCCGGGCCCGGTGAGGCACAGCAGCAGGAAGCCGCCCATGATCGACACGTTCTTGTAGAAGTTGATCATGTTCGCGCCCTGGGCGGCGCCGTCCATCGTCCAGTAATGGTGCGCGATGAAAGCGGTGGCCAGCGTGTACACGGCGAGCAGCAGTGCCAGTGGGCGCGTGAAGAACCCGACGACGATCGCAATACCCATGAAAAATTCGATGATGATCACGACAATCGCGGCCACCGTCGGGATCGGCAGGCCCGCGCCCGTCATCTCGGCGACGGTGCCGCCGAAATCCGTGAGCTTGAAATAACCGAACACCACGAACAGGATTACCAGCAGGATGCGTGCGAGCAGCAGCAGTTCGTTCTTCCAGCCATCTAGCAAGGTGTAGCGCATGACGGTTCCCCTTCGCATGGTCAGGTGGTGATGGCGGCAGTGCGTTGTTCGTTCCGCAGTGTGAATAGTGGCCCTGCGTGGCTGCATGCGCAATCCCCGCTGCGCGGTAGAGCCTGCGTGCAGGTGAGCGCGCTTGCCAGCGCTTGCAGCAGGCGCGCTCCAACACGTGGTCGCCTGCACGCAGGCGCCCTCGTGCGTTGCCATGGCGGGCGACAGGCCGACGTTGCCCACGGCGACGGGCGCCAAAAAAAACCCCGCCGAAGCGGGGTTTCGTGTTGGCGGAGCGGACGGGACTCGAACCCGCGACCTCCGGCGTGACAGGCCAGCATTCTAACCAGCTGAACTACCGCTCCGTAACTTGTTGCCAGCACCCTTGGCCACTGGCGTCCCCAAGGGGATTCGAACCCCTGTTGCCGCCGTGAAAGGGCAGTGTCCTGGGCCTCTAGACGATGGGGACAGGGTGGTGGAGCCAGCCGGGATCGAACCGGCGACCTCTACAATGCCATTGTAGCGCTCTCCCAGCTGAGCTATGGCCCCGCTGCTGGAAGCGCGAAAGAGTAGTGGCAAGGCCTGAAATCGTCAAGCGCTTTTTTGCGATTTCGCGGGCTGCGCCACGCCGGTTAAGCTGCAAGGCAGGCCATCCGCGAGCCCCGCATGCACGACGTCAGTTTCCTCCGCGATCTCGCAATCGTAATGCTGGTGGCGGGCGCGACCACGGTGATTTTCCATCGGCTTCGCCAGCCGGTGCTGCTGGGCTACATCCTGGCGGGCGTGCTGATCGGCCCCAACGTGCCGGGGCCGATGGTGTCAGACCCGCGCACCATCAATGGCATCGCCAATCTCGGCGTGGTGCTGCTGATGTTCACGCTGGGCCTGGAGTTCAGCGTCGGCAAGCTTCGCCGGGTCGGCGCCGGCGTGATGGCGGTGGCGGTGGCGGAGGTGGCCGGCATGCTGTGGCTGGGCTACGAGTTTGCGCGGCTGCTCGGCTGGGCCGGCCGCGACGCGCTGTTTCTCGGTGCGGCCATGGGCCTGTCGTCGACCATGATCGCCTCGCGCATGCTCAGCGAGCACGGACTGCGCCGGGCCCCGTTCGCGCAGAAGGTGGTGGCGCTGCTGGTGGCCGAGGACGTGCTGTCGGTGGTGCTGATCACGCTGCTGACGGCGATCGCCGTCAGTGGCTCCGTGGCGCCGGATGCGGTGCTGCAGGTCCTCGGGCGCATCTCCCTGTTCGTGATCGTCGCCCTCGTCCTCGGCCTGTTGCTGCTGCCGCGGCTGGTCGACTACATCGCCGGTTTCGGGCGCGACGAGATGTTGCTGGTCGCCGTGCTTGGCATCTGTTTTGGCGCCAGCCTGCTGGCGTCCTGGTTTGGCTTCAGCGTCGCGCTGGGTGCGTTCATCGCCGGCGCCGTGGTGGCCGAGTCGCGCAGCGTCGCGCGCATCTCGCATCTGGTGGAGCCGTTGCGGGACATGTTCGCAGCCCTGTTTTTCGTCGCCATCGGCCTGCTGATCGAACCCCAATTGCTGTGGCAGTACGCATTGCCGGCGCTTGGGCTGGCCGCGGTGCTGATGCTGGGCAAAACGCTGCTCTGCGGCCTTGGCATTTTCCTCGCCGGCGATCGGCCGCGCGATGCGTTGCGCACCGGCCTCAGCATGGCGCAGATCGGCGAGTTTTCATTCGTCATCGCCACGATCGGCTTGTCGCTGAAGGCGACAGGGCCGTCGGTGTACCCGGTGATCGTCGCCGTGTCGGTGGTGTGCATGGCCCTGGCGCCGCATGGCTTGCGGCACGCCGATGGCCTGGCCAACGTGATTGGTCGCCTGCTGCCGCGTTCCTGGCGCACATTGATGGCCGGCTACGGCGGATGGCTGGAACAGCTCGGGCCGGTGTCGGGCAACGCCGCACGTGCAGCCATCTTCCGCCGCCTGATCTGGCACATCGGCGTCAATGTCGCGCTGGTGGTGGCGCTGTTCGTTGCCGGCGCCTACGTCAACATCCACCAGTACGGGCTGTTCCTGCACTTCGGCATTGGCGGCGACCTGCGCCACACGTTGATCTGGGCGGCGGCGCTGTTCCTGTCGCTGCCGATGCTGATCGCGGTCTACCGAAAGGCGGAGGCGCTGGGCATGGTGCTGGCGGAGCTGGGCATCAGCGAGGATTTCGCCGGCACCTACACCCACACCGTGCGTGCCGTGCTGGCGCGGCTGATTCCGCTGGGCGTGCTGCTGGCGCTGGCGCTGCTGATCAGCGCGCTCAGCTCGACCATCCTGCCGCCGCGTGGCGTGGCCCTGGCGCTGGTCGCGGTGGGCCTCGTGACGGCGCTGATCCTGTGGCGCGCGCTGGTGCGCCTGCACGCCAGTTTCCAGAGCGCGATCAAGGAGACGGTCGAGCGGGATGGGGATTGAGTGCGGGACTCGGACTCGGAACTCGGTGGATTGAAGATCGGGCTGTTGCTTGGCCGGGACCGGGGACCAGGGACCGGGGACCGGGAAAAGCGGCGATCGGATTTTCAATCCGCCGCCCGATTATGGGAAGGCCCGGCAGGTTGAAACCCGCCCTACGGGTCTGCGGGTTGTGCGCTGCCGCGGCGGCGCGGCTCTACCTATTCCCGATTCTCGATTCCCTGTTCCCGCGCCGGCGCCCGCGCCGGCGCCGGCGCCAAGCTCGGCACGTTGTACTGGATGTGGGCGGGCACCGCGAGGTGCACCTCCAGGGCCTCGAGGCGCTCGAGCAGGGCCAGGTTGATTGCCTCCTGCGTGTCCAGGCTCTTGTTGTTGTCGGGGTCCTGGCAGACGTAGACCGCTTCGAAGTCGAAGGAGCTGCTGCCGATCCCGATGAAGTTGGAGCGATCGAAGTTGACTCCTTTCGTCGCCTCGATGATTTCGCGTACCAGGCCCGCCACCTGCGCGACCTTCTCGCGGGGCGTGTCGATGGCGATGCCGAAGTTCACCACCATTCGACGGGTCGCAATGCGCCCGTAGTTGTGGATGGTCTGGTCGAGCAAATTGGCGTTGCCGATCGACAGCTCCTCGCCATGCAACGTTCGGATGCGCGTGGTCTTCACGCCAACGCGCGTCACCGTGCCCATGCTGTCGCCGAAGATCAGGAAGTCGCCGATCTCGAATGGCTTGTCCAGGCCTATCGCGAGCGAGGCGAACAGATCCTTGAGCACGTTCTGCAGGCCAAGCGCCACTGCCACGCCACCGATCCCCAGGCTGGCGATGAAAGCGGTGACATTCATGCCCATGTTGCCGAGCACGACCAGCACGATGGTTGCCCAGATCAGGATGCGTGCGAACCAGGCCAGCATCGACAGCACGATCGGGCTGACGTGGCCGGTGCGTCCGGCGCCGAGGCGTGCGCCGGACCAGACGCTCACCGCGGTGCTCAGCCACAGCCCCAGTTGCAGGCCGCCGACCGCGTAGCAGGCCCAGCCCAACCAGGTCTCGATCCTGCCTTCCAGGCCGATGGAGTGCACGGCAAGCAGCAGGAACAGCAGCAACAGCAGGCGCGTCTGCGTCTGGTCAAGCGCCGAGGCAATGACGCGGGTGGCGGTGACGCGGCGCCCATGCTGGCTGGCGTGGCGCAGGTGGCGCGCCACCAGGCGAAGCAGCAGCGCCACGATCAGGTAGGCGATGATCGCGGCGGCCAGCGCCAGGCTCCAGTTCCATAGCGAAACGCCAAGCAGGCTGTGGATGCTGAGCCAGTGGATGACGGTCATGCGGCGGGCGCTCGCTGCTGCGGTCGCCGCGAGTGTAGCAAGTGATGGCGGGCGCAGGCGGTGACCGGGGCGTGGGCGAAGGGCCCGGCCGGCAACGGCGAGGTGCGCTGCTCAGTCACCAATGTCGATGTCGCCGAGGCTCTGCTCGAGCGTGTCCATGCCGGCCCAGGGATCCGCCTTCAGCCGCGCCAGCCGGCGGGGCAGGCTGCGCAGATCCCAGGCGTCCGCGCGCTTCAGGCGTGACAACTCGTCCCAGCGCAGCGGCACCGCGACCGATGCATTGGGCCGGGCGCGCAGCGAATACGAGGCGACGCTGGTGGCGCCACGTGCATTGCGCAGGTAGTCGACGAAGATCTTGCCGCGCCGACGCTTCTTGTCGGCCACCGCGATGAATCGCTGCGGCTCGCTCGCGGCAAGCGTCTCTGCGAACGCGCGGGTGAAGTTCTTCACCTGGGGCCATGGGCTCGCTGGCCGCAGCGGCACGACCACGTGCAGCCCCTTGCCGCCGGTGGCGCGCAGGAACGAGCGCAGCCCCAATTGCTCCAGGTGGTCGTGGATCAGGCGCGCCGCCCGCTTGACCTCGGCCCACGCCACCTCGGGGTCGGGGTCAAGGTCGATGACGATGCGGTCCGCATTGTCGGGGTCCTCGGCCAGCGCACCCCAAGGGTGGAACTCCAGCGTATTCATCTGCACCAGTTGCATTACCGACTCGGCGTCGGTGGCGACCAGGTAGTTGGCGGCGCGGCCGCTTTCCTCCTTCAGGCGCGCGGTGGCCACCTTGTCCAGCCCTGCGCCGTGGTGCTTCTGGAAGAAGCAGGCATCGTCGGCACCGTCGGGGCAGCGGATGATCGACAACGGCCGACCGGTGATGCCGGGCAGCAACCAGTCCATCACCGCGCGGTAGTAATCGGCCACCTCGCCCTTGGTCACGCCGGCGGAGGGGTAAACGATGCGCTCGGCGTGGGTGATGTGCTGGCGCGGCATGGCCTGCTCCTGTGTCGGTGGCGCGGCGGTGCCCTTCGGGCGCAGGTCGTCCGGCCGCTTGTCCTCGCGCAGCGTCTTCAGCGAGGGCTGGCGCAGCAGCCCCTGGTTGCCGATACCGCGGTAGAACACCTCGGCCACGAGTTGCGGCTCGAACCAGGTGGCGCCGCGCGGCGGCGTGGCCGCCCCGGGCAGCCTCGCGGTCGGCTTAGTCGACGCGGTCCGCGCCTGCAGCGCCTTGCCCAGTGTCCGCAACTGTTCGTCGCTGAAGCCGGAACCGACGCGGCCGACGTAGGCCCAGCCGCCTTTCGGATCGGGGCGCGCCAGCAGCAGCGAGCCGAAGCCGCCGCGGCTGCCCTTGGGCGCGGTGAAGCCCACCACGGCGAACTCGTCGCTCTCGCGGCGCTTGGATTTGGTCCAGTCGTCGCCGCGGCCGGCGCGGTAGGGCGAGGCGCGGCGCTTGGAAACGACGCCTTCCAGTCCGTGCTTGACGGCGTGGTCGAACGCTTGCTCGCCGTGGCCGAGCACGTGGCTGCTGTAGGCGAGGTGCGCCGGTGGATCCGCCAGCACTTGCTCCAGCAGCGCCTTGCGCGCTTCCAGCGGCGCGCCGGTCAGGTCCTGCCCGGCCAGGTGGAGCAGGTCGAACAACACGAAGCTGAGCGGCTCCTGGCGTTCGCCGGAGAGAGTCGCCTGCAGCAGGCCGAAATCCTGCGGCGCGCCATTGCCGGCGATCACCTCGCCATCGAGCGCCGCCGTGTCCAGGCGCAGCGCCTCGACGGCGGACGCAATCTCCGGCAGCTTCGCCGTCCAGTCCAGCGCGTTTCGTGACCACAGCCGGACCGAACCGTCCACCACGGTGGCAAGGATGCGGTAGCCGTCCCATTTTGTTTCGTGCAGCCAGTCATCCGAGGCGGGCGGCGCGTCGCGCAGCCGGGCCAGTTCCGGCGCGAAGGGTTCCTGGCGCAAGCGCCCGCTTTTCGCGCCCTCCAGCGCCCTGGCGCGCGCGCTCCAGTCGCGCTTGCGCCGGCTGCGCCGCTTGCCGACGCTGGCGGGCTTCGTGGCCTTCCCGCCGGTCTGTCCCTTCGCCGACGGCAACAGGTCGTCGGCCTCGACATGGCCCGCCTCGGCATCCTCGTCCTTGATCAGAAGCCACTGCGGCTGCGCCCCGGCGCGGTGCGTCCGCACGAGGTGCCAGGCCCCGTGCAGCCGTTGGCCGGACAACTCGAAGGCAAGGTGACCCTTGGCCAGCTGTGCCACCGGGTCGCCCCGCGTCGACCACAGGCCGCGGTCGAACAGCGCGACATCGCCCGCGCCGTAATGGCCTTCGGGGATGGTGCCTTCGAAATTGGCGTAATCCAGCGGATGGTCCTCGACCTCCACCGCCAGGCGCTTGACCGCCGGATCGAAGCTCGGGCCCTTGGGCACGGCCCAGCTCTTCAGCACGTCGCCCACCTGCAGGCGGAAGTCATAGTGCCGGCGCCGCGCGTGGTGCAGCTGAACGACGAAGATCGGTCGCTGGCCGCTGCCGCGCTGGCGGCCAGCCGGTTCCGGGGTCTGCTGAAAGTCTCGCTTGCGGCTGTAGGCGCGCAGGTTCACATGGCAGGCCCGGGGCGTGGTTGAAGGCAATCATGCAGGCTCGCCGGGCACCGCCGGTGAACGCGAGGCCAACCGCCATGGGCGCCGCGCCCGAACATGAACGGCAGTCGTCGCGGTGAACGGCGGGTTATTGAGCAGACAGAATCCTCTGGATACGCTGGCGGATGCAATGCAAAGAGCGGATCAGTCACGTGCACAGGGCCGGGTAGGAATCCGCATGCCAGACATCTCACTGGAAGGGGCGGCGATCCTCGTTGTCGATGACCAGCAGTCGAACCTGGAACTGCTGGGCGAACTGCTGACCCGCCAGAAATACCGCGTGATGTCGGCGTTGGGCGGACGCCAGGCACTGCTGGTCGCGGCCGCGCGCAAGCCGGAGCTGGTGCTGCTGGACATGCGCATGCCCGACCTCAGCGGCATCGAGGTTTGCCGCCGGCTGCACAAGCTGGAAGGGCTCGGCGACGTTCCAGTGGTATTCCTCACGGCCGCAACCGACCACGACTCGCTGGTCGAGGCCTTCAGCGTGGGTGCTGCCGACTACCTGGTCAAGCCGTTCGTTGCCGACGAACTGCTGGCCCGCGTGCGTACGCATCTGACCATCAAGCGCTCCCGCGCACGGCTGGCGGCACTGGCACGCGAACGGGAGGACCTCACGATCATCGTCGCCCACGACCTCAAGAACCCGCTCGCCAACATCCGCTTTGCCGCCAAGCTGCTGCAGCAGCGTGACATCGACGACGATTCACACCAGCTCGCCGAAGACATCCTGGCCTCGGCCAACGAGGCGCTGTCCTTCATCAAACGGTATCTCGGCACCCGCGAGCGGGGCGAGCAGCTGCGCGCGCTGGAGGTTGACAGCTTCGACCTTGCCGAGTTGGCGGCCGAGGCCGCCTCGCTGCAGAAAGCGGCGGCGAAGGCCGCTGACGTCGGCATCGTGATCGACGACGGCGACACCGTGCTGGCCCGCGGCGACCGCATGGCCACCCGCAACGTGCTGCAGAACCTGCTGGCCAATGCCATCCACCACTCGCCGCGCGGCAGCAACGTGCACGTGGTGGTCGAGCGCAGCTACGACGGTAGCGCGCAGTGTCTCGTACTCGACCGCGGCCCGGGCATCAGCAGCCGCAACCAGGAGTTGCTGTTCAAGCGCTTCGCCCGGCTGGCCAGCGAAGGGCGGCCCAACAACTCGCAATCCACCGGCCTCGGCCTGGCCATCGCCAAGCATGACATCGACGCGATGCACGGCCACCTCTGGTATGAACCGCGCGCCGGCGGCGGCAGCGCCTTCGGCTTCGTCCTGCCGATGGGCGAGGAGCCGCGGGCGGACGTTCGCGCCTGACGGCGCGTACCTGTCCGATGCCGGAGCGAAGGCCACCTTCCAGTGATGCGCCGGGCGACGCAGACCCGCCGGGCGCAACGCAGGGAGCCGAGGGCCGGGAAGGCAAGCGCGACCAGCGCGACCGGCATGGCCTTGGTGGCGATCGCGCCGAAGCGCACAGCGAGGAGAAGGGTTTTTCGCTGTCGCGGCGCGAGAAGCGGGACGTGGCGGAAAAGCTGCCGCCGCGGGCCACCGTGCTGCACGAGGCGATACGCGTCGAGGGTGAGGCCGAGCTAAAGCGCAAGCCGCAGGCGCTGGTCCTGTCGGCGATTGCCGCCGGGCTGTCGCTGGGTTTCTCGATGCTGGCCAAGGCCCTGTTGTACGCGCACCTCGGCGACTTCCCGGCGAGGTTCGTGGTCGTCAGCCTCGGCTACACGGTCGGCTTCCTTGTCGTGGTGCTGGCGCGCCAGCAACTGTTCACCGAGATCACCATGACCGCGGTGCTGCCGGTGATGACGCGGCCGAGCTGGCGCAAGCTGCTGCAACTGCTGCGCATGTGGGGCCTGGTGTTCCTCGGCAACCTGCTCGGCGTCGCGCTGTTTGCCTGGGCCATCAGCCATCTGGATCTGTTCCAGCCGCCGGTCCGGCAGGCGCTGCTTCATGGTGCGCACGAGCTGATGCAGAACACGCCCATCCAGATGTTCGACAAGGCGATCTTCGCCGGATGGCTGCTGGCCACCATGGTCTGGCTGCTGCCGGCTGCCGAGCAGTCGCGGGCGCTGGTGGTGATCGCGCTGACCTACCTGATCGCGCTGGGCGGCTTCACCCACGTCATCGTCGGCTCGACCGAGGCACTGTACCTGGTGTTCCGCGCGCAGCTCGGCTTCGGCGAGTTCCTCTGGCACTTCATGCTGCCGACGCTGGCCGGCAACATCGTCGGCGGCAGCCTGATGTTCGCCCTGCTCAGCCACGCCCAGGTGCGCAGCGACGAGGAGGACGACGGGCCATGAGCGGACCGCAGCGGCGCGCAAACGGGAGGCGTGGCAAGCCCAGCGGGGCGCACCTGGTCGTTTACGTGGCGCTGGCCGGCAACCTGCTGATCGCGATCACCAAGTTCGCTGCCGCAATGTTCACCGGCAGCTCGGCGATGCTCAGCGAAGGCGTGCACTCGCTGGTCGACACCGGCAACGAGGTGCTCCTGCTCTACGGCATGCACCGCTCGGAGATTCCGCCCGATCGCGCGCATCCGCTTGGCTACGGCCGCGAGATGTACTTCTGGAGCTTCGTGGTGGCGATCATGGTGTTTGCGCTCGGCGCGCTGGCCTCGCTGTACGAGGGCATCCACCATGTGCTGAACCCGGAGCCGCTGACCTCGCCGGTGTGGGCGTACGCGGTGCTCGGGATCTCGACCATCTTCGAGGGTGTCTCATGGTCGGTGGCCTTGCGCGACATGCGCCGCAGCAAGGGCGCGCAGGGCTACGTCGAGGCCGTGCGCAGCAGCAAGGATCCGGCAACTTTCACCGTGCTGCTCGAGGACAGCGCGGCACTGGCCGGGCTCGCGATCGCCTTCCTCGGCGTGTTCCTGTCCAGCGAGTTGCAGATGCCGGTTCTGGACGGCGCCGCGTCCATCGGCATCGGACTGGTTCTGGTCGCCACGGCACTGTTCCTCGGCCGGGAGAGCAAGGCACTGTTGATTGGCGAATCCGCCCTGCCGTCAGTGACCGAGACCGTCGAGCGCCAAGCGGCCACCGATCGCTCCATTGCCCACGTCAACGGCGTGCTGACCATGCAACTCGGCCCGCGCCAGGTGGCCGTCGCGGTCAGCGCCGAGTTCGCCGACCAGCTCGACGTGCCGGAGCTGGAGACCTGCATCAATGGCCTGGAGGCGCGCATCCGCGACGAGAACCCGCAGATCACTGCGCTGTTCGTGAAGCCGGAGACCCAGGGCCAGTGGGCGCGGCGGCGGCACGCGCGTGCGCTGGGCGAACCTCCGCCGGAGTAGCGGCGGTCAGCTGCCTGGTGGGGCGGGATGCTGGCCGTCGTTGGCGGCGGCGTTTGCCTCGCCGTGTGCGGCGTCGCGCCTGGTCGTGGCAGCCTGGACCGCCGCCTCGTAACGCGCCTTGGCCCGTTCCTGGCAGGGAACGATATCCTCGCCGCCGAGCGCGGCGCAGCGCGTGGTGGCCACCTTGTAGGCCGCCTGCGCCTCGGCCTTGGCGAGATTGAAACGGGCGTCGGCCCGGGTTTGCAGGCTGTCCACACGCTGGTCGCGGAGGGCATCCTCGTTGCCGGCGCGCGCTTCCTCATGTGCGCGATGCTCAGCCTGTTGCACCTGCTCGATCTGATCCCGCGCCTGTTGGCGTGCGTCGCTGACCTTCTGCGCAGCGTCGGCCCTGGCAGCGCGCATCGTGTTTTTGGCATCGGCGCCATCGTCGCCGCCACATGCACACAGCAACATCGCCGCAGTGGCAATGCCCAAGGCCGCAACGCGCTGTGCTCGTGTCATCGCCAGACTCCGAAGTTGCGCCTGGATTATAGCGCCGTGGTGCAGCGCGTTGACCCGCGATTCAATCTCATGAATTCGCGCAGCCGCAGACACGGAACGCCAACGCAAAATTCACGGCCGCGATGAAACCATCTTTACGACCATGGAACGGCCCGAATCGAACAGGGAACAATGGTGCTGGAGCGTTATCCCATAGCCGGACGTTGATTATCGGATGCCGGGCAACTGCCTGCTGCCGATGATTTTCCAACCGTCCGCGCAATGGCCCAGTGCCAGCGCCGTGGTGGCGGGTACCGCCGCGGCGCATCAAACCGCCAATGCAAACAGGAGTAGACAAACCATGCGCAACAACAAAAAGCTCGCTGCAGCCGCCGCTTCCGCACTGTTCATGTCCGCGCTCGCCATTCCGGGCATGGCGCTCGCCGGTCAGCCCGCCAGTGCATCGACCGCCCCGGCCTGGTCCAGCGCCGCCACCAGCGTGACCGGCCAGGTCAGCGACACCACCATCACCAGCAATGTGAAGACCAAGCTGATGTCGATCAGCTCGGCCGTATCCCGGGACGTGTCGGTGACGACCGACGACGGTGTGGTGACGCTTGCGGGCGAGGTCGACACGCAGAACCAGAAAAATCAGGTGATCCAGAAGGCCAAGTCTGTCGATGGCGTGAAGCGCGTCGACAGCAGCGGACTGACGGTATCCACCGACTGATCGGTTCTGCGGGGCGGCCCGCAAGCGCGGGCCGCCTTTTCCGCGCGAACGTCGGCTGAACGATTGACCGCCGGGCAACATTCAACGTCATGAATCATTGCTCCGGCAACTGCTCAACCACCATGCCTTCGTTCACGCCGCTTCTGAAAAAATGTGCGGGTCAATGGAATGCGGCCCCGACAACAAGGACCCAGGCGCCGTCGACGCTATTGCCAAAACGACGCAAGCCTGCTGCATTCGCCGGTTCATTCAATGTCAGCGACATCTACAGCTGCATATTTCACCGGCGCAACTGGCGCCGGTTGAAACATGCCAACAAAGTCAGGAGAAACACACCATGCGTATCCACAACAAGTTGACCGCGGCCGCGGTTTCCGCGATTTTCATGTCGGCGCTCGCGATTCCGGCCATGGCGTCGGCGCAAAGCACCCCCAACAACCCCTCGGTGCCACCGACCAGCCCGACCAACAACCCGCCGCCGGTGACCACGCCGCCGCCGACGCCGCCGGCGAACCAGCACGCATACGAAAACGCCAACGAGCACTCTGCCTTGAACCGGGACCAGCCGGTCAGTGATACGTCGATCACCACCCAGGTGAAGTCGCAATTGATGGCGAACGGCGGCATGGCGTCGCAAGATGTCTCCGTCCACACGATGAATGGCGTCGTGACGTTGTCAGGCACGGTCGATTCGCAGTACGAGAAAAACCAGATCCTGCAGGCGGCCCAGTCGGTCGACGGCGTCATCCGGGTCGACAGCAGCGGACTGACCGTGTCGGTCGAGCCGTCGACGTCCGGCAGCGTCTACTGACGGCAGCCACAGGTAAACCCCGAACGACGGAGAAGCAACGATGAACGATGACAGGATCAAGGGTCAGTGGAACCAGATCAGCGGCAAGATGAAGTCCAAGTGGGGCAAGCTCACCGACGACGATCTTGACGTTGCCGAGGGCGATGCAACCTACCTGAGCGGCAAGCTGCAGGAACGGTACGGCATTGCACGTGACGAAGCGGACGATCAGATCCGCGATTTCTCACGCTCCATTTGACCCGGACGCCCAGTGACACGGCGGCCCGCCATGGCGGGCCGCCTTTTTGCGTTTCGTGAACGGCACGCCATGAGGCGTGGCGCCGGTGCTTGTTGAGGCTGGCGTCACCATGCAGAATGCAAGGAACGGCCTGCGCCGCGAGAGCGCGCCGGGCGATCACGCAGAGGACGATTGATGCCCACCGGGGAACCCACCGACGAGCTTCGCGCCAACGTATTGCTGGTTGACGATGACGCGCCGACGCTGCGTTCCTTCCGCCGCTGCGTCGAGGGTGCCGGCCACCGGGTCGCGACCGCCTCCAACAGCGAGGAGGCGCTGGCCGCGCTTGGCCGGCAGACGGTCGACATCTGCGTGCTTGACGTCAATCTCGGCGAGGAGAGCGGCCTCGACATCCTCGAGCAGATCAAGCAGGAGGCGCCGTGGGTCAGGGTGGTGATGGCGACCGCCGAGGACGATATCGAGCTTGCCGTCCGCTCGATCAAGAGTGGCGCGGCCGACTACCTGGTCAAGCCCTGTTCGCCGGACCAGCTGCTGCATGCGGTGCGCCTGCAGGTCGAGGCGCGTGCCTGGGAGCGGCGGCTGGACCAGATCGACGATCCCTCGCGTGCCGAACTCACCTTCGAGACGCGTTCGCCGGCCTTGCGCGCGGTGTACGACGCGGCGCGGCAGGTGGCGGTGACGGATGCCACCATATTGATCCTGGGCGAGAGCGGCACCGGCAAGAGTGCGCTGGCCCGCGCCATCCACGGCTGGAGCGCCCGCAGGAACGCGACGCTGGCGACGGTAAGCTGCCCGTCGCTGTCACCCGAGCTGTTGGAGAGCGAACTGTTCGGCCACGTGCGCGGCGCATTCACCGGTGCCGTGGATACGCGCGAGGGGCGGGTGCAATTTGCCGACGGCGGCACGCTGTTCCTCGACGAGATTGGCGACATGCCACTGTCGTTGCAACCCAAGCTGCTGCGCTTCCTGCAGGACCAGGAGTACGAGCGCCTGGGTGATCCGCGAACCCGCAGGGCCGATGTGCGCGTGGTGGCGGCGACCAACCGCGATCTGGCACAGATGGTGAAGACGCAGTCCTTCCGCGAGGATCTGTACTACCGCCTGAACGTGGTCGCGCTGGTGATGCCGCCACTGCGCGACCGGGTGGAGGACGTGCCGCTGCTGTGCGAGCGTATGCTGCTGGCCCTGGCGCAGCGCTACCACCGGCCGGCCCGCATGTTTACCCAGCAGGCACTCGAGGCGCTGTGCGCCTACCCGTGGCCGGGCAATCTGCGCGAGCTGCACAACGCGATCGAACGCGCGGTCATTCTCTGTCCCGGCGAGAGCATCGGCTCAGGGCACCTGCCGTTTGGCAAGACCCGCCGAGGCAACAACGGCAGCCACCACGTCGGCGCCGCGATCACCCTGGAGGCGCTGGAGCGCGCCCACATCGAGACAGTGGTCGCCACCGCCCCGACACTTGACGAGGCGGCACGTATCCTGGGCATCGACGGCTCCACGCTTTACCGCAAGCGGAAGCAGTATCGTGCATTGAGCCGGGAGTAGGGAATGGAGAACAGGGAACAGGCAGAGCGCGGAACCTGCTGCACGAGCGTGTCGGCGGCGCGACCGCGCTTCGCTCGCAAGCGACGTCTGTCACCCTGATGCCGGCGCGCTAGCCGCGGGCGCCCCACTCGGCGTTGTCCTCGAACTCGACGGCGAGGCCGTTCTCGGCGGCCACGGCGCGGGCCACGGCCCGCACTCGCGGCAGTGCGTCGTCGTCGCAGGTCTCGACGATGATGGCGTGATGGCCGGGGCCCATGTCGCCGCGCAGGCCCGATGAGGTGCTGTCCGGATCGTCCATGTGCGGCATCAGGTCCTGGATCTCCTCGGCACGCTCGACACCGTCCAGCGCGCCGAGCCGGTTCACCAGGTTTTCGGTCATGCTCTCGTCGGCCGTCAGGCGAATGTTCAGCAGGCCCATGTCGGTGTCGCCCGTGGCGCAGCGGTGTGCTGCATCGCCTGAGGATGCATGCGCCGTGCCACCCGCGCGCGCCGGGCTTTTGCGCCGGGGCGCGTGCCTCTGCGTGCTGCAAACTGCCACCCCGCCCGCAATCGACGTGCAATCTGCCGGTGCTCGCCTGCGGTCGCGCTCCTTTCCAAACCTCATGATCTACTTGGAAAAGGCCATCGAACCATTTGATTTTACTATGGATACGTCGTCGTCCTGTTCAGTGAACCGAATTCGCCGCAAAGGCTCTCGCTTAGGCGGCAATTCATCGCCGCGCGCCTAGCATTGACAGCCCGAGGACGCTCTGCGAGGTGCCGCCGTGGCACGCCCCATCTGGACCGGAAGCCTCTCGTTCGGCCTGCTCAACGTGCCGGTGTCGTTGATGACCGGCGAGCGCAAGGTCGACCTGCACTTTCACATGATCGACTCGCGCAACAACGCGCGCGTGCGCTACGAGCGCGTCAACGACGAAAGCGGCGAGGAGGTGCCCTGGAAGGAGATCGTCAAGGCCTTCGAGTACGAGAAGGGCAACTACGTGGTGCTGGAACCGGGCGACATCGAGTCGGCGGCATCCGAGAACCACGAGACGGTGGAGATGGAGACCTTCGTCGACGCCGACGCCATCGATCCGCGGTACTTCGAGAAGCCCTACGTGCTGGTGCCGGGCAAGAAGGCCGAGAAGGGGTACGTGCTGCTGCGCGAGACGCTGAAATCCACCGGCCGGGTCGGCATCGCGCGGGTCGTCATCCGCACCCGCGAATACCTGTGCGCGGTCATGCCCAATGGCGACGCGCTCGTCCTCATGTTGTTGCGCTACGCCGAGGAGCTGGTTGACCTGGAGGATTACAAGCTGCCTACCGGCGAGGCCGGCGATTATCGCATCGCGCCGCAGGAGCTGAAGATGGCAAACCAGCTGATTGATGCCATGAGCGGCCCGTGGAAGCCGGAGGAGTACAAGGACGAGTTCCGCCAGCGGCTGGTCAAGG
The DNA here is from genome assembly GCA_035699085.1 of Rhodanobacteraceae bacterium. Taxonomy (GTDB): domain Bacteria; phylum Pseudomonadota; class Gammaproteobacteria; order Xanthomonadales; family Rhodanobacteraceae; genus DASSBG01. The sequence continues at coordinate 25,180 of DASSBG010000041.1, forward strand.
TGATCGACAAGCGGCTGCAGAGCAAGGGCCTGCAGCAGCCCGCGCAAGAGGGTGGCCACGCCGCCGAGCCGCCGGCGACCAACGTGGTCGATTTCATGTCGCTGCTGAAGGAGAGCCTGGACAGCAACCGGCGGACGCCGGCCAAGAAAGGCTCCGGACGCAAGGCGGCCGGCAAGTCGGCCAGCAAGACGGCGCGCAAGCGCACGGCCCGCAAGGCGCCCGCCAGGAAAAAGGGCACGAGCTGAGGCCGGCGGGCCGGTTCCGGGCCCGCGTCGGCGCCGCCGCCGGCACTGCGGGCTGGGCCCGGTTCTGCCAGAATGTCGCGCATGCACGAAGGCGCGCAAGCCGGAGCGAGGACGCGGGGTCTGGTGCGGCAAGTCGGCGAGCGCTGGCGCATGCTGGCGTTGCTGGCGATAGTCGTGCTGGTGGTGGCGCTGCCGTACTGGATCAACCGCGCCAGCACGGCGGCGGCGATCGAGGCGCAGTCCTGGGTGGCGCACAGCGAAGAGGTTCGCGCATCGGCCTACCAGTTGACCTCGCAGGTCCGCGACATGGAGGCGGCGGTGTACGCACTGCTGCAGACCGGCGCGAACAGCGACATCAAGCAGCGTCTCGCCGAATCCCGCACCCAGATCGAACCCCTGCTGGCGGAGCTGCGCGGCTTGACCGTCGACAATCCGGACCAGCAGGTGCGCCTGGGCTCCCTGACCACGGTGATCAACCAGCGCGTCGGGCTGATGGATGCCGCGCTCGCCGCGCATGCGGCGGGCGACGATGCGGCGGCCTGGCAGGACATGGCCGAAGCGGAGCGGCGCTACCGCTACCGCCACATTGCCGACACCATCGTCAACAACGAACGCCAGTTGCTGGAGCAGCGCGGCGAAATCGCGGCGCACAAGGCCAGCATCGAACGCTGGGTCTACGCCGGCATCACCCTGGCGCAACTGCTGCTGCTGGCCACCGTGGTGGTGGTGTCGGAGCGGCAGACGGTGCGGCGGCTGCGGGCGGAGACAGCCGCGCGGGGCGCGGTGGAGCGCTCGCGGCGGATCGTGCAGACGGTGCGCGAGCCGATGGTGGTGCTCGACGCGGATCTCTGCGTGTTGATGGTCAATCCGGCCTTCATCGAGCTCTACGGTGGCGATGAGACGATGGAGCAGCGCCATTCGTCGTTGCGCGACATCGGCGTCGGCATCTGGGACGACGAGCCCTTCCTGCAGCGGCTGACGGACGTGATCAGGCGCAACCGCGAACTGTGGGACTACCGGCTCAACCAGACCACGGCGGACGGCGTGGAGCGCCACATGCTGATGAATGCGCGGCGCATGGAGTTGCCCGGCACGACTGCGCCGGCGCTGCTGCTGACCGTCAATGACGACACCGCGCGCACCCTGGCCGACAACCAGATCATCGCGCTCAACCGCCAGTTGGAAGGCAAGATCGAGCAGGTCTCCGACATCAACCGTGAGCTGGAGGCCTTCAGCTACTCGGTGTCCCACGACCTGCGCGCGCCGCTGCGCCACATCGCCGGCTTCTCCGAAAAGCTCATCGTGCACCTTGGTGGCGACATCGACCGCAACACCCGCCACTACCTGGAGGTGATCGGCCAGGCGGCACAGCGCATGGCACAATCGATCGATGACCTGCTGGTGTACTCGCGCCTCGGTCGCGGCGCCCTGCGGCTGGCGCCGGTGGACATGCAGTCGCTGGTCGAGCAGGCCCGGGCGCTGGTGATGAGCGAGGTGCGCGAGCGGACCATCGAGTGGCAGGTGATGCCGCTGCCGGTGGTGGTGGGCGACGACAACATGCTGCGCACGGTGTGGCAGAACGTGCTGGAGAACGCGGTCAAGTACACCTCGGGTCGCGATCCCGCGAAGATCAACATCAGCGTCCGGCGCAACCGGCGCGGCGACTACGAGTTCAGCGTGGCAGACAATGGCGCCGGATTCGACATGCGCTACGTCGACAAGTTGTTCGGCGTATTCCAGCGGTTGCACAAGGCCAGCGAGTTCCCGGGCAGCGGTATCGGCCTTGCCAGCGTGCGTCGTATCATTGGCCGGCATGGCGGGCGCGTCTGGGCCGAAGGCGAACTCGGGCGGGGCGCGACCTTCCACTTTTCCCTTCCCGCATCGCCTGATGCAGCAACGTGAGAGACTGAATGAATGCCAGCAGCCTGCACACGATCCTGATCGCCGAGGACAGCGCCGCCGACGCCGAGATGACCATCGACGCGCTGCGCGAGGCCAAGCTGGTGAACCCGATCCAGCACGTCGAGGATGGTGCCGAGGCGCTTGATTGGCTGTTGGCGCGTGGGCCTCATGCCGGCCGGCCGCCCGGCCATCCCGCTGTGGTGCTGTTGGATATCAAGATGCCGCGGATGGACGGGCTGGAGGCGCTCCAGCAGATGCGCGCGCACGAATCGCTGCGCCACATCCCGGTCGTCATCCTGACGTCTTCGCGCGAGGAGAGCGACCTGGCGCGAAGCTGGGATCTCGGCGTCAATGCCTACGTGGTCAAACCGGTCGATGCGCAGCAGTTTTTCGAGGCCGTCCGCACGCTGGGGCGGTTCTGGGCCGTGTTGAACGAAGTTCCGGACGAGGATTGAGCATGGGCGTCGTCAAGGACAGCGCACCCGCCGGCCAGTACGCCCAACCGCAGGAGGTTGCGCGCGTCCTGCAGATCGAGGATGCGGAGGCTGACGCGGAGTTGCTGCTTGACGCCCTGCGCAACGACGGCATCGAGTGCGTGACCAGGCTGGTCGACAACGAGCAGGCTTTTGTCGATGCGCTGGAGACGTTCGCGCCCGACATCATCCTCTCGGACCTGAGCCTGCCTGGCTTCAATGGCTATCGCGCGCTGGAGCTGCTGCGCGAACGCGACCCGGTGCTGCCCTTCATCTTCGTGTCCGGCACCATGGGCGAGGAGGTGGCGGTCGAGGCACTGCGCAAGGGCGCGACCGATTATGTCCTCAAGGACAATCCGGTGCGGCTGGCCCCGGCGGTGCGCCGGGCGCTGCGGGACGCCGCCGAGCAGCGAAACTTCGGCCGCCTCGAGGCCGAGTTGATGCGGGCCCAGCGCTTCGAAAGCCTGGCCCTGCTGGCCGGCGGTCTCAGCCACGACCTGCGCAACCTGCTGCAGCCTTTGTTGCTGGCCGCGGACGCCCTCGACGAGTACAAGGACGACCCGCGGCTCGGCCGCTTGGGCGGGCTGGTGCGCAGCTGCGGGCAGCGCGGCCTTGAGATGGTGTCGTCGATGCTGGCTTTCGCGCGTGGCGCACGCCAGGCCGAGCAGGTGCGCCTGGGCGGCCTGTTCCAGGCCGTGGCCTTGTTGCTGCAGGGCAGCGTACCGCGCAGCGTCAAGCTGGAGATCAGCGAGTCCGACGATCCCGAGCTGCAGTTCGAGGGCAACCAGACGGAACTGCAGCAGTGCCTGCTCAACCTGTGTCTCAACGCGATCCAGGCGATGCCAGATGGCGGCACGGTGCGGGTCGGTGCGCGGCGCCTGAAGCTGGACGAGACGTTCTTCAGTGCCGGTGAAAAGGCCGTGCCGGGCGATTTCCTGGAGCTGACGGTCAGCGACAGCGGCACCGGCATGAGCCCGGAGACGATGGCCAAGCTGTTCCAGCCGTTCTTCAGTACCAAACCCGGCGGCACCGGCCTGGGGCTGATGTCATGCAAGCGGATCGTGGAGAGCTATGGCGGCGTGATGCGCGTGCGCAGCGTGGTCGGCGAAGGCTCGACCTTCGCCTTGTACCTGCCGCTGCAGCCGGCCGAGGAAGGCGAAGCCGGGCGCAGCACCAGCTTGCCGGCGGGTCAGGGCGAACGCGTGCTGATCGTGGCCGAGAACGCCGGCAAGCTGGCGTTGCTGGCCGACTCCCTGGGCAGTTATGGCTACGACGTGCGCTCCGAGCAGAGTGGCGCGGCCGCGTTGCTGTCGCTGGAGCGCGATGGCTTGCCCCAGCTGGTCATCGTGGACGCCGACATGAGCCTGCTGACCGGCGTGCGCACGTTGGCCGCGCTGGTCGAACGCGACTACCGCGGTGCCGTGCTGATGCTGGCGCGGCCCGAGGCACCGCCCGACCTCGAAGGCTTGCCCGATTCGCTGGACCTGCACCTGCTCGACAAGCCGGTGCAGGTGGATGCGCTGCTGTACACCGTGCGCGACGCACTCGACAGCGCCCGCCGCCGCGCGCAGCAGTAGGTGCCGGGGCTGGGGCCGCGCAGCGGCTTGGCCCCGATCCGCCCTGATCCGCAGACGCTCGCGCCGCGGTGCGCAACCTGACCGCGGGCGAATGCGGCGGCGAGGCGCCGCCTTGCCTGCGACGCCCGCTGCTGATCGCAATGCCTTGAGCGTGTGCGCGTGCACCCGCGTTTGTTTCGCGTACAGGGGCTTTTGGCGCTGTCCCCGTCAATCGCGCAAGGGCGCGGCTGCAAGCAGGCCGCGAAAGGCGATGCCGCGGCGTTGGCGGAACTCGCAGAACGCCTGCACCAGGCGGTCGTTCTCGGCGCGCAGGCGGTGGCGGGTGGTGCCGCCACCAGGCCGCCCGACGGGCTCATCGCTGCCGTCGTGGCGCGAGTCGTTGCCGTCGGGCAGTGGGTCGTCGTTGAGTTGGAACATGCGAGAACTCCGGGGGTGCGGTGCAGCGATTCCCTGCCAGAGCCATCCTTGGCTGGCGTGTCCATCCGTGGCGGGAGCGCGAATCGATCAATGATTCCCTTGCCTGTGCCGTCCCTGAGCGGGCGTGCCCATCCCTGGCATGCGCGAATCCCGGTTGTGCTTGCTGCTTCTCAGACCCTGCGTCGACCGCGGAACAAACTGATGACGAAAAGGACGAGAAACACGATGAACAGTATCTTGGCAATGGTGGCGGCCGCTCCGGCCAATCCGCCAAAACCGAGTACGCCGGCAATGATCGCCACGATCAGGAACACCAGCGCGTAGTACAGCATCCGTTTCCATTCCTTGCCATCAGCCGTTGTCGGCGGATATATGTCATTCAAGCTTCGTGCCATGTTGCATGCAGTGAGCGATTCTTTGTAGATCAATGCGTTACGCTCAGGCTGGTGCATGGCGAAGCGTGCAGAATGCAGCATCGCGAAGACGCCGGTCTGCAAGGTGCAATGGCGGGGCCGCCTGTGCGAAGGCGAGTGGTGGCGACGCGGATTCAGCCGAAAGTGAAGGTGAAGGCGCGGAGGCCGTCCTTCGGTATTTTCACCGTAAGCACATGCTCGCCGGGCTTGCCGGTGAACAGTGTGTAGAGCTTGCTCTCCTGCACCGTTACCGCCGGTTGCGGCGTGCCGTCGACCGTGATGGCAAGCGTCACCGGCTTGTCGCTGCTGGCGACCATGTTCACCTTGGCAGCGCGGAAATGCAGGCGGATTTCGCCGTCGTTGCCGCTGGTCTCCGCATATTCGTCACGCAGCCTCCAGTGGCCCTGCAACGCGTACTGGTTCAGGTCGAGCCGTTTCGGCGCCGTGTAATCGCGGCTCAGGCGCGCCAGCGGCAGCGCGTTGGCCATGTTGTGGACACGGGCCAGGCCGAGGTACATCTCCGGCGAGCCGATGTGGCTGAGGTCCGGTTCCAGCAGGCTGTCCTTGTCCAGCGGCTCCAGCCCGAGCAGCTTCCGTATGGCGTTCTCGGTCTCGAGGTAGTGCCCCTCGCCATAGTGGTGCATGACCACGGTGCCGTCGCGGTCGACGAGGTATTCGGCGGGCCAGAAGCGGTTGTTCCAGGCGTTCCATGTATTCAGCCCGTTGTCCAGCGCCACCGGGTAGGTGATGCCGAAACGCTCCACCGCCCGCTTCACGTTGGCCGCGTCCTTTTCGAAATCGAATTCGGGCGAGCTGACACCGACGATCACCAGCCCGTTGTCCTTGTACTTCCTGTACCAGTGGGTGACGTGGGGCAGGGTGCGCAGGCAGTTGATGCAGGAGTAGGTCCAGAAATCGATCAGCACCACCTTGCCCCGCAGCCCCTGCATGGTCAGCGGCGGCGAGTTTATCCACTGGCTGATGCCCGCGAACTCCGGAGCCTGGCGGGCGCGGGCGGAGGGCATGCCGACAAGCCCGGCGATGGCGAGGATGGCGGCGACGGCTATCAGCTTGCTGGCGAGTTTCATGGCGGCAACTCCCGATGGCTGCCACTACAGACCCTTCTGCGTGCGGATCGTTCAGCCTTTCGGCAGGAGCCTGCAGGCAGGCGACCGCTTGTCGGGGTCGCCGCCTGCACGCGGGCACCGACACGCGGGGCAGATTTACCCGGCGGCGGATGGGGGCTTGAGCTTGGCGCCGCGGAAGTAGTGGACGCGCAGGTCGTAGCCGCGCGGGCTGCGGCCGATGAACTCGAATCGCGGGTTGCGCCAGCTGGCGGAGCGGCCGTGCTCTGCAAACTTGGGTGCCTGCAGCTCCAGCAGGATGCCGATGCAGGGGAAGCCGCGCGGGCGCGCGTAGTCCTTCAAGGTTTCCATGGCGTGCCGCAACAGCGTCAGCATGGCGCGGCTCTGGCGCCAGTCGGGCGCCACGAACGTGCGGTAGTAGTAGACAGGCTGTTCGATGTGCGGGGCGATGATGGGAACGGCCGTCGCCACCGCCACGGCGCGGCCGTGCGTGTCGCGGGCGAAGCCGACGACCTGGCGCATGCGGTCGGCCATCGCTTCGTCCGTGCCCAGCGCACCTTCGCGCCGCCACAAGTCGCTGATCGCGGCTGCAGCCTCGCTGTCCACGGCCGGCGGCCATGCCGTGACATATTCGAGCCGGGCGGCGTCCGCGCCCCGGGCACCGCGGGATTTGACGACGGTGGCTGGCGCGTCGGTGGCGTCGCTCATTTGTTCACCTGTGCTTTCAGCATCGCGTCGCGGAAATAGTACACGCGCACCTCCAGGCCGCGGGCACTCTGGCCGATGTAGGTGAACGGCGGGTTGCGCCAGGTGGCACGCCGCGCGTGATCGCGAAACTGGCTGTTCTCCAGCTCCAGCAGCACCCCGATGCAGGGAAAGTCATTCTGGCGCGCGTGGGCCTCCAGCAGTTCGCAGGACCGGCGCAGCAGACTTCGCGACAGCAGCCTTGCGCGCCAGGCGGCACCCACGAAGGCGCGCCAGTAGTACATCGGCTGGCCCAGCCGCGGCGCCAGCACCGGCTTGGCGGTGCACACGGCAACAATCTCGCCGCCGGCATCGCGCGCGTAGAGCAGGACTTCGTCCAGCCGCGCCGCGGGCTCCGGCATGCCGTCGAAGGCCGCCTCGCGCTGCCAGAACGCCTGTACGGCCGCGCGATCCCCCTCGCCGGCGTGCGGCCAGCAGGCGACATAGTCGAAGCCACCCGCCGAGGCGCACGTACCGCCCGTCGGTTCGCCGCCGTTCACTGCGCGTCAATCTGCTGCAGCAGCGTGGAGACGGCCGCGTCAAGTTGGCTGTCGACGCCGCGGTAGCTTTCGCCCGGCGCCCGCGTCACCGCCACGTCGACCGGGCGCGGATGCAGCTCCATCGGCTTGCCATTGGTGTCGGTGACGGTGATGAAGGGCAGGCGCACCACCGAACCGTCGATCATGCGCATGTTCGAGGTGTAGATGATCCAGCCTGCCGTCGGCTCGCCGACCACCTTTCCAAGGCCCAGCGCCCGGTAGCCCTGGGCAAAATCTTCGCCGTCGGACAGGGTCACGCGGTTGGTCAGCAGCACGGTCGGGCGCTCCAGCGCGCGCTGGCCGTTGATGCTGCGAGCCGGCCCCGGCTTGTCGAAGCCGCGGAAGGTCATGTTGAGGTAGGGCCGCCTTGCCAGCACGTCGAGGGCGAAGGCATTGACGAAGCCGCCGAAGTTGTTGCGCTCGTCGATCACCACGCCCTCGCGGGTGCTGTTCTGCGCGTCGAGGTCGCGGTAGAAGCGGCGCAGCGAGTCCATCGACATGTCGCGCAGGTGCACGTAGCCGAGCCGGCCGTGGCTGGCGCGGTCGACGTAGGCGCGGTTCGACCGGGTCCAGGCGGCGTAGGCGAGGTCGGCCGCGGCGCGCGTGTCGATGGGCTTGACGTCGACGGTGTGGACGCGGCCGTTGCGGTCGCGGATGCCGAGCGACGTCTTGCGGCCGACGCGGTGGTCAAGCGTGCGAGCCAGGTTGTCGTGGCGGCCGATGCCGTGGCCATCCACCGCCAGCAGCACGTCGCCGACGTGGATCGTGCCGCTGACGTCCGCCGGTGACAGCGGCACGATGCCTGCGATGCGCAGTTCGCCGCTTTTTTCGTAGGCGCGCGGGTCGAAGCGCAGGCCGAGGTGACCGGTGTTGTAGTCGGGTTTGTCGCCGCTGCGGACGCCCGAATGCGAGGCGTTCAGTTCCCCGACCATGAGGTTGAGGATGCGGCGCATGGCGGCGGGCGTGGCGGCGCCGGCGATGCGCGGGGCGTACTTCGCATGGACTGCCTGCCAGTCGACGCCGTGCATCTTCGGGTCATGGAAATTGTCGAGCAACCACGACCAGGCCTGGTTGAAAACCACCATCTTCTCGCGGTCGAAGTCGACGTCCATCTGCGCCGACACATCCAGCGACTTGGCCTTGCTGCCCTTCTTCAGCGCCACCGAGTGGATGCGGCCGTCATCGAGGTAGAAGACCGTCTTGCCATCCTTGCTGAAGCCGGCGTCGGATTTGTAACCGGGGCTGGAGGTCAGCTGCCGGGCCACCGGCGTCTTCTTCGCCAGCGGGTCGAGCGACCAGGCATAGAGATTCGGTTTGCCGGCCACCTGGGCCGTGACCAGCAGGGTCTTGCCGTCGGGGCTGACCAGCGCCGACTGCACGTCCAGGCCGATCGGCAGCAGGCTGAGCCGGTCGCGGATGCCGTCGGCGTCGATGCGCACCGGCGTGACCTTCGTCTTCTTGTCCCGGGCAGCCCGATCGCCGTCCTGCTCGCCGCTGTCGTGCTGATCCGGCGAGGGTTTGGGCGTCGCCTCGGTGAACAGGTCGTGGAACTGGTCCTCGCGGAAGGTCGGCGTACGCGGCACGAGGTCGACACGCGCCACGCGGCCCTGCTTGGTGCGCTGCGAGGTGACGAACAGCAGCGCCTTGCCGTCGTCGCTCCAGTTGACGTCGCCGGAAAAGGCGTTGGCCAACTGGCTTGCCGCCACGACGTGGCCGTCCGCGACGCGAACGGCACTGGCGTTGCGGTACATGCGCTGGCCCCAGGCGGTGTAGGCGATCCACTTGCCGTCCGGCGACCAGGCCAGCTCGCGGTCCGACCCCAGCGGCCGGCGCAGGTCGATGTGGCCGGTGACCAGCGTTCGCAGCGTGCCGCTGGCAAGGTCGAGCACGCAGAGCTCGCTGCCGTCGCGAACGAAGGCCAGCGACTTGCCGTCAGGCGAGAAGCTTGCCGCCGTGTCCTCGCCGTCGCCCGAGGTGAGCTGGCGCTCATGGCCGCTGCGGAAATCGTATTCGTGGAGGTGGCGTCCGCCGTCGCGCGCGGCGCCATAGACGATATGCCGGCTGTCCGGCGCCCAGGCGATGCCGTACTCGGCGCCGGGCGTGCGGGTGACGCGATCCGCTTCGCCGCCCTTGTCGGCATCGGCAGCGAAGACCTCGCCATGTACGACAAACGCCAGCTTCTTGCCGTCGGGCGAGACACGCAGGCCCTCGAAGTGCCGGGTCAGCTTCTTGTGCACGATGCCCGGGCCGCGGACCGCGCCGGACAGCGTGATCGGCAGGGCACGCGCCTTGCCGGTGGCGGTGTCAGCCAGCCAGATGCCGAAATCGCGCTCGAAGGCGATCGCATGGCCGTCCGCGGAGATCGATGGCCACATCAGGCGGCCGTCGCTGAAGTGCGTCAGCTGGGTCTGGCTGCCATCGAGCTGCAGGTGCCAGAGGTTCTCGGTGCCGCCGCGGTCGCTCATGTAGTACAGCGAGCCGCCGTCGGGCGTCCACATCGGCCAGGCCGCGCGGGCGTCGTCCGGCGACAGCGCGGTGTACTGGTGCGAGCCGTCGTTGCGCAGCAGCCAGATGGCGCTCTCGTCGATGTGTGCGTGGCCGTGGCGCCACCACTGGAAGTTGCCCATGCCGCCAACCAGCGCGATCTGCGAGCCGTCCGGCGAAGGCACGCCCTGCTCCTCGTTGCGGTAGGGCTCCAGCGAAACAGGCATCGGGGTGCCGCCGCTGCTGGCGACCCGGAATAGGCCATGCATGCCGCCGACGTTGTCGTGGCTGGAGCTGAAGTACAGCCAGCGGCCGTCGTGCGACCAGGCGCTGAGCTGTTCGCCACCATCGGCCCAGGTGATGCGGGAGAGCGCGCCACTGGCCAGATCGAGCACGTAGATGTCGCCATTGCCGGTGGCGTCGGAGACAAAGGCGAGGCGGGTGCCATCGGGCGAGTACAGCGGCCGGCTGTCGTTGCCGCCATCGGCGACCAGCAGGTGGGCCGCGCCACCGGCGGCCGGCACGGTCCAGATGGCCGAATTGGCCACGAAGGCGATGCGGCTGGCGTCGGGCGAGAGGCTGGGCTGCGACAGGCTTGCCAACGGTGTGGCCGCGGGCGCAGCCGGCCCGGCGGCCTGAACCGCCGGAACCAGGGCAGGCAGCAGGGCCGCCATCAGCGCGGCTTGGAGAGGCTTCATCAGGATTCCCCGCAACGGTTGTCGGTTCATTGTATGCGAGGCGCCGCGCACACCGCCTGGCCCCTTGGTCACGACCGCGAGGCCATTGCGGCCGCTGCCGGGAGGAATGGCGCGAGGGCGGCGCAACCAAGCTGAACAGGCAAGACGACCGGCGCGGCGGGTTCGTTCGGGATTCAGCGCCCCGGCCGCACATTCGCCGCCATGGGGCGCGGACTTCATCGCCGTTCAACACCCAAGGAGAGAACATCATGCGATTGAAAAAGCCATCCCTCGCACTTGCCACCGGCCTGGCGCTTGCCTGCATGGGCGCGGCGCCGCTGGCTGCAGCCGGGTCGGGACCCGACAACAACGCCAGTGACGACAACACCATCAATTGCAAGCTCGATTACACGTTGACCGGATGGTCGGTGCTGTACCGCACGGCGCATGGCTCCGGCACGGTCACCTGCGACAACGGTGAATCGATGCCGGTGATGCTCAATGCCACGGGCGGGGGCCTCTCGGTCGGTGCCTACAAGGTCAATGACGGCACCGGCGACTTCACCGGCGTCAAGAACATCAACGACGTGCTCGGCGTCTATGCGGTCGGCACCGTGCACGCCGGCGCGGTCAAGTCCGTGCATGGCTCGGTGATGAGCAAGGGCGGCGTGACCCTTGTCATCGGCGGCACCGGCGACGGCTGGGACATCGGCGTCGGCTTCGCCAGCTTCAGCATCAGCAAGGCCGAATAGCCAGGCGCCGGCCACGCCCGTCGCTAGCCGCGTGGCGCGGCGGTGGCGGGCGTGGCCGGCGGGGCCGGGACCTCGCGCACCGGCAGCGGCGCGTTGCAGATGCTTATGGCGCCGGCAGGCTGGCGGTAGAAGTCACCGACGCGGTTGCGCTTGGCCTCGACCAGTCGGGCAAAGCTGTGGCTGTCGGTGCGCAGCACCTCCAGGTGGCTGCGCTGGTTGGCAGGCACGTCCGCAGCAAGGCGGATAGAGGCGATTGGCGTGCGCTTGCCGGCGTCGCCGTAGACCCCCAGCGGCTCCGGCCCGCGCGGCAGGGCCGACAGCCATTCCATCCCCTGCACGACGCGGCCGACCACCGCCAGCTGGTGGTCGATCTGGCGCGGCGCCTGGCCGATGGGAACGTACAAGGTGTTGCCGTTGCCGCTCTCGGGGTCGACATCGCGGGCGACGCCGACCATGCCGTAACACTGCACCAGCCAGGCCTTGTGGGTGTTCGGGTCCAGCGCCATCGGCAGGCCGTCCTTGAACCCGACCTTCGGCGCGTATACGTCCCCGTCGGCCAGCGGCGTGTACTTGAAATCGGCGCCGATGCTGCGCGTGTACTCCGGCGGCAGCGTGCTGCGCGCCTTGCCCATCGACTTCGCCTTGTCGGGGTTGTCGCCGTCAGGATCGCCCCACTGGGCCACGAAGTTGTCGGCGACGCGGTAGACGCTGGTGCCGTCGAAGTAATGCGCGCCGACCAGCGTCTTGATGTTCTTGACGTGCGCCGGTGCCCACTGCGGCGCCAGCTCGATCACCACTCGGCCCTGGGGCAGCTGCATGTAGAGCGTGTTCTGCGGATCCAGGGCGCGCCATTCGGAAGGCTTCGATTCGGCCAGGATCTGTTTGCTGGTCGGCGTGTGGCTGGGCGCTGCTGCGGCGCCCGGGCACAGGGCGAGGGCGGGCAGCGCGAGGAAGGTCGACAACGTGCGCGGATGCATGTGGTGCTCTCCTGGACGTGAAGCGCACAGTCTAGCCACGCCATGGGAAAATGCACGAATGATGGAGCTGGGCGAGGCGCGTACCGGGCGAACATGCATCCGTCTCCTGCGTGAGGACGACGGCCGCCGGCTGCTGGATTACCGCGTTGCGAACCGCGGTCACCTGGCGCCGTGGGAGCCGCTGCGCGCGCCGGCGCATTTCACGTTGGCCGGCTGCCACGCCAGCATCGCCAGCGCCATTGTCGCGGCACGCGAGGATCGGGGTTACGCCTTCGCCGTCCTTGACCCTGAAGGCCGGCGGATGCTGGCCAGCTTCAACCTCAACAACGTCGTGCGAGGCGTCCTCCAGGCTGCCCATCTCGGCTACGGCGTCGATGCCGGCCAGCAAGGCAGCGGACTGATGTTCGAGGCGCTGCAGGCCGGGCTCGCTCTGGCGTTCGGCCCGCTTGGGCTGCATCGGGTGATGGCGAACCACATGCCGCGCAACGAGCGCAGCGCGCGCCTGCTGGCGCGGCTGGGATTCGAGCGCGAAGGCTACGCGCGCAGCTACCTGTGCATCGCCGGGCAGTGGGAGGACCACGTGCTCACGGCGATGCTGGCGGACGATTTCAAGCCATGACAGGCGAGCCCAGGTCAGGCACCGCGGTGCCCACCCGACCTGCGCTGCGACGGGACCGACCGCGCCGCGGCGTCAGGAGCGGCGGGCGTTGCGCTGGCCGCCGCGGCCGCGCTTGGCTGCGGGCGCGTGGCTGGCCGGGCGCTGGCCTTGGGGCGAACGGGCACGCCTCGGGTGGGCACTGGCCTTGGGCTTGGCAGCGGTCGTGCGACCCTGGGGTCGCTGCTGGCGCGGCTGCTGCTTCGGCCGCGCGTTGCTGTCCATGCGCAGCGGCTGGCTCGGCTCGTAGCCGGCCACCGGCACCACCTGCAGCGGGTCCTTGAGGATCTTCTGGATGTCGCGCAGCAGGCCGGTTTCCTCGTGGCTGACCAGCGAGACCGCCAGGCCGGCGGCGCCGGCGCGGCCGGTGCGGCCGATGCGGTGCACGTAGTCCTCGGCGACCATCGGCAGGTCGTGGTTGATGACCATCGGCAACTGCTCGATGTCCAGGCCGCGGGCGGCGATGTCAGTGGCGACCAGCACGGTGACACGGCGGTCCTTGAAGCCCTGCAAGGCGCGGGTGCGCTGGCCCTGGCTCTTGTTGCCATGGATGGCCGCGGCGCGCAGGCCTGACTGCTCCAGGAAGCGCACCAGCTTGTCGGCGCCGTGTTTGGTGCGGCCGAATACCAGCGTCTGCCGCCGGCTGTCCTCGGCAAGGATATGCAGCAGCAGGTCGCGTTTGCGGCCCGAGTCGACCGGATGGATGCGGTGGCTGACGGTGGCGACCACGCTGTTCGGCGGCGTGATCTGCACTTCCGTTGGGTTGCGCAGGAACTGCGCCGCCAGCGCCTTGATCGGGCCGGCGAAGGTGGCCGAAAACAGCAGTGTCTGGCGTTGCCGCGGCACGACCGCGACAATCTTGCGCAGCGCCGGCAGGAAGCCCATGTCGAGCATGCGGTCGGCTTCGTCGAGGACCAGCGTTTGCAGGCCGTGCAAGTCGACCGAGCCGCGGTTGATGTGGTCGATCAGGCGGCCTGGCGTGGCCACCAGCACGTCGACGCCCTGCTGCAGCGCCTTCAGCTGGCCCTGCATGCTGACGCCGCCGAAAATGGCGGTGCTGCGCAGCGGCAGGCCCTTGCCGCAGGCGCGCAGGCTGGCATGCACCTGCGCCGCCAGCTCGCGGGTCGGCGTCAGGATCAGCGCGCGTGGCCGCTTGCCACGCGGACCATCGGCCTTGCCGTCGGGAAACAGGCGCTCCAGCAACGGCAGGGCGAAGGCGGCGGTCTTGCCGGTGCCGGTCTGGGCGCCAGCCATCACGTCCCGGCCTTCGAGCACCAGTGGAATGGCCGCGGCCTGGATCGGCGTGGCGGAAGTGTAGCCCTGCGCCTCAAGCGCGCGCAGCAGCACGGGCGAAAGCCCGAGGTCTTTGAAACTCATTCAATGCTCCAGTTGGCGAACAATCCGTTGTGGATGTCGCGCAAAAAACCCGGAGCGTTCCCTGAGAACCGCGCTGCGAGCGATGTTGTATGCAGGTGCCTGTCGACGACAGGCTGCCCGGACCGTGATCACCTGCCGAGCGGACAGCAAGCGTGCCGGCGGTGGAACCGGGCGGCAACGCGTCTCGCAGAGGGAAATGCGGCAGGAGGATCAGCGGATCGCGGCCATTATAGCTGAAAAGCGGCGATGGGGAATGGGGACCGGGTACCGTTGGGCGCGTGACTGATGAGGCGGGACCCGGGACCCGTAGAGCGCGGGCCCGACCATGCGGCCTTTTCGATGACGCGGCCGCGTAGCGCTCGCAGCTGCCGCTTGCGCTGGCGTCGCTTCGCGCCAAGGGAATGGGCATCGAGAATTCGAAATCGGGTGAGCGAACTCCGCCAGCTTTTGCCGCTCACCGCTCACTGCTGTCCGCTCACATGCCGTCGCAGCTTGCACGGGAGGCGGCGGCGTGGAAAGCTGCGGCTGTCCCCGCCGCAGGTGCGCTTGTGCCCCGACCACTCGCGATCCGCCGCCAGCATCCGGCCGGCGTGCCGCCCGTGGCGCGCCGCGAGCTTTGGGCCTGGGCGATGTACGATTTCGCCAATTCCGGCTACACCACGGTGGTCATCACCGCGGTCTTCAACGCCTACTTTGTCGCGGTGGTTGCCGGCGGCGCATCGTGGGGCACGCTGGCATGGACGGCGGCGCTGTCGCTGTCGTACGCGCTGGTGGTCATCAGCGCACCGCTCCTCGGTGCCTGGGCCGATCTTCGCGCGCGCAAGAAGACGCTGCTCGTGGCGACCAGCGTGGTGTGCATCGTCGGTACCGCGGCGCTGGCCGCGTGCGGCCGTGGCGAGGTGGCGCTGGCAGTGTGCCTGGTGGTGATCACCAACACCGCCTATGGCACCGGTGAAAATCTGATCGCGGCGTTCCTGCCGGAACTGGCCGACCGCCAAGCCATGGGCAGGCTGTCCGGCTACGGCTGGGCACTCGGCTACGGCGGCGGGCTGCTGGTACTGGCCTTGTGCCTCGCATGGATCCAGGGCGCCGCCGCGCGCGGTGCCGGCACCAATGCCGCGGTGGCCGAGACCATGCTGATCACGGCGGCGGTGTTCCTGCTGGCGGCGCTGCCGACCTTCCTGCTGCTGCGCGAACGGGCCCGCCCGCAGCCCGCCGACGGTGTGTTGCGGCTGGCGTGGGACCGGGTGCGCAGCGCGCTCAGCGGCAGCCACGGTCTGCGTGACCTGCAGCGCTTCATGCTGTGCATCGTCTGTTACCAGGCCGGCGTCGCGACCGTGATCGCGATTGCCGCGATCTATACCCAGCAGGCGCTCGGTTTCACCACGGCGCAAAGCATCCGCCTGATCCTGGTGGTCAATGTCGCCGCCGCGGTCGGTGCGCTGGCTTTCGGCAGGGTGGAGGACCGGCTGGGTCACCGGGCGACCCTTGCAGTCGCGCTGCTGGGCTGGCTGCTGGCGATTGCGCTGCTGTGGGTCTCGCAGTCCGTCGTCGCGGTGTGGCTGGCTGCAAACCTCGCAGGCTTGTGCATGGGCGCCTCGCAGTCGAGCGGTCGCGCCCTGGTCGGCTACCTCTGCCCGCATGGACGGGAGGCCGAAGTCTTCGGGCTGTGGGGTCTCGCGGTAAAGCTGTCCTCGATCATCGGTCCGCTCGGCTACGGACTGATCGAGTGGCTGAGCGGGGGGAACCATCGTGCTGCGCTGCTGGCAACGGGCGCCTATTTCGTGCTGGGCCTTGTGCTGCTGGCGCGGGTCGACGTGCGCCGCGGCCATGCGCTGGCCGCCACCGCCTGACCACCGCAAGGCTTGTCACGGCGCGGCGTTCGCCCTGGCCAGCGCCCGCTCGTACATCGTGTGAAGGTCGAGGTCGCCGCCCGTCCGCTTGATGGTGAAATTGATACCCGAGGCCGGAGGCTTCCCGCTCCCGGCGACCAGGGTCAGGCTGCGGTCGTTCTCGACGCGCCAGGTGCGGCGGTCGGCCGGCCGGCCGGAGTCAAGGTGGATCAGCGCGACGTGGCCGTTGGTGCCGCTGCTGCCGTTGGCGACGCTCATGGTCCAGCGCCCCGCGCTCATGAAGGCCTGAGTGCTGCGACCGATATAGGTTTGGCGCAGCACATAGCTGTTGTGGCCCAGCTCGTCGCGCTGCAGCAGCAACTGCGTCTCGACGCCACTGCAGTCGGCGCAAGGCAGGGTTCCTTCGTAGACCGCAACCTTGCTCTTCACCGGTTGCGGCGCGCTGGCCGCGGGCCCCGGCGCGCTGCGCGTTGCGGCCACACTGGCGCTCGCCACCGGGGCCGGCTGCTCCGGCGCCGGCGACGGGCCACAACCGGCAAGCATGGCGACGGCGAACATCGGCAGCGCGCAGCGGGGCAGGGCGGTGCATTTCATGGCGTGATCCCGGAGAAGCGAAGGGCCGAACTGTGCCACAGCCGCGCGCACCCGAGGATGAACCGGCCGCGGCTTGCCGGCTACCGTACGGCAGGCCGGCCGTCCACGGCCCACCGTCCACCCGGATCCGGACTCGATCGCGTTGCTCCCGGTGCCTCGCGCTGCCGGTCAGCGCCCGGCAAGTGATTGATCGTGGAAGGGCTAATGGTTCGTAAGGAAACCGTCACGCGGCCGTAAAGACGTGTGGCTTGGCGGCGTGCCCCAATGCCGCCGCCATGAGGCCAGTCGACGCGCGCAGGCGCAGGATGAATCACATGTACGTCACCAGGAGTCGCGGCCGCGAAGGCGACCGCGGGTTGCCGTTGATCGCGCTGGGCGGGTTGCTGCTGGCCGCGCTGTTGCCGGGGCAGGCGCGTGCGCAGGACGACGGCGACATCATCTTCCAGTCCGGTTTTGAAGGCCCGGTCCTGGAGCTGGCCGCCATCGCGCCTGATCCCGCATACGGCGGCACGGACCCGACGGTGAGAACCGGTCCGGACGGCATCGTGCACCTCATCTACGCAGGCGAGGACGGCCAGGCGAACGAGCCGGTGCGCTACGGGGAATGCGCCGGGAACTGTTCCACGGTTGCCAACTGGCATTTCATCACGCTGGGCACCTATGGTTCGCTGGGGCTTGGCGGGTCGCCGCGACTGGCGCTGGATGCCGCAGGGCACCCGCGTGTCCTGTGGTATTCGCAAGCCGAGGTGGCGGGCACCGGCGCCTATGTCTACGGCCAGTGCGATGGCAACTGCACCAGCGCCGCAAACTGGACCATCCTGGCCGTCGCCAGCTACGCGGATGGCATGGCCTTTCCGCTGACCGGCAAGGGATTCGCCGTCGATCCCGCGGGGCACCCGGCGTTTGTCTTCCAGGACGCGTTCACCGGAGTCCAATACGCCAGTTGCAACAACGCCTGTACCTCGGCCGCCAACTGGTATGCCACGGCGATCAACCTCAGTTCGGACGCGGACCTCAGCTTTGCCGCCACCGGCAAGCCGCGCGTGATCTACACCACCACCGACACCAATACGCTCAACACCGATCTGGCGTACGCCGCCTGTGACACAAACTGCGGCAACGCAGCCAACTGGAGCGTGACGGGCCTGGCGGAGGTTGCCAGCGGAATCGTTTCGGTGCCGCACGCAGCGGCCCTGACCGCGGCGGGGATGCCGCGCATGGCCTACTACGTAAACAACATGCTGGCGATCGGCGGTTGCGATGGCAATTGCGGCACGCTCGCCAGCTGGGGCGGGGCCATGACGACCTTGCCGAAACATGCCGGGTACAAGGGGGTCGCCCTCGCGCTGAACAGCGTCGACGCCCCATTGCTCGCCTACGGCGGGTCGCCGGACGGGGTCTCGGACGACAGCGCCAACGTGGCGGCATGCACTGCCGATTGCTACGGCTCCGCGCCTGCGTGGACCAACGTAGTAATCGAAACGGCTGCCGACATTCCGACGCCGGCGCCCGATCCCTGTGGCACAGGCGACTCGTTCTGGCAGGTCGGGACCGACCCGTCGATGGCAATCGACACCGTGGCGCACATCGCCTACGAAAGCTATTCCTACGCCACCTGCCCGGACGGCGAAGGTGGCAAGTACGTCACCACCATCGATGGTCCGATCCGGTATGCGGAGCGATGAGCGACCCGAACAGCCCGCGCCGCAAGGTCTCCCTGCAGCGGATGCCGGTGGCGCCGCATGGCCCGCAGAGACCATCTGGCGCCCGCGGCTGCTCGACCTGTTTCACTTTCCCGGTGCGCGGCCCGCTGTGGCATGCGGAGCGCTGAGGCGATGCCAGCGAGGAGGACATGCCGGGCCGGCACCGGGATCCTCGCCCACGGCGACAGCGTTGCCGCCGTGGCGCGTGCTGCTGCCGACCCCTGCAACCGCATCGGCAGCGCCGTCATGGTTGCCGTCGCCGTGGAGCCCGTTGTCGCGGACGCCTCGCGCGGCTGGTGCAAGGCCAGCTCTTCGAGCGAGTAATGGTCCGGCGCCGTGATCCCTACCGCGAGGCACTGCAGGGCCGCGGCCTTCCGCAGCGACGCGTGCCCTTGCCGCTGGTTCGCCAGCCACAGGACCCGGCAAGCCCGCGACCCGCCAGCGCGCCACCGGCCACTTCCCGGTCGCGAACCAAGGAGAACCCGCATGAGCCACGCTCCTCGTCGTAGCCCGGTACTTGCCGACCTTGGTCGCAGTGTGGCCATCGCTGCCGCAATGCTCGCCGCATGGGTCCCTGCATCTGCGGCCGCAGCAGGCCTGACCTGGGCCGACCAGCGGGTGACACCAGGCGGTCCCGCGGGCGCTTTTGGCAATGCCGCTGCGATCGACGGCGACGTGGCCCTTGTCGGCGCGCCGTTTGCCGCGCTCGGGGGCAACGCTGACCAGGGCCTGCTCTACGTCTACCACCGTGACCGGACCAGCGGCGTCTGGTCGCAGGTCGCCGCGCTCACCGGCAGCGGCACGACCGCCGGCTCCGAGTTCGGCACGTCGGTCGCGATCGATGGTCGCTACGTGATCGTTGGTGCGCCGGCCAGCGGCAATGGTGGCGACGGGAGCGCTTACATCTTTGAACGCGAAGGCCTGGGCATCTGGGTCGAGAAGCAACGGGTGCAGGCGCCCGCCGTGGGCGCCGGCGGTCGGTTTGGCGACGCCGTGGCGATATCGGGCCCGGGCAATCCGGGCGTGCCCCAGGACGTGCGTATCGTGATCGGGGCGGACGGCCATGACCACGGCGTGGACATGCCGGACAGCGGCGCGATCTACAGTGGCCTGGCAAGCATCGTCGATGGTGCGCTGCAGGCGTTCCCGGCGCTCGCGCAGTGGGAAAGCGATGCGCCGGCGGCCAATGGGCTGTTCGGCGCATCGCTGGCGCTCTATCGGGCGCCCCAAGGCACCATGAAGCCCTCCACGATTGGCTATCTCCTGGTAGGCGAGCCGGGCAGCGGAGCCGTCGGCGTGTTCCGGCTGTACCTGGATTACGTCGACGGCAACTCGTTTCAGTTCGAGCAGCGCCTGCAACTGGCGGACGCGGTCGACAGCAGCACGCCGGTGAATTTCGGCTACGCGATCGGCATGTCCCGCGATGGCTACCGGGCCGCGATCAGTGCACCGTCCGAAACCGATGGCGCGCGACCATCGCGCGTCGCCGTGTTCGACCTGTCAACGGACGACTGGCAGTGGCATCAGGACGCGTTGCTGCCTCCGGGGGCCGCCGAGAATGACTATTTCGGCCGCAGCCTTTCCTTCGGCCATGGCTGGCTGCTTGTGGGGGTGCCGTGGTACGACGGGCTCGGCTACAACACCGGCGCCGGCATGGTGTTCGGGGAGAGCGGCGGAGGCTGGAGCCTGGTCAGGACCTTGCAGACGGAGCCGGGCCATGGCGCGTCGCTGGGCGCTGCGGCCGCAATCACCACGGACGGCACGGTGTTGCTTGGCGCCTCGATCGCGCAGAGCGCACACTTCTACACCAGCGATGACGAGATCTTCGCCGCCGGCTTCGACGGCGACGGCCCCTGAATCCGGGGTGCCTGCCGAACGCGCTCAGCGGGCGCGGCGTGCGACGACGAGGTAGCTGTTGTAGGGCGTGCGGCCCCAGAGCGGCGACAGCTCCACGCTGAGGCCATGCCCTTGCAGTGGCCCGACGATTTCCTCGCGGCTGGGGAAACGGTGGCCCGAGGCGCGCATCCAGCCCGTCCAGTGCAGGATTTTTTCCTCCAGCATCGTTGCGTGGTAGCGCCACGAACGGTCGCGCAGGCAGTTGCGGATCATCAGGATGCCGCCGGGCGCCACGCGCGCCGCCGCGGCTTCCAGCACCGTCGCCTGCAGCGGGTAGGGCATGTAGTGCAGTGCATCGAGCAACGCGACATTGCCGGCAAACTCGGGCAGCGAACCGGCGTCGGCTTGCATGAAGCGCATGTTCGGGTAGTGCCGCGCGACGATCGCGGTGGCGCTGGCGATCTTGCGCGGGTCGTTGTCCACACCGAGGTAGTCGCGCCGCTGCCCGTGTTCGTCCAGGTACATCCCAAGCAGGCCCATGCCGCAGCCGATGTCGAGCAGCGGCAGGCGATTGTCGCGAAACACCTGCTCGGCGGCGATGTACAGCGGGTCAATGCGCAGCTTGCCGCGCACGTAGCGGGTCTCCCAGCCATCGGCGAAGTGGCCGGCGAGGCGGCGATGGATGGCGCTGGTGTCGATGGCTTCGGCGGTATTCATGGCCGCCAGTGTAGCGGCTTTGGGCCCGCTGGCTGCCAACCGCCGGGTGCCGGCAGGGCGGCGCCTGCGCTGCGGTGCCGCTCAGCCGCGACCCGGTTGCACATGGCCGCAGGCGTCGCAGGTGCGCGTCTCCAGCGAGCCGAAGTAGCGGTCGAACACCGGCGGAAAATCGCGCTCGATACTCTGCAGCACGAAGTATTCCTCGTACAACTTGTGGTTGCACTGCTCGCAGAACCAAAGCAGCCCATCCTTTTCGTGCGGCAGCCGGCGGCGCTCGATCACCAGGCCGATGGAGCCGGCCATGCGCTGCGGCGAATGCGGCACGTGCGGCGGCAGGTAGAACAACTCGCCGCCGCGGATCGGGATATCGCGCGCACGGCCCTCGTCCTGTACCTTCAGCACCATCTCGCCCTCAAGCTGGTGGAAGAATTCCGGGCCTTCGTCCCAGTGGTAGTCGGTGCGCGCGTTGGGGCCACCGACGATCATGATGATGAAGTCGCCGTCGACGATGCACTTGTTGCCGACGGGTGGCTTCAGCAGGTGGCGGTGCTCGTCGACCCAGCGGTCGAGGTTGATGGGCGGAATCAGGGCCATGGCAGGCTCCCGGCAGCTTTCGTTCAACCATACCGCGATCGGGCTCCGATGTGGAAGCGCAAGGCCGCGAAGGTCGAGGGCGACCGCGCGTCGCTTGGTTCGAATCCCGAATCGCGAATCACGGCCTCTCAGACGTCGAGGCTGGCGAGGTCGCCTTTTTCTTCCAGCCACGCCTTGCGTTCGCCGGCGCGCTTGCGGGCCAGCAGCATGTCCATCAGCCGCTCGGTGCCGTCGTCGTCGCCGACGGTGAGCTGCACCAGCCGGCGGGTGTCCGGGCTGATGGTGGACTCGCGCAGCTGCGCCGGATTCATCTCGCCCAGGCCCTTGAAGCGGGTGGTGCTGACCGCGCCCTTCAGCTTGTCGCGCTCGATGCGCGCCAGCAGCAGCCGCTTCTCGTCCTCGTCCAGGCAATAGAACATCTGCTTGCCGACATCGACGCGAAACAGCGGCGGCATGGCGACGAAGACGTGGCCCTCGCGGACCAGCGCCGGGAAGTGGCGCAGGAACAGCGCCGACAGCAGGGTGGCGATGTGCAAGCCGTCGGAGTCGGCATCGGCCAGGATGATGACCTTGCCGTAGCGCAGGCCAGTGAGGTCGTCCTTGCCCGGATCGCAGCCGATGGCGATGGCGAGGTTGTGCACTTCCTCGGACGCCAGCACCGAGCCGGACTCGACTTCCCAGGTGTTGAGGATCTTGCCGCGCAGCGGCAGGATCGCCTGGAAGTCCTTGTCGCGTGCCTGCTTGGCGCTGCCGCCGGCCGAATCGCCCTCGACCAGGAACAGTTCCGTACGCTCCAGGTCCTGGCTGGCGCAGTCGGCCAGCTTGCCGGGCAGCGCGGGGCCCTGCGAGATCTTCTTGCGCACCACCTGGCGCGCCTTCTTCAGCCGCGCGCTGGCGTGCTCGATGGCGAGCTGCGCGATGCGCTCGCCTTGCTCGACGTGCTGGTTCAACCACAGGCTGAAGCTGTCGTGGGCAATGCCCTCGACGAAGCCGGCGGCGGTGCGCGAGGAGAGCCGCTCCTTGGTCTGGCCGGCAAATTGCGGGTCGGCCATCTTCACGCTGAGCACGAACACCACGCCTTCCCACACGTCTTCGGGCGCGAGTTTGACGCCACGTGGCAGCAGGTTGCGCAGGTCGCAGAATTCGCGCAGCGCCGCGGTCAGGCCGCTGCGCAGGCCATTGACGTGGGTGCCGCCCTGCGGCGTCGGGATGAGGTTGACGTAGCTCTCCTGCACCGCTGGCCCGTCCGGCGACCAGGCCAGCGCCAGGTCCAGCGCACCGTCGTCGCGCTCGGCGTGGCGCACCAGCAACTCGGCGGGCAGGCAGGCGGCGCCCGAAAGTTCGCTGCGCAGGTAATCGGCCAGCCCGTCCTCGTAGAACCACTCCGTGCTTTCGCCACTGGCTTGGTCGGTCAGGCGCGTGGTGAGGCCGGCGCAGAGGACCGCCTTGGCGCGCAGAAGATGCTTGAGCTTTGGCAGGGAAATGGTTGCCGTGTCGAAGTATTTCTTGTCCGGCCAGAAGCGCAGGGTGGTACCGCTGCGCTTCTTCGGCACGCTGCCGATTGCCTCCAGCGGGCCGGCCGGGTCGCCATCGGCGAAGGCCATGTGGTAGCGCTGGCCATTGCGCGCGATGTCCACCTCCAGCCGCCGGCTGAGGGCGTTGACTACCGAGACGCCGACGCCGTGCAAGCCGCCGGAAAAGGTGTAGTTGCGATTGTTGAACTTGGCGCCGGCGTGCAGCCGCGTCAGGATCAGTTCGACGCCGGACACGCCCTCGTCCGGGTGGATGTCGACCGGCATGCCGCGGCCGTCGTCGATCACCTCGACCGAGCCGTCGCCGAACACGGTGACCTCGATGAGGCGCGCGTGGCCGGCCAGGGCCTCGTCGACGGCGTTGTCGACGACTTCCTGCACCAGGTGGTTGGGCCGGCTGGTGTCCGTGTACATGCCCGGCCGGCGCTTGACCGGGTCCAGGCCCGACAGTACTTCGATGTCGGCGGCGTTGTAGCGACTGCTCATGATTCGTGCGGTGATGGCGAAAAGCGCGCAAGCATGGGCAGCCGGCGCGTCGCGGTCAAGCGGCGGCCTGCGTGGCGGCGGCCATGGCCAGCGGCTGGCATCGCTCCGCCAGCCATCCGCGGTCGGCCGGGTCGTCAAGCAGGGGCGCCAGTTCGGACTCGACGCGCGCGTGGTAGGCATCGAGCCATTCGCGTTGCGCAGCGTCCAGCAGATCCGGGTCGATCGCGCGGGTGTCGATGGGGCAGAGCGTCAGCGTGTCAAAGCCGAGGAAGTCGCCGAATTCGGTCTGCTCCACGGCCTGCACCACGGCAAGGTTCTCGTGTCGCACGCCATGCCGGCCGGCCTTGTACAGGCCGGGTTCGATCGAGCTGATCATGCCGGGTTGCAGCGGCACCAGCGCGCCGCCCGGTGCCGGCGGTCGGATGCCGTGGGGCCCTTCGTGCACGTTGAGGAAGTAGCCCACGCCATGGCCGGTGCCGTGGCCGTAGTCGGCACCGGCCGCCCACAACGGCGCCCGCGCCAGCGCATCGAGCTGCGGACCACTGGCGCCCGACGGGAAGCGTGCACGGCTGAGATCGATCATGCCCTTGAGCACCAGGGTCACGTCGCGGCGCTGCTCCGAACCCAACTCGCCCAGCGGCCACATGCGGGTGATGTCGGTGGTGCCGCCGAGGTACTGGCCGCCGGAATCGACCAGCAGCAGGCCGCGCGGCTCCAGCATCGCGTGATGATCGGGCGTGGCCTGGTAGTGCGGCAACGCGCCGTTGGCCTGGTAGCCGGCGATGGTCGCGAAGCTCTCGCCCTGGAAGCCGGGCTGCGCGGCGCGCGCCGCGTGCAGCAGAGTGGCGACGTCGAGCTCGCTGGTCGGCGTGCCGGCGGCGACGCGCTCCAGCACCTGGCGCATGCCGTGGACCAGGGCGGCTCCATCGCGGCGCATCACCTCGCGCACCCGCTCGATCTCGCGCGGGCCCTTGACCGCCTTCATCAGCGTCGAGGGCGCCGGGCCGGCGACGATGTCGACGGCCTCCGGCACGCTGGCGACGCTCGCGCTGACGACCTGCGCCGGGTCCAGCAGCAGCTTTGCCTCATCCGGGATCGACGCCAGTGCCTCGGCGAGTGCGCCGTAGGGTGCGATCGCGAAACCGTCGTCCTCAAGCCGCGCCGCCAGCGCCGAGCCGATCTTGCCGTTGCCGACGAACAGGGTCGCGCGGTCGCCGTCGACCAGCAGGTGGGCGAGAAACACCGGGTTGTATTCGACGTCGCTGCCGCGCAGATTGGTGAGCCAGCCGATGTCGTCCAGCGTCGACAGCAGGTGGTGGCTTGCGCTGGCTTCGCGCATCGCGTCGCGCACGCGCCGGAGCTTTTCGGTGCGGCTGACGATTGCGTCGTCGATTGCATGCTCAAACACGGGCGCGGTCGGCAGCGGCGGCCGCTCGCGCCAGATTTCGCCGGGCAGGTCCAGGTCGCAGCGCAGCCGCGCCCCGTGCGCTGCCAGCCGTCCCTGCAGCGTGCTGCGTGCACCCAGGCTGATGCAGTCGCCGGCCACCGCCAGCGTCTGGCCTGCGGCCAGATGCTCGACCAGCCACTCAACGTGCTCCGGCATGTGCGGGACGCGCAGGCGCATCAACGTGATTCCGCTGCCGGCGAGTTGCTGTGCGGCCTGCTCGAAATAGCGCGAGTCGGTCCACAGCCCGGCAAAGTCATTGGTGACGACGAGCGTGCCGGCCGAACCGCTGAAGCCCGACAACCACTGGCGCGCCTGCCAGTGACCGGGCAGGTACTCCGACAGATGCGGGTCGGCGCTCGGCACCAGGCAGGCGTTGACGCCATGCGCACGCATGGCGTCGCGCAGCGCGGCGAATCGGTGTTCGGGTGTGCTGAGCGTGTTCATCCGATCATGCTAGCACCGGGCCGCAGAAGCAGAGACGTGGGCAGGCCGTTTGTCTGTCGGTCTTGCTGGCCGCAAGCGGTGAGCCGTGAGCGGTGAGCGGAAAAGGCCAAAGCCGGTGGGCGGAGCGGCTTTCCGATTCCCAATCCCCGATTCTCGCGGAGCGATACGCGGCCGTGTCGTCCTGATCTGCCGCGCCGCCCATTCCGCGCTTGAGCGGGTTCCGGTCCCCGGTCCCCGATCCCCGGTCCCCGGTCCCCGGTCCCCGGTCCCCGGTCCCCGTCCCCAATCCCCATCTCCCAAGCCATAATCCCCCGATGCCCGATCCAGCCACATCCGCCACCGACGACGACGAAGCCGGCCGCCCACCGACTCGCGAACACCGTGGCTGGATCCTCGCCGCGCTGATGGCGACGATGATGCTTGCGGCGATGGACATCACCATCGTCTCGACGGCCATCCCGCAGATCGTCGGCGACCTCGGGGGTTTCGCGCTGTTCACCTGGGTCTTCTCCAGCTACCTGCTGGCGCAGACGGTGACCATTCCGATCTACGGCAAGCTGTCCGACATGTTCGGGCGCAAGCCGGTGCTGGTCGCCGGCGTGCTGATCTTCCTGGCTGGTTCGGTGGCCTCCGCGCTGGCCTGGAATATTGTTTCGCTGATCGCCTTCCGCGGGCTGCAGGGCCTCGGCGCCGGCTCGGTGATGGCGACGGTCAACACGCTGGCGGGCGACCTGTATTCGGTGCGCGAGCGGGCGCGCGTGCAAGGCTGGCTGTCGAGCGTCTGGGGCGTTGCCGCGATTGTCGGGCCGGCGCTCGGCGGTGCCTTTGCCGAGTACGCCTCGTGGCGCTGGATCTTCCTGATCAACCTGCCGGTTGGCGCGCTGTCGCTGTACCTGATCGCGCGCTTCCTGCACGAACAGGCGCCCGCGCACCGCCACCGCATCGACTACGCGGGCGCGCTGCTGATGTTCGGCGCCGGCGGCGCGCTGATATTCGGCCTGTTGCAAGGTGGACGCGCCTGGCCGTGGCTGTCGCCGGCGAGCGGCATCGTGTTCGGGACCGCGCTGCTGCTGGCGGCGATCACCGTGTGGGTGGAGCGGCGTGCCAGCGAGCCGATCATGCCCGGCTGGCTTTGGCGTCACCGCGTACTGGCAGGCACCAACCTGAGCATGGTCTGCATGGGCCTGATGATGATGGGGCCGAACGCCTACCTGCCGACCTTCGTGCAGTCGGTGCTGGGTCTCGGCGCCATCGCTGCCGGCTTCGTGCTCGCCAGCATGAGCCTGGGCTGGCCGCTGGCGTCGTCGCTGTCGGGTCGGGTGTACCTGCGGATCGGCTTTCGCGACACTGCGCTGGCAGGCAATGCGTTGATGATTCTCGCTGCGCTCGCCTTCCTGGCACTGCCGGAGTCCGGCTCGGTCTGGCTGCTGGTGCTGGACCAGGCTGTGCTTGGTGCCGGTTTCGGGCTGCTGTCGACGCCGCTGCTGGTTGGCGTGCAATCGGCGGTTGGCTGGCGCCAGCGCGGCGTGGTCACTGGCGCCAACATGTTTTCGCGCTACCTCGGGCAGAGTCTCGGCGCGGCGCTGTTCGGCGCGATTTTCAACGCCGGCATCGGTACGGCGCTGGCGGACGCGCCGACGAGCCTGCGTGGCCAGTTGCCGGCACGGGTCAACGACGTCATCGCCGGCCTGCACGGCCACCGTCTGACCACTGCCGCCGGCGACTACCTGCGCCGGGGCATCTACGTCGCCACGCACCACGTCTACCTCGGCGTGGCGGTGGTCGCGGTGCTGGCGCTGGTCGCGGTGTTGCTGACGCCGCGGCATTTTCCCGTTGCCGGCAGCGAGGAGTAGGGAGCGAATTGCAGGCGTCGCGACCGGGGCCCGGAATCCGGGACTCGAGGACCCGGGACCCGAAAGGCGCGGGCCGCGAGGCGCGGCCGATCGCAAGGACCGGCAGCGTTTCGCTACGCGGTATGTCGGTTCGTCCGAGGTCTCGCGTCACGTTGCCTCACGCACTGGCCGCTGACCGGCGGACAGCGCCGGCTCGCGGCGGCGGGCGGCGTCTTGTAAAATGCGGCTTTACCGGCGGGGCGATCGAGCATGACACCTTTGATCTTCGTGACTGGCGGCGTCGTGTCCTCGCTCGGCAAGGGGCTGGCCTCGGCCTCGCTCGGCGCCATTCTCGAGGCGCGCGGGCTGCGCGTCACGCTGATGAAGCTGGACCCGTACATCAATGTCGACCCCGGCACGATGAGTCCGTTCCAGCACGGCGAGGTCTATGTCACCGACGACGGCGCCGAGACGGATCTGGATCTCGGCCACTACGAGCGCTTCGTCGGCACGCGGTTGTCAGGCCGCAATTCGGTCACCACCGGCAAGATCTACGAGGCGGTCATCGCGCGCGAACGCCGCGGCGACTACCTCGGCGCCACGGTGCAGGTGATCCCGCACATCACCGACCAGATCAAGCAGAACATCCATGAAGCCACCGACGGCTACGACGTCGCGCTGGTCGAGATCGGCGGCACCGTCGGCGACATCGAGTCGTTGCCGTTCCTCGAGGCCATCCGGCAGCTGCGCATCGAGCACGGCCCGTCGAAGTGCCTGTTTATGCACCTGACGCTGGTGCCCTACATCCGCGCCGCCGGCGAGATCAAGACCAAGCCGACCCAGCATTCGGTCAAGGAGCTGCGCTCGATCGGCATCCAGCCGGACATCCTGCTGTGCCGTTCGGAGCAGCCGCTGCCGGAGGCCGAACGGCGCAAGATCGCGCTGTTCACCAACGTGCAGCCGAGGGCCGTGATCGAGGCGATCGACCTGGACATCATCTACAAGCTGCCGCTGTGGCTGCACCAGCAGGGGCTGGACGAACTGGTGGTCGAGCAGCTCGGCCTGCGTGCCGGCCCGGCTGACCTGGAAGCCTGGCGGCGCACGGTGGCGGCGCTGGAGAAGCCGCGCGACAGCGTGCGTATCGCCATCGTCGGCAAGTACGTCGACCATACCGACGCCTACAAGTCGCTGGGCGAGGCGCTGCGCCACGGCGGCATCCAGCAATCGGTGCATGTGGACCTGCGCTGGGTGGATTCCGAGCAGGTCGAGCGCGATGGCGCGGCCCAGGTGTTTGCCGACGTTGACGGCATTCTCGTGCCGGGCGGCTTCGGCCAGCGCGGCTTCGAGGGCAAGGTGCTGGCGGCGCAGTATGCTCGCGAGAGCGGCGTCCCGTATTTCGGCATCTGCTACGGCATGCACGCCGCGGTGGTCGAGTTCGCTCGTCACGTGGCCGGCCTGGAGCACGCCAACTCGACGGAAAACGTGCCGCAGGGCGAGCAGCCGGTCATCGCGCTGGTGACGGAGTGGACCACGGCCAGCGGCGAGCTGGAGCAGCGCAGCGCCGACTCCGATCTTGGCGGCAGCATGCGCCTGGGCGCGCAGGATTGCCGGTTGCTTCCCGGCACGCTGGCGCACAAGCTCTACGGCCGCGATGTCGTCAGCGAGCGTCACCGGCACCGCTACGAGTTCAACAACAACTACCGCGAGCAGCTGGAGGACGCGGGGCTGACCGTGTCCGCGACGTCCATGGACGGGCTTCTGGCGGAGATGGTCGAGCTGCCGCCACAGAAGCACCCGTGGTTCCTCGCCTGCCAGGCACACCCCGAGTTCACCTCGACCCCGCGCGACGGCCACCCGCTGTTCAATGGGTTTGTGCGGGCGGCGCGTGAGTACAAGCTGGTGCGAGAGAGCCAGCACCTGGCTTCGCGGGAGGCGCGCGCATGAAGCTGTGCGGCTTCGACGTCGGGCCGGACCGGCCGCTGTTCCTGATCGCCGGTCCCTGCGTGGTCGAGTCCGAGCAGCTGCAGGTGGAAACGGCAGGCACACTGAAGGAGATGACGGCTGCGCTGGACATCCCGTTCATCTTCAAGTCCAGCTTCGACAAGGCCAACCGCTCGTCGGCGCAAAGCTTCCGCGGGCTGGGCATGGAGGAGGGCCTGCGCATCCTCGGAGAGGTCAAGCGCCAGGTCGGCGTGCCGGTGCTGACCGACGTGCACGAGTACACGCCTTTCGACGAGGTCGCGGCGGTGGTCGACGTGCTGCAGACGCCGGCCTTCCTCTGCCGGCAGACCGATTTCATCCAGAAGGTCGCCGCCACGGGCCTTCCGGTGAACCTCAAGAAGGGCCAGTTCATGGCGCCCGAGGACATGCGGAACGTGGTCGACAAGGCGCGCGCCACCGGCAACGAACAACTGATGGTCTGCGAGCGCGGCGCCAGCTTCGGCTACCACAACCTGGTGTCGGACATGCGTGGCCTGGCGATCATGCGCGCGACGGGCTGCCCGGTGGTGTTCGACGCGACCCACTCCGTGCAGCTGCCGGGAGGCCAGGGCACGCGCTCCGGCGGCCAGCGCGAGTTCGTGCCGGTGCTGGCGCGGGCGGCGGTTGCCGCCGGCGTCTCGGGCCTCTTCGCCGAAACCCATCCGGAGCCCGACAAGGCGCTCAGCGACGGCCCCAATGCCTGGCCGCTGGACCGCATGCGCGAGCTGCTGGAGACGCTTTGCGAGCTCGACGCCGTGGTCAAGCGCCGCGGCCTCGAAGCCTGATGCTGGCCGGCGGTTCAATAAAAACAAGAGGATGCAGCTGATTCATGAGCACTGACATTACCCGGATCCATGCTCGCGAAATCCTGGATTCGCGCGGCAACCCGACGCTGGAAGTGGAGGTTACGCTGATCGACGGTGCCAGCGGCCGCGCGGCCGTGCCGTCCGGCGCCTCGACGGGCAGCCGCGAGGCGGTGGAATTGCGCGACGGTGACGCGGGCCGTTACGGCGGCAAGGGCGTGCGCAAGGCGGTGGCCAACGTCAATGGTCCGATCGCAGCCGACCTGCTGGAATTCGACGCCACCGACCAGAGAGGCGTGGACACCCGCCTGATCGCGCTGGACGGCACGCCCAACAAGGGCAAGCTCGGCGCCAACGCGCTGCTGGGCGTGTCGCTGGCAACGGCGCGGGCGGCTGCAGCCTCGAAGAAGCAGGCGCTGTGGCAGTACCTGTCCGGTGGCAGGCCAGGCATGCTGCCCGTGCCGCTGATGAACATCGTCAACGGCGGCGCACATGCCGACAACAATGTCGATGTGCAGGAGTTCATGATCCTGCCGGTCGGCGCATCGAGTTTTGCCGAGGCGCTGCGCGCCGGCGCCGAGATCTTCCACGCGTTGAAATCGGTGCTGAAAGGCCGCGGCCTGGCCACCGCGGTCGGCGACGAAGGCGGTTTCGCGCCCGATCTTCGCTCCAACGAGGAAGCGATCGAAACCATTCTCGAGGCCATCGGCAAGGCCGGTTACCGCGCCGGCGGCGACGTCTTCCTCGGCCTCGATGCCGCCAGTTCCGAGTTTCATCGCGATGGCCGCTATGCGCTGGCCGGCGAGGGCCGCGCCCTGGACGCGAACGGCATGGTCGAGCTGCTGGAGGATTGGTGCCGCAAGTACCCGATCATCAGCATCGAGGACGGCATGGCCGAGGACGACGAGGCTGGCTGGAAGTTGCTGACGCAGCGCCTCGGCTCGAGGGTGCAACTGGTGGGTGACGACAACTTCGTCACCAACCCGGCGATATTCCGCGAGGGCATCGACGCCGGCATCGCCAATGCGATCCTGGTCAAGGTCAACCAGATCGGCACCTTGTCGGAGACGCTGGAGACGATTGCCATGGCCGACGCCGCGGGCTATGCGGCGGTGGTTTCGCACCGCTCCGGCGAAACCGAGGACACCAGCATCGCCGATATTGCGGTCGCCACCACCGCGACCCAGATCAAGACCGGCTCGTTGTGCCGCGGCGAGCGCACCGCCAAGTACAACCAGCTGCTGCGCATCGAGGAGCAGCTGGGCAGCGAAGCCCGCTACGCCGGCCCTGCCGCCTTTGCGCGGCTGGAACGCGGCGGCTGACGCGACGACCGGCCGACACCGGCATGCTGCGCTGGATTGCCATCATCCTGCTGGTGCTGCTGGTCGCGCTGCAGATCAAGCTGTGGGTGGGCGAGGGTGGCCTGCGCCAGGTGCACTGGCTGCGCCAGCAGGTCGCGGCGCAAAAGGCCGAGAACGCGAAGTTGGAGGAGCGCAACCGCGCGCTGGCCGCCGAGGTTGCCGACCTCAAGCGCGGCAAGCAGGCGGTCGAGGGCAGGGCGCGAGCCGACCTAGGACTGATAAAGCCGGGCGAGGAGTTTTACCAGGTGGTCGAACCGGCGCACGGCAGCAGCACCGACCGGCGATGAACGCGGCTGTGCTCCCGGCGGTCCGGCTCCGGCATCTGCTGCTATCATGGCCATCGTGCGCGGCCTCGCCCGCGCCACACGCCGCACCGCGGCATGTCCCAGTGGAAACCGTCATGGAATTGCCCAGTAGACCCCGACCACACAAGTCGTCCAACCTGATCCGGTAATTCCCGACGCCGCTCCGTGCCGTCGGGTGTGGAGCGCGTCATGAGCGAAGTCGAAACCCGAAAGAGCCCGGCCAGCCTGTCCGAGCAGGTTGATGCACTGCTGCGCGAGCAGCGCCTGGACGATTTGCAGCAGGTACTCGACGAACTGCACCCGGCTGACGTCGCCGACCTGCTGGAGGCGCTGCCGCTGGACGAGCGCCTGCAGGTCTGGCAGCGGGTACGCGCGGCCAGCGACGGCGAAATCCTGCTGGAAGTCTCGGACGCGGTGCGCGAGTCGCTGATCGCCGACATGGACGACAGCGAGATCCTCGCCGCCGTCGAGCCGCTGGACGCCGACGAGCTGGCGGACCTGGTCGAGGACCTGCCGACCGAGGTGCTGCCGGAGCTGATGGCCAGCCTCGACCAGCAGCAGCGCGAGCGCGTGCAGTCGGCGCTGTCCTACGACGAGGATCAGGTCGGCGCGCTGATGGATTTCGAGATGGTCACGATCCGCGAGGACGTGAGCCTCGAGGTGGTGCTGCGTTACCTGCGCCGCTTCAGCGAGCTGCCGGAACAGACCGACAAGTTGTTCGTGGTCAATCACGACAACCTGCTGACCGGCGTGCTGCCGCTGAAATGGCTGCTGTTGAACCAGCCGGAGAAGACCGTCGGCGAAGTGATGGCGGCCGACGTCAATACGTTCCACCCGGAAGACGACGCCAACGACGCGGCAGAGGCATTTGAGCGCTACGACCTGATCTCGGCACCCGTGGTCGACGGTGCC
Organism: Rhodanobacteraceae bacterium; assembly: GCA_035699085.1. GTDB lineage: Bacteria > Pseudomonadota > Gammaproteobacteria > Xanthomonadales > Rhodanobacteraceae > DASSBG01. Next base: position 57,896 of record DASSBG010000041.1, read on the forward strand.
AACCGGCTGATCGGCCGCCTGACCATCGACGTGATCGTCGACCACATCCGCGAGCGCAGCGAGTCCGAGATGCTTGGCCGTGCCGGCCTGCGCGAGGAGGAGGACATCTTCGCCTCGGTCTGGTCGTCGGTGCGCAACCGCTGGGCCTGGCTGGCGGTGAACCTGGTGACGGCCTTTATTGCCTCGCGCGTGATCAGCCTGTTCGAGGGCTCGATCGAGAGGCTGGTGGTGCTGGCCACGCTGTTGCCGATCGTCGCCGGCATCGGCGGCAACTCCGGCAACCAGACCATCACCATGATCGTGCGTGCGCTGGCGCTGGAGGAAGCCGGCGCCGGCAACGCACGCCGCCTGTGGCGAAAGGAACTGGGCGTGGCGCTGCTCAACGGCCTGATCTGGGGCGGCGTGATCGGCGTGGTCATCTGGGCCATCTACGACAACCTGGCGCTGGGCGTGCTGATGGCCGTCGCGATGACGCTCAACCTGCTGCTCGGCGCCTTCATGGGCGTCGCCATCCCGATCACCATGGCGCGGCTGGGGCGCGACCCCGCGCTGGGCTCCAGCGTGCTGATCACCGCCTGCACCGACAGCGGCGGCTTCTTCATCGTCCTCGGCCTGGCGACGATGTTCCTGCTGCACCTGTGACGCCGCCGGTCGCCGCGCACAACCGCCCTCCGTGGACGCGCGCGACGGCGGGTTGAAACCCGCCCTGCCGAAAAAGCCGTCCGCATTCTCGCAGCCTGCGAACGCTGCCTGTTACGCTGCGGGTTCAGGGGACACTTGGCCGGATGGCGTTGACACTTTTTTCGCCGAAAAATTCTTGTATCAGGTGGCCGAGGTCACTCGCCGATCCCCTGTTCCTGTTTGCGATCCTGCTGCTCAGCGGCTGCGCCTCGATTCCGCTGTCCACGATGATCCATTTGTCGGGCCTCAGCCCCGAGTCGCTCGCGCGGATCGATCCGGCAGGAGTGGAAGTCAAGGTTTCTGCGCCGAGCGGCTGGCAAGTCGACATCGACTCGGCAAGGCTCACGCTGACGGTGGTGGATTCGTCCGGCTCATCGCGGACCTCGAAGATGAAGCTGAGGCTGCTGCAGTCCTCACGCGGCAGCCGCGATGGTGGCTTCTTCAGTTCCGACGTTCCGGTCATGACCTACCGTCTCGCGCGACCCGCCACGCCGCATGTCGCCTCCGGCTACCTCGGGTCCCGGCTTCAGCGCTTCTCGATCAAGTCTTCGCGGCCGTCGCTCTTGTCGCCGACAAGGCGGCGCACGAACACGTAGAACACCGGGATCATCAACACGCCCAGCGTGGTGGCCAGCACCATGCCGCCGATCACGCCGGTGCCGATGGCGTGGCGGCTGTTGGCGCCGGCACCGGTCGAGACGGCCAGCGGCAGCACGCCGAAAATGAAGGCGATCGAGGTCATCAGCACCGGCCGGAAGCGCAGCCGGCAGGCTTCCATCACCGCGGCCACCGCGCCCTTGCCGCTGTTTTGTTCGGCACGCGCGAACTCGATGATCAGGATCGCGTTCTTGGCCGCCAGACCGATGATGGCGATGACGCCGATCTTGAAGTAGATGTCGTCGCTGAGGCCACGCGCCCAAGTGAACAGCAGCGTGCCGAGCACGCCCAGCGGCACCACCATCAGTACCGACAGCGGAATCGACCAGCTCTCGTAAAGTGCCGCCAGGCACAGGAACACGACGATCAGCGACAGCGCGTAGACGATGGGCGCCTGCGCACCGGACATGATCTCCTGCAGCGACTGGCCCGACCACTCGTAGCCGATGCCGTCGGGCAGGTAGGCCTCGACGATGTGCTCCATCGCCGACATCGCCTCGCCCGAGCTGTGGCCGGGCGCGGCACTGCCGGTGATAGCGACCGAACTGAAGCCGTTGTAGCGGTCCAGCGTCGGCGGCCCGACCTGCCACTGTGGCGTGACCACGGTCGATACCGGCACCAGTTCGCCGCCGCTGTTGCGCACGTAGTAGTGGTCCAGCCCGTCCACGCTCATGCGGTACGGCGCCTGCGCCTGCAGTTCGACGCGCTGGATGCGGCCCTCGTAGTCGAAGTCGTTGGCGTAGACCGGCGCCAGCATCAGCTGGATGGCCGTATAGACGTCATTGACGGAAAGCCCCATGGTCTGCGCCTTCAGACGGTCCACGGTCAGCTTCAGCTGCGGCGAGTCTTCCAGCCCATTGGGTCGCACGCCCATCAGCACCGGGTTCTGCGACGCCTTGGCCAGCAGCACGTTGCGCGCCTCGACCAACTTGTCGTGTCCCAGCCCGCCGCGGTCCTCCAGCCGGAAGTCGAAGCCGCCGAACTGGCCCAGACCCTGGATCACCGGCAGGTTGACCACGAAAATCTGCGCGTCCTTGATGCCCTGCACGGCACCATTGGCCCAGCCGATCAGCTGCTCCGCCGTCTTGTCGCGCTCATCCCACGGGGTCAGCTGGATGAACGCCATGCCGACGTTCTCGCCCGAACCGAGGAAGCTGAATCCACCCACCTCGACGACGTCGGCGATGTCGGGGTTGCTGTCCAGGATGTCGGTCATGCTGGCCATCACCTGGCTGGTGCGGTCGATGGTCGCGCCCGGCGGCAGCTGCACCACGGCCAGCATGTAACCCTGGTCTTCCGAGGGCAGGAAGCTGCTTGGCAGCCGCCAGAACAGCAGCGCCACCAGCAGGACCACCAGCACGAAACCGGCCATCCAGCGCGGCGTGTGGTGCACCGCCTGACCCACCCGGTGCAGATAGTGCCTGGTGACCCGGTCGAAGTTGCGGTTGAACCAGCGCAGGAAGCGGTTCGGCGTGCCGTGCACCGGCTTGATGAGCGTGGCGCACAACGCCGGCGTGAACGACAGCGCCATGATGGCCGACAGCGCCATGGAGATGGCGATGGTCAAGGCGAACTGGCGGTAGATTGCGCCGACGCTGCCACCCATCATCGCCGACGGTATGAACACGGACGCAAGCACGGTGGTGACGGCGACGATGGCGCCGGTGATCTGGCCCATGCCTTTCTGCGTCGCTTCCCGGGGCGGGAGTCCCTCCTCGCTCATGATGCGCTCGACGTTCTCGACCACCACGATGGCATCGTCCACGACGATGCCGATGGCCAGCACCAGGCCGAACAGTGTCAACACGTTGATGGAGAAGCCGGCCAGGTAGAGGCCGCCGAATGCGCCGGTCAGCGCCACCGGGACCACGATGGTCGGGATCAGCGTGGCGCGCAGGTTCTGCAGGAACAGCAGCATCACCAGGAACACCAGCACGATCGCCTCGCCCAGCGTCTTGACCACCTCGACGATCGAGATGCGCACGAAGGTCGAGGCATCGAAGGGCACGGACCAGGTGACGCCGGCGGGGAAGGTCTTCGCCAGCTCCGCCATCTTGGCGCGCACCGCCTTGGATACCGAAAGGGCGTTCGCCCCCGGCAGCAGTTCGATGCCGGCGCCTGCCACCGGCTTGCCGTGGCTGCGGGTGAAGAAACCGTAGCCGCTGGAGCCCAGTTCCACACGCGCCACGTCGCCCAGGCGCACGGTCGAGCCGTCCACGTTGGTTCGCAGGATGATGTTGCGGAACTGCTCCGGCGAGCTGAAACGGCTCTCGGCGGTGACGTTCACCGTCAGTCCCTGGCCCGGCACGGCCGGCGCCGCACCGATCGCGCCGGCGGCGAACTGCACGTTCTGCGCGCGGACCGCGTTCAGTGCGTCGACCGCTGTCAGGCCGTAGCCGTGCAGCTTGTCCGGGTTGAGCCAGATGCGCATGGCGTAGCCGGAACCGAACTGGTTGGCGCCGCCGACGCCGGAGACGCGCTGGATCGGGTCGAGCACCCGCGCTTCCATCAGGTTGTTGAGCGCCTCGCGGTCGAGGCTGCCGTCGGTTGACTGCAGCGACAGCAGCATCAGGAAGCCGCTGTTGGCCTTGCCGACGTGGATGCCGTTGCGGCGCACCTCTTCGGGCAGGCGCGGTTCGGCACTGCTGACACGGTTTTGCGTTTCCACCGCGGCGATGTCGAGGTCGGTGCCGTTCTCGAAGAACAGGCTGATGTGCACGCGGCCGTTGTTGCTGGAGCTGGAGGTGAAGTAGAGCAGTCCCTCCAGGCCGGTGAGCTGCTGCTCGATGACGTTGGTCACCGAACTCTCCAGCACCGCGGCGCTGGCGCCCGGGTAGGAAGCCGAGACGTTGACGCTCGGCGGCGCGATCTGCGGGTAGGCCTCCACCGCCATGTTGAAGATGGAGATGGTGCCGGCCAGCGTGATCAGGATCGCGATGACCCAGGCGAAGACCGGGCGATTGATGAAAAACTGGGGCATTGCGGCGCTTCCTGTCAGCGGCTGCTGGCGGCCGGGGCGGGGCCCGCGGCACCGGGTGCGCCCGAGGACGCCGCGGCCGGCGAACTTGCGGCCGGCGCGGCCGGCGCTGTGGGTGCGCTGGCCGGCGTCGCCGGCACGTAAGGCGTGGCCTTGGCTGGCGCACCCGGGCGCACCTTCTGCAGGCCGCTGACGATTACCGCGTCGCCTTCATGCAGGCCGCTGGTGACGATCCAGTCGCCACCCCGCATGCCGCTGGTCTCGACCGGCTGGCGGGCCACCTTGCCGTCGTCGCCGACCAGCATCAGGTAGGTGCCCTCGGCGTCGCGCTGCATGGCCTTCTGCGGCACCAGGTAGACCTGCTGCAGCTGGCCGACGGTCAGCAGCACATGGACGAACATGCCCGGCAACAGGACGCGCTGCGGGTTTGGAAACGACGCTCGCAGCGACACCGCGCCGGTCTGCGGATCGACCGCCATGTCGGAGAAGTCCACCGTCCCGGCGTGCGGATAAATCGTGCCGTTGGCCAGTTTCAGCTTGACCGGCATGCTGCTTTTCTGGCGCACTTGCAGGCGCCCCTGCGCTTGTTGCTGCTGCAGGTTCTGGACCTCTTCCAGTGGCTGGCTGAAGTCTACGTAGATCGGATCGATCTGCTTGATCGTCGTGAGCTCCGTGGCGCTGCCCTGGCCGACCAGCGCGCCCTTGGTGACCAGCGCGCGGCCGGCGCGGCCCGAGATGGGCGCGGTGACCGTGGCGTAGGAGAGGTCGAGGCGGGCTGCCGCGAGCGCCGCCTGCGCCTGCTTCACGGCGGCAGCCGAGCTGGCGGCCTTGGCTTTGGCGTTGTCGAGGTCCTGGCGAGAGATCACGCCGCGATCAGCGAGTTTCTCGGCCCGGCTGGCGGTGACGGCGTCGTTGTGCGCGGTGGCCTTGGCCGCCGCCAGCGCGGCTTCCTTCATGCGTACCGTGGCCTTGAGCTGGGCCGGGTCGATGCGGAACAGGACGTCACCCTGCTCGACGTCCGAACCCTCGTCATAGACGCGTTCCTCGACGATACCCGGCACCCGCGCGCGCACCTCGGCCACCTGCGTTGGCGCCAACCGTCCAACCAGCTCGTGCGCCACCGGCACGGCTTGGGCGTGAACGTGGATCACCTCCACCTGGGGAACGGGCGGCGCTGGCGGCGCGGCGCTCTTCGAGCAGGCGCCGAGTGCAGTGCAGGCGAGGGCGAGCAGGCTGATGGTGACGCGTGCGTTCATGGCCATTTCCGGTGGGTCGACGAGTTCAGCGCGTGGGCCGGGCCGTCCGGCAGGCGCGGAAAGCGCGACAGTATAAGTGAACTGTCCGGTTTTGTATTCATTGTGGCGTCAGCTTCCCCACTCCGGCGCCCGCGCCTGCCGAGGCTGGTGGTGGCATCGCGCCCGGCGGTGGCCTATCCTTTGCGCGCCTTTCATTCCGCGGAACCCCCATGAACGCCAACCGAGCCGCCGCGAGCGGCACTTCGCTGTCCGGGATCACCGACCAACTGCACGCTTTGGTGGCCGACGGCAACGCCGGGTTGGCGGGCACCCTCGTCCACGCATTGCTGGACCGCGTCGACGGCGAAGATCTTGCCGCGCACGCGTCAGGTACATGGGCCGAACTGGTCAATTCGCTGTTCCGGCAGATGCTTGTACGCGAGCCGGGGACGGCCAGCGCGCAGGTATTCAATCCTGAGGCCGGCGACTGCGGCACGGTAGTGCAAATAGTCACTGACGACATGCCGTTCCTGGTGGACTCGGTGCGCCTGATCATCAATCGCAGTGATGCCTCGCCGAGGATGGTTCTGCACCCGGTGCTCGGCGTGCGCCGCGACAAGGGCGGCCGGCTGGAGGCGATAGGTGCCGACGCCGGCAAGGGCGCGATCGCCGAATCGCTGCTGCATTTCGAACTGGACCGCATTGCCGACGCCGGCGAGCGCAAGCGGCTGCAGGCCGAGGTGCTGCGGGTGCTGGCCGACGTGCGCGCGGCGGTGGCCGACTGGCAGGCCATGCGCGACAAGATGCTGTCGATCGCCGACGAGCTTCCGGGCCGGCGCACACCGCTGGACGATGCCGGTCTGCGCGAGGCGCAGGAGTTCCTGCGCTGGGTCAGCGACGACCACTTCACCTACCTCGGCTACCGCGAGTACGTGGTGGTCGAGCGTGATGACGACGAGGTCCTGGAGGCCATCGAGGATTCGGGCCTCGGCCTCCTGCGAGGCGGCGCGCGGGCCATGGCGCCGCGTTCGCTGAAGACCCTGGCGGCGACCGAGCTGCCGCAGTCGGGCGCGATCGACGCCATCATCCTGACCAAGACCAATTCGCGCGCGGACGTGCACCGCCCGGGCTACATGGATTACATCGGCGTGCTGCAGTTCGACGACAACGGCCGGCCGGTTGGCGAGCAGCGTTTCCTCGGCCTGTATACATCGACGGCCTACATGCGGCGGCCGCAGGACGTGCCGCTCTTGCGGCAGAAGGTGGCGGCGGTGATGCAGCGGTCGGGCTTTCGCGGCGACTCGCATTCGGGCAAGGCACTGCGCCACATCCTGGAGACCCTGCCGCGCGAGGAGTTGCTGCAATGCACGGTTGACGAGTTGGAGTCCACCGCGCGTGGCGTGCTCGACCTGCGCGAGCGGGCGCGGCCGCGGGTGTTCGTGCGGCGCGACAAGTACGGCCGTTTCTTCTCGTGCCTGGCGTTCGTGCCGCGCGACCGTTTCAACACCAACGTGCGCGAGCGCGTCGAGGGTGCGCTGAAGCGCGCCTTCCGCGGCGAGCACGTGCAATCGACCCTGCTGCTGGACGAGTCGCCGCTGGCGCGCCTGCACATCGTGATCCGCCCGCGCGCCGGCGAGGTGCCGGAATACGATGCCGAGGACCTGGGGGCAAAGTTGTCGCAGATCGTGCGCAACTGGCACGACGACCTGCGCGAGATCCTGGTGCAGCGGCTGGGCGTGGAGCGCGGCCAGCAGCTGGCGCGACGCTACGGCCGCGCGCTGCCGGCCAGCTACATCGAGGAGGTTACCGCGCAGGTGGCGGCCGGCGATGTCGAGATCGTGGCCGGTCTCAGCGCCGGCGACGACCTTCGGCTGGTCCTGTACCGGGCGCGCAAGGGCCGCGGCGAGCTGCGCTTCAAGGTGTTCCGCTATGGCACCGACATCGGCCTGAGCGACGTGCTGCCGCTGCTCGAGAACATGGGCCTGCGGGTCCACACCGAGCATCTGTACGAGCTGGACGTGGCCAGCGGCCGGCTGTTCATCCAGGACTTCGAGGTGAAGTCGAGCGGCGGCCTGGCCTTCGACATCGACCAGGTCGGCGGCAAGTTCGAGCACGCCTTCGAGGCCATCTGGCGCGGACGCGCCGAGAACGACGGCTTCAACCGGCTGGTGCTGTCGGCCGGACTGACCTGGCGCCAGGTCGCGGTGCTGCGCGGCTATTGCAAGTACCTGCTGCAGGTCGGCGTGACCTTCTCGCAGGCCTACATGGAGGACACCTTCAACCACTACCCGCTGGCCGCGGGCCTGCTGGTGGAACTGTTCGAGGCGAAGTTCGACCCGGACCGCGAGAAGACCACCAAGACCGCGCTCAACAGCGCGCGCAAGCGCATGGCCAGCGAGATCAGCGCGCTGTTGCCGGCCGCGGTGGCGCAGGCCAACCCCGAGTTCGCCGAGCTGCTGCTGGCGTCGCGCACGGCACCGCGTGCGGAGCAGGAGGCGGCGGTGATCCAGGCGCTGCGTGGCCTGCTGGACAACATTCGCAGCGTCGACGAAGACCGCATCTTCCGCAGCTTCATCGACGTCATCCGCGCCACCCTGCGAACCAACGCCTTCCAACTGGGTGCCAACGGCGAGCCGGCCGAGTACATCAGCTACAAGCTGGACTGCCACAAGGTGCCCGATCTTCCCAAGCCGCAGCCGTTCCGGGAGATCTTCGTCTGCAGCCCGCGGGTGGAGGGCATCCACCTGCGCTTCGGCCCGGTGGCGCGCGGTGGCCTGCGCTGGTCGGACCGCCGCGAGGACTTCCGCACCGAGGTGCTCGGCCTGGTGAAGGCGCAGATGGTCAAGAACACGGTGATCGTGCCGGTCGGGTCCAAGGGCGGCTTTTTCGTCAAGCGGCCGCCGGCCGGCGGCGACCGCGACGCAATCCTGGCCGAGGGCATCGCCTGCTACAGCATCTTCAACAACGGCTTGCTGGACATCACCGACAACCTGGTCGACGGCAAGGTGGTGCATCCCGAGCGGGTGGTGCGGCATGACGGCGACGACCCCTATCTGGTGGTCGCTGCCGACAAGGGCACGGCCAGGTTTTCCGACATCGCCAATCGCATTGCCATCGAGCATGGCTACTGGTTGGGCGACGCCTATGCCTCCGGTGGTTCGGCCGGCTACGACCACAAGGCCATGGGCATCACCGCCAAGGGCGGCTGGGAGTCGGTGAAGCGGCATTTCCGCTCGCTGGGCCGCGATTGCCAACGCGAGGACTTCACCTGCGTCGGCATCGGCGACATGTCCGGCGACGTGTTCGGCAACGGCATGCTGCTGTCACGCCACATCCGCCTGGTCGCCGCCTTCGATCACCGCGACATCTTCATCGACCCGGATCCGGACATCGACGTGTCGTTCGCGGAGCGCCAGCGGCTGTTCGACCTGCCGCGCTCGAGTTGGCAGGACTACGACGCCGCGAAGATCTCCGCCGGTGGCGGCGTCTACCCGCGCAGCGCCAAGGCCATCGAGCTGTCGCCGCAGGCGCGGCAGGCGCTGGGGCTGCCCGCCTCCGACGAGCCGATGCCGGTGAACGAGGTGCTGCGGGCAATCCTGAAGGCGCCGGTCGACCTGCTCTGGAACGGTGGCATCGGCACCTACGTCAAGTCCGCCGGCGAGACCCACGCCGATGTCGGCGACCGCGCCAACAATCCGCTGCGCATCAACGGTGGCGAGCTGCGCTGCAAGATCGTGGGGGAGGGCGGCAACCTCGGCTTCACCCAGAAGGGGCGCGTCGAGGCGGCGCGCAAGGGCGTGCTGCTGAATACCGACTTCATCGACAATTCGGCCGGTGTCGACACCTCGGACCACGAGGTGAACATCAAGATCCTGCTCAACGACGCGGTGCATCGCGGCGAGATCACGGTGGAGCAGCGCAACGAGCAGCTGGCGGCGATGACCGACGAGGTCGAGCGCCTGGTGCTGTGGGACAACTACCGGCAAAACCAGGCCATCACGCTGATGGAGCACATGTCCATCCAGCGCATGGGCTCCAAGCGCCACTTCATCCGCACGCTGGAGGCGGAGGGCATGCTGGACCGCCAGATCGAGTCGCTGCCGAGCGACGAGGAACTGGGCGAGCGGCGCGCGCGCGGCGAGGGCCTGACCCGGCCGGAGCTGGCCATCCTGCTGTCCTACTCCAAGATTCGGCTGTACCAGCAACTGCTGGACTCGGCGATGCCGGAGGACCCGTACCTGTCGCGCGAACTGGTGCGTTACTTCCCCGAGCCGCTGCGGGAAAAGTACGCCGAGCACATGCAGCGCCACCGGCTGAAGCGCGAAATCATTGCCACCGCGGTGACCAATTCCATCGTCAACCGCATGGGTGCGACCTTCACCTTGCGCATGCAGGAAGACACCGGGCAGACGCCGATGGCGGTGGCCAAGGCATTCAATGCAGCGCGTGAAATTCTCGACATACGCAGCCTGTGGGCCGATATCGAGGCACTGGATGGCACCGTCAGCGAAGGCACGCAGATCGACGCCGTGCTGAAGATCTGGGCGCTGCTGCGCAGCGTCACGCGCTGGTTGTTGAACCGCCCCGGCGTCGACCTCGACGTCAGCAAGCTGGTGGCGCGGTACCAGCCGGGGGTCACCGAACTGAAGCAGGCGCTGCCTGCGGCGCTGACCGCCACCGGCAAGGGCGCCTTCGGTGCCGATGTCGAAAAGTGGCAGGGGTTGGGTTGCCCGCAGGAGCTGGCCGAGCGGCTGGCGCGGGTGCCGGTGCTGGGTTCGGCGCTGGACGTGGTCGAGGTGGCGCACGAAAGCGACCACAAGGTCGCCGAGGTGGCCGAGGTGTTCTTCGAACTGGGCGAAGGGCTGGATCTGGAATGGTTGCGGCTGAGGGTCGAGGAGCTGCCGGTCGAGAGCCGCTGGCACGCGCAGGCGCGTGGTTCGCTGCGCGACGAGCTCAACGCGCAGCAGCGGGCGCTGGCAGTGAACCTGCTGGCACGGCCACTGAAGGGCAAGGGCGGTGCCGCCGTGGTGCGCGAGTGGCTGGCGAGCGACGACCCGGTGCTGAAGTTCACCCTCGACATCCTCGGCGAGATCAGCTCGCAGTCGCTGGACTACCCGCTTGCCTCGGTGGCGGTACGCCGGCTGGCGCAGCTGGCGATGAGTGGCGAGCAGTAAGCGACCAAGCGGCGATCCGGGCCGCCCGCTCCTGCGATTCCCGGTCCCGATTCCGCCAATGCAGCGTCGCCCCTAGGTGGTGGCCTTTCTCCGGGCCGATCCGCGGCGGGGTGTCGCGGGACCGGCGGCTTGCGCGCGCGCCAGCATCTGGCGGGCGTGCGCCATGGTCTCGGCGGTGATCTCGATGCCGCCGAGCATGCGCGCGATCTCCTCGTCGCGCTGCTCGCCACCCAGGCCGACCAGCCGCGTGCCGGTGGCGCCGGCGGCGCTGTGCTTGCTGACCTGCAGGTGGGCGTGGCCCTGGGCGGCGACCTGCGGCAAGTGGGTGACGCACAGGACCTGGCGCGAAGCCGCCAGTGCCCGCAGCTTCTGGCCGACCACCTCGGCCACGGCGCCGCCGATGCCGCTGTCGACCTCGTCGAAGACCATGGTGCCGACTTCGTCCAGTCCCAGCGCGGCGACCTCGATGGCCAGGCCGATGCGCGACAGTTCGCCGCCCGAGGCCACCTTGCGCAATGGCCGCGGTGGCTGGCCTGGATTGGCGGTGACCATGAATTCGCAGCGCTCCAGGCCGAGCAGATCCGGCTCGTCGCGGCCGGTCGGCTCCAGCGCCGCCTCGAAGCGGCCGCCGGCCATGCCCAGTTCCTGCATCAGCGCGGTCACGTCGGCCGAGAGGCTGGCGGCCGCCTTGCTCCGGCTCGCCGACAGCTTGGCCGCGGTGGCGGCCCAGCCCGAGCGGGCCAGTTCGAGTTCGCGCCCCAGCGCCGTGAGCGTCTCACCCGCGCCCTCCAGCTCGGCCTGCTCGGCGCGCAAGGCGTCGCGCGTGGCTTCCAGTTCGCGCAGGCTCACCCGGTGGCGGCGCGCCAGGTCGTGCAACTGGCCAAGCTGCGCGTCGACCTGCGCCAGCCGCTGGGGGTCGAGTTCCTGGTCGCGCGCATAGCGGTTGAGGCTGTCGGCCGCCTCGTCGATCTGGATTTGCGCGTTGTCGATCAGTTCCAGCGGCGCGGCCAGTGAGGCGTCGAGCTCCAGCAACCGGGCCAGCGCCTCGCGCGCACCGGCCAGCAGCCGTCGCGCGCTGACCTCGTCGTCGCCGTCCAGCTGCGCAATCGCGGCGGACACGCCCTGCAGAAGCTGGTCGGCGTGGCCGAGCCGGCGGTGGTCGTTTTCCAGCGCGTCCAGTGATTCGGCATCAAGCGCGCAGCCGCCGAGCAGGGCGGTCTCGCGGCACAGCCAGTCGAGCCGGGCGGAACGCTCCTCGCCGCCACCGAGTTCGGCGATGCGCGTCTCCAGCTCGCGGCAGCGGCGCACCGACTGCGCCAGCGCATCCAGCATGGGGGCGTGCTCGCCGCGCGCGTCCAACAACGCCAATTGGTGGCTGCGCCGGGTCAGTGCCTGGTGCTCGTGCTGGCCGTGGATCTCGACCAGCAACGCCGCCAGTTCGCCCAGCTGCGAGGCGCTGGCCGGCCTGCCGTTGATCCATGCGCGCGAGCCGCCTTCGCTGGCGACCACCCGGCGCAAGACGCAGGCTTCGCCGTCGTCCAAGGCCTGTTCGCGCAACCAGGCGCTCGCCGCGGGCACATCGGCCAAATCGAACTCGGCGCCCAGCTCGGCACGCGTGGCACCGGCGCGCACCATCGCCGCGTCCGCGCGCGCGCCGGCCAGCAAGGTCAGCGCGTCGACCAGCAGCGACTTGCCGGCGCCGGTTTCGCCGGTAAGCACGGTCATGCCGCGGCCGAACTCCACTTCGACCTCGTCGACGATGGCAAAATCGCGAATGTGGACGCGTGTCAGCACGCGCCGGATTATACGGGGAAGCCTTTGTCAGCCGGCGGCAGCCGATCATCGCCGCTGCTCCCGCCGACGGTGGCCATGGGCGGAACCAGGCGCCGGCTCCCTTGCATTTGCCTCGCGAAAGCCCTATTGAGTGGGGCATCCACGCCGAGGCGTGGCAAAAGAGGCTTGGCGATGCGGCACCCATCCACCGACCGGCACCTTGACGCGCGTTCGCGCCGCCTGCTGCGGGCGCTGATCGCCCAGTACCTGGCCGATGGCCAGCCGGTCGGTTCGCGCACGCTGGCACGCTCGTCCGGTCTCGATGTCAGCCCCGCGACGATCCGCAACATCATGTCGGACCTGGAGGAGGTGGGGCTGGTCGCCGCGCCGCATACCTCTGCCGGCCGCGTGCCGACCGCGCAGGGCCTGCGCGTGTTCGTCGACAGCCTGATCGAACTGAAGCCGCTGGAGCGCGAGGAGCTTGCGCGGCTGCAGCAGGAAATGCCGGAATCAACCGCCGACCCGCGCGACCTGCTCGGCAGCGTGTCGGGGTTGCTCTCGGCCGTCACGCGTTTCGTCGGCGTGGTCACGGTGCCGCGCAATGCGGATTTCCCGCTGCGCCTGATCGAGTTCGTCGGCCTGCCGGACAACCGCGTGCTGGCGATCCTGGTGTTCGAAGGCCAGCGCGTCCAGAACCGCGTGATCCAGCTGTCGCGGCCGCTGTCGCCCAGCCAGCTGGAGCAGGCGGCCAACTACCTCAACCAGCGCTTCGCCGGCAGGAAGCTGGAGCACATCCGCCAGCAGTTGCTGGGCGAGTTGCGCGCCGCCGGCAGCGAGCTCAACAGCATGTTGCGCGCCGTGGTCGAGGTCACCGCGGGTGCCTTCGCGCCGGTCGGCGAGAGCGACATGATGATCAGCGGCCAGGCCAACCTGATGGGCTACCAGGAACTGGCCGACATGGACCGCCTGCGCGAGCTGTTCGAGACGTTCCAGCGCAAGCGCGACCTGCTGGTGTTGCTGGAGCAGTGCGCGCACGCGCCGGGCGTGCGGCTGTTCATCGGCGAGGAATCCGGGCTGGCACCACTCGACGGCTGTTCGGTGGTCACCGCGCCCTACCACGCCGGCGGCCGGGTGCTTGGGGCGCTCGGTATCATCGGTCCGACGCGCATGGCCTACGACCGCGTCATTCCGGTGGTGCAGGCCACCGCCGACCTCCTCTCCGGCGCCTTGAATCGGGTGCAGACGACCCAATAAAGACGGCCAGAACCGCCGCCCGCGGCGGCTGTAACCGTCACAGATTGGAGCCGCAATGCACGAGTCGTCCCCGGACACGCCGCAAGGCGCCCCGCAGGAACCCGTTGACGCGCCGGACGAGGCGCGACAGGAACTGGACAGCCTTACCGGCCAGCTTGCCGCAGCCGAAGCAACCATCGCCCAGCTGCGCGACACCATGCTGCGCGAACATGCCGAAGTCGAGAACCAGCGCCGCCGCATGCAGCGCGACCTCGAGCAGGCGCGCCGCTTTGCCAATGAAAAGCTGCTGCGCGAACTGCTGCCGGTCTGCGACAACCTCGAACGGGGCCTGGCCAGCGACCATCCCGGCGAAGGCGCGCTGCGCGAGGGCATGCAGCTGACCTTGAAGTCGCTGCTCAAGGTGATGAGTGACCACGGCCTGGTACGCGTCGATCCGCAGGACGAGGCCTTCGACCCGGAACACCACGAGGCCATGAGCATGGTCCAGTCCGACCGCCACGAACCCAACAGCGTGGTCGAGGTGCTGGAGAAGGGCTACATCTTGAACGGGCGGCTGCTGCGCCCGGCGCGCGTCATCGTCGCGCGCGACGGCTGAGGAACCGCTCGCGGCGCTTGAATCGCGGCGGCGTGAGCCCCAACTGATCAACGATAACCATTGATGGCCAGAGCGGCCACTGCACAGATTCGGAGCACCAAGACCATGGGCAAGATCATCGGCATCGACCTCGGCACCACCAACTCGTGCGTGGCGGTCATGGAGGGCGGCAGCGCGCGCGTCATCGAGAATTCCGAAGGCGATCGCACCACGCCGTCCATCGTCGCCTTCAGCAAGGAAGGCGAGGTGCTGGTTGGCGCGCCAGCCAAGCGCCAGGGCGTCACCAACCCCGCGAATACCTTTTATGCCGTCAAGCGCCTGATCGGCCGCAAATTCACCGACGCCGAAGTGAAGCGCGATCTGAACCTGGTGCCCTACAAGATCATCGCCCACGACAACGGCGACGCCTGGCTGGAGACTGCCGACGGCAAGAAGATGGCGCCGCAGGAGATCTCGGCCAAGGTGCTGATGAAGATGAAGAAGACCGCCGAGGACTTTCTCGGCGAGTCGATCACCGAGGCGGTGATCACGGTGCCCGCCTACTTCAACGACAGCCAGCGCCAGGCGACCAAGGACGCCGGCAAGATCGCCGGCCTCGACGTCAAGCGCATCATCAACGAACCGACCGCGGCCGCGCTGGCCTATGGCCTGGACAAGAAGGGCGGCGACCGCAAGATTGCCGTCTACGACCTCGGCGGCGGCACCTTCGACGTCTCGATCATCGAGATTGCCGAGGTGGACGGCGAGAAGCAGTTCGAGGTGCTGGCCACCAACGGCGACACCTTCCTCGGCGGCGAGGACTTCGACAAGCGCGTCATCGACTACCTGGTCGAGGAGTTCCAGAAGGACCAGGGCATCGACCTGCGCAAGGATCCGCTGGCCCTGCAGCGCCTGAAGGACGCCGCCGAGCGGGCGAAGATCGAGCTGTCCAGCGCGCACCAGACGGAAGTCAACCTGCCGTACGTGACCGCCGACGCCTCGGGGCCGAAGCACCTCAACATCAAGCTGACGCGGGCCAAGCTGGAGGCGCTGGTCGAGGACCTGATCAAGCGCACCATCGAACCCTGCCGCACGGCGCTCAACGACGCCGGCCTGCGCGTGGCCGACGTTCACGACGTGCTGCTGGTCGGTGGGCAGACCCGCATGCCCAAGGTGCAGGAAGCGGTCAAGGATTTCTTCGGCAAGGAGCCGCGCAAGGATGTCAATCCGGACGAGGCCGTCGCCATCGGCGCGGCCATCCAGGGCGGCGTGCTGGGCGGTACCGTCAAGGACGTGCTGCTGCTGGACGTCACCCCGCTGAGCCTCGGCATCGAGACCCTGGGCGGCGTCTTCACCAAGTTGATCGAGAAGAACACTACCGTGCCGACCAAGGCCGCGCAGACGTTCTCGACCGCTGACGACAACCAGACCGCGGTGACGGTGCACGTGCTGCAGGGCGAGCGGGACCAGGCGCAGTTCAACAAGTCGCTGGCCAAGTTCGACCTCACCGGCATCGACCCCGCGCCGCGCGGCATGCCGCAGATCGAGGTTACTTTCGACATCGATGCCAACGGCATCCTGCACGTGTCGGCCAAGGACAAGAAGACCGGCAAGGAGCAGAAGGTCGAGATCAAGGCCGGTTCCGGCCTCAGCGACGAGGAGATCCAGCGGATGGTGGCCGACGCCGAGAGCCACCGCGAGGACGACAAGAAGTTCCAGGAGTTGGTGGTCACGCGCAACAAGGCCGACCAGTTGGTGCACGCCACGCGCGCCGCACTCAAGGAGCACGGCGGCAAGCTCGACGGCAGCCAGATCGGGCCGATCGAGGAGGCGCTTTCGGAGCTGGAAAAGGTGATGAAGGGCGAGGACAAGGATCACATCGAATCGCGCATCACCCAGCTCGAGCAGGCCGCGCAGCCGCTGCAGGCCGCGGCCAGCCAGGCGGGTGGCGGCCAGCCGGGCGGCGCGCCGGACGAGCCGCCGCCGGGTGGCGGGTCGGCGCAACCCGACGACGTCGTCGACGCCGAATTCACCGAGGTGAAGGACGACCAGAAGTGAGCCGGGAATCGGGAACAGGGAATCGGGAATAGGACGGGCGCAATGCCCATCGCTTTCGCTTTGACCCATTCCCCATTCTCCATTCCCCACTCCCCGCCATGAGCAAGCGCGACTACTACGAGGTGCTGGGCGTTGAGCGCACGGTCACCGAAGTCGAACTGAAGAAGTCGTTCCGCCGGGTGGCCATGAAGTGCCACCCGGACCGCTGCCCGGACGACCCGACCGCACAGGACCGCTTCAAGGAGGCCAAGGAGGCCTACGAAGTCCTGTCGGACCCGCAGAGGCGGGCGCTGTATGACCGCCACGGCCACGCCGCGTTCGAGAACGGTTTCGGCGGCGGCGCGGGTGCCGCCGGTTTTGGCGGGATGGGCGACATTTTCGGCGACATCTTTGGCGACATCTTCGGCGGCGGCACCGGCCGCCCGCGACGCGGCGCCGACCTGCGCTACGTGCTTGAGCTGGACCTGGAGCAGGCGGTGTTCGGCTGCGACGAGACCATCGAGCTGCCGTCCATGGTCGCCTGCGAAACCTGTGCCGGCAGCGGCTCCAGCGATGGCAAGACCAGCGCCTGTCCGACCTGCGCCGGTCACGGCCGCGTGCGCATGCAAAACGGGATCTTTTCGGTGCAGCAGACCTGTCCGCAGTGCGGCGGCAGCGGTCGCAGCATCTCCAACCCTTGCCACGACTGCGAGGGTGCCGGCGTGCGCCGCGAGACCCGTTCCCTGTCGGTGACGGTGCCGCCGGGCGTGGACAACGGCGACCGCATCCGGCTCAGCGGGCAGGGCGAAGCGGGCCCGGCCGGCACGGCGCCGGGCGATCTTTATGTGGACGTGCAGGTGCGGCCGCATCCGATCTTCACCCGCGATGGTGACACGCTTTACTGCGAGGTGCCGATCCGCCCTGGCCAAGCAGCCCTGGGCGCGCAAATCAGCGTGCCGACGCTGGACGGCGAAGTCGAAATTTCCGTGCCGCCCGAGACCCAGACGGGCCAGCCGTTCCGGTTGCGCGGGCGCGGTGTCAAGTCGGTTCGCAGCCGCCGCGCAGGCGACCTGGTTTGCCGGATGGTGGTGGAGACCCCGGTGCGTCTCACCGCACGCCAGCGCGAGTTGCTGGAGCAGTTCGAGGCCACCTTTGCCGATGCGCCGCAGGCCGCCGAGCAGACACCGCGCGCGCAGTCCTTTGTCGACGGCGTCAAGAACTTCTGGTCGAAGGTGGCGTCGTAGGCCCGGGAATGGGGAATCGGGAATGGGGAATGCGCCGGGAATGGGGAATCGGGAATTGGGAATTGGGAAAGTCAAAGCGGCGGTGGTCGCGTCGACCAAGCGGCGGAGCGGGCGGTATGCCCACGTCGGGTTACGCGCCTGCGGCGCTAATCCGACCTACGGGCATTGGTGGCATCGTGCGGCTCCTGCGGGCGTTGGTCGGCTCAACACCGTAGGTCGGGTTGGGCCGCAAGGCCGTAACCCGACAGCATGGCTCGGCCCGGATCCAGCAAGCGGCAAGGCCGCGGCCAATGCGTCGACGCGGTAGGATTGCGTGATTGCCTGCCACCCTACGCCGCCTCAATGAGCAAACCCACTCGTATTGTCGTGCATGGCGCCTCGGGGCGGATGGGCGGCGCGCTGCTTGAGTTGCTGCGCAATGACGCGCGCTTTGCCCTGGTGGCGGCGTTGGTGCCACCCGGCTCGCCCGTTGATGGCAAGCCGGTGCCAGCACACGAGGGCCTGGAGTATCTCAGCGGCTGGAGCGCGATTCGCGCGCTGGACGTCATCATTGATTTCACGAGCGGCACCGGTGCGCTGGCGGCGCTTGACCAGGCACTGGTGCGAGGCGTGCCGCTGGTCAGCGGCAGCACTGGGCTGAATGCGGCGGCACGCGAACGCTTCGCTGCCGCCTCGCGCGAGCTTGCGATCGTCCACGCCGACAACTTCAGCCTGGGTGTCGCGGTGCTGACGCGCCTGCTGGGCGAGGCGGCGGCCGCACTGCCCGAATGGGATCTGGAGATCGTCGAGGCGCACCACGCAGGCAAGCGCGACGCACCGTCAGGCACCGCACTGGCGCTCGGGCGCGCCGCGTCCGAGGCGCGTGGCATGGACTTCCATTCGGTCGCGGCCACTGATCGCGTGGGCCAACGCCGCGCCGGCGACATCGGCTTCGCTTCCCTGCGCGGTGGCGACATCGCCGGCGAGCACACCGCCTTGCTCTGCGGCGCGGGCGAACGCCTTGAATTGAGTCATCGCGCAACCGACCGCCGCATCTTCGCGCGTGGAGCGCTGGCCGCGGCCGCGTGGGTCGCGGGCTGCGCTCCGGGCTTGTATGGCGTGGGCGACGTTGTAGCGGGTACCGGGACCCGGGACCCGGGACCCGGGACCGGGTAAAGCGTCGGGCCGTTATTTCTTGCGCGGGGCAGGGCGTGCTTGTTGGGGTTCGCTGCGCTCACCACCAACTTGCGGGCTCCTCCCTGTCACCGCATTACCGGTGCGCAGCATCGCGGTGGCGGCGGGCGCCGATGCGGCGGTCGAGTGAGCCAAACAGCTTCTTGAAGGCGCGGGAGAAACGGCCGCGCCGCGTCTTGCGCAGCTTCTCCTCCTCGCTGGTCAGCCAGGCGACCTGGATGACGCGGCGTTCGCCCTCGAAGGGCAGGTGGCCGTGGAAGGAATTGTCGGCTCGGCGGAAGGCGGCGATATTGCCGTAGAGCGGTTTCAACTCAGGCGCCACCATGGCGTCGATCGAATCGATGCGGGCGAGGAAGCGCAGGCAGCCGCCGTGCTCGTCCTGCGGCCAGTCGGAGTTGAGGTAGACAAGCGCGGTGGCGACCTTGGACTTGCTGTCGGTGTGGATGGTGCCGTGGCGGCGGTTGAGCGAGCGACACAAGGTCACCAGCGTCGGGTACCGGCCCAGCGCAGTGATGCCGAGCCGCTCGCCCACGGCATCGGCGAAGGCCGGCCCCGTCAGTTCCTCGACCAGCGCGTTGACCGATGGGCCGCAATCGTCCGGGTCCCAGGGAAAGAAGCCGGCGCTGGCATAGGCGGGAAAGTCCGCGTTCAGCGAGGCGGAGGCCGCCGCCGGCAACTGCTCCCGGGCCACCAGGAAGGCAAAGGGCTCGTGCCGCAGCTCGGTGTCGGCGCGATCGAGCCGGGCAGGGTCGAGCAGCGGGGCAGGCATGGCCGTCATTGGCGGGTGCGGGTGGCGAAACCATGCCGATTGTAGCGCGCCACAAAAATGGACAGCGCCCCGCGCGGCGCCTAAAATGACTACCCGCCCGTAACAGTCACCACCGTCGTTCTTCAGGCCAGTTGGCACCGGCCTGCGGAGTTTGTCGCATCCAGAGGCGGCCCCTGCATGATTCCAGCCCTGCTCGCTCTCGAAGACGGCAGTGTGTTCCGTGGCTACGCCGTCGGCGCGCGCGGAGAGGTGGTGGGCGAGGTCGTGTTCAACACGGCCATGACCGGCTACCAGGAGATCCTCACCGATCCATCGTATGCCCGGCAGCTGGTTACGCTGACGTGCCCGCATATTGGCAACACCGGCTGCAACGCGGTGGACCAGGAGTCCGACCGCGTGCAGGCGGCGGGGCTCGTCGTGCGCGACGTGCCGCGCCTGGCCAGCAGCTGGCGGGCCAGCGAAAGCCTGGGGGCCTGGCTGGAGCGCAACGGCACCGTCGCCATCGCCGGCATTGACACGCGCCGGCTGACCCGCCTGCTCCGCAGCAGCGGCGCGCAAAATGGCTGCATCATGGCTGGTGAAGCGGTCGATGCCGGCGAGGCGGTGACCCGGGCAAAAGCCTTTCCCGGTCTCGATGGCGCCGATCTCGCGCGTACCGTCAGCACGCCCGCGAGTCACGACTGGGACACCGGCACCTGGGATCTCGACCGCGTGGCGTTCAACCGGCCCAAGGCCGGAGCCAAGGTCGTCGTTTATGACTTCGGGATCAAGCACACCATCCTGCGGCTGCTGGTCGAGCAGGGGTGCGAGATCACGGTGGTCCCGGCGCGCCTGCCGGCCTCGACCGTGCTCGGCATGCGCCCGGACGGCGTGGTGCTCGGCAACGGCCCCGGCGATCCGGCGGCCTGCGACTACGCCATCGAGGCGGCGCGCGAACTGCTGGCGGCGCGCATCCCGTTGCTCGGCATCTGCCTTGGCCACCAGTTGATGGCGCTGGCCCTCGGCGCGCGCACCTTGAAAATGAAGTTCGGCCACCACGGTGCCAACCACCCGGTGAAGGACCTGGACGACGGCCGCGTCCTGATCAGCAGCCAGAACCACGGCTTCGCCGTCGACCCCGACACGCTGCCCGCCAACACCCGCGTCACCCACACCTCGCTGTTCGACGGCACGCTGCAGGGCTTCGCCCTCACCGACCGCCCCGCATTCTGCTTCCAGGGCCACCCCGAAGCCGGCCCCGGCCCCCACGACGTCGCGTACCTCTTCGGCCGCTTCGCGGCCCTGATGCGCGGGCAGGCCCGGGACCCGGGAGCCGGGGACCGGGACCCGGCCACCGGCGGCTTCCGATGAGCATCACGCATTTTCGCGATCTGGACGTTTGGCGCGTCGCCATGGACATGACATGTCAGGTGTACGAACTCACCGCAGATTTCCCGCGCGAGGAACGCTACGGCCTTTCCGCGCAGATCCAGCGTGCGGCGGTTTCGGTGCCCTCCAACATCGCCGAAGGAAACGCGCGACAGTCGCGCCGGGAATATGCGCACTTTTTATCGATTGCTTCCGGGTCCATCGCCGAGGTGCAGACCCAGCTCCTCCTGGCGCTCCAGCTTGGCCTGACGTACAGCGGATCGGTCGAGCCTGCGCTCGAACTTGCCGAGCGCGTCAGCAAGATGCTGTACCGGCTGCATGAGGCGCTGGCGAGCCCACCCGGTCCCCGGTCCCCGGTCCCCGGTCCCCGCATCTCAGAAACCACCAAGGACAACGCCTGATGCCGCGCCGCTCCGACCTCCGCAGCATCCTCATCATCGGCGCCGGGCCGATCGTGATCGGCCAGGCCTGCGAGTTCGATTATTCGGGCGCGCAAGCCTGCAAGGCGCTGAGGGAGGAGGGCTACCGGGTGATCCTGGTCAACTCCAACCCGGCCACGATCATGACCGACCCGGAGATGGCCGACGCGGTCTACATCGAGCCGATCAACTGGCCGACGGTCGAACGCATCATCGCCAAGGAGCGGCCGGACGCCGTGCTGCCGACGATGGGCGGGCAGACCGGCCTCAACTGCGCGCTGGACCTTGCCGACCACGGCGTGCTGGAAAAGTACGGCGTCGAGCTGATCGGCGCCTCGCGCGAGGCCATCCGCATGGCCGAGGACCGCGAGCAATTCCGCGTGGCGATGGGCGAGATCGGCCTGGCCTGTCCGCATGCGCAGATCGCCAGCAGCTTCGCCCAGGCGCTGCGCATCCAGGCCGAGGTCGGCTTCCCGACCATCATCCGGCCCAGCTTCACGCTCGGCGGCAGCGGTGGCGGCATCGCCTACAACCGCGAGGAGTTCGAGGCCATCGTCAAGCATGGCCTGGAGCTGTCGCCGGCGCACGAGGTGCTGGTCGAGGAGTCGGTGCTGGGCTGGAAGGAATTCGAGATGGAGGTCGTGCGCGACCACGCCGACAACTGCATCATCGTCTGCGCCATCGAGAACGTGGATGCCATGGGCGTGCACACCGGCGACTCCATCACCGTGGCGCCGGCGCTGACGCTGACCGACAAGGAGTACCAGCGCCTGCGCGATGCCTCGATCGCGGTGCTGCGCAAGATCGGTGTCGACACCGGCGGCAGCAACGTGCAGTTCGGCATCAACCCCGCCGACGGCCGCGTGGTGGTGATCGAGATGAACCCGCGCGTGTCGCGCTCCTCGGCGCTGGCGTCCAAGGCCACGGGCTTTCCGATCGCGCGGGTCGCGGCCAAGCTGGCGGTGGGCTACACGCTGGACGAGCTGCGCAACGACATCACCGGCGGCCTGATCCCGTCCTCGTTCGAGCCGAGCATCGACTACGTCGTCACCAAGTTCCCGCGCTTCGCCTTCGAGAAGTTTCCCTCCGCCGATGCACGCCTGACCACGCAAATGAAATCGGTGGGCGAAGTGATGGCCATCGGCCGCACCTTCCACGAATCGCTGCAGAAGGCCCTGCGCGGGCTGGAAATCGGCGCCAGCGGCCTCGACCCGGGCGAACTCGACACCACCACGGCCGAGGGCCTGGCCACCCTGAAGCGCGAGCTGCGCGAGCCACGGCCGCAGCGCGTGTTCCAGGTTGCCGACGCCTTCCGCGCCGGCCTGTCGCTGGAGGAGATCCACCAGCTCAGCCACATCGATCCGTGGTTCCTCGCCGCCTTCGAGGACATTGTGCTGGCCGAGCGCGCACTGGCGGAGCAGGGCCTGGCCTCGCTGGACGCCGGGCGCATGCGCGAGCTGAAGCGGCTGGGTTTTGCCGACGCGCGCATCGCCGCGCTCGTCGGGACGGACGAAGCCGCCGTGCGCCACCTGCGCCACACCCTGGGCGTGCGGCCGGTGTACAAGCGCGTCGACTCCTGCGCCGGCGAATTTCCCAGCGCCACCGCCTACCTCTACTCCACCTACGAGGAGGAGTGCGAGGCCGAGCCGTCGACGCGCGACAAGATCATGGTGTTGGGTGGCGGTCCCAACCGCATCGGCCAGGGCATCGAGTTCGACTACTGCTGCGTGCACGCCGCGCTGGCGATGCGCGAGGATGGTTTCGAGACCATCATGGTCAACTGCAACCCGGAGACCGTCTCGACCGACTACGACACCTCCGACCGCCTGTACTTCGAGCCGGTGACGCTGGAGGACGTGCTGGAGATCGTCGCGGTCGAGAAGCCGAAGGGCGTGATCGTCCAGTACGGCGGGCAGACGCCGCTGAAGCTGGCGCGGGCGCTGGAGGAGGCGGGCGTGCCGATCATCGGCACCAGCCCCGATTCCATCGACCTGGCCGAGGATCGCGAGCGCTTCCAGCAGATGATCCAGCGCATCGGCCTGCAGCAGCCACCCAACCGCACCGCACGCACGGCCGACGAGGCGTTGACGCTGGCGCGCGAGATCGGCTATCCGCTGGTGGTGCGGCCAAGCTACGTGCTGGGCGGGCGGGCGATGGAGATCGTCCACGACGAGGCCGACCTGGCGCGCTACGTGCGCGACGCGGTGCGCGTGTCCAACGACGCGCCGGTGCTGCTCGACCGCTTCCTCGACCACGCCATCGAGGTTGACGTCGACGTGATCGCCGACGCCGGCGGCGAGGTGCTGATTGGCGGCATCATGGAGCACATCGAGGAGGCCGGCGTGCATTCCGGCGACTCCGCCTGCTCGCTGCCGCCGTATTCGCTTCCGCCGCAGATGCAGGACGAGCTCCGCCGCCAGGTGACGCTGATGGCGCGCGAGCTGGGCGTGGTCGGCCTGATGAACACCCAGTTCGCAATCCAGGGCGACGCCGTCTTCATCCTGGAGGTGAATCCGCGCGCCTCGCGCACCGTACCCTTCGTGTCCAAGGCCACCGGCGTGCCGCTGGCGAAGATCGCGGCGCGGGCGATGGCGGGGCGCAGCCTGGCGGAGCAGGGCGCGACGGCTGAAACCGTGCCGTCGTGGTACTCGGTCAAGGAGGCCATCTTCCCGTTCCGCAAGTTCAACAACGTCGACCCGATCCTCGGGCCGGAGATGCGCTCGACCGGCGAGGTGATGGGCATCGGCCGCAGCTTCGGCGCCGCCTTTTCCCGTGCCCACGAGGCCTCCGGCATCGGCATCCCGGCCGCCGGCACGGTGTTCCTGTCGGTGCGCGACGCCGACAAGCAGCGCCTGTTGCCCGTCGCCATCGACCTGCTGCGGCGCGGCTACAGCCTGATCGCCACCCACGGCACGGCGGCCTTCCTGAACCAGCGCGGGCTGGTCTGCCGCGGCATCAACAAGGTCGTCGAGGGCCGCCCGCACATCGTCGACTCGATCAAGAACGGCGAGATCGTTTTCATTGTCAACACCACCGAGGGCAAGCAGGCCATCGCCGACTCGTTCTCCATCCGTCGCGAGGCGTTGCAGCGCTACGTGACTTACTCGACCACCATCGCGGGCGCTCGCGCGCTGCTGCATTCGCTGGACTTCCGCGCCAGCGCAAGCGTGCACAGCCTGCAGGAATTGCACCAGGAGCTGCATCCCGCACCGGCGCCGGAGCCGAGCGGGCAGCCCGACCAGGAACTGAAGCAGGAGCCAAACCCATGAACCGTGCCCCCATGACGAAAGCCGGCGCCGAGCGCCTGCGCGCCGAGCTTGACAAGCTCAAGGGCGAGGACCGCCCGCGCATCATCGCGGCCATTGCCGAGGCGCGCGCGCATGGCGACCTCAAGGAGAATGCCGAGTACCACGCGGCCCGCGAGCAGCAGGGCTTCGTCGAGGGCCGCATCAACCAGATCGAGGGTGCGCTGTCGACCGCCAACGTCATCGACGTTGCCACGCTCAATGCCGGCGACAAGGTGGTGTTCGGCGCCACCGTCGACCTCGAGGATGTCGACTCCGGCGATTCAGCCACTTACCAGGTGGTGGGCGACATCGAGGCCGACATCAAACGGGGCCTGATCGCGGTGTCCTCGCCGATCGCGCGCGCCCTGATCGGCAAGCACGAGGGCGATGCCTTCACCTTCGAGGCGCCCAACGGCGTCAAGCACTACGAGATCACGGGCGTGCGTTACGCGTGATCGGCTTTCGCGACTTTGCCCTGCGCCGCGGCGGGCGGCTGTTGCTGTCCGGTGTCGACGTGGTACTGCACGACGGCTGGAAGGTCGGCGTGGTCGGTCGCAACGGCAGTGGCAAGTCCAGCCTGTTCGCCGCCGTGCGCGGCGAGCTGGAGGCCGACGCCGGCGCGTTGGAGATGTCCGGCGCCGTGCGCATGGCGTCGGTCGCGCAGGAGACGCCGGCGCTGGCGGACCCGGCGATCGACTACGTGCTCGGCGGCGATACCCAGGTGGCGGCGGCGCTGGCCGAGGAGGCCCGGGCGCAGGCGGCCGGCGATCATGCCGCGGTCGCCGCCGCGCACCAGCGCATCGAGGCGCTGCACGGCTACGATGCCCGTGCCCGTGCCGGCCGCTTGATGCACGGCCTCGGCTTCGCGCCCGCCACCCACGAGCAGGCGGTGAGTGCGTTCTCCGGCGGCTGGCGCGTCCGCCTCAACCTGGCGCGCGCACTGATGGCGCCGTCGGACCTGCTGCTGCTGGACGAGCCGACCAACCACCTCGACCTCGACGCGGTGTTGTGGCTGGAACAGTGGCTGCGCCGTTATCCGGGCATGCTGCTGGTGATCTCGCATGACCGCGAGTTCCTCGACGGCGTGATTTCGCACACGCTGCACCTGGAACAGGGCGGGGCAAAGCTCTACACCGGTGACTACAGCGCCTTCGAGCGCCAGCGCGCCGAGCAGCTCCACCAGCAGCAGATCGCGCACGACAAGGAGCAGGCCGAGCGCGTCCACCTGCAGTCGTTCATCGACCGCTTCAAGGCCAAGGCGACCAAGGCGCGCCAGGCTCAGTCGCGGGTCAAGCGGCTGGAGAAGCTGGCCGGCACCGAGGCGGTGCGTGCCGAGCGCGCCTTTCATTTCAGCTTCCCGGAACCGGCGCGGCTGCCGCAGTCGATGCTCAAGCTGGCGCACGTCGACGCCGGTTACGCCGCCGGCAAGCCGGTGCTGCGCGACGTGCGCTTCGGCCTGCAGGCCGGCGACCGCATCGGTCTGCTCGGCCCCAACGGCGCCGGCAAGTCAACGCTGGTGAAGACGCTGGTCGGCGAGCTGCCGCTGCTGGCCGGTGAGCGTACCGCACACAAGGACCTGGTGATCGGCTACTTCGCCCAGCACACGGTCGAGAGCCTGCGCGCCGGCGAAAGTCCCATGGCGCACCTCGCCGAGCGCGCGCCGCAGGCTCCTGCACAGGCGCTGCGCGACTGGCTGGGCCGCTGGAACTTTGCCGGCGAGCGCGCCTTCGAGCCGGTGGATGTGTTCTCGGGTGGCGAGCGCGCACGCCTCGCATTGGCCCTGATCGCCTGGGACAAACCCAACCTGCTGCTGCTGGACGAGCCGACCAACCACCTCGACCTGGACATGCGCGAAGCGCTGGCCGAGGCGCTCAACGACTATCCCGGCGCGCTGGTGCTGGTGTCGCACGACCGCCACCTGCTTGGCCTGGTCTGCGACGGCTTCTGGCGCGTCGCCGATGGCACCGTGGCGGCCTTCGACGGCGACCTGGACGACTACGCGCGCTGGCTGCGCAGCCGCGGCAGCGGCGATGGGGCCGGCCAGCCGCCCGCTGCGGCCGATGACGCGCCGGTACCGCCGACCTCGGCGCGCGAACGCCGCCAGGCGGCCGCTGCCCAGCGCGAGCAGGGCCGGGCGCTGCGCAAGCGCCTGCAGGCGATCGAACGCCGCATCGCCGCCATCGACGCGGAACTCGAAGACTTGCAGCAACGGCTTGCCGATCCTGCCACCTACACCGGCCCCACCGCCGAGCTGGCGCGGCTGGGCCAGCAGCAGGGCAGGCTGCGGCAGGAAAAGGCGCGCCTGGAGGGTGAGTGGCTGGCGCTGTCTGAAGACGCCGAGCGCTTGTCGGCCTAGCGTGTAAAGGGGACTGTAAAGGGGACGGAGGCAATTTGGCGGTAACCTCATCACTTTGTCGCTGGCGTTGCGACTAAATTGCCTCCGTCCCCTTTACACGCGCACGTCCTGCTGCCGCCGCTGTCCCGCTTGCGTGACGACGCCGGTTGGCAGCGCTGGCTGGCGCGCGCTGACCACTTGCCGTCGTCCGGGCGCGGCTGGCTGCCGGCGCTCGCCGCGCAGTTCCAGTGGCCCGGCAAGGGGCTGCCGCCGCTGGCCGCCATCACCCGCCAGCAGCAGGCCGGCGACGCAGGCGACGGCGTCTGGCTGTTCGCGGACCT
This sequence comes from Rhodanobacteraceae bacterium, assembly GCA_035699085.1. GTDB lineage: Bacteria > Pseudomonadota > Gammaproteobacteria > Xanthomonadales > Rhodanobacteraceae > DASSBG01. Next base: position 85,194 of record DASSBG010000041.1, read on the forward strand.
GGCCAACGTGCAGCCGGACCTCACCGGCGCGCGCATGCTGGCCTGCGGCATGCTCGATGTGACCGCCGACGAGGCGGAGGCGCTGGCGCAGCCGCTGCGTCCGCTGTTCGGCGACCGCGGCGTGCTGCTCGAGACCACGACGCCGCCCCGCTGGCACCTGCGCCTGCCGCAAGGCACGCGCCTGCCGGACTTCGCCACGCCCGAGGCGGTGCTCGGCGACAGCTTGATCGCACACCTGCCGGAGGGCGACGAGGGCCGCCGCTGGCGCGCGCTGCTCAACGAGGCGCAGGTGATTCTGCACCAGCACCCGGTCAACAACGAACGCCGCCGCCGCGGCAAGCCGTTTGTCAACAGCCTGTGGTTCTGGGGCGCCGGCGGCAACGGCACGCTGCCGCCATGGCTCAAGTGCGTCGCGGCGCAGGCGTACGGGGATGCCCCGTTGCTGCAGGCGCTGGCTGCGCAGGCTGGGGTGCCGGTGCAGCCGAGCGCCGCGTTCGATCCCACGGCCACTCCCGGTGAAGATGTCCTGCTCGATCTCGGCAACGCCAGCGGCGCCGCCGCCACCCTGGCCCTGCTGCGGGCGACGCTGCGCCGCCGGAACCGCCTCGAACTCGCCTTCGCCGACGGCGAGCGCTACCGCGTCCGCCGCAGCCACCGCTGGCGCTTCTGGCGGGGCGTGACCCCCGGCGGCAGCAAGCGCGCCGAGTTTCAGGGAGCGATGTACGACGATTGACCGCACACCGACCCTCGCTCGCTGTAACTTGGCTTGTCGCTGAAATAGCGTTGGTAGGTGTAACTTGCCCACTGCTCAGCCGTTTGCACCTGGTCAGCAGAAAAATCATTCTGCGCAAGCGTCGCCTGCATGAACTGCTCAACGCTCGCGAGACTAGCCTGGTCTGCCCCCAGTTGCTCAAGGCTCAGGTACGAGTAGAAAAGCAGCTTATTGTGGGGCAGTAACCGATAGAGCAGGGACGGATCGCTATCGGAAACGGCCCCTGATGCCGCGGCCAGCAACTTCACCATGGCCCAGTCACCCGCGCGTATCCCCGCTTTGGCAAACCGTCGCCCGTACATCCGGTATTCGGCCACCAGCTCCGGGTTCACCTTGACACGATGCGATGAGGAAAACGGTGCCGACACATAACAAGTCGCCGCTGCCTGATTCCCGGCCTTTGCCGCTGCCAGGATCACTCCATACATTATCTTGTCCAGATACTCTTGGTCGACGGCGCTGCATAGCGGGGAATTCGCTTCTATTTTTTGCTGCAACTCGCCCAGAAGCGCCTCGTTGCGATCGATTGCCGGCGCGGTCCTCTCGAGCTTCCCGTTTGCAATGCCCCAAGTCTCAATCAACTGCCCGCGTGCGGCCGCTTTGGTGCGAAGGTAGTCCAGGCACCGCATGGTATCTGTATACAGACGGTCGGCCGCAGCCTTGTCACCATCATTCGCTCGCCGTTGCAGCCGTTCGTACACGTCCGCAAGAGGAGTCCCTGGCGCAGGCAGACGTACCACCGGGCTCGACCGATCCTCAATGGCGACCGCACCACCGGTTTCTCCGGGCGAGATGATGGTACCCGTGGAAGTGGGTGCCTTCGACATCGCCGATGGCAGCACAAATGATGAAACAGTCGGGATTGCCCTCTCTGTGCCCGACCAAGCGAACAGCAAGAAAATACAAACCGCCAAAACGCCGCTGCCAGCGACCGCAAGAGTAGTCCAGCGGGACATGGAGCACCTTGCCTCCAGTTGTCGAAAATAAGCCCTGCCACCTTACAACGGCTTGCCAACACAGCAACTTCATCCACGCACTTTGACCAAGTCGACCTGGTGCCGGCGCAGCACAGCTTCTTCGCCACCTGGTACACCTATGCGCCGGGCAGCGACGATGCGGACACCGGCGAGGCGAGGCAGCGCTGGTTCTCGTTGCAGGCCAACGACTACGCGCCCGGTGACCTCGAACTGCACGACGTCGCCATCATCGATACCGGCGGCGGCGTGTTCAACCAGCCAGGCCCGGTGGATCTGCAGCAGGTCGGCACCGCCGACATCACGTTCAACTCGTGCACCTCGATGACGCTGAGCTACCACTTCGACGCCGGCGAATTCAACGGCCTCGACGGCACGATCAACGAACAGGTCATCGCCGCAAACCCCGCCTGCCAGCAGAACGTCCGCTGAGCCGAAAGCTTCGGCACCTCGTGCGGCAATTCATCCGGCGCGGTTGCACGATGGAGTCAAGTCTGCAGCCGCGGCTACATGCGTGCGTACGACGAATTCGATCTCGAACGGACCTCACCAAGAGGCCGAAGGGAATGTACTTGACAATCGACGCAAAATAGGTCTAGGGTTTTTGACACCTCAGCGTCTGGTGCTGATTTCAGGGAGAACGTCATGCACGTACGAAAGGGTGGTCTGCCGGTGCTTGGTGTAGTCATTGTCTTTTTCGGGGGTGTTGCCTCGGCGCAGTCGGTAGCGCAGTCCCGGCTCTTCGGGACGGTGCTTGAATATCCCACCAGCGGGTGTGGCGGGGCGGTCGTGCAGACCCCCTTGCCCGGCAAGCAGTTTGTGAGCACATTGGACAGCACGCGCGCCCCCGCAGCTGCCAAGTTGTTTTTTGCACAGGCTGCGGCCCGGCACGTCACCTGGGCTACGTCGTTGAAATGTGTGCATACCGGGCGTACTCACGTACTGGTGCCCGCACCGGTCGCAACTTCCGATCGCTTCCGTAGCACCGCTGTAGCCAACGGCTACAATTCTTCCAATTGGTCAGGGTATCAAATCAGTAATACCGCGCAGTACACACAAGCTGGCTGGACGGTGCCGGCAGTGGCGCAGCCGCTGTATCGCCCTTATTCCCCTATCGGCTACTACTCCTCGATATGGAGCGGCATGGGTGGTGGCGTCGGCGCGACGGGGACGGGGCCGCTGATTCAATCGGGTTCGGAGCAGCTGGTCCAGGAGAACGGCTCGTCGCGCTACTACTTCTGGTATGAAATCGTTGGTGGACCTACGGACACAAGCTCCGAGATGGAGATCACGTCCATGGATGTCCAAGCTGGCGACTACGTCGGAAATGTTGCAATCTGGACGCCGGATGTCCCCAATTCAAGCACCGGCACGGTGCAGCTAGGAGTATGTAATTTCACGAGGACGACGAACGGAAACACATGCGTAAGCTTCATCATAGGTGGAACGCCCCAACCAGGCGAAAGTACGGAGTGGATCGTCGAGGCGCCATCGTCGTCAATTGGCGTGTTGCCCTTGGCAGATTTTGGTAACGAGCATCTCGGCGCCGCCACCTGGGCTTCCACCTATATTGGACAGGGAAGCACCGGCTACACTATTGCGCAAGGTGACTCGCCCACTTCAATTACGCTGCAACAGACGGAATGCTTCAATGAGTGTTATGACATTTTCTCTGTCCCGGGCCCGCTGGATAGTGATGGCTCGGGCTTTACCACCACTTTCATGCAGGTCCGACATTTTTAGTGTTGGGATTGAATGAGCCAAGTGCCGTGGCGGGTAACAAAAAAGCCAGAGGCGAACCACACTGCAGGCTGGCACCACGGCTTGCTCGGGAGCCGTTGCTTCTGGTTGGCTTGGTGTTGGCCGTTCTGATGGGAGCGACGGTGGCCGCGCAGGCGGCCATACCTGCCTCCGAGCGCGCGGTTCTGGAGAATATCTACGCGCAGACTGACGGCGTCGGCTGGGTCAACCAGGAGGGTTGGATGGGTCCGCCCGGCACTGAGTGCACTTGGTCCGGCGTGACCTGTGACACAGACGATACAACGGTTATCGGTCTCGACTTGCGGAGCAAGGGTCTTTTCGGCGTACTGCCCGCGCTGGCCGGCCTGAGCAATCTGGAAACGATACAGATCCAGCAAACTGCCGATAGCGGCATCGGACCCTACAATGCGATCTACGGCCCCATACCGCAATTGAATGAGTTGAAAAACCTCAAGTCCTTCACCGCCAGTGGCGAGTTCACGAGCGGCGGTGTTCCGTCGCTGGCGGGCCTGAGCCATCTCGAGCACTTCGAGTGTAACGGCTGCGGGCTGACCGGGCACATCGCTTCATTGAGTGGGTTGACGCATCTCAAATATTTCTACGTCAGGAGCGAGCCTCTCGTCGGCGGCATGTCGGGCAGCATCCCGCCATTGACCGACGCATCGCAGCTGGAATACTTCCGTGTCATCGGCAACTTTACCGGCGAACTTCCAGACCTGAGTGGCCTGACACAGTTGCAGACGTTCGAGGTGAGAGGCTATCGGCTTAGCGGCGGCCTGCCAGCGCTGGTCGATTTGCCGAACCTGCAGTCGTTCACTGTCGAGGGACTTCTGACGGGCCCTGTCAGGCCAATCCGCGACGTGCCGAACCTTCAGGACTTTATCGTCCCTAACAACCTGTTGAGCGGTAGCATTCCATCACTGCTGGATCTGCCGAGCCTGGAGCAGTTTGGTGTCGTGGAAAATATGCTGGGTGGGGATTTCCCCAAGCTGAGCGGAGTGCCCAATCTGGCGTTCTTCAATATCTCCTACAACCACGTCGGCGGTTCCGTACCCGCGCCGCCGCAGTCGCTCGTCGACCAGGCGGCCACCGCTCGCTACCACGGCGGGCTTTGCCCCAATCTGCTGGCGCCCGCAGCCGACCCGCCGTCTGCGACCGACCTTGCTTGGAACACCGTCACCAATGCCACGCCGTGGTCTCAAGACTGCGTGCCCGAGCCGCTGTGGAAGACGGCCGTCGAGATAAAGTCCAATCGCAACCCGTCCAGCCCAGGGCAGCCGGTGACATTCGCCGCCGCTGTGTACGGCATGGATCCAACAGGAACCGTGGGGTTTTTCGCACAGTCAGACGCGTCCGGGGACTCACCGACCATCACCCTGTGTGACCGCGTTCCCGTAGTCGACCAGCTCGCCACGTGCACCGTCGATGATCTTGAGGTCAGCGCCTCCACCTACAGCATCTACGCTGAATATTCGGGAGACGCGCACAATCAACCGAGCGGCACCGCGCACTACAGTGGAACCACGTTCGCGGATCTCTACCAGTTCGTCAGGGACCCAGTGGTTGAGCGAGCTACGTCCGATCCTGCGCAGGTTGGCCAACCAATCGATCTGACATTGACATACGATGTTGGTACGGCGGATGACACGGCGACCTTTTACGAGGGGCAATATTCCGGAAGGGTATTGTGCACCGATGTGCCCGTGCACGAGTCCAGGTCGGGCCATTTCATTGCCCATTGCGTTACGCAGTTTTCGAAGTCTGGCGCACATGTCTTGACGGCACGTACGCAGCACTTGCACGCGTTACCCGAACCGATGATTCAGCACGTGACGGCGGCCAAGCCTTTCGACGCCGACCAGTTTGCGCTGACGGGTCCGTGGTACGAGCCATCAACCTCGGGGCAGGGTCTGCAGCTGGAGGTGTACCCCGACCACCGCGGCGACGGCGTGGCCACGCTGACCGGTGGCTGGTTCACCTTCGACGACGCCGGCGACCAGCGCTGGATGACGCTGCAGGGCGGCCTGGAGGCCGGCCACGGCGCGACATTCGATCTGCAGGTGGGGCAGGGCAGTGGCGGCAATTTCGACGCCGCGCCCATCACGCCGGCCAGCCTGGTCGGCACGGCCAGCCTGACCTTCTACGACTGCGGCCACGCGGCACTCACGTTCACGCTGGACGACGGCCGCAGCGGCACGATCCCCTATGTGCGTGTGGACCAGCCCACCGCCTGCAGCACGGCCGTGCCGGCGGCCGCACCTGCGCAGCCGCCAGGCCACTATGCCGATGCCCTGCACGGCGGCGCGTGGTACGACCCGGCGACCTCGGGCCAGGGCCTGTACGTCGACCTGGTGCCGGCGCAGCACAGCTTCTTCGCCACCTGGTACACCTATGCGCCGGGCAGCGACGATGCGGACACCGGCGAGGCGAGGCAGCGCTGGTTCACGCTGCAGTCCGGCGACTACACGCCCGGGGACCTCGAACTGCACGACGTCGCCATCATCGATACCGGCGGCGGCGTGTTCAACCAGCCCGGCCCGGTGGATCTGCAGCAGGTCGGCACCGCCGACATCACGTTCAACTCGTGCACCTCGATGACGCTGAGCTACCACTTCGACGCCGGCGAATTCAACGGCCTCGACGGCACGATCCACGAACAGGTCATCGCCGCAAACCCTGCTTGCCACTGAGCCGCCTGGTGTACCGGCCGCACGCGCATCCGTTTCGCAACGACGTTCCACTCCCTGCTTCACGCGCCTGCCTATGCGACAATGTCGCGTTTTGGGCAGGCGCGACACCGTCATGATCGAGACCAATCCCATCCTTGCGCAGATCGCCGACCTCCGTGGGCGCGTCGAGTCGCTCAGGGGGTATCTTTGACTACGCCAGCAAGCGCGAGCGGCTGGAAGAGGTCAATCTTGAGCTGGAAAATCCGGGCGTCTGGGACGACCCGGTGCGCGCCCAGGAACTGGGCCGCGAGCGGGCGCGGCTGGACGGTATCGTCAGCGGCATCGACGCGCTGACTGCCGGGCTGGCCGACGCTGGCGAACTGCTCGACATGGCCATTGCCGACGACGACGAGGCCACCGCGCAATCGGTCGTGGACGATGTCGCCAGGCTGGAGGCCAGGGTCGAAAAGCTGGAGTTCCAGCGCATGTTCTCCGGCGAGATGGACGCCAACAACGCCTTCGTCGACATCCAGGCCGGCGCCGGTGGCACCGAGGCGCAGGACTGGGCGGAGATGCTGCTGCGCATGTACCTGCGCTGGGCCGAGCACCGCGGCTGGAAGACCGAGCTGCTGGAGGTCTCCGGCGGCGAGGTGGCGGGCATCAAGTCGGCCACCTTCCGCGTCGAGGGCGACTACGCCTACGGCTGGTTGAAAACCGAGATCGGCGTGCACCGGCTGGTGCGCAAGAGCCCGTTCGATTCAGACAACCGCCGGCACACCAGCTTCACCTCGGTGTTCGTGTCGCCGGAGGTGGATGACAGCATCGACATCGACATCAACCCTGCGGACCTGCGCACCGACGTCTACCGCTCGTCCGGCGCCGGCGGCCAGCACGTCAACAAGACCGAGTCGGCGGTGCGCATCACCCACGTGCCAACCAACACCGTCGTTGCCTGCCAGACCGAGCGCAGCCAGCATGCCAACCGCGACCGCGCCATGAAGATGCTGGCGGCCAAGCTTTACGAGCTGGAGGTGCAGAAGCGCAATGCAGAGAAGGACAAGCTGGAGGCCAGCAAGTCCGACATCGGCTGGGGCAGCCAGATCCGCAACTACGTGCTGGACCAGAGCCGCATCAAGGACCTGCGCACCGGCATCGAGCGCAGCGACACGCAAAAGGTGCTGGACGGCGACCTCGACCCGTTCATCGAGGGCAGCCTGAAGGCGGGCCTGGAAGCCGGCTCGCGCCGCGCCGACGCCTGATGCGAAGTGCAACGCAGCGCGTGGCGCCCGCGGCCGCTATTCCGACTTGCGCGTCTGCCGTCATGGCACAATCAGGCATTGCCCGCCGGTGCCACCGGCACACCCGACGTGAGCGCGGCAGCGATCCGCGCCAGAGCCCAGCCCATGAGTGAACGCAGCAAGCCCGCGGCGCAGGGTACAGCGCCGACCGGCACATCCACCGAGCAGTCCGGCGACATGCCGGAGGTGCATGCAGCCGACGAAAACCGCCTGATCGCCGAGCGGCGCGACAAGCTCAGGGCAGCGCGGGAGCAGGGGATCGCCTACCCCAACGACTTCGCGCCCGACAGCTTCGCCGGCGACCTGCAAGCGGAATTCGCCGATGGCGACGCCTGCCCGGCCGAGGCGATCGAGGCCGAGGCGCGGCGGGTGAGGGTGGCGGGGCGGCTGGTGCTGAAGCGCGTCCAGGGCAAGGTCAGCTTCGCCCAGCTGCAGGACATGACCGGGCGCATCCAGCTGTTCGTGCGCAAGGGCACGCTGGACGAGGCCAGCTACGATGCCTTCAAGGGATGGGATGTTGGCGACATCGTCGGTGCCGCGGGGCTGCTGATGCGCACGCGCACCGGCGAACTGTCGATCAAGGTCGATGGGTTGCGCCTGCTGACCAAGTCGCTGCGGCCACTGCCGGACAAGTTCCACGGCCTGGCCGACGTCGAACGGCGCTATCGCCAGCGCTACGTCGACCTGATCGTCACCCGCGAGGCACGCGAGACCTTTCGCCTGCGCTCGCGCGCCATCGGCTACATCCGCCAGTGGCTGGAAGCCGAACCGCGGCGCTTCATGGAGGTGGAGACGCCGATGATGCACGTCATTCCCGGCGGCGCCACCGCGCGCCCGTTCGCCACCCACCACAACGCGCTGGACATCCCGCTGTACCTGCGCGTGGCACCGGAGCTCTACCTCAAGCGGCTGGTGGTCGGCGGCTTCGACCGCGTCTACGAGATCAACCGCAACTTCCGCAACGAAGGCGTGTCGACGCGGCACAACCCCGAGTTCACGATGCTGGAGCTGTACCAGGCCTACGCCACCTACCACGAAATCATGGACCTGACGGAGGCGATGATCCGCGACGTCGCCGTCCACGTGCTGGGCTCGTCCACGCTGCAATGGGAAGGGCAGCCCATCGACCTCGGCCCCGCGTTCCGCCGCTGGCCCATGGAGGACGCCGTGCTGGAGGCAAACCCCGATATCGGACGCGCGGAGCTCCGCGACGTCGCTGCAATGACCGCGCATGCGCGGCGCCTTCAGGTGCAGGTCAAGCCGGGCTGGGGCTGGGGCAAGCTGCTGCTGGAAATCTTCGAGAAGACGGTGGAGCCCAGCCTGGTGCAGCCGACCTTCATCACCGACCATCCGGTTGAAGTTTCGCCTCTGTCGCGGGCGCGTGACGACGATCCGGGCCTGACCGAGCGCTTCGAACTGTTCATCGGCGGCAAGGAGCTGGCCAATGGCTTCTCCGAGTTGAACGACCCGGAGGACCAGGAGCGCCGCTTCCGCGCCCAGGTCGAGGCCAAGGACGCCGGCGACGACGAGGCGATGCACTTCGACGCCGACTACATCCGCGCGCTGGAAGTGGGCCTGCCGCCGACCGGCGGGCTGGGCGTCGGCATCGACCGCCTGGTGATGATGCTGGCCGACGTGCCATCGATCCGCGACGTGCTGCTGTTTCCCTACATGCGCCCGGAAGCCTGAGCATGTGGTACGCGATCGTCGGCATCGATGTCGAAGACTCGCTGCCCCTGCGCAGCGCGGCGCGGCCCGCGCACCTGGCGCGGCTTGAGGCGCTGCAGGCCGAGGGCCGCTTGCTGCTGGCCGGACCGTTTCCGGCCATCGACGCCGGGCAGCCCGGGCCGGCCGGTTTTGACGGCAGCCTGATCGTTGCCGAATTCGACGATCTGGCGACCGCGCAGGCTTGGGCGCAGGCCGATCCCTACGTCGCTGCCGGCGTCTACGCGCGGGTCGACGTACGGCCGTTCGTGCGGGTGGCGCCGTGACCCGCATCGAGCAGATCGAGCAACGCCTGCGGGCCGCACTGGCGCCTGCGGAACTGTCGATTGTTGACGAAGGTCACAAACACGTTGGCCACGCCGGTGCGAAGGATGGGCGCGGCCATTTTCATGTCCACATCGTCAGCGACGCGTTCATCGGCAAGCGGCCGCTCGAACGCCACCGGATGGTCTACGCGGCGCTGGGCGAGCTGATGCAAACCGACATCCACGCCCTGGGTGTGGATGCGCAAACCAAGGAGCATTCATGAGCATTTTCCCGCGCGTGCTGATCGTCGCCGTGCTGGCCGCGACACTGGCCGCCTGCGCCGCATCGTCCGGCTCCGACAAGGTGATCCAGTTGCCGGACGCGCAGGGCAACGCTGCCGAAACGGTCAATGGCATTGCGGTGCCGCAGACCCTGCTGGACGCGATCGCCAAGGGCCGCGGCCTGGACATGCAGCTGCCGCAGCAGCGCCAGGCGGCGCTGGACGAGGCGGCGCAGTACGTCCTGCTGGCGCAGCAGGCGAAGAAGCTGCGCCTGCAGCAGCAGCCTGACCTCGCGGCCATGATCGAGGCGGCGCGGCTGCGCGGCGTGGCCAACGCCACCTTGCTCGCCTACACCCGCAGCCACCCCGTGACCGATGCCATGGTCGCCGAGGACTACGCCAACCAGGTCAAGGAGGTTGGCGACAAGACCTACCGCTTCTCGCAGCTGCTGTTCGCCGACAAGGCCACCGCGGACAAGGCGGCCGCCGAACTCGAGGCGGGCACGCCCTTCTCCAAGGTATTCGACGAGTACAGCGACAAGGCCCGCGATGCCCGGGCCTACCCGAACGTGTTCCCCAAGCAGTTGCCCCCGCCGCTGGCCGAGGCCCTGACCTCACTCAAGCCGGGCGAGGCGACCATGCAGCCGGTGCAGACCAAGCTGGGCTGGCACCTGCTGCATCTTGACGGCGTCAACCCGTTCCACCCGCCGGCCCTTGATGCGGTCAGGGACCAGGTGCGCAGCAACCTCGAGAAGAAGCAGGTGGCGGCGTACATCGACTCGCTGAAGGCCAAGGCGACCATCACCGCCGCGTCGCCGGCGCGGCCGCTGTCGGCTTCGGCACCCCGCCAGCCGCAGGGGATGCGCAAGACCCGAGGGCCGGTGGCGAAGCAGGCGGCGCCAGTCGCGGCTCCCGCGCCCGCCGTTACGCCGCCGGCGCCGCCGTCCAGCCGCTGACAGCGGGACAAAAGCCGTTAAACTACGCAGCCCACGCCCTGGCGCCTGTCGACCGCGGCCCGGGCACCGCCTGACGGTGCCGGGACGCGCCGGCCGGCCGCCCCGCACGAGCCGCGCATGCGCCTGACCACCATCAAACTGGCCGGCTTCAAGTCCTTCGTCGACCCCACGACGCTGCACTTGCCGACCAATCTCACCGGCATTGTCGGCCCCAACGGCTGCGGCAAATCCAATATCATCGACGCGGTGCGCTGGGTGATGGGCGAGAGCGCCGCCAGCCGGTTGCG
>DASSBG010000042.1:0-43747 GCA_035699085.1 Rhodanobacteraceae bacterium
CGCACCGGACCCCGAGACGGGATTGCTGTATCTTGGTGCCCGCTACCTCAGCGGCCCGCGCTTCCTGAGCCCCGACCCCGCTGGTCTCGACCCCACCAGCCCCACCGGGCTCAACCGCTACGCCTACGGCAACGACAACCCGGCGCGCTATACCGATCCGGACGGACGAGAGAGCGTTGATGAAATAATCAATTCTGCGGCTCAAGGATGCGGTCGCGTCACTTGCGCCTTCTTTGCGGTCGCGCATGCCGCATGGACGATGGCGGGCGCCGAGCCGCTGAGTCAGGTTGCCGACAAGGGCTGGTCGAACGTCAGCACGAGTGAGAAAGTTGGCGCGGTTGCTGCAGTCGCCGCGGTCGTGCCGGTAGGGCGGATCGTAGGGAAAGTGGCGGAAGGCGCTGAGGCGGTAAGTACGGCAGCCCGAAGCGCAGCGAATGGGGTTAGGTTTGCAGAAACAGTTGGGCAGTGCAGAGCAGCTTGGAAATTTGGTCTCAGGCGGCGGGAAGGCGATTGCTGGTGCCGGAACACAAACGCCGATCCATGCGGTTTCGCGGCTCGTCAAGCAGTACGGCGGAAATGCGTCAGACTGGGTAAAAGTTACGAGTGGCAGCCGGACCGCCGCAGACGGCGCAAGCTTCGAGGTCCACGCTTATCGTAACTTGAAAACGGGCGAGCTTGTCGAGCCTAAAACAAAGTTGCGGCCATGATGAAGCGAGATCAATCCGCCGTGCGTGCAGCTATTGAGGAGGCATCATCCGTGACCACGAGCGCGGACGGCGCGCGTCTACTTCGCGCCTGTCGTGCCATTGTGGGGTTGCAACATCAACTTGGCGATCTTCCTGAGGATATTTTTGGCCCTATTCGCGCGGTTGAATCGGAGTTGGATGAGGTGCCTGACGAACGAGACGCCGCGCGCTGGGAAGCTGATGCGTTCGACCGGAAGATGCGGGAGCGGGATGAATACATTGAGACGGTGCGACCTACGCTGCTTTATTGTTTTCGCCAAATTCGATCCATTTTGGAATCGAGCTCCGGCGGAGCAGCCCAATGAGCATGAGTACGGATGCGGAGCGGTAAACATCGGGCCAGACAACTGGGTCGGTCCAACACCCGCGGCCTCATCGCCAGCACGCGCTACCGGGACGGTTTCACCAGGTGGCCGCAGGAGTGCTGGTTGGCGGCGACGTCAAGAGGATTCCGGATCGCTGCTGCGCAGCGTCCGGAATGACGGTCTGGTGGTGTGGGCAGCGTCCGGAATGATGGTGTGGTGGTGTGGTGGTGTGCGCGTCTGGAGTGACGGCGCGGATGTGCAGCGCGGCTGTGCTTCCGGCCTGTCAGCTTTGGCTCGGATCGGGCTTGCGTCAGTCGGGTGGTTTGGTGGTCGCCCGCCGGATGGGCCAGCGACCACCAATCCCGAAACGCGGCGCCTTACTCCGGTGCCGCGAGGTCGTCGATCATGGTGCGCAGGAAACGCGCAGCCTCGCCACCGGTGGCGGCGCGGTGGTCGAAGGTCAGCGACAGCGGAATCACGCGGTGGGTCTCGACGCCGCCCATCACCGCGACCACGTCGTGGCGCAGCCGGCCGGCACCGACGATGGCAACCGTCGGCGGCACCACCACCGGCGTCGCGTAGCGGCCGGCGAACATGCCGAAGTTCGACAGGCTGATGGTGTAGCCGGAGAGCTCGCTGGAGGCGATGGAGCGGTCCATCACCTCGTGGCGCAGCCGGTTGACGCTGGCGCGGATGGCCGCGGCGTCCATCATGTCGGCGTTGCGCAGTGCCGGCACGAACAGGCCCTCGTCGGTGTCGACGGCGATGCCGATGTCGACGTGCGGGTGCAGGGTGCGGCTGAGGTTGCCGCCGTCAAACCAGGCATTGAGCGCCGGCACCGCCTTGCAGGCGGCGATCATCGAGCGGATCAGGCGCACGGTGATGTCCTGCTTGCCGACCCAGCCGTTGATGTCGGCGTCGTCGACGATGCTGGTGGCGACCACCTGCGCATGCGCGTCGGCCATCACCCGCGCCATGTTGCGGCGCACGCCCTTGAGCTGCTCCGGCTGGCCCAGCGCCTGCACCGAGGGCGGGCTGGTGCGCATCGGCTTGCCGGCCTGCGACACCGTGCTGCGCTGCGCGGCGGCGGCAGGCGCCGGTGCAGGCGCGGCGGCGGCGCCCCGTGCGTGTGCCTTGCCCAGCGGCGCGCTGCCTGCGGCCGCGGCGTCCTTGACATCCTTCATGGTGGTGACCCCGCCGGCGCCGCTCGGCTGCACGCGGGTCAGGTCCACCTTCAGCTTGCGCGCCAGCGCGCGCACGGCCGGAACTGCCTGCACGCCGCCGGCGCTGCTGACCGGCTCGACGTGCACGTGGCTGCCGCTGGCCATGGCACCGACCACGGTGCCCTCGTCTTCACGGCTGTCGTCGGTTTGCTCGACTTCGCCGCCTTCGTCGGAGGCGATGACCTTGTCGCCGTCATCCGGCGCCGGCGCGCCGGCGCCCTTGGCCGGCGCCTTTTTCTTCTTCGGACCGTGGTGGTGGCCGCTGGACTGCGCCTCGGCGCGCTGCTTGGCGTTCGGATCGGGCTCGAAGTCGGCCAGTTCCGCGCCGGTCTCGATCACGTCGCCGGCGGCGCCATGCAGCTTCACCACCTTGCCGGTGTAGGGCGAGGGCACGTCGACCACCGCCTTGGCCGTCTCCATCGAGGCCAGCGGTTCGTCCAGCTTGATGCTGTCGCCTTCCCTGACGTGCCATTCGACGATGGTGGCGTCGGGCAGGCCCTCGCCGAGGTCGGGCAGGTGGAATGTCTTGATGTCGGCCATGGTGGTTGTCCGGGAATCGGGAATGGGGAATCGGGAATCGGGAGGAGCGGGGCTTTGACTATTCCCCATTCTCCATTCCCGATTCCCGGCGGTCAGCCTCAGCTGACCGCCAAGGTCTTCTTCGCGGCGGCGACGACGCGCTCGACGCTGGGCAGGTACTTCATCTCCAGCCGGTACAGCGGGATGTGGGTATCGTAGCCGGTGACGCGTTGCACCGGCGCCAGCAGGTCGTACAGGCACTCCTCGGCCAGCCGCGCGGCGATTTCGGCGCCGAAACCGGCGGTTTTGGGCGCCTCGTGGACGATGACGCAGCGGCCGGTCTTCTGCACCGATTCGGCGATGGTGTCGAAATCCAGCGGGGTCAGCGTGGCGACGTCGATCACCTCGGCGCTGACGCCGTCCTCGGCCAGCGCGTCGGCGGCCTCCAGCGTTTCCTTGACCTGCGAGCCCCAGGTCACCAGGGTCACGTCGCTGCCGTCGCGCAGCACGAAGCAGACATCCAGCGGCAATGCCTCGCCGTCGTCGGGCACCTCTTCCTTGTACTGGCGGTAGATGCGCTTGGGCTCGAAGAACACCACCGGATCCGGATCGCGGATGGCCGCAAGCAACAGGCCGTAGGCGCGGCCCGGCGAGGACGGCAACACCACGCGCAGGCCGGGGATGTTGGCGAACAGGTGCTCGTTGGCTTCCGAGTGATGCTCCGGCGCGCGAATGCCGCCACCCCAGGGCGCGCGGAACACCGCCGGCACCGTGATGCGCCCGCGCGTGCGGTTGCGCATGCGCGCGGCGTGGCAGGCGATCTGCTCCATCATCGGGTAGATGAAACCTTCGAACTGGGCTTCGGCAATCGCCTTCATGCCCTGCGCCGCGAGGCCGACGGTGACGCCGGCGATGGTGGTTTCGTCCAGCGGCGTATCGAGCACACGCAGCTCGCCGAACTTCTCCTGCAAGCCCTGGGTGGCGCGGAACACGCCGCCGTTGAGGCCGATGTCCTCGCCCAGCGCGACGACACTGTCGTCATGCGCCATTTCCCAGGCCATGGCCTGGGTGACCGCTTCGATGAGTGTGATCTCGGCCATGCTCAGTGCTCCCCGGAATCCAGCGCCACGGCCGCCTCGCGCTGGCGCGCAAGATCCTCGGGCACTTCGGCAAAGGTGTAGTCGAACATCGCCGTCACCGGCTGGTTCTCGCTCTCGAGGTAGGCATTCACCTCGTTGTCCATCCACTCGTCGCACTCGGCCTTCCAGGCAGTCTCCTTCGCCTCGTCCCAGGCCTTCTGGCCCTCCAGCCAGGTCCGCAGGCGCTTGACCGGGTCCTTGGCCCAGGCGTCCTCGACCTCGTCCTTGCCACGGTAACGGCGGGCGTCGTCGGCAGTGGTGTGGTCGCCGAGCCGGTAGGTGACGGCCTCGATCACGCTGGCGCCCTTGCCCTTGCGCGCACGCTCGACCGCGTCGCCGACCGCCTTTCGCACGGCAATGATGTCGTTGCCGTCGACCTGGATGCAGGGCAGGCCGGCGGCGATGCCCTTCTGCGCCAGCGTCTGCGCGCCGGTCTGGTATTTGCGCGGCACCGAGATCGCCCACTGGTTGTTGACGATCACCGCCACCAGCGGCAATTGCCGCGCGCCGGCGATGTTGATGGCGCCGTAGAAGTCGGATTTGGACGAGCCGCCATCGCCGATGGTGCAGACGGCGACGCGCTTCTCGCCGCGGATCTTGAAGGCCAGCGCGCTGCCGGCCGCGTGCAGGCACTGGGTGCCGATCGGCACCGACCAGGCAAAGTCGTGCGCCGCCGCGCCGTGCTGGAAGTCGTTGCCGCGCTCGCTGCCGCCCCAGTAGGTGTAGACGTCGCGCGGCTGCACGCCACGGTAGAGCTGGGCGCCGTACTCGCGGTAGCTGGGCGCCAGTACGTCCTCGGGCGCCATGGCGCTGCCGATGCCGACGTGCGCGGCTTCATGGCCGAGGCAGGAGGCGTAGGTGCCGAGCTTGCCGGTGCGCTGCAGGGCGATGGACTTGGCGTCGAACACGCGGGTCGAGACCATCAGCTTGTACAGCTCGACCATGTGGTCGAGGTCCTTGGCGAAGGCCGGCAGGTCCTTGCGGACCAGCTTGCCCGCCGGGTCGAGGTATTGCAGGTATTCGATTTCGAACTTGGCGGCGATGGCCACGGGTGGTCCTCCGTTGGGCGGCGCGCGGCGCCGGCGACCAGTCGATCGACGCGGCTCCGCGGTGGCTGGCATCGGCCCGCGCGGCGGCCCGGGCAATGCCGATTGATCCGGGCATTATCCCATGGCTGCGGTCCGGCATGGCCGCGGGGCCCGGAACCGGCCAGCGGCGCCGGTTTCCGCGGTGCGCCGTGGCACGGCAGCGACTTGGCGCCCATGATGTCGCGTCGCCGACCCAAGGCTCATTCATGCCGTGGCGTCCAGGATGGAAGCGCTGTTGTCCGCAGGAGGCCCTGATGCCCGTATGGCTGGTACCGCTTGCATGGGGTTCGCTGGCCCTGGCGATCGCCTGTGCGCTGGCCATCGCGTGCGATCTTGCCGCCGGCCACCGCCAAAAGATGTGGATCATGAATCTGGTCTGGCCGATCACGGCGCTGTACGCCGGTCCACTGGCGCTGTGGGCGTATCTCAAGGTCGGGCGCATGTCCTCACGCCGACGCATGCAGGCCGACAGGCCAAGCAACCAGACGCCCTCAGCCACGCGGAAACCGGACTGGCAGGTGGTTGGCGTCGCGGTCAGCCACTGTGGCGCTGGGTGCACGCTCGGCGACATCGCCGGCGGCTGGATCGTGTTCGTCGCTGCGCTGGAGATCGCCGGCAGCAGCCTTTGGCCGGAGTACGTGCTGGATTTTGCCCTTGCCTTCGTCCTTGGCATCGCCTTCCAGTACTTCACGATCGCACCGATGCGCGGTCTTGGGCTTCGCGATGGGGTCATTGCGGCGCTGAAAGCCGACACGCTGTCGCTGGTGAGCTTCGAGGTGGGCCTGTTCGCCTGGATGGCGCTGGTGCAGCGCGTGCTGTTTCCGGTCGCGCACGTCCATCCCGACCAGGTGGCTTACTGGTTCCTGATGCAGCTGGGCATGCTGATCGGCTTCCTGACCAGCGCGCCGGTGAATGCCTGGCTGCTGAAGGCCGGCCTGAAGGAGGCGATGTGACGGCCGTGGCCGCAGGGCCGCCGGAGTGGATACCGGTACCGGCCCTCAGTCGGGATCGAAGTCGCCGAAGAAGATCAGGTCCGACTCGATGGCGCCGGCGTCATACGGGCCGTCGACGTTGCCGAGCTGCAACACGTCGCTGCCACGCGGGTAGCGGTTGATGTCCTCGACGTCGAAGAGGTAACCGCGGTTGGCGCACAAGTCCAGCGCAGGCGAGCGGTTGCCGGGCATGAAATCGCTGTAGGCAGTGTTGCGCAGCAGCGGATCGCCAATCACGCTGCCGAGCGGGACCGGCACGTCGGTACCGGGGTTGGCCACGACCACGCAGTCTGCCTCGAGCACGCCATTGGTCGTGCCCTGAAAGGCCCAGGCGCCGTCGTCGGCAAAGATGCTGCGGCTGGCATGGATACCCTCGCCGGTGAAGCTGTCGATGCTGCTGTTCGACTCGGTCAGCGTCCCCCACCAGCCGTCGGCGTCCGTGCCCAGGTTTTCGGCGAAGGTGACACCGTCGATCTCGGCGGCGGACTCGGACGAGTCGATGACGGCCAGTGCGCCGTCGTTGTTGGCAATCAGGCTGCTGTACACATGCAAGGTGCCGTAGCCGTTTTCGATATCGAAGGAGTTGTTGTACAGGCTGAAGGCGCTGCCGTAGCGTGCGTGGTTGAAGCGTATTTCAGCACTGCCTATCGTCAGCACGCCCAGACCCGTCACCCTGGCGGCCCCGCCGGCTTGGGCGCTGTTGTTGGAAATGCTCATGCATGTGGGCCGGTGGCACCCCCCGGCGGGCGCCCCGCGTGACAGCACCGCATGGCCGCGGTCGCGCACCAGCAACCCGCCGCCATCGAGCGTCGCGGTGTTGCCATCGATGCGGCTGTCCACGCCGGCAAAGATGCTGCCCTCGCCCGCGACCAGAGCCCCTGCGCCATTGGCAGCGTTGTTGTTGTCGATGCTGGCGGGCGCGTCGCCCGACCCGATCAGCTCGAAATGCGCGCCACCGGTGACCGCCACGCCGCCGCCATCGCCCGTGGCGGTGTTGGCGTTGATGCCGTCGCCGATGCCGGTGCCCTGGTAGCGGACGCGGCAGCCATTGGTGACGTAGATGCCGCCGCCATCGGCCGCGTGGTTCAGGTACACCAGCCCGTGGTCCATCCAGATCTGGAACGCGTAGCCATCGGCGGGGCGCCCGCTGCACCAGATGCCGCCGCCATTGCCGCTGGCGGTGGAGTCGCGAAACGAGCTGTTGCCCTGCACGGTGACGCGGGCATTCTGGCTGCCATCCACGCGCATTGCGCCGCCGTCGGTGTCCGTGGCGTTGCTCGCGACCACCACGTCGTCAAGCAGGATTTCGACATTGCCGCTGACATCGATGCCACTCGCCTCGCCGTTCTTGATCAGCAGCTTGCGCAGCGTGTGATAGCCGCGGCTGTCGCAACCCGTGCCGGAGCAGCCGAATTCGAACACCGCGCCATCGGCGCCGCCGGCGCCGTCGACTACGGCGTAGCTGCCGGGCGCGCCCGAGCAGTTGGCGTAACCGCCCTCGATGTCGACGTTGAAGTTGCTGAGCACCAGGTGGGTGCCGCTGTATGCCACCTCGTTGCTGAGCCGGATGATGTCGTAGTCGGTGCCGTTCAATGCAGCGCCGAGCACGGCGATGCCGAGGCTGTCGACGTCGCAGGCGGCGTCGGTTGCAGTGTCGCCCACCCAGATGATGTCGGCCCGGGCCGGTGGCGACGCGAGGGCAACGGCAACGAGGCACAGGGCAAGGCAGATACGGATCGTCATGGCGGCTCCTGGCCGGTGGCTTTGGCTTACCATGCATACGCTATTCCGCCGCAGAACGTGCCACATGGAAACCAACCAGCGCGACCTCGAGGCCGGCATCCAGCGCGATTTCGGCCACAAACTCGATTACAGCGAGTACCTGCAACTCGACACCCTGCTGTCGGCCCAGCAGCCGCAGTCGCAGCCGCCCTACCACGACGAAATGCTTTTCATCGTCCAGCACCACGTGGCGGAGCTGTGGCTGAAGCTGATGATCCACGAGCTGCGCGCCGCGATCGTTGCGCTTGATGGCGATGCAGCGGATGTGGCGCTGAAGGTGCTGGCGCGGGTAAAGCAGATCCAGCGCCAGCTGTTCGAGCAGTGGGGCGTGCTGGCGACGATGACGCCGCACGAGTACCTGCAGTTCCGCGACCGCCTTGGCCCGGCGTCGGGCTTCCAGTCGCCGCAGTACCGCACGGTCGAGTTCCTGCTCGGCAACAAGCACGCTGACATGCTGGCGGTGTTCGCCCATGCGCCGGAGAAACAGCAGGCGCTGCGCGCGGTACTGGAGGCGCCCAGCCTCTACGACGCCATGCTGCACTGGCTGGCGCGGCGGGGCCACGCGGTGCCCGCGGCGATCCTCGAGCGCGACGTGCGCCAGGGCTGGCAGCGCCAGCCGGAGCTGGTGCCGGTGTTCCGCCACATCTACGCCGAGCCCCGCCGCTTCTGGACCGAGTACGACCTGTGCGAGACGCTGGTCGATATCGAGGAGAACTTCCAGCTGTGGCGTTTCCGCCACATGAAAACCGTCCAGCGCATCATCGGATACAAGCGTGGCACCGGCGGCTCGTCCGGCGTCGGTTTCCTCAAGAAGGCGCTGGATCTCACCTTCTTCCCGGAGCTGCTCGACGTCCGCACCGAACTCGGCGCCGCCGGCTGAGCCGGGACCGGAACCCGTCAGGGGGCGCCGCGTCGCCGTTGCAGCGCGTGCTGCATTGAAACCGTCCAACGACGCGCGCCAGTCGCGTCTGCGGCTTGTCGCTTGCCACTGGCGGCACGCCGTGCCGCACCCTTTTGCCGAAACAAGGATGTGCGGCTTCACGCTCTTCCCCGGTCCCCGGTCCCCGGTCCCCAGTCCCCAGTCCCCGGTCCCCGGTCCCCAAAAATACCTGCCACGGCATCGGTTGACGCGGCGGCCGGCTGCCGGTACATCTGTCGCCGCACCGCCGCGGCTCGGCGGCCATCGCCACGAGGGGACCCATGACGACGACCGATTCCGCCGCGGCGCAGCGCGGCCAGACTTTCCCGCAACTGCTCGGCCATCCACGCCCGCTGTGGATGCTCTTCATGTCCGAGTTCTGGGAGCGCTTCGCCTTCTACGGCATGCGCTGGGCGCTGACGCTCTACATCGTCGCGCAGTTCTTTGGCGGCGACGAGGCCGGCCAGGCTTCCGCCAGCCGCACCTACGGCGCCTACCTGGCACTGGTCTACGCCACCGCGGTGTTTGGTGGCTACGTGGCGGACAAGGTCATCGGCTACCAGCGGTCGATCCTGCTGGGCGCCGTGGTGATGGCGGCCGGCCTGTTCATG
Organism: Rhodanobacteraceae bacterium; assembly: GCA_035699085.1. Classification (GTDB taxonomy): domain Bacteria; phylum Pseudomonadota; class Gammaproteobacteria; order Xanthomonadales; family Rhodanobacteraceae; genus DASSBG01. The sequence continues at coordinate 9,325 of DASSBG010000042.1, forward strand.
ATCATGCTGCCGAACCACGTCGTCTTCATGTTCGGCCTCTCCACCATCATCGTCGGCAACGGCCTGTTCAAGCCCAATATCTCCTCGATGGTCGGCCAGCTTTACGCACCCGGCGACTCGCGCCGCGACCGCGGCTTCACGCTGTTCTACATGGGCATCAACGCCGGCGCCCTGATCGCGCCGATCCTGACCGGTTACCTGGCCTCGCACGTCTTCGGCACGCCCACCGACCAGAGCTTCAAGGTGGTCTTCGCCGCCTCGGGCGTGGGCATGCTCATCAGCCTGGTCTGGTTCTGGTTCGGCCGCCGCCAGCTCGGCGACATCGGGCGGCCGGCGCCCGAGATCGCAAACCCGCTGCGCGTGCTCTGGGTGGCGCTGGGCGTCCTGGTGGCGATCCCGCTGGTGTACCTGCTGATGGACCGTGCCGGCGCGGTGGTGCTGCAATGGCTGCTGACCGCCTTGTTCGTCGGCGTCGGCGTGATGCTGGTGATCGAGGCGATCCGCACCGGCCGGGTGCAGATCCAGCGGGTGATCGCGATGCTGATCATCTTTGTCTTCAATGTGCTGTTCTGGATGTTCTTCGAGCAGGCCGGCAGCTCGTTCAACTTCCTGGCGCAGAACATCGTCGACCGCGACCTGTCCGGCTGGATCTTCCCGATCGGCTGGTTCCAGTCGGTCAACCCGGTGTCGATCATCATCCTCGCACCGCTGGTGACGCTGCTCTGGGCCTGGCTGGACAAACGTCGCGTCGAGCCGTCCATACCGCGCAAGTTCGGCATGGGCCTGATCGGCAACGCGCTGGGTTTCGCGGTGCTGATGTATGCGCTGTCCAGCCTCACCGGTGCCGACGGCATGATCCCGCTGTGGACGCTGGTGCTGTGCTACGTGCTGCAAACGGCCGGCGAGCTGTGCCTGTCGCCGATCGGCCTGTCGATGGTGACCAAGCTGGCGCCGGTGCGGCTGGTCGGCCTCGGCATGGGCGGCTGGTTCCTTTCGACGGCCATCGGCAACAACCTGGCCGGGCTGTTTGCCGCCAGCGTCAGCGGCGAGGAAGGCATGACCGTGGCTTCGGCGCTGTCCGGCTACACCATGGGCTTCTGGATCCTGCTCGGCGGCGGCATCTTCCTGTTCCTGGTCGCGCCGCTGATCAACAAGCTGATGCACGGGGTGCGGTGAGGGAGCAGGAGCGCGGAGCAGGGCAAGGACCGCGCAGCTCTCGAAGTCCGCCGGCAACGCAGGTTGGCGGTGGGCGAAGCGAACCCCGACAGCCGACGCAGTCGTCTACATGACCCACCCGCAGCCAGGCGGAGCGTCTACGCCTCGCTTCCCAGGTCGGGACCGTCGAGGAGCCGGTCGAGGATACCCGCCAGCGCGGCGCGCTCGTCGGCGCTGAGCCGCGCCAGCAGTTCGCGCTCGTGCGTGCGCGCCAGCGGCGCGACGGTGTCGTGGATGGCCCAGCCCGCGGCGGTGAGGTCAAGCACCGAGCGGCGCCGGTCGGCGCCGTGGCTGTCGCGGCTGACGCGGCCCGCGGCAACCAGCCTGCGCACGGCGCGGCTGACGGCCACCTTGTCCATCGCCGTGTAACGGGCCACCTCGCGCGCGGACAACCCCGCATGGCGCGCCAGCACCGCCATTACCCGCCACTCCGTCATGCTCAGGTCGAAGCGCTGCTGGTAGTCGCGCGCGATGACTTGGCTGATGCGGTTGGAGAGGATCGACAGCCGGTACGGCAGGAAGTGTTCCAGCTCCAGCGGCGCGTGATCGTGCGGCTCGTCAGCCGGCATTGGGCAGGGCCTCTTGCAAATGGTTTCATTTGAAACTATAAAGGTTTTCCCGGCGCGCGCAACCGCCGCGCCGTGACGCCACAGCCCCGGAGAGATCGACATGAGCGCGCAACCCAATCTCGGCATGCAGGTCACCACCTTCGAAAACCCGATGGGGATCGACGGCTTCGAGTTCGTCGAGTTTGCCGCGCCGGGCGGGCAGGCCGCGGACCTGCACGCGCTGTTCAAGCGCATGGGCTTCAGCTCGGTGCTGAAGCACAAGGCGCGGCCGATCACGGTGTACCGCCAGAACGGCGTCAACTTCCTCGTCAACGAGGATCCGGATTCGTTCGCTGCCGATTTCGCCGCGCAACATGGCCCCTGCGCCTGCGGATTCGCCATCCGCTTCAACAAGCCGGCCGGCGAGGTGCTGGACGCGGTGCTGGCCAATGGCGGCGAGAAGATCGAGCACAAGCCGGCGACGAAGGCGGTGGACGCGCCGGTCATCAAGGGCATCGGCGGCTGCATGCTTTATCTGGTCGACCGCTACGGCGACAACGGGGGCGTCTACGACGGCGACTTCGAAGCGGTCCCGGGGGCGGAGCAGAACCCGTCCGGCTTCGGCCTCACCTTCATCGACCACCTGACCCACAACGTCAAATTCGGCAACATGGCGACCTGGTCGGGCTACTACGAAAAGCTGTTCAACTTCCGCGAGATCAAGTACTTCGACATCAAGGGCGCAAAGACCGGGCTGGTGTCCAGGGCCATGACCGCACCGGACGGCATCGTTCGCATTCCGCTGAACGAGTCGAACGATCCGAAGAGCCAGATCAACGAATACCTCGATGCCTACCACGGCGAGGGAATCCAGCACATCGCCTGCTTCACCGACGACATCTACGAAACGGTCGAGAAGATGCGCGCCGCGGGCGTCGAGTTCCTCGATACCCCCGACACCTACTTCGAGATGATCGACGAGCGCGTGCCCAATCACGGCGAGGACGTTCCGCGGCTGGCAAAAAACAAGATCCTGCTGGACGCCGATACGGAGACGAAGAAGCGCCTGCTGCTGCAGATATTCACCCAGAACTGCATCGGGCCGATTTTCTTCGAGATCATCCAGCGCAAGGGCAACGAAGGCTTCGGCGAAGGCAACTTCCAGGCCCTGTTCGAGTCGATCGAGCGCGACCAGATCAAGCGCGGCGTGCTCTGAGGGCCGGCACGCCGTGGAGACCCGCTACCAGACGGGCTTTGGCAACGAGTTCGCCAGCGAGGCGGTCGCCGGCACCTTGCCGGTCGGACGCAATTCCCCGCAGCGCGTGGCGCACGGCCTCTACGCCGAGCAGTTGTCCGGCACCGCCTTCACCGCGCCGCGCCAGGCGAACAGGCGCAGCTGGTTGTACCGCATCCGTCCTGCTGCCGTGCACGACAGCTTCAAGCCGCTGGCGCATGAGCACTTCCACAACCGGTTTGACGAAGTGCAGGCGAGCCCGAACCAGCTGCGCTGGAGTCCGTTGCCGGAGCCGGCGGGCGAGGTCGACTTCATCGACGGCCTGTTCACCATGGCGGGCAACGGCAGCGCAGCGGCGCTGACCGGCGTCGGCATCCACCAGTACCTGGCCAACCGCGACATGCGCGGGCGCTTCTTCTACGACGCCGACGGCGAGCTGCTGATCGTGCCGCAGCAAGGCCGCCTGCGGATCGCCACCGAACTGGGGGTGGTCGAGGTCGAGCCGCAGCAGATCGCCGTGATTCCGCGCGGCCTGCGCTTCCGCATCGAGCTGCCGGATGGCACGGCGCGCGGTTATCTCTGCGAGAATTTCGGCGCCTTGCTGCGCTTGCCGGAGCTGGGGCCGATCGGCTCCAACGGGCTGGCCAACGCACGCGACTTCGAAGCGCCGGTGGCTGCGTTCGAGGACACCGACGGTGGGTTCGAACTGGTCGCCAAATTCCAGGGCGCGCTGTGGGCGGCGCCGATCGACCATTCGCCGCTCGACGTGGTCGCCTGGCACGGCAACCTCGCCCCATACCGCTACGACTTGCGCCGATTCAACACCATCGGCTCGACCAGCCATGACCACCCGGACCCGTCCATCTTCACCGTGTTGACATCGCCCAGCGATACGCCGGGAACGGCCAACATGGACCTGGCCATCTTCCCGCCGCGCTGGCTGGTGGCCGAGGACACCTTCCGTCCGCCCTGGTTCCACCGCAATGTCGCCAGCGAGTTCATGGGCCTGGTGCACGGCGAGTACGACGCCAAGGACGCCAGCGCCGGCGGCGGCTTCGTGCCGGGCGGCGCCTCGCTGCACAACTGCATGAGCGGCCATGGTCCCGACGCGGCCAGCTATGCCAGGGCGGTCGCCACCGACACCAGCAGGCCGCAGCATGTCGCCGACACCATGGCCTTCATGTTCGAGACCCGCGCGGTGATCCGGCCGACCCGCCAGGCGCTGGAGTCGCCGTCGCTGCAGGGCGATTACCAGCAGTGCTGGCAAGGTCTCGAGAGGCGCTTCAGGCCTCCAGTTTGACATCGTCGCATCAACGCATCATGATGCGTGCGCGGGTTCGACGCACTGCCTTGGCCACGCCCGTCCTCCTCTCTCCGTCTCTTGGCCGCTGCCTGCCATGCGTACCACCCTCGACATTCCGGAACGCGAGCACACACTGTTCACCAGCTTGGCGCGCGAGCAAGGCATCAGCTTCAGCAAGCTGGTGGTGGAACTGGCGCTGCGCGGACTGAAGCGTTCGGGCGTGGAGGAAGCGCCGCCGGCGCACGAAATCGATCCTGAAACCGGCTTGGCGGTGTTCAGCTCAGGGCATCCCGTCGGTCTGGAGGATGTCAAGGCGCTGGAAGACGAGGAACTGGATCGGTATGGCCCATTTACTCGACGCTAACCTCCTCATCGCGCTGTTCGATAACGCCCATACGCACCACGCGCGCGTGCGCCGCTGGTTCATCGCTACCAGCGGCTCGTTCGCGACCTGTCCGATCGTTGAAGGTGCGTTGGTTCGATGGATCGTGCGTATCGTAGGCGCGGCCGGCGCCGAACTGGCGGCGGTCGAATTGCGCAAGCTTGCCGCGGACCCACGGCACCGGTTTTGGCCGGATGACCTGGGGTACGAGGACGTGCGTTGGGAAGGTGTTCTGGGGCATCGGCAGGTCACCGACGCCTACCTTGCCGCGCTCGCGCGGAAGCACCGTGGCCGCCTGGCGACGCTGGACAAGGGCCTCGCGGCCTTGCACAACGACATTGCCGACCTGATCTCGCTCGATGCGGACTAAGTGAAGCGTATCGCTTGCCGCTGGATGCGTGGCAGGCCGTAAACCATCTTCCGCGGTCCCCGGTCCCCAAAAAGGAGTTCCCATGAAACTTGGATCCCTCAAGCAAGGTGGCCGCGACGGCACCCTCGTCGTCGTCAGCCGCGACCTCAGCCGCGCGGTCAAGGCGATCGACATCGCGCCGACGCTGCAGGCGGCGCTGGAGAATTGGTCGACGCTTGCCCCGCGCCTCAACGCGCTGGCCGGTGAACTCGACGCTGGCCAGGCGGAGGGCGCCTTCGACGTCGACCTGGACGCGCTGGCGGCGCCACTGCCACGTGCCTACGAATTCCTCGACGGCAGCGCCTACCTGCCGCACGTCGAGCGCGTGCGCAGGGCACGCGGCGCGCAGGTGCCGGACAGTTTCTACAGCGACCCGCTGATGTACCAGGCCACCAGCGCCGGCTTCCTCGGCCCACGCGACGACGTCGTGGTGCCCGACGAGGCCTTCGGTATCGACCTGGAGGCCGAAGTGGTGGTGGTCACCGACGACGTGCCGATGGCGGCGACGCCGGCCGAGGCTGCCAGGCACATCCAGCTGGTTGGCCTGGTCAACGATGTCAGCCTGCGCGGGCTGATCCCGGGCGAACTGGCCAAGGGCTTCGGCTTCCTGCAATCGAAGCCGCGCTCGGCGCTGTCACCGGTGTTCGTGACGCCGGACGAGCTGGGCGATGCCTGGCGTGGCGCCAAGCTGCACCTGCCGATGCGCACCTGGATCAACGGCGAGTGGTTCGGTGAGGCCGAGTGCGGCGTGGACATGCAGTTCGACTTTGGCCAGTTGGTGGCGCACGCGGCGCGCACCCGGCCGCTGGGCGCCGGCACGCTGGTGGGCTCCGGCACCATCGCCAACCAGGACACCGGCAAGGGTGCCTCCTGCCTCGCCGAGCAGCGCACCGTGGAGAAGCTGCGCGACGGCGAGGCGAGCACGCCGTTCCTGAAGTACGGCGACCGCGTGCGGATCGAAATGCTCGACGGCGACGGCCGCAGCATTTTCGGCGCCATCGAGCAGCGCATTGCTCCGCTCAAGGCCTGAGCAGAGGACCAAGGGCATGCGCTCCAGCAACCAGGCAGACAAGCTGCCGGAACCTGCCAACCCGATTGCCGACGACGGCGACGAACTCCATTTCTGCCGCACCTGCGCGTTCGCCGGGGCCTGCCTGGCGGTGGGCTACGGCAAACCGGAACTGGCTGCGCTGCATTGCCTGGTCGAGCACGTCGAGAACTATCGTGCCGGCGACCATGTGTTTCGCAACGGCGATTCGTTTCGCGCCATCTACGCGGTGCGCTCCGGCACGGTCAAGACCAGCCTCGTCGACCGCGATGGCCGCGAGCAGGTGCTGGGTTTCTACCTGCCGGGCGAGGTGATCGGCCTCAACGCCATCTACCCGGACCATTTCCCCTGTGACGCCATCGCCCTCGAAGACGCCAGCTTCTGCCGCTTCTCGTTTCCTGCCATGAGCGCGCTGGCGGCGCGCATGCCGGCGGTGCAGCAGCATCTGTTCCGGCTGATCAGCAAGGAGCTTGGTACGGCGTCGCTGCTGGCGGGCGACCACACCGCCGACGAGCGGGTGGCGGCCTTCCTTGTCGACCTCGGCCAGCGCTACGCGGCCCGTGGCTTCTCCGGCACCGAGTTCACGCTGAGCATGTCGCGCGGCGACATCGCCAACTACCTGCGGCTTGCGGCAGAAACCGTAAGCCGCGTACTGAGCCGCTTCCGCAGCCAGGGGCTGGTGCACATCGAAGGCCGCCATGTCGAACTGCTGCAGGTCGAGCGGCTGCGCGAGCTGGCGAGCTGCGTGCTGAATCCGTAGAGCGGGTTGCGACCCGCCGCTGTCGCGCATCCATTGGCGGGTTGAAACCCGCCCTACAGCCGGCGCGGCTTTCGAGCCGCGGCGGTCACGGGCACGGGCACGGGCACGTCGCGGCTTGACGCAGGTCAGCCGCGAGGCGCTTGTTTGCCGGCATCATGGCGCTTTGCCACCATGGGCAGGGCATGAAGCCGTCCAACACCAGCGAAGGCATCGAACTGGCGCAGCTGCCACGGCTGCTGGCCGCGGCGCCGCACCGGCCGCTGTTCCTGGCCGGCACCATCGCCGTGCTGCTGACGATGCTGTGGTGGACGCTGGAGCTGGCGGCGTTGCGCTTCGGCTGGCAGGCCTGGCCGCAGCCGACCATCCCGCCGATCTGGGGCCACGCCATGCTGATCCAGTACGGCCTGTTTCCGCTCTTCATGTTCGGCTTCCTGATGACCACGTTCCCGCGCTGGATGGACGGCCCGGTGGTGCCGCCGCGGCGCTACCTGCCAGTGGCCGGCGGCGTGCTCGGCGGCTACGTGCTGGCGACGATCGGCCTGCTCGGTCTGCCGCTGCTGCTGAAGATCGGCCTGCTGGCGATGCTGGCGGGCTACCTGATCGGCGTGACGACGCTGGCGGGCGTGCTGCGCCGGGCCAGCAAGCGCAACAAGCACGGCTGGTCCTGCCTCGCGGCCTTCGCCTGCGGCACGCTGGGCCTCGCCGCGTTCCTTGGCTGGCTGCTGTTCGGGGCGGCGAGCGCCTGGGCCAACTTTGCCGTCGGACTCGGCACCTTCTGCTTCCTGCTGCCGGTCTACTTCACGGTTTGCCACCGCATGCTGCCGTTCTTCACCGGCAACGTCCTCAAGAGCCGGGGCGAAAGCTATGCCATGCGGCGTCCGGCCTGGAGCCTGCCACTGGTCTGGGCGCTGCTGATCGCGCACTTCCTGCTGGCATGGCGCGGCGCGCCGCAGTGGCTTTGGCTGGTCGACATCCCGTTGGCGCTGGCGTTCGCCTGGCATGCGCTGGCCTGGCAGCCGTGGCGGGCGATGCAGCCGGGCGTGCTGGCGGTGCTGCACCTGGCTTTCGCCTGGTTGCCGGTGGCCTTCGCGTTGTTTTCCGTGCAGGACGTGGTTTACGCGCTCGACGGCCGGTTCATCCTTGGCCGCGCGCCGCTGCACGTGCTGGCCATCGGCTTCTTCGGCTCGATGCTGGTCGCAATGGTCACCCGCGTGACCCAGGGGCATTCCGGCCGACCGATGGAGATGGGTGCGGTGCCGTGGCTGTGCTTCGCGCTGCTGCAGCTGGTGGTGCTGCTGCGGGTGCGCGCCGAGCTGGCCAGCGACGCCTACCTCTGGCTGGTGATCGCCGGCGCCGGCTGGCTGGTCGCGTTCCTGCCCTGGGTGTTGCGCTCGGCCTGGATCTACCTGACGCCGCGCGCCGACCGCAAGCCCGGCTGACGTGCTGGCAGCCTGGTACCTGCAGATCCTGTACACGCACATCGGCTGCGTGGTGGTCTCCGGCAGCCTGTTTTTCGTCCGCGGCTGCCTGATGCTGGCCGGCTCGCCGCTGGCCAACCACGTGCTGGCGCGGCGGCTGTCGGTGGTCGTCGACTCGCTGTTGCTGGCTGCGGCCATCGCGCTGACCACGATCATCCATCAGTACCCCTTCGTGCAGGGCTGGCTGACGACCAAGTTGCTGCTGCTGCTGGTGTACATCGCGCTTGGCGTGTTCGCCCTGCGCCGCGGCCGCACCCGTGCCATCCGCGGCGGTTTCTTTGTCGCTGCGCTGGCGGTGTTCGTGTTCATCGTCAGCGTCGCCTTCGCCCACGACCCGCGCGGGCTGCTGTTGTATCTCAGCTGATCCCGCACCCCGCCGGCTTGATCCAGGTCAGCGCGGCCGCCGCTGCCGCGCCGCATAGTCAGCGGGTCGACGCGGAGGGTTTCCCATGGGCGAGTGGTATCCGTGGATCGTGCTTCTGCACCTGTCCTGCGCCATCGTGTTCATTGGTGCGGTGGCCTTCGAGGTGCTGGTGCTGGAGTCGCTGCACCGGCAATTCGACATGGCGGTGATGGACCGCATCGAGGCCGCCGTGATGGCACGGGTGCGGCGATTCATGCCGCTCGTGGTATTGCTGCTGTTTGGCAGCGGCTTTGCCCTCTTCGGGATCCGCTGCGACGGTTTCGCCTGCGTCGACACCACCTTCGGCCAACTGTTGCTGGTGAAGGTGGCGCTGGCGTTCGCGGTGCTCGGCGTGTTTGTCAGCGCGGTGGTTGCCGGTCTGCGCGGGCGCATGAATGCCTGCCGCTTTCGCTACACTCACCGGGTCGTGCTGGCGCTGATGGTCGGCATCGTGGTCATCGCCAAGACCATGTTTTACGTGTAACCGGACACCCAAGGAGGTCACCCATGTCCAGCGTCTCGTTCCATGGCAAGCCGGTGCGCGTCGATGGCAGCTTTCCCGCCGTCGGCAGCGTGGCTCCCACTTTCAAGCTGGTCGGCAAGGACCTGGCCGATGTCGGCCTGGCGGAATTCGCCGGCAAGCGCAAGGTGCTCAACATCTTCCCCAGCATCGACACCGGCGTCTGCGCCGCCTCGGTACGGCATTTCAACGAGGTGGCCGGCAGCCTCGACAACACCGTGGTGATCGGCATCTCGTCCGACCTGCCGTTCGCCCAGGGCCGCTTCTGCGGCGCCGAGGGCATCGACAACGTGGTGATGCTGTCGACCATGCGCGGCCGCGAGTTCCTCAAGGACTACGGTGTTGCCATCGCGGACGGCCCGCTGGCCGGGCTGGCGGCACGCGCGGTGGTGGTGCTGGACGCGGACAACCGCGTGCTGCACGCGCAGCTGGTCGAGGAAATCGGCGAAGCGCCCGACTACGAGGCGGCGCAGAAGGCGCTGGCCTGATTCACTCGCTGGTGCCGCCCGGGCCCGGCGGGGCCGCGTGCACGGCAAGTCCGAGCGCGGTGCCGCGGTCGCCAAGGCCCATGCCGAGGTGCAGCCCGCGGCCGATGCGATCGGCGTAGGCGATCATCAAGGCGGCGCCCTCTGCGTCGAGCACTTGGGGCGCCGTCTCGCGCCACAAGGCCAGCCAGCGATCGAAGTGCGCGCTGCGGATCGGCAGCGGCTTGTGCTTGCCCATCGGATTGCCGCGGTACTCGCCCTTGCGCAGCACGATGGTGCACCAGAACGAGGTCAGCAGGCGCTTGTGTTCGTCCCAGTCCTCGATCACCGCGTCGAACACCGGCCCAAGCAGCGGGTCGGCGCGCACCTTTTCGTAAAAGCGGTCGACCAGCGCCGCCACCCGCGCGGGCTCCAGCGAGGTGGTGCGGACAAAGGCTTCGGCGCGTTGCACATTCATGGGCGGTGGTTTTGGTGCGGCGTAAAAGGATGGAACCGGCGGCCCATGCACATTTCGGGCCAGCCGTTCGGCGCGGCACCAGAATACGGGACACGGCGGCGCCACGCCGTGACGTGGGTCAGCCGCCGCGATGGCCGTGGCGGGCCTACTTGAAGACCAGCGTGCCCTTCATGATCGCGGCATGGCCGGGATACGAGCAGAAGAACGTGTAGTCGCCACCGGCTGCCAGCTTGCTGGTGGCGAAGGTGACGCTGTCCGACTGGCCGCCGCCGATTACCTTGGTGTGGGCGATGACGCGCGGGTCGCCGGGCTTGACGTAGTTGTTGTCCAGCCCGGCCTTCATGCCGTCGGCATCGACACCCGGCTCGTCGGCGGTCTTCGCCAGCACCCAGTTGTGGCCCATCACGTTGCGCGCCAGCGTGCCCGTGTGCTTGAGGGTGACGGTGAATTGTTTGCAGCTGGCGGGCACGGTGATGCTCGAGGTGTTGTACTGCATCATGTCGTTGGCTTCGACCGTGGTGCTGCAGTCGGCCGCCCACAGTGGGGCGGACAGCAGGCCGAGCACGGCGGCGGCGATCAATTGGCGTTTCATGGTGACATCTCCTTGCTTCGGGAGGGTGGAAGCTCGGCGCCCTCGTCGGCGTCGAGCAGGGGAAGGATCTTCGGCGTGTCGAGATCCTGGAACTGGTCCTGGCGCACCGCCCAGAAAAACACCGCCACGGCCAGCACGACCAGCAGCAGGCTGACTGGGATAAGGACCAGCAGCGCGTTCATGCGGTGCGCTCGCGCAGGCGGGGCAGCGCGGGCGGCGCGGCCGCCGGCAGCGGCGCGGCAATGCGCAGCGTGTTGAGGATCACGGCCAGCGAGCTCAGCGACATGCCAAGCGCCGCCAGCCACGGCGGCACGAAGCCAAGCGCGGCGAAGGGAATGGCCGCCATGTTGTAGGCCAGCGCCCAGCGGCGATTCTGGCGCAGCACCTGCGCCGCACGCGCGGCCAGCTGGCGCGCCAGGAGCAGCCCGCCGAGCCCGTCGTTCAGCAGCAGGTCCGCGTGGGCGCGTGCCAGCTCGCTGGCGCCGGCCAGGCTGGCCGAGACATCGGCGGCGGCCAGCGCGGCGGCGTCGTTGCTGCCGTCGCCGACGACCAGAACGCAGTCGCCCGCCGCCTGCGCATCGCGGACCTGTCGCAGCTTGTCGGCCGGCGACTGCCGCGCCCGCCAGGCGTCGATACCCAGGCGGGCGGCGAGGACACGCACGCGGCTCGGCACATCGCCGCTGGCGATCTGCGCCGCGATGCCCGCATCGCGCAGACCCGACAATGCCATCTGCGCTTGTGGCCGCAGCGATTCCTGCAGCGGCAGGCGCGCCAGGGCGCCGCGCTCGTCGGCCAGCCACAGCGCTTCGTCGTCCGCTGCCGCCGCGCAGGCGAAGCCGGCGCGGCCAAGGCGCAGGACGCGGCCATCGACCCGGCCGCGGATGCCGCCACCGGCGACCACCTCGACCTCGCGCGCCTGTGGCAGCTCCAGCCCGCCCGCCCGCCGCGCGACGGCGCGGGCGGCCGGGTGGCTGCTCTCGCGCGCCAGCGCCACCGCCAGCCGCAACGCCTGGCGAGGCTCCAGCCCGCGCCGGCTGGTGATGCGGTCCGCGTTGAATGTCGGTTCGGTCAGCGTGCCTGTCTTGTCCAGCAGTGCGTGGTTGACCCGCGCCAGCGCCCGCAGCGCGCATGGCCGCGCCACCAGCACGCCGCGGCGCGCCAGCACCGCCATCGCCCGCGCCATGGTGGCGGGCGCGGCCAGCGCGAAGGCGCAGGGGCAGGCGACCACCAGCACCGCGACGGCGGCATCAAAGGTGCGCGCCGGGTCGCGCCACAACCAGAAAGCGACCGTGGCGGCCGCCAGCGTCAACACCCGCAGCACGAAGCGCGTGGCGGCCGGGTCGTCGTCGGCGCCCTGCGCCTGGCGGCCACGCCGCGCAGCGTCTGCGAGCGCGCCAAGCCGTCCCGCTGCGCTGTCGGCGCTGGTGCGCTCGACCCGCAACTCCAGCGGCCCGTCGAGCACCACGCTGCCGGCGTCCACGGCCTGGCCGCGGCGCAGCGTGCATGCGCGCGATTCACCCGAAAGCAGCGCCGCATCGACCTGCACGTTCGCGCTCTCCAGCAGGCCGTCGGCCGGCACCACGCCACCTTCCGCCACGTGCACGCGATCGCCCGGCAGCAATTCGCTCACCGCGACCGGCTCCAGGGCGCCATCGGCATTCCGCCGTTCGGCGACCAGCGGCGCGGCGTCGGCCACGGCTTCGCCGAGCGCGCCGTTGCGATGGCGCGCGCGCAATTCGAGGTGGCGGCCCAGCAACAGCACAAAGACGAACATGCTCACCGAGTCGAAGTACACCTCGCCGCCGCCGCGCACGGCACTCAACACGCTGGCGCCGTAGATCAGGCCGATGGCCAGCGCGATGGGCAGGTCGATGCCGGCCCGCCGTGCGCGCACGCCCGCCAGCGTGCGGCGGAAGAACGGCCAGGCTGCGTAGCCGATCACCGGCGCCGCCGAGAGCAGGCCCAGCCAGCGGAACAGCCGGGTGGTCAGCGTGTCGACCGCGTCGATCACGCCGAGGTAGAGGACCAGCGCGAACATCATCGCCTGCATCGCGAAGATACCGGCGACCAGCAGGCGCCGCAGCGATTCATCGGCTTCGCGACGGCGGGCGTCGTCGAGGCTGGTCGCGGCCAGCGGCTGGGCCGGGCAACCGGCGGCGTCGCAGGCCGCCAGCAGCCGTGGCAGCGGGGTGGCTGTGTCGTCGAAGCGCACGCGCAGTCGGCGCGCAAGCGTGTCGACCGCGACACGCGCCACGCCGCGCTCGGCGAGCAGCTGCTGCTCCAGGCGCAGCACCTGGTGCGGGGTGGCCAGCGTCGGCACCCGCAGCGCGACCTCGGCTTGGCCGTCGCGCCGCCGGCGCAGCACCTGCGCAGCCAGCTGCGGCCGCGACCAAACGGCGTGTGCGGCGCTCACGGAGCGGCTCCGCTGCTGTGCGCCGGCGCCGGCACCGGCACGCCGAGCAAGGTCACGGACGCGCCGTGCCGTGGCGTCTCGTCGTGGCGCAGGCTCACCTGGATCATCCAGAGGCAGCCGGCCATCGACAGCGCGAACACGAGCAGACCCAGCCAGGCGATCGGCTGGCGGTACCAGGCCTCGGCCGCCGTGGCGTCAGTGCGTGAGTCCATCTTCGGGATGCGACAGGTGGTAGACGTAGGCGGCCAGCACGTGGATCTGCTCGTCGCCGAGGCGCGCATCCCAGTTGGGCATGTGGCCCTGGCGGCCGTCGTGGATAGTGGCGTGGATCTCGTCCAGCGAGCCACCGTGCAGCCAAATGTCGTCACTGAGGTTGGGTGCACCCAGCGCCGGGTTGCCGGTGCCGTCGGCGCCATGGCAGGCGGCGCAGGTGCTCTTGAAGATCGGCTCGGCCTTCGCCGCCATGGCGGCGTCGTGCGGCTGGCCGGAGAGGCCGCGCACGTACTGCGCAAGGTTGTCTACCGTTGCCTCGCCCAGCGGCGCCCAGGCCGGCATCACGCCGTGGCGGCCGTCGTGGATCGAGGCGGTGATGGCCTTGCCGTCGCCGCCGTAGAGCCAGTCGTGGTCGGTAAGGTCAGGTGCCCCGAGCAGGACATTGCCGGTGGCCTGGCGGCCGTGGCAGGCCGCGCAGTTGTCCATGAACAGGCGCTCGCCCAGCTGCTGCGCCGCCGGGTCGGCCGCCAGCTGCTCGACCGGATACAGCCGGAAGCGCTGCATCAACGGCGCCAGCCGGGATTCGTTGGCGGCGACCGCGCGCTCCAGCTGCCCGTGCGCGCTCCAGTGCAGCAGGCCCTTGTGGTTGCCAAAACCCGGATACAGCACCAGGTAGCCGAAAGCACCGACGAACATGCTGCCCGACATCAGCAGCCACCAGCGCGGCAGGCGGTGCACACCCTCGCGGATGGCGCCATGCGCCCAGACGTGGCCGCTGGTGCCGTCCGCCAGGGTCGGGATCCTGGCCCGCGGTGCCCACAGGAACAGCGACAGGGTGATGCCCATGTTCAGCACCACCAGGAACATCACCCAGATCGACCAGCCCAGGCTCATTGCTCGTCTCCATACGCGAGCGGCAGGTCCTCGTCCTCCATCGGAAGACGCGCCAGCCGGTCAAAGGTCTCGCGGTGGCTGCGGCGCCAGGCCCAGATCCAGATGCCGATGAAGGTCAGCATCAGGACCGTGGTGATGACGCCGACCAGGTGGCCCCAGAGCGGGCTCATGGCGTGCCCGCCTGCGCCGCAGCCGGCATCGGTTGCGGTTGCGGCTCGTTCTTGATGCCCAGGCCCTGCAGGTAGGCGATCAATGCGTCCATTTCGGTCTTGCCTTCCAGCGCTGCCGGGGCCGAGGCGATGTCCGCGTCGGTGTACGGGTCGCCGAGGCCGCGCAGCACCCGCATGCGTGCCTCGATGTCGCTCACGTCCAGCGGGCGTTCGGCCAGCCATGCGTAGCTCGGCATGTTGGAATCGGGCACCACCTGGCGCGGGTCCATCAGGTGCAGGCGCTGCCACTGGTCCGAATACTTGCCGCCGACCCGCGCAAGGTCCGGCCCGGTGCGCTTCGAGCCCCACTGGAACGGCCGGTCGTAGACCGACTCGGCGGCGGTGGAGAAGTGCCCGTAACGCTGGGTCTCGAAGCGCAGCGAGCGGATCATCTGCGAATGGCAGAGGTAGCAGCCTTCGCGCACGTAGACGTCCTTGCCGGCCAGCCGCAGCGGGTCGTAGGGCTGGACACCGGGCGGCGCCTTGACCGCGTGCGCCTCCATGAACAGCGGCGTGATCTCGGCCAGTCCACCCAGCGAGACCATGATGGCGATCAGGATGCCGAGCAGGCCGGCATGCTTCTCGATGGCTTCAAAGTGTCGGTAGGCCATGACGTCGTTCTCAGACCGCGGCCGGCAGCGGCGCCGATGGCGGCAGCGTCGGCGGCGGCAGTGGCGCCGGGTCCTGATGCGGCGTCGGTTCCGGCACCGGCACGGGGATCGGCTTGATCAGGTGGTGGCGCGCGTCGCGCGCCGTATGCCACAGGTTCCAGGCCATCAGCACCATGCCCGAGAGGATCAGCAGGCCGCCCAGCCAGCGGGTGACGTAGAAGGGTTTGATCGCGATCAGGCTGTCCAGGAAGGAATAGGCCAGCGAACCGTCGGGCAGCGTCGCGCGCCACATCTCGCCCTCGGTGACGCCGGCGATCCACATGGAGAAGACGTACAGCAGCGTGCCGGTGGTGTGCAGCCAGAAGTGCGTGTTCATGGCCTTGTGCGAGTGCATCGCCGGGCGGCCCAGCGCACGCGGTGCCATGGCGTAGAGCGAGCCGATGGTGATCATCGCCACCCAGCCGAGCGAGCCCGAATGCACGTGGGCAATGGTCCAGTCGGTGTAGTGCGAGAGCGAGTTGACGCTCTTCACCGCCATCATCGTGCCTTCGAAGGTCGCGGCCGCGTAGAACACCAGCGACAGCACCATGAACTTCACTGCCGGGTCGGTCTTCAGCTTGGACCACGCGCCCCTGAAGGTCATCAGGCCGTTGGCTGCCGAACCCCAGCTCGGCATCAGCAGCACCAGCGAGAAGGCCATGCCCACCGACTGCACCCAGTCGGGCAGCGCGGTATACATCAGGTGGTGCGCGCCTGCCCACATGTAGACCGAGATCAGCGCCCAGAAATTGACGATGGAGAAGCGGTAGCTCCACAGCGGCCGCTGCGCCTGGCGCGGCACGAAGTAGTACATCATGCCGAGGAAGCCGGCGGTCAGGAAGAACGCCACCGCGTTGTGCCCGTACCACCACTGCACCATGGCATCGACCACGCCCGAGTAGATCGGGTAGGACTTGCCGAAGGACACCGGTACCGCCAGGTTGTTGACGATGTGCAGCAGGCCGACGGCGATGATGAAGGCGCCGTAGTACCAGTTGGCGACATAGATGTGCTTGATGCGCCGGCGCGCCAGCGAGCCGAAGAACACCACGCCGAAGCTGACCCAGACCACCGCGATGAGGATGTCGATCCACCATTCGGGCTCGGCGTATTCCTTGCTCTGGGTAAGGCCCAGCGGCATCGTGACCATCGACAGCACGCAGACCAGCTGCCAGCCCCAGAAGGTGAAGCCGGCCAGTCTGTCGAAGGCCAGCCTGGCATGGCCGGTGCGCTGCACGACGTAGTAGCAGGTGCCCATAAGCGCGCTGCCGCCGAAGGCGAAGATCACGGCAAAGGTGTGGTCGGGGCGGATGTGGCTGAAGGTCAGCCAGGGCACGCCGAAATTCAGCGCCGGCCAGGCCAGTTGCGCGGCCGCCAGCAGGCCCACCGACATGCCGATGATGCCCCACACGGCCGCCGCCAGCAGGAACTGCCGGATGACCTTGTCGTTGTAGGTTTCCGCGCCGAGCGCGGCTGGTGCGTAGCTGCCGTCCACGGCGCGTATTTTCCCAACGCCGCGGCTGCGCCGAACTGATCCAGGTCAAGGCGGCACATCCAGGAAGCGAGCGCGGCGTCACGAATCAGCACGCGGCCCTGCAGCGGAGCAGGACCGGCCTACACGACGTGGTTGGCGAAGCTGTCGGGGCGGCCGCCCCAGGGCTCGAAATAGCGCCGGCCCGGTCGCGCCACCGAGTGCTGCGGCTGGCGCCGCGTCATCTTCAGTGCCCGCTCGCCCTGCAGCCAGAGAGAGACGGTGCTGGTCACGCGCTCGTCGCGGCAAAGCAGCGCATGGTCGCCTGCATCGGCGTAGGCGGCCAGCGTGACGCCCTTGACCGCGCTGGCGAGGAAGTGCACCCGGCCATCGCCCCGCGTGTCCTGCCGGGTGTTGGCGAAGTCGAACCAGTTGGGGTTGCGCGTGTTGGTCGTTTGCACCGTGAAGCTGCGCGGCGTGTCGATGCCGGCCCCGCACAGCACCAGCACCTTGTCCGCGGCCCGCGCCAGCGCGGCGTCGCCCAGCATTGGCGCGCTGCTGGTGCCGCCGTGGCGGGCCGCGCGGCCGCGCACGAAGGCCTCGGCATCGCCGAGGAAGCGGGCCGAGAACTCGCCGCCGTCGCGCACGTTGGCCTGCCAGTTGGCGGCATCGAACAGGTCCACCGGCTTTCCGGCCTCGTCCAGCGCCGCCTCGCGCCACGACGGGGTCATCTGGTAGACCGAGGGGAAGGTGCGGGCCAGCTTGCGGTAGTCCTCGTCGGTGCCGAACAGGCCGTCCTTTTCGCCCACCACCAGCGCGTAGGGCGCGCCGATGGCACCGCGGAACGGCGGCGCAATGAAGACCACGCGGTCGATGCCGGCGAACGGCTGGCGCGGGTTGCGCAGGCCCAGTGCAGAGCGCAGCAGCAGGCCGCCCATCGAATGGGTGACAAAGGACAGCGCGGCGTCGCGGCCGGCGGCCCGCTCGCGGCCCTGCACCTCGTCGGCAAAACGGCACAGGCGCGCGGCTGACAGCTCCAGCGGCTTGCGCCAGTCGTAGGTGTGCACGTACAGCGGTTCGGGCGCCTTCCAGGCCCGCAGCTTGTCGAGCATACCGCCGTAGGCGTAGCGGATGATGCGGAAGGGCCGCATCCAGTGGCCGTCACAGGCGTCGTAGCGGCCTTCGACCAGGCGGAAGTCGGACGGGTCCTCGACCACGTCGCCGACCACCATGTCCTCCAGCGACCAGCGCACCGGCCAGCCCAGCGGGTAGCTGTCGACCAGCTCGGAGCCCTTGATGCCGGGAATGAAGACGATCGCCATGCAAGCTTCCGTGTCGGCGCCGGCGGCGCGGCAGGCGCACCATAGCATTGCCGGCGCGCGGCGCGGCGGGCCTGCGCGCCTCGGCAGCCCGGTGCGCGGCTCAGCGGTTGCGCAGCACGCCGCCGGGGAGGAACTGCCAGGTGCGGGTGATGTAGAGCTCGTCGACGCTGTTGCCAGCGGTCGGGATGGCCGGGAATGGCGCCGCCATGTGCACGATGCGGATGGCGGCGTCATCGAGCAGCTTGTGCCCCGAACTCTGGATCACGTCGACGCTCTTGACCCGGCCGTCGCGGTACAGGCCCACCGTCAACACCAGGTCGCCCTGCAGCTTCCGCGCTCGCGCCTGTTCGGGATAGTTGAGATTTCCGATGCGCTCGATGCGCGAGACCCAGCCGCGCATGTACGCGGCGTAGGCATATTCGCGCGTATTGGCGGAAATGTATTTGCGGTGCGGCCGCTTGGCGTAGTGCTCGGTCGACCGGCGGATTTCGGCGGCGAGGTTGGCCATCTCCACCCGCCGCTCGATGTCGGCCTGGCTGAGCGGCAGGTCGCGGGCGGCCTGAAGGTCGCGTTGCGGCTGGCTGGCGGCGGTCGTGGCGGACTGGTTTGCCGTCAGTACATGCGGGCCGCTCTGCGGCTGCGGGGCCGGCGCGCTGGGCTGCAGCGGCTGCGGCGCAATGCCCTGTTCGGGCTTGGGCAACGTGCTGCTGAACGGCTGCGACGGCCGCCGCGCCGTGTCGCTGTCGCCACCACCGCGGTTGCTGGCCTGGGCCAGGAAGTCGGCCGTTTCCGGGGCCTCGCCGTTGGCCGTGCGCACCAGGGTGACGTCCAGCGCCGGCAAGGTGGCGCGGGGCGGCGCAAACTCGAACACCAGCCCCAGCACCAGCACGCCGTGCACGATCAGCGAAAACAGGAAGGCCACGCCCAGCCGGTCGGCGCTGGAAACGGCCGGGGGGGTGACGGATTGGGGCAGGGCGGCGTCGCTCACGCGGCTTCGATGGCGTCAAACAGCATGCCGGCGATATTAAGGCCGAACTGGGCATCGAGTTCACGGATACAGGTCGGGGATGTGACGTTGATCTCGGTCAGCCAGTCGCCAATCACGTCGAGGCCGACGAAACGCAGGCCGCGGCGGCGCAATTCCGGCCCCACCTGGGCCGCGATCCAGCGATCGCGCTCGCCCAGCGGCCGGCCCTCGCCACGCGCACCGGCGGCGAGATTGCCGCGGAAATCGTCGGCCCGCGGGATGCGCGCCAGCGCGTAGGGCACCGGTTCGCCATCGATCAGCAGGATACGTTTGTCGCCATCCCGGATCTCGGGCACGTACTGCTGGGCGATGGCGAACCGGCCGCCCGCGACCAGCGACTCGATGATCACGTTGAGATTGGGGTCGCCGGCGCGGGTGCGGAAGATGCCGCGCCCCCCCATGCCGTCCAGCGGCTTGAGGACGACCTCGTCGCGCTCGCCGACGAACCGCGCCAGCTCGGCAGCGTCGCGCGCCAACAGGCTGGGGGCGCAGCATTGCGGAAACTGCAGTGCGAACAGCTTTTCGTTGCAATCGCGCAGCGCCTGCGGGTCGTTGACCACCCGCACGCCGTGGCGCTGCGCCTGTTCCAGCACCATGGTGTCGTAGATGAACTGGCTGTCGACAGGCGGGTCGCGTCGCGCCAGCACCAGGTCGAAGCTGCGCAAGTCCTGCCACTGCGCGGCGCCGAGCGTGGCGAAGTCGCGCGCGCTGTCCTTCACGCTGACGGCGGCCGCCCGGGCCCAGGCGATACCGTCGCGCAGCGCCAGGCCGCCGCCGTACACGACATGGGGACGGTGGCCGCGACGCTGCGCTTCCAGCAGCATCGCGAACGTCGAGTCCTTTTCCCGGTGGATGTGCTCGATGGGGTCCATCAGCACGGCGATGCGCAGCGGCATTCGGTGGCTCCTGCGTTGGGTTCTGAGGTCCGTTCAGGGACAAGCGTTTAGGTACTTAACTTGACATTCTGCATAAACGCTGCTTTAACGTAAGTTCAGCGCTGGCGACTCGCGCTTTCCGTCGCGATGCTCGGTTGCCCGGGCACGAAAATTGCTTCCCACATCCAGGTTTTTTCTGGTCTTTCAGGGTTTAATCCGATTATGCAGGGCGCGCTCGGGGAACACCACGTGGACGACACCACCAAGACTGGCAGCCTTTCGGGGCTGCGGGTGATGGTCATCGACGATTCCAAGACCATCCGCCGCACGGCGGAGACCTTGCTGCGCAAGGAAGGGTGCGAGGTGGTCACGGCCGTGGACGGCTTCGAGGCGCTGTCCAAGATTTCCGACCTGCAGCCGCAGATCATCTTCGTCGACATCATGATGCCGCGGCTGGACGGCTACCAGACCTGCGCGCTGATCAAGAACAACAAGCAGTACCAGGGCACACCGGTGATCATGCTCAGCTCCAAGGACGGCCTGTTCGACAAGGCGCGCGGGCGCATCGTCGGCTCGGACCAGTACCTGACCAAACCTTTCACCCGCGACGAGCTGCTGGGCGCGATCCGCGACCACGCCGCGGCCGCCTGACCGGACCACACATGTATTTGGGGATTGCCTGATGGCTCACATTGTCATTGTCGATGATTCACCCACCGACGTTCAGATTTTCACCCGCATGCTGGAGAACGCGGGCCACCAGGTGAGCAGCGCCGGCGATGCCGACAGCGGTATCGCCCTGATCAAGAGCGCGCAGCCGGACGTGGTACTGATGGACATCATCATGCCGGGCAGCAACGGGTTCCAGGCCACCCGGGCCCTGGCTAAGGACCCGCAGACCGCGCATATACCGGTGGTGATCGTCACCACCAAGACGATGGAGACCGACCGCGTATGGGGCATGCGCCAGGGCGCCAAGGCATTCCTGACCAAACCGGTCGGCGAGCGTGACCTGCTGCAGCACATCGAGCCGTTTCTCAAAGCCACCACCTGATCGACGATGAGCACCACCGCCTTGCCCGCTGCCGCCGCCACTCCCTTCGAGGTACTGGTTGACTACGAGCGCCGCAGCCTGGCGCACGTCGCCGGCATGCCCGAGCAGATCGAGGCGCCCGGGCTGTGGCGCGGCATCGGCTTTCGCCTGGGCGAGCGCAGCTTCATCAGCGGCATCGGCGAGGTCAGCGAACTGCTGGTCATGCCGGTGCTGACCAGCGTGCCCGGCACCCGCAAATGGCTGCTGGGCGTGGCCAACGTGCGCGGCACCCTGGTTCCGGTGATCGACCTGCGCCAGTACCTGTACCAGGAGCGCACCGAGATCGACGATCGCAGCCGCGTGCTGCTGATCCGGCAGAGCGGCGGCGCCATCGGCCTGCTGGTGGACGAGATCCTGGGCCAGCGCAACCTGACCGACGAGCAGCGCGGCGACGCGCGCCAGGAAGACGACGAGCGCCTGCAGCGCTTCGTGGTCGAGAACGTGACATTGGGTGACCGGAGCTGGGGCGTGTTCGACATGTCCAGCCTGGTCAAGGCAACAGATTTCCAGCAGGCGGCCCTTTAGCCGTCGCAGTGCAAGTCCACGAGGTGAAGCATGAGTACGACAGCCGGTTCCCTGGGTAAAGAACGCGCCAGCAGCTACACGTGGCTGGTGGTGTTGCTGTTGCTGGCGATCATTTTCGCCGCGGTGGACTTCTTCCTTCTCAATACCGCCAACGCCGACGACCGCCGCGCGGCCACCCTGACCACCCAGGTGCAGGTGCTGTCGCAGCAGACCGCCAAGTTTGCACTTGAGGCTGCCAGCGGCAACGTCGACTCGTTCCCCGAGTTGCAGAACGCCAGTCACACCATCGAGGCCGCTGTCACCCGCCTCAAGAACGGCGATCCGGCGCAGGGCATGCCGGCCTACGCCAAGGCCAGCGGCCAGGTCGGCGCGGCGGTGCAGGCGCTCGACCAGGCGTGGACCCGGCTGCAGTCGGACGTGGCCAAGATCCTCGCCAACAAGGAAACCGTCATCGACTCCGCCCAGCGCGCCCAGGCGTTTGGCGACAAGATCGGCTTGCTCAACTCGCGCATGGACCAGGTCGTCAACATCATCGTGCAGCAGAACGGTTCGGCCGCGCAGGTCTTCACCGCTTCGCGCCAGACGCTGCTGGCCGACCGCATGATCCGCCGCGTGCAGACCATCCTGCAGGGCGGCGACGATGCCTCGGCGGCCGCCGATGGCCTGCTGCGGGACGCGAACACCTACTCGCAGGTGCTCGAAGGCCTGCTCAGCGGCAATGAGTCGCTGAACGTGCGGGCGATGCGCAATCGCAATGCGCAGCGCATCCTGGAGGAAATCAGCAGCACCTGGACGGCGCTGAACAAGCCGGTCGTGCAGGCGCCGGCGGACGCCGCCACGCCCGCCGACGCAGACGCGGCCGATGCCGTGGCTGGCGACGCGCCGAAGCCGGCGCCTGCCGCGGCGGCCAGCGCCACGCCCGCCGCCGCCGAGGTGGCGAGCGCCGGCTCGGCCGGCCAACCGGCGGCGGCCGCATCCAGCGCTCCGGCGCAGACGGCCGGCGCGCAGGAGCCGTCGCCGGCGGTCAAGCGCGTGACCGCCGATGGCGCGGTGCCTGCGCTGCTGAGCGCCGCCACCACCCTGCAGGAAGTGAAGTACGCGGCCACCCAGGCTTCGCTGGATTCGCAGAACGTGCTGCTGCGTGCCAGCAACGTCGCCAACCGGCTGGACAAGCTGCCTTCGACCCGCATCTTCCCCAATGTCTGGTGGGGCCTGCTGGCAGCCATCGCCGCGGCCCTGTTCGCGGTGCTGCTGGTGGTCGCGCTGGTGCGTGACCAGCGTCGCCGCTACCAGGTCACCGCCGACCTGAACCAGCGCAACCAGGAGGCGATTCTGCGCCTGCTGGACGAGATGGGCTCGCTGGCCGAAGGCGACCTGACCGTCAAGACCACCGTGACCGAGGACATCACCGGCGCCATCGCCGACTCGGTGAACTTCGCGGTCGAGGCGCTGCGCTCGCTGGTGACCACCATCAACGAGACCGCCGTGAAGGTCTCGGCCTCGGCGCAGGAGACGCAGTCCACCGCCATGCACCTGGCCGACGCAGCCCAGCACCAGGCCACGCAGATCACCTCGGCCTCGGCCGCGATCAATGACATGGCGGCGTCGATCGACGGCGTGTCGCGCAACTCGGCCGAGAGCGCCGAGGTGGCCCAGCGCTCGGTGCAGATCGCCTCCAAGGGCGCCGGCGTCGTGCGCCAGACCATTGAAGGCATGGATTCGATCCGCGACCAGATCCAGGAGACCTCCAAGCGCATCAAGCGTCTCGGCGAGTCGTCGCAGGAAATTGGCTCGATCGTGGAACTGATCAACGACATTGCCGAGCAGACGAATATTCTGGCCTTGAACGCAGCCATCCAGGCGGCTTCGGCCGGCGAGGCGGGCCGCGGCTTCGCGGTCGTCGCCGACGAAGTGCAGCGACTGGCCGAACGCTCCGCCAACGCCACCAAGCGCATCGAGACCCTGGTGCAGACGATTCAGTCCGATACCAACGAGGCGGTCAGCTCGATGGAACAGACCACCGCCGAAGTGGTCTCCGGTGCGCGCGCGGCCGAGGACGCCGGCACCGCGCTGGGCGAAATCGAGAAGGTGTCGAACGACCTGGCCGAGCTGATCAAGGGCATCTCCAGTTCCGCCCAGCAGCAGTCGGCGGCCGCCACCAACATTTCGGCCACCATGAACGTGATCCAGGAAATTACCACCCAGACCTCGGTCGGCGCCAGCCAGACGGCTGACTCCATCGGCAATCTGGCCGGGTTGGCCGGCGACCTTCGGCGCTCGGTGGCGGACTTCAAGCTGCCGGGTGACTGAGGTGGTGGCGCCGGCGTACTGCAGGCCGCCCGCGGCCGGCAGTTCGGTGCCGGCAGTCGTACCTTCCGCGCAAGCGGTGGCGCGGCGAGGTGCACGGCGGCGCCGCAGGCGTCGCGGTTGCGGAAACACAGGCTAGAGACGCGCGCATGACATTCGACGACGACATCCAATTCACCACCCTGAGCTGGGTCAAGCGCGAACTCGACGACACGCTGCGTCAGGCGCGCGAGGCACTCGAGGCGCACGTCGACGATGCCGGTGACGCGCAGCTCATGCGCCGTTGCGGCGACTACCTGCACCAGGTGCACGGCACGCTGCGCATGGTCGAGCTGTATGGCGCGGCGATGGTGGTGGAGGAAATGGAGCGGGTCGCCGAGGCGCTGCTGAAAGGCAGCGTCGAGCAGCGCGAGGACGCCTATGGCGTGCTGATGCGCGGCATGGTGCAGATTCCCGACTATCTCGAGCGGGTGCAGAGCGGCCGGCGCGACATCCCGCTGGTGCTGCTGCCGCTGCTCAACGACTTGCGCGGTGCGCGCGGTGCGCGCGAGGTTACCGAGGCCGTGCTGTTCGCGCCCGATCTGGGGGCCGACCTGCCGGACTCGGCGCCCGGCTCGGTCACGCCGCTGCCGGTCGAGCAGCAGCGCGCGGCCATCACCGGCCTGCGCGCGCGCTTCCAGGTGCCGCTGCTGGCCTGGATGCGCGGCCGCGACCCGGCCGCCAACCTCGCCGAGATGCGGCACGTGCTGGACGAGCTGGGCGCGCAATGCCACAGCGTCACCGGGCGCCGCCTGTGGTGGATTACCGGCGGCGTGCTCGAAGGCATGGAGCACAGCCAGCTCGATGCGCAGCTCGACGAGCTGCGCCCGCTGATCGGTCGTGTCGACCGCGCCATCAAGCAGTTGATCGACGGCGGCGAAATGGCCTTGTCGCGCGGCGATGCCGAGGACCTGGCGCGCCAGCTGCTCTACTACGTCGCCCACGCCGACGGCCGCAGCGCGCGGCTCGATGCACTGCGCCAGTGCTACCGCCTGGCCGACATCCTGCCCGACGAGAAGGAGATCGAGCACGCCCGCGGCGCCATGGCCGGCCACAACCGCGCGCTGCTTGACACCGTTTCGGCGGCGATCAAGGAGGACTTGTTGCGGGTCAAGGACGCACTCGACATCTTCCTGCGCCAGAACGACCCGGACGTTGGCGAACTGGTGCCGCAGGTCGACGTGCTCGACCGCGTCGGCGACACCCTCGGCATGCTTGGCCTGGCCGTGCCGCGGCGGGTGGTCGACGAACAGCGCCAGGTGGTCCAGGCGATGACCGACGGCACCCACCCGCACGATGAAGGTTCGCTGCTGGACGTGGCCGGCGCGCTGCTCTACGTGGAGTCGTCGCTGGACGACCACATCGAGCGGCTGGGCGCCGTGGACCCCAACGTCGGCACCGAGGCCATGGCGCCCAACGCCGAGAGCCGCCACGTGCACGACGCCTTGCTGGCCGAGGCGGCGGTCAACCTCGCCACCGTCAAGCGCGACATCGTCGCCTTCATCGAGACACCCTGGGGTCACGACGAAGTGGCGCAGATTCCGCGCCTGCTGGACGAGATCGGCGGTGCCATGCGCATGGTCGACGTGCAGCGCCCTGCCGACCTGCTGGCCGGCATCGGCCGCTTCGTGCAGAACGAACTGATCGCCGAACACCGGGTGCCGACCGCCGAGCAGATGGACAAGCTGGCCGATGCGCTGGCATCCATCGAATATTTCCTCGAGGCCTCTCGCGACCACCGCGCCGGCCGCGACAGCATCCTTGACGTCACCCAGCAGAGCCTGGCCGCGATTGGCTACTGGCCGGTGCCGCCGCTGCGCGAGCCGGCAATGCCCGCACCCGCAGCCGAAGACGCGCCTGCGCCGACGGCCGCGGTCGAGCCCGAGCTGTCGGAACCGGTCAGCGTCGCGCCCGGCCGTGGCCTCGAGGACCTGGTCACCGGCAGCGCCGGCAACGAGCCGCCGTCCGGCATGGACCTGGACGGCATGCGCCTGACCGAGACCCAGGCGACCGCACCGCCCGCCGATGGCGACGCCGACGAGTGGGTCGAGATCGAGGAGCAGATCGAGGAGCAGGTGTCGGCGGACGAGATGGCCGGCGGCTTCGAGGATGCCTCCAACGACATCGACGAGGACATCCGCGAGGTGTTCGTCGAGGAAGTCGAGGAGGAAACCGCCGCGCTCGGCACCTCGGTCGCCGCCTGGAAACAGGAGCCCTCCGACCTGGAGGCGCTGAAGCCGGTGCGCCGCTCGTTCCACACCCTGAAGGGTTCCGGCCGCCTGGTTGGCGCCATGGCACTGGGCGAGTTCAGCTGGAAGGTCGAGAACATGCTCAACCGCGTGCTCGACCACTCGATCCAGCCGGGGCCGGAGGTGGTTGCGCTGGTTGACCACGCCGTGGCGGCGTTGCCGTCGATGCTGGCGTCGCTGCGCGGCGAGCCGGCCGCGGCGGTGCCGGTGGCGGCAATCATGCAGGTGGCCGACAAGCTGGCCGCCGGCGAGGCGGCGCGGGTCGAGGATATCGCCCCGGCGACGTCGCGTACGGTGACCCGCACCGTAAAGCGCCGCGTGCTTCGCTCGTCGCTCGAGCAGGCGCCGGCGGCGGGCGCGCCGCCCGCCGCGGCAAGCGCCGCGGGCTCGGTGCTGCCGCCCATCGACCCGGTGCTGCTGGACATCCTGCAGAGCGAGGTGGCTCAGCATGTCGGGGTGATGCGCGAATACGGCGCCGCCCACGCCGACGAGCCGGGCGTGACGGCGGTCAGCGAACCGCTGCTGCGCGCCGTGCACACGCTCAGCGGCGCCGTTGCCATGGTCGACATTCCGCCGCTGGTGCATGTGCTGGCACCGCTTGAGGGGTACCTGAAGCGCCTGCGCGGGCACGGCGAGGCCATGCCGGCCGATGGCCGCGCTGCGCTCGCCGAAAGCGCCGACATTGTCACCGCCGTGATGGCGCAGTTTGGCGCACCCGATCCACGCCTGCCGGCGCATGCCGAATTGGCTGCACGCGTCGCGGCCTTGCGCGACGCCCTGCCCGAAACACGCGACCCGGGCTTCGCGCCCACGGATGAGGAGGACGAGGCGCAGGCGACGGCGGACGTCGTGGCTGTGGATGACGCCCCCGAACTGACCGGCCCTGAGCTCGAGCTGCCCGAAGCGGGCGAGCACGCGGACCTGGCCAGCGAAATTGCCGACGCCGCCGCCGCCATTCCTGACCAGCCGGCCGAACCCTACGGCGAGAGCACCTGGGACTTCGAGTCGGCCGACCATGTACCAACCGCGCGCGGCCTGGCCGACGATCCGCAGCATGGCATCGCGCCGGCTGGGGACGCCGAGGCTGCCGAGAGCGACACGGCTGGCGGCGAGCGCGCCGCCGATGAGGGGCAAAGCGCCGAGCAGGCGCGACAGGCCGAGGAGGCACGCGCGGCCGAGGAGGCACGCGCAGCCGAAGAAGCGCGGCAGGCAGAAGAGGCGCGCGCCGCAGACGAAGCTCGCGCAGCCGAGGAGGCACGCGCAGCCGAGGAGGCACGCGCAGCCGAGGAGGCTCGCGCAGCCGAGGAAGCGCGCGCAGCCGAAGAAGCCCGAGTGGCCGAAGAAGCTCGGGAGGCCGAAGAGGCGCGTATTGCAGACGAAGCTCGCGCCGCCGAGAACGCCCGCGCTGCCGAACAGGCGCGAGTGGCGGCGGACAGCGCCAACGCCGCGGAAGCGGCCGATCTCGCCACGGCTGCGAGCTCGGGCGCGCTGCTGGACGATCCGCAGCCGGACGGCCCGCTCGACATCCCCGATCTGGATGCCGACCTGCTGGAGATTTTCGTCGAGGAAGCCAGCGACATCCTCGACCACGCCGACACCGCGATGGCGGGGCTGCGCGAGCGCCCCGATGACCGCTCGGCGGTGGTCTCGCTGCAGCGCGACCTGCACACACTGAAAGGCGGCGCACGCATGGCCGGCCTGGCGCCCATTGGTGACCTCGGCCACACCATGGAGTCACTGCTGGAGGCCATCGCCGAAGGTCACCGCGCCGCCGATGCGCCGCTGGTCGAGGAGTTGGAGCGCGGCTTCGACGGCATGCACCAACTGGTGCAGCGCGTCGCCCGCGGCCGCGCCATCGCGATGCCGGTCCACGCCATTGCACGCTTCAAGGCGTTGCTCGAGGGCGAGGTGCCGGAGGCGCCGGCGGCATCGACGCCCGCAGCGGCCGCTGCGGAGACGCCGCGTGCGCCGTCGCAACCCCTGCCGCAGCCGACCGCGGAGCCGCGTGCGCCGCACGAGCTGATCCGCGTCCGCTCTGACCTTCTCGATTCGCTGGTCAATTACGCCGGCGAGGTGTCGATCTACCGCTCGCGCCTGGAAGAGCAGGTCTCGACCTTCCGCTTCAACCTCATCGAGTTCGAGCAGACGGTCAGCCGCCTGCGCGACCAGCTGCGCAAGATGGAGATCGAGACCGAGGCGCAGATCATCGCCCGCTACCAGCGCGAAAACCAGGAAGCCGGTTCGGCGATGTTCGACCCGCTGGAGCTGGACCGCTTCTCGCAGTTGCAGCAGTACTCGCGCGCACTGGCCGAATCGGTCTCCGATCTGGTCTCGATCCAAGGGCTGCTTGACGACCTCACGCGGCAGTCGGAAACCCTGCTGCTGCAGCAGTCCCGAGTCAGCTCGGACCTGCAGGAAGGCCTGATGCGCACGCGCATGGTGCCATTCGACTCGCTGGTGCCGAGCCTGCGGCGGACGGTGCGACAGGCTGCGCAGGAAACCGGCAAACGCGCGCATATTCGTGTCGAAGGCGCGCAGGGCGAGATGGATCGCAACCTGCTGGAACGCATGAAGGCGCCGTTCGAGCACATGCTGCGCAACGCGCTGGCACATGGCATCGAGACGCCCGAGCAGCGCATTGCCGTCGGCAAGCCGGTGGACGGCCTGGTCAACATCCGCGTCGGCCGCGACGCGACGGAAGTGGTGATCACTGTCAGCGACGACGGCCGCGGCATCGATCGCGATGCGGTGCGCGCCAAGGCCATCGAGCGCGGCTTGATGAAGGCGGACGCCAACCTGTCCGACCGCGACATCTTCGGCTTCATGCTGGAGACCGGCTTCTCGACCGCCAGCGAGGTCACGCAGCTGGCCGGCCGCGGCGTCGGCATGGACGTGGTGCACAGCGAGATCAAGCAGCTGGGCGGCTCGCTCGGCATCGACTCCGAGCGCGGCAAGGGCACGACCTTCACCATCCGCCTGCCGTTCACGCTGGCCGTCACCCAGGCCATCCTGGTTCGTGTCGGCGAGCACACCTTCGCCATCCCGATGAACTCGGTGCAGGGCGTGGTGCGCATTGCCCGCGAGGATCTGCAGCGGCGTCTTGCGGACGGCGATGCCACCTACACCTACGCCAGCGAAGAGTTCGACCTCTACGACCTCGCCAACCTGCTGGGCCTGCCCGTGAACCGCGCCAGCGACGAGGCGCAGCTGCCGTTGCTGATGACCCGCACCGGCGACCAGCGCGCGGCCGTGCGCATCGACAGCGTGGTCGGCTCGCGCGAAATCGTGGTCAAGCCGGTCGGCCCGCAAGTCAGTTCCGTGCCCGGCATCTTCGGCGCCACCATCATGGGCGACGGTTCGGTGGTGATGATCCTCGACCTCGCGCCGCTGGTGCGTCGCAGCGCGGCGCTGCGCGAGCACGTCGGCGAAGGCACCGAGGCGGCGCCGCCGGAGCCGGCGCAGGCGCAGGCCGAGCCGCAGCCCAAGCGCCGCCGGCCGTTGATCATGGTGGTGGACGACTCCATCACCATGCGCAAGGTCACGACCCGGGTGCTCGAACGCAACGACCTCGACGTGCTGACGGCGAAGGACGGGCTGGACGCGGTCGAAAAACTGCAGGAGCACATTCCCGACGCCATGCTGCTGGACATCGAGATGCCGCGCATGGACGGCTACGAGCTCGCAACCTACATGCGCAACGACCCGCGCCTGGTCAAGGTGCCGATCATCATGGTCACCTCCCGCACCGGTGAGAAGCATCGCCAGCGCGCACTCGAGGTCGGTGTCGAGCGCTATCTCGGCAAACCCTACCAGGAAGCCGACCTGCTGCAGAACGTGCAAGACGCGTTGAAGGCCGTCCGTGCCTGAGAACACGCCAGCGTTGTTGCCTGTTGCCTTCATCTACGGCGACGCCGAGGCCAGCGCGCACCTGCGCGCGGCACTCGACGCCTTCGAGGCTGACCTCGTCTACGACACCGCCGTCGACGCGCTCGACGGCGCGGCGCTCGCCGATTCAGGCGCGCGGGTCGCCGTGGTCAACCTGGACGGGCCGGTTGATGAGCGTCTCGACGAGGTCTACGCCACGCTTGACGCGTGGGGTTGCCCGGTGATCTTCGACGACCCGGAGAGCAGCGCCGCGCTCGAGGGCTGGGAGCAGGCGCGCTGGGCGCGCCACCTGGTGGCCAAGCTGCGCGATGACCGCAACGTCGATCCGCCGCGTCCTGCCGATGCCGCACCGGTTGAGCCCGCCGCGACTGCACCAGCGGCCGCGGCCCCCGTCGCCGACGACGACTGGCTGGGCGAGGCGCTGGACGTGCTGCAGGCCAGCGACGCGGGGGCGGCCGATGCGATGCCGGCGGAAAACGTCACCACCATCGATCCAACCGTCGACATCGACCTCGGCGAGATCGAGCTGGCGGTGGAGGCCGAGCCGGATCCGGCGCCGGCCGCCGCTGATGGGGCAGCGGACGCTGCCGCGCCGCTGGCGGCGGGGCCGGACCCCGAGCCGCTGCTGCCGGAGAGCGCCGAGTCGCAACCGGCAACGGCCGCGGGCGGCGCGTCGACGGCCGCAGCGCCGCCGGCCGACGACGAGGCGGGTGATCCCGCGCTGTCCATCGACTGGAGCCTGTTGGACGACGATCTTGCACTGGTGGCCGAGCCAGGTGCCGGCGCCGAGGCTGCGGCGGCCGCCGGCGAATCGCTTGAGCTGGCGGACTCCGCCGACGATGCGGGGCCGGACCCGGACGCCGCCGATGACGACAACGGCGGGCCGAGCTTCGCCGAGCCGCAGGCGAACACCGCGGCGCCCGACTCCGATGCAGGGCTGGACGATCTGGCCCTGGACATCGACTTCGCGCCTGCGCTTGCGGCGACGGACGACGACGCGTCCGAAGGCGACGCGCCAGCCGATGATGCAGTGGCCGCGTTCGACCTCGAGTTCGCCGACGCGCTGGAGCTGGTCGATGACGCGCAGCCGGCGCCTGCCGCCGACGCCGACGTTGCCGCCGGCCTGGACGAGCTGCTCGCGGCGCGCCCCGAAAGCGAGCGGCCTGCCGGCACGGCTGATGATGCTGACGCCGCTGACGCAGGCGCGGCCGCGGCCGCGCCGGGCGACACCGCGGCAGCGACCCCACCCGAACCTGCCGCGAGCATTGCCGACACCATACCGTCGTCGCAGTGGACGCTGGTCGATGATACCGACCCGCCGCCCGCGCCTGCGGCCGCGAAAGACGCGGACGGCGACGCCGGCCGCCTGCCGCGCGCGCTTGGCAGCGCAGTCGCAGAATCGCTGGCGGCGCGCGAATTCAGCATCGAGCTGGTCGATC
Organism: Rhodanobacteraceae bacterium; assembly: GCA_035699085.1. Classification (GTDB taxonomy): domain Bacteria; phylum Pseudomonadota; class Gammaproteobacteria; order Xanthomonadales; family Rhodanobacteraceae; genus DASSBG01. The sequence goes on from DASSBG010000042.1 coordinate 40,770, forward strand.
CGATCGACTACCTGGCTCCGGAGGCGCCGCCGCCGCGCGAGGCCGAGGTGTATTCGGCGCCGGAACTGATGTCACTGGAGGACGCGGTCAAGCCGCAGCCGCTGGCGCCGGATGACGACGCCGAAGCCGCGGACGACGCCGCGCTGCTGCCGCGCGTGGTGGTGATGGGCGCCTCCATCGGCGGCCCCGACGCGGTGCGCGAGTTCCTCGGTGCGTTGCCGGCCGATGTCCCCGCATTGTTCGTGCTGGCCCAGCACATGGGCGACGAGTTCCTCGACCTCATGGTGTCGCAGATGCACAAGGCCGGGAAACTGCCGGTTCGCCTGCCGGTTGACGGCGAGCGCGCGCACGCCGGCGAAGTGCTGGTGGTGCCGGCCCAGGCACGGTTGTCGGTGCGGCGGGATGGCAAGGTGTCGCTCACGGCCGTGGCCGCCGACGCCGCGGCCCAGGGCCAGTCGCTCGGCGCAACCATGGCAGCGGCGGCCAGCGAGTTTGGCAGCGACACCCTGGCCATCGTCTTCTCCGGCATGGTCGATGATGTCATCGCGGGTGCCCGCGCGGTCGCCGAAGAGGGCGGCGAGGTCTGGACCCAGGATGCCTCGAGCTGCGTCGTCAGCAGCATGGTCGATGCCATCAGCCAGGCCGGCATCGCCCGTTTCAGCGGCACACCCACAATGCTGGCCCGGCGCCTGGTCGACATGTGCGCCACGGAGTCTTCAACATGAGTCAATACAGCGGCGATATCCGCGGCGTCATGATTCCCGTCACTGGTGGGCGTGTGCTGCTGCCCAACGCGACGGTGGCGGAGGTGATCACCTATTCCGACCCGACCCCGATCGCCGATACCCCGCCCTGGCTGCTCGGCCACCTCTCGTGGCGCGGCTGGCGGCTGCCGCTGTTCTCGTTTGCCATGCTCTCGGGCATGGCCGCGGGCGAGGGCTACAGCAACGCCAAGGTCACCGTGCTGAAGGCGTTGGGCAAGCGTGCGCGCCTGCCCTTCATGGCGATGCTGGCACAGGGATTCCCGCGCCTGACCACATTGAACGCCGATGTCATCGTGCCCGGGGGCGATGGCAGCGAAACGCCCGCCGGTGTCTACGACTACGTCATGGTCCGCGACGACGACGCGGTGATTCCCGATCTTGGCGCGGTCGAGCAGATGCTGGCCGACGCGCTGCAGCTTCCCGCCGACGAACCAGCCGAAGCCTGACCGGTTCACCCCGCGCCGCATGCGCGAGATCCGCCTCCACGTCGACGAGCCGCTGCGTGTCGGTGCGGACGTCACGCTCGATGCGCGCGCCGCGGCCCATGCCACGCGCGTGCTGCGGCTGCGGCCGGGCGACCGCGTCACGCTCTTCAACGGGGACGGCAACGACTACGCGGCGCGGCTGCTGGACGCGGATCGCGCGGCCGCCCGCGCAAGCATCGAGTCGGCTGCGCCCGTCGCCAACGAGCCACCCGCGCCACTCATGCTGGCGCAATGCATTGCGCGTGGCGACAAGATGGACCTGATCGTGCAGAAGGCGACCGAACTCGGCGCCACGCGGATCGTGCCGCTGCTCGGCACCCGAAGCGAAGTGCGGCTCGACGCCGCGCGCGCGGCGAAGCGGCTGGAGCACTGGCGCGCCGTTGCGGCCAGCGCCTGCGAGCAATGCGGCCGCGCACGACTGCCGCAGGTCGAGCCGCTGCAGCCATTGGCCCGCTGGTGCGGCGAACTCGACGGGCCGGGCTTGCGCCTGGCCCTGGTGCCTGGCGCGCCGCTGCGCTTGCGCACGCTGGGACCGCAGCCGGGCGGTGCCGTGTTCGTCGTCGGCCCCGAAGGCGGTCTCGCGCCGGCCGACCTCGATGCCCTGCACGCCGCCGGCTTCGCCGACCTCGGCCTCGGTCCACGGGTACTGCGCACTGAAACCGCCGGCCCGACCATGCTGGCCGCGTGGCAAGCCATCCACGGCGATTTCTGAGGACGCCTCGGGACCGACAATGATGATGCGCGCAATGTCAATCGGCCTTGTGGTGATCCGCCTCGCGCAACAGTTCCCATGCTGGCACTCCCAGTCCCTCTGCGACTCGCTCCAATGTTTGCAGCGTCAGGTTCTGGCCATTCTCGACGCGGCCATAAAAGGCGCGATGCATTTGCAGACGGTCAGCAAAAGCTTCCTGGCTGAGCTGCAACGCTTGGCGGCGTGCGCGTATAACTCGGGCGAGACGATCTTTGAGGGCGGGAAGTGCGGACATGACGCCGCACCGTAAGAAGGTTGCTCGCCAACAACTACCACGTGAAAGAAGGCGCTCTATAAGTATCATGTATCCAGGAAGAATAATACGCAGGCCGGCCGGCGATTGAATCGAGGTCGTGGCGGCGCTACGGTGGAAGTGCTTGCGAATGCTGCTGCGGGCACATTGGACTCTGGGGAGAGCGCATGATGCGCAAGGGACGGATTCTTTCGGGGGCGGGCAGCGTTGGGCTGCACGCGGTTCTAAGCTTGGGGCTGGCGCTGCTGGTCCCGTTGACGGCCCGGGCTGCAAGCACCCACACGCCGGAGCAGGAATACGCTGACCTGACCAAGGTGGATCAGGCGGTCTCGCCGCTCGGCGACCATCCCTTCGGCGCCCGCATCGGCCTCTACGACGGCAGCCTGTCCTTCCTCCAGACCGACGTGTCGCTGGCCGGCAATGGCCCCACGCTTTCGCTGAGCCGCGCCTACATCGTGCGCGGCGTCGACGGCCTGGACCGGCGCGCCAAGTCGGCCCTGGGCGACTGGCAACTGGCGCTGCCGCGGCTGGAGACGCTGGTTCCGCACCAGGGCCTTGCCGGCATCGACGGCTGGATGGTGGAGGCGTTCGCGGGTCCAAGCTGGTATCGCTGCCGTGACTTCGCCGCGGCGCCGACGGCACCGGCGCAGGGCGGCACCGGCCACCGCGAGTGGACGGCGACCGACTACTGGCAAGGCTACCAGCTGATCGTCCCCGGCCATGGC
>DASSBG010000043.1:0-56956 GCA_035699085.1 Rhodanobacteraceae bacterium
AAACACGTGTTTGGCCAAATCAATCCCGATCGTCGTAACCTTGTTCATGGGCTCGCTCCCGGCAATTTTCGGTGGAAGTGACATCTCACCACCGCTGGCACCAGATGCCTAATGCGCCGGGGGCGAGTCCATGTGATTACGTCTCGCCCCCAGTCCCCGACCCCCGGTTCCTGGTCCCCGGTCCCCGGTCCCTGGTCCCTGCGTCCGCCCGCCGCGCGGGCACCTCCGTTACCGCCGGTTCACACGCCGAGGACTGGCGGGTGCACAATTGGTCACGCCACCAACGATGGCGCGTCGTGCATTCCCTTCATCGCAAGAGGAGAACCACATGCTGCACTGGCTCTGGATTTTCATCATCGGCCTGGTTGTCGGCATCATCGCCAAGTGGATCATGCCCGGCAGGGATCCAGGCGGCTTCATCATCACAGCAATCATCGGCATCATCGGCTCGTTCATCGGCGGCTGGATCGCCAATGCCGTGTTCGGGGTCGGCGCCGGTGCCACCGCCGAGGGTGCCGGTGTCGGCGGCATATGGGGGCTGGTCTTTGGCGTCATCGGCGCCATCATCCTGCTGTTCATCTACCGGCTGATCTTCAAGCCAAACCGGGCCTGACCACGGGCTTCCGGAAGCAGAGGGCGGCCATCTGGCCGCCCTTTTCTTGCCTGCCCGCTTGCTGCCGGTCCGCTTGCTTCAGCCACGCGCGTCGAGCGCTGCATTCCACTGCGCCACGTGCTCGTCCTCGCGCTGAAGCAGGGCGTCGACGTCCCCCTCGACAGTGACCTTTTCGATCCGGTCGCCCACCTCGATGACATCGACCACCGCCTTGTCCTCCGGCCCGACCACCTCGCCGAAGACGCTGTGCTTGCCATCCAGCCAGGGCGTGGGGCCGTGGGTGATGAAGAACTGGCTGCCGTTGGTGCCGGGGCCGGCATTCGCCATCGACAGGACGCCGCCCCGATCATGGCGGAGGCCCGGATCAAACTCGTCCTCGAAGCGGTAGCCCGGCCCGCCGCGGCCGCTGCCCTCGGGGCAACCACCCTGGATCATGAAGTCGGGGATCACCCGGTGGAAGCTGAGCCCGTCGTAGTAGCCACGCCGCGCGAGGTTGACGAAATTGGCGACGGTCATGGGGGTCTTGTCGTCATGCAGCCGCAGCTTGATCGGACCACGGCTGGTCTGCATGGTGGCGGTAATACTCATGGGCGGGAGCCTCGGGCATATGAATGGGGGATAATCGGGCTGAAGTGACATTGCTGCCCGAGCCCGTATTATTGGCCGCCATGGCCAACGGGTCAAAAACGCTGTTCGCGCCTTCGACCATCCTCCTGTTGGTGACAGGATTTTTCCATCTGGGCCGCGGCGCGACAGCGGACGGGCTTGCCTTCCTGATCGGCGCTTCGGCACTGATCATCGATGCCCGGCTCGACCGCGCGCCGATACCGCTGTCGAACCAGCCCGCGTGGCGCTGGTGGCGCGAAGGCCACGAGGCAATCAGTTGGGTGATGATCGCGGCATTGGCGGTGGCGGTCGGGACCATCCTTGGCGTGCTGACGCGCTACTCGCTGGCGGCCGAGGTCATCGTCGTGGTCGTTGGCGCGCCGGTGTTTTTTTGCGCCTGGATGGACAGCGCGCGACCGCTGCGCGAGGACGACGCGCCGCCGAACCTGCGGTGCACCGCCAGCGTCTGGCTGGGCGTCGGCATCGCGATCTGCGTGTGGGAGCTGACGGCTTTCCTCATCGACCAGGTGTCGCACCGCTATTTCCGCTTCCCGACGATGTCCAACCTGCTCAACCCGCTGATGGACAACACCGCGTTCCGGGCGTTTTTCGCCGTGGTCTGGGTGTTCGTCGGCGTCGCCATGATCAAGTTTCGCCGGACCCGACGTTGAGGTGACTGGATGCTGATGCGCGACCTTCTCATTGCCGGCTTCGTCCTCTGCGGCGTGATCATCGGCGTGCTGATCGCTCTGGGCGAGCTGCCCCGCTCGCGCATCGCCTCCAGCGCCCATCTGTTCGGTCACATACTGCGTACCCGCTCAGGCACCGTCACCGTCGTCCTGTTCTGGTGGTGGGTCGGCTGGCACTTCCTCGTTGCGCCCCACTGACGCGCCCAACCGCGCCGCGCGCTGGGCCTCGGCCAGCACGCCATGCAACACGCGCAGCTCGCGCTGGTCGGGCCGGGCGCGGCTGAAGAGCTTGCGCAGGCGCAGTTCGATGGTGACTGGCGAGCGGCCCTTGTGGAAGTCGATATCGTCAAGCGTCTGCGCCAGGTGCGCGAAGAACTGTTCCATCTGCGCGTGGTCGGCCGGCGGGTCGCGTGGCTCGGGCGGTGGTGGCGGCGCATCGAGCAGCGCCAGGCGCGCCTCGTAAGCCTGCACCTGCACCGCCTGGGCCAGGTTGAGCGAGCTGAAATCGTCGACACTGGGGATCCGCACCATGCCGTGGCAGCGGGCCAGCTCATCGTTGTGGAGGCCGACCCGCTCGTTGCCGAACACCAGCGCGACCTCGCGCCCCTGCCCCACCGCCTCTCGCAGCGCCGCAGCGGCCTGCCGCGGCGTGTACTCGGGCAACGTGACGCCGCGCCGGCGTGCGCTGAGCCCAAGCACCAGATGGCAGTCGGCCAGCGCCGCATCCACGGTGTCCGCCAGCACCAGCCCGGCCAGCACGTCGTCGGCGCCCGCAGCCAGCGCCTCGACCCGCGGGTCGGGATAACGCTCCGGCCCGACCAGCACCAGGCGGCGGAAACCCATGGTGCGGATGGCGCGCGCAGCCGAGCCGATATTGCCGGGATGCGAGGTGTGCACCAGCACGAAGCGGACGTTGTGCGATGGATCGTGCATCAAAGGAAGTTCCGGTTGGGGTTGGGTCGCGGCCGGCGCGGAAGGCCGGCTTCAACGGCGATTCCGGCGACTCTGTTAAGCTGCGCGGTTCCGCCAGATTGACGCCAGCCACGCCATGCCTCGTCCCACCGTCACGGTTGCCACGCAAGCCGCCCGCGCCGCCGGCCGCATCATCCTGCGCTACATGAACCGGCTGGACAACATCGCTGTTGTCGAGAAGCAGCGCATGGACTTCGCATCCGAGGTCGACAAGCTGGCCGAGGCCGAAATCATACGCGAGCTGCGCCGCGCCTACCCGTCGCACGGCATCGTCGCCGAGGAATCCGGTGCCAGCGGCAAGGACCGCATGACCTGGGTGATCGACCCGCTTGACGGCACCCACAACTACCTGCGTTCGATCCCGCACTTTTCGGTATCGATCGCGCTGCTCGACCGCGGCGAACCGGTGGCCGGCGTGGTTTACGACCCGCTGCGCGAGGAAATGTACACCGCCAGCAAGGGTGACGGCGCGCTGCTCAACGACCGCCGGCTGCGGGTCGGCAAGCGCGAGGACATTGGCGGCACGATCCTCGCCACCGGCTTTCCCTTCCGCCAGCGCGCGCACCTTGAGGCGCAGCTTGCAATGACCGGGGCCTTGCTGGAGCGCGCCGAGGATATCCGCCGCAGCGGCTCGGCGGCGCTCGACCTTGCCTACGTCGCCAGTGGCCGCTACGACGGCATGTACGAGATCGGGCTCAAGCCCTGGGATATGGCGGCCGGCTGCCTTCTGGTGCGCGAGGCCGGCGGCCGCTACTGCGACTTCGCCGGCCGCGACGGCCTGCCCGCCAGCGGCAACCTGCTGGCCGCCAATCCGCGCGTCTGCGCCGACATGGTCAAGACCGTCGGCCCGCAGCTTCCGCCGGGGCTGATGCAGCCCTAAAGGGGACGGAGGCAATTTAGCGCGCTTGTGCTTACGCCACCTTTTCTACAGCTCGGCGCTAAATTGCCTCCGTCCCCTTTTTACGCGCCGGCGAGCAGCTCGATGCCGCAGCGAAAGCGCCGCTCGGCGCCCGGCTCCAGCCGGATGGCATCGGCACAGTCCGCGCGATTGAAGGCATCGGTCATCGCCTCCATCGGCTCCAGCGCCACCGACTGCCGCGGCCGCTGCACCGTGTCGGCGGTGTAGACGAGAGTCACTCCGCGCGCCTGCCACATCGCGACCGCGAGGCCGCTGGCCGGGTCGCTGAGGATGCTGCGCAGGCGACCGTCGGCATCGGCCTCGCGGCCGGCGTAGCCCTGGTCCAGCTCGGCGTCACCGATCGCCCGGGCGCGGCGAAAATCCATCGCCGGCGCCACCGTGTCCAGCGCCACCCGAGCCGCGTCGCCAGGCAGCGGAATCAGGCGCGCATCGGTTTGGATCGCCTGGCGTGCCGCCAGTTGCAGCTGCCACCGATTGACGCTGGCTCCGCCAAGCCGGAGGTAGGGATGCCAACCGAAAAAGCAGGGTGCGGGCCGCTGGCCGCGGTTGCGCATGCAGGCCTCAAGCGACAGTCCGCCGGCGCCCAGCCGGAAGCAGACGGCAAGCTCGATGGTGAAAGGGTAACCGGGCCGCGGAGCGATCGTTGTCGCCAGCGTCGTACTGGCACTGGCGGCGTCGTGCTCCAGTGTCTCGATGTCGAACTCTGCTTCGCGCACCAGGCCGTGCATGATGCCTCGCTGGCCCTCGGGCACGCCCGGCTGCAGGTCGTGCTCCTCGCCGTCGAAGCGGTAGCGGGCGTCGGCGATGCGGTTGGCAAACGGGCACATCACGGCGAAGCGCGAGCCCGGATGCGCGTCGATCTCGTCGCCGCTGCGGTAGCCGTCGGCGAGGTCGTGGCGGCTGCCCGCATGACTGACCTCGAAGTTCAGCAGTGTGGCGCCGCGGCAGGCAATGCGCACCCGGCGCCCCTGCGCCTCGTCGCACAGCACCACCACCGGCCGGCCGTCGAATTGGTCGCGCTCGCTGCTGAAAGTCATCGTCAATGGGCGCCGCAAAAGCGGCAAGTATGCCGACCTGCCAAGACCGCTGCCAGCCCGACGAAAACCGGGGTCAGAGTGCACTTTTCCAAAAGAAAAGTGCACTCTGACCCCGGCGGCTCAAGGCCGAAGGCCGGAGCAGCGATGCATCGACCATCCGCGTCGCCGGGTCCACCGCCTGCGGCGGCTTGACCCGGCCTACGGCACCGCAGCGCCAAAGCGTATTCAGTCGAGGCTTTCGGCGGCGGCGCGTGCGACGGGCGGCGCGGCGGCGGCGCGTGTCGTGGTCGACGCGCTCGGCGCGCTGCGCAGCTTCGCCAGCAGCCAATAGGCGACCAGCGCGACGCAGAAGGTGAAGAACCAGCCGTAGGTGTAGAGGCGGTCGATGAAGTCCGGATCGTCGACCACGCCGCCCGGCGTCGTGGCCGCCGCGATGAAACCGGGTACCACCGGCACGACCGCGACCGCCATGGCGACGAAGGCGATGGCATTCCAGCGCGGGTACTGGCCGGCGTCGCGGTACAGGTCGACGATGTCCAGGCGGCGGCGCCGCACCAGCCAGTAGTCTGCGATCATCACGCCGGCGATGGCGCCGAGAAGGCTGCCGTAGCCGCCAAGCCAGGTGAAGATGTAGGCGCCGGCGTTGTCGAACAGCGCCCAGGGGAACATCAGCACGCCGATGACGCCGGTGATCAGGCCGCCGGTCCGGAACGAGATCAGCCGCGGCGCGACGTTCGAGAAATCGTTGGACGGCGCGACCACGTTGGCCGCCATGTTGGTACTGATCTGCGCCACCAGGATCAGCAGCATGGCGATGATCAGGATCACCGGGTTCTGCGTGATCATCGGCACCAGGTCGACCGGGTTCCAGACCGGCTTGCCGAACACCACCACGGTGGCCGCGGTGGTGGCAATGCCGATGAAGCTGTAGATGATCATGGTCACCGGCAGGCCGATGGCCTGGCCGATCACCTGCGAGCGTTGCGAGCGCGCGAAGCGGGTGAAGTCCGGTATGTTCAGGCTGAGGGTGGCCCAGTAGCCGACGTTGGCGGCCAGGCCTGGCCAGAACAGTTGCCAGAACGTGTGTTTCGGCTCGCCCATCATGCTGGCCGAGGTCTGCAGCACGTGGCCGATGCCATGCCCGGCCGAGATGCCCCAGTACAGCAGCCAGACGCCGACCAGGATCAGCAGCAGCGCGGCCCAGGACTCGAAACGCTTGATGCCCTCCATGCCGCGGAAGATGATCGCCATCTGCAGCGCCCAGAAGATGAAGAAGGCGATGAAGTCATGGCCGCCCAGCGTCGACCAGCCGGGCCACAGCACCGCGGCGATGCCCGACACCGCCAATCCGCCCAGCCAGGTCTGGATGCCGAACCAGCCGCAGGCAACCACTGCCCGCGCCAGCGCGGCGACGTTGGCGCCGGCGATGCCGAAGGACGAGCGCACGAACACCGGGAACGGGATGCCGTAGCGCACGCCGACGTGCGCGTTGAGCAGCATCGGCAGCAGCACGATGATGTTGGCGATGCCGACCGTGAGCAGGGCCTGCCACCAATTCATGCCGGCGGCCATCAGCCCGGAGGCCAGGGTGTAGGTCGTCAGCACCACCGACATGCCCAGCCACATCGCCAGGATGTGCCAGGTGTTCCAGGTGCGCCGGCGCGGCCCGGCCGGCGCCAGGTCGTCGTTGTAGAGGCGCGAGTCGCCGACCGCGCGGCAGATGGCGTCCACCTCGGCATCGGTGCGGAACGCCAGGTCGTGGAAGCGTGTCGTGTCGTTCATGCCTTCCCCATGTGCGACGGTGCGCTGTGGATGTGCGGGCCCGCGCCGCGCGCGGCGCAGGGCGGTGCTTCAAGCCCTGATCATGCCGGCGTCCGCTCGACCGGCTGCGGGCGACGCGCCTCGTTCCAGCGCTGCTCCGACCGCATGAACGGCGCGAACGGCGGGCGGTCGACGTAGCGCCCCATGCCCGGTTCGACGTGCAGCTTTCCGTCGGCATACTTCACGAGCCCGCCGCTGATGGTGTAGAGCGGCGCGCCCTCCACCTGCTTGCCCTCGAACACGTTGAAGTCGACCTTCTGGTGCTGGGTCTCGACCGAAATCGTCTTCTTGCGAGTCGGATCCCAGACCACCATGTCGGCATCGGCGCCGACCTTGAGCGTGCCCTTGCGCGGATGGATGTTGAAGATGCGGGCGGCGTTGGTCGAGGTGAGGGCGACGAACTCGTTGGGTGTCAGCCGGCCCATGTTGACGCCGTAGTGCCACAGGATCGCCATGCGGTCCTCGACACCCGGCGTGCCGTTCGGGATCCTGGCGAAATTCTCGCGGCCCATCGCCTTCTGGTCGCTGCAGAAGCAGCAATGGTCGGTGGCGGTGGTCTGCAACAGGCCGCCGCGCAATGCGTCCCACAGCACCTCCTGGTTGGACTTGGGCCGGAACGGCGGACTCATCACGTGCGCCGCGGCGAAGTCCCAGTCCTTGCTCTCGTAAACCGATTCGTCGATCAACAGGTGCTGCACCAGGCACTCGCCGTACACGCGCTGCCCTTCGGAGCGTGCCCGGGCGATGGCCTCGACCGACTCGCGGCAGGAGTTGTGCACCACGTACAAAGGCACGCCGAGGATCTGCGCGATGCGGATGACGCGGTTGGCCGCTTCGCCCTCCACCGCCGGCGGCCGCGACGCCGGGTGGCCTTCGGGGCCGGCGACGCCACGCTTGTAGACGTCCTTCTGCAGCTGGTCGACCAGGTCGCCGTTCTCGGCGTGCGCGGTGACGATGGCGCCGAGCTCCAGCGCCCGCGGGAAGCTCTGCACCATGACGCCGTCGTCGGCCATGATCGAGCCCTTGTAGGCCATGAAGTGCTTGAAGCTGTTGACGCCGTGCTCGCGGACCAGCGTGCCCATGTCCTCGCGCACCGACTCGTCCCACCAGGTCACCGCGACGTGGAAGGAGTAGTCGGCGCAGGCCTTCTCCGCCCAGCCGCGCCACTTCTTGTACGCGTCGAGCATGCGTTCCTGCGGGTTGGGGATGACGAAGTCGAGGATCATGGTGGTGCCGCCGGCCAGCGCCGCCGCCGTACCGGTGAAGAAGTCCTCGCTGCAGACGGTGCCCATGAAGGGCATCTGCATGTGCGTGTGCGGATCGATGCCACCGGGCATGACGTAGCAGCGCTGCGCGTCGACGATTTCGGTGTCGGCCGGCACCGCGAGGTTCTTGCCGACGGCACGGATGCGGCCGTCCTCGCAGAGAATATCGGCCTCGAAGGTTTCGCTGGCGGTGACGGCGGTGCCGCCGCGGATCAACAATGCCATGCTGCCTGCCTCCTCACCGCCGCGCACGGACGGTTTGCTGCGAATGGTGGATCAGTCGCTGGTCACCGGCTCGGGCGCGGTTGCCAGCACGTTGTTTGGGTGGGTGGTCCAGTCGGCGTGCCCGGGATCGATCGCGCGGCCGGTACGCGGATCGATGCCGTTCTCCAGCCGCACCATGCTGATGCAGTCCTCGACCGGGCAAACCTCGACGCAGAGGTTGCAGCCGACGCATTCGGCGTCGATCACCTCGAAATGGCGCTGGCCGTCGCGGCTGCAGGTGATGGCCTGGTGGGAGGTGTCCTCGCAGGCGATGTGGCAGCGGCCACACTTGATGCACAAGTCCTGGTCGATGCGCGCCTTGGTCACGTAGTTGAGGTTGAGCGACTTCCAGTCAACCAGGTTGGGCAGCGCGCGACCGATGAAATCGTCCAGCCGCTGGTAGCCCTTGCTGTCCATCCAGCGGGCCAGGCCGTCGAGCATGTCGTCGATGATCTTGTAGCCGTACACCATGGCCGCGGTGCAGACCTGCAGGTTGCGCGCGCCCAGCGCCATGAACTCGGCGGCGTCGCGCCAGTTGCCGATGCCCCCGATGGCCGATACCGGCAGCCCGCGGGTCTCGGGAAAGCGGCCAATCTCGCCGACCATGTGCAGCGCGATCGGCTTGACCGCCGGGCCGCAGTAGCCACCGTGACTGCCCTTGCCGTCGATGGTCGGCTCCGGCGCCATGCGGTCCAGGTCCACCGCCATGATCGAGTTGATGGTGTTGATCAGCGAGACTGCGTCGGCGCCACCACGTTTGGCTGCCAGCGCCGCCGGCACGATGTTGGTGATGTTGGGGGTCAGCTTGACGATCACCGGCAGCGTGGTCAGCTCCTTGCACCAACGCGCGACGGTCTCGATCAGGTCCGGCTGCTGGCCCATGGCCGCGCCCATGCCGCGCTCGGACATGCCGTGCGGGCAACCGAGGTTGAGCTCGATGCCGTCGGCGCCGGTGGCCTCGATCTGCGCCAGGCGCCGCTGCCACACCGCGCGCTCCATCGGGAACATCACCGACACCACCATGGCGCGGCCGGGCCAGGCGGCCTTGACGCGGGTGATCTCGGCGATGTTCTGGTCGAAGCTGCGGTCGGAGATCAGTTCGATGTTGTTGAAGCCCATCACGCGGCGGTCGGCGCCCCACCAGGCGCCGTAGCGCGGGCCGTTGACGTTGACCACCGGCGGGTCGTCGCCGAGCGTTTTCCAGACCACGCCGCCCCAGCCGGCCTCGAAGGCGCGCACGACGTTGTATTCCTTGTCGGTGGGCGGCGCCGACGCCAGCCAGAACGGGTTCGGCGAGCGGATGCCGGCGATGTTGCAACTGAGGTCAGGCATGGTTTCGCTCCGGAGCTTGGGTGGCGCCGCCCATCAGGCGCCGAGCACGCGGTGGATGTCCAGCGCGGCGCGCTTGCCGTCCTCGACGGCCGCGACGGTCAGGTCCTGGCTGGTGCCGATGCAGTCGCCGCCGGCCCAGACGTTGCCCAGCGACGTGCGCCGGCCAGCATCCACCCGCAGCCGCCCGGCGCGGGTGTCGAGGATGTCGGCGGCGCTGGCGTCCAGTGGGTCGGTGACGATCTTTTGCCCGATGGCCTTGAACACCATGTCTGCGGCAAGCACCTCCGTCTCGCCGCTGCCGACCAATGCGCCGTCGACGAGCAGCGTGCGCTCGACCTCGACGCCGGTCGCCTCGCCACCGTCCAGGATCAGCCGCCGCGGCCGCGACCAGTAGCGCAGTTTCACACCCTGCGACTGCGCCAGGTCGCGCTCCCACTGCGAGGCACCCATGGCCTCGGGACCGCGCCGATAGACGATCGTGACTTCGTCGGCACCAAGCAAGCGTGTTTGCACGGCGATGTCGATGGCAGTCATGCCGCCGCCGATGACGACGATGCGCCGACCAACCGGCAGCGCCGACAGCTCCGGCGCCTGGCGCAGGGCTTCGATGTAGCGAACCGCGTCAACCACGCCCGGCACCGCTTCGCTCTCGATGCCGAGTGCGTTGACATCGGCCAGGCCGATGCCGAGGAATACGGCATCGTAGCCGGCGCGCAACTGCTCCAGCGTCACCTGCTCGCCCAGCCGCGTGCCGGTGTGCACCTCGATGCCGCCAATCTCCAGCAGATAGTCGATCTCGCGCTGCGCGATGCCACCATTGACCTTGTAGGCGGCAATGCCGTGCTCGTTGAGGCCACCGAGCCGCGCGCGCGCCTCGAACACCACCACCTCGTGGCCGAGCATCGCCAGGCGGTGCGCGCACGACAGGCCCGCCGGCCCGCCGCCGACCACCGCCACCCGACGGCCGCTGGGCGGCGCGCGGGTGAACAGCTGCACGTTGTCGCGCAGCACGACGTCGGTGGCATGGCGCTGCAAGGCGCCGATCGCCACCGGCTTCTCTTCGGCGGTGTTGCGGACGCAGGCCTGCTCGCAGAGGGTCTCGACCGGGCAGACCCGTGCGCACATGGCGCCGAAAATGTTGGCGCCGAGGATGTCGGCGGCCGAGCCGATCAGGTTTTCGCTGCGGATCTTCTGGATGAAGTCGGGAATGTCGATGCCCGTCGGGCAGGCCGTCGTGCAGGGTGCGTCAAAGCAGAAATAGCAGCGGTCCGCCTCGACCGCCGCCTGATGCTGCGTCAGCGCCGGCTTGATATCGGCGAAGTTGCGCTCGTAGCAGTCCGGCTCAAGCCGTTCGCTGGCGACGTCGCGGCGTGTGCTCATGGCATGCTTCCGGGGCGTGGTCGGCGGGCCTGTCAGGGGCGACAGAGGTCGGCGTACATGTCTGGCCGGCGGTCGCGGTAGAACTGCCAAAGGTCGCGCACCTCGGTGATCTGGTCGAAGTCGAGGTCGTGCACCAGCAGCTCGTCCTTGTCGCGGCTGGCCTCGGCGATGATCTGGCCCTTGGGATTGGCGAAATAGCTGGTGCCGTAGAACTCGCCGATTTCCCAAGGCTTTTCCACGCCGACGCGGTTGATGGCGCCCATGAAGTAGCCATTGGCCGCGGCGTGGGCGGTCTGCTCGAGCTTCCAGAGGTATTCGCTGAGGCCGGCCACCGTGGCCGACGGATTGAAGACGATCTCGGCGCCGTTGAGGCCGAGCGCGCGCGCGCCCTCGGGAAAGTGGCGGTCGTAGCAGATGTAGACGCCCACCTTGCCGTAGGCGGTCTGGAACACCGGGTAGCCGAGGTTGCCGGGGCGGAAGAAGAACTTCTCCCAGAAGCCGCGCACCTGCGGGATGTGGGTCTTGCGGTACTTGCCGAGGTAGCTGCCGTCGGCGTCGATGACGGCGGCAGTGTTGTAGTAGACGCCGCGGATGTCCTGCTCGTACAGCGGCACCACCAGCACCATGGAATGCTTCTTCGCGTACTCCTGCATCAGGCGCGTGGTCGGGCCGTCCGGCACCGACTCGGTGATGCTGTACCAGCGGGTGTCCTGGCTGGGGCAAAAGTACGGGCCGTAAAACAGCTCCTGCATGCACAGCATCTGCACGCCCCTGGCGCCGGCGTCGTCGATCAGCGCCAGGTGACTCTTGGTCATCGCGTCCCGGATCTCGACCGGGCTCATGTCCTCGGCACCTTCGGGCGTCGCCATCTGGATCAGGCCGGCGCGTACGTTGTGGGTCATGAAGCTGTTCTCCGCTGTTGTTGTCCGTTGGGGCGTCCCTGCCCTGCCGTTGGATCCCCTGCGATGGCTGGCACCACATGCCGGCACCCCTTGCCTTGATTCTAGCGCAGCCTCCGCCGCGCCTTTTCGCGCCACGCCGCGAGCGCTGCGGGTCGCGTGGACGCCGGCAACCGAGCTTCGTTGCCGCGCCCCTCCCAATGCGTGCCGGCCGCGCGCGTGGTCGCGCCGCCGGTGGCCAATCAGGTCATCGTCGGCATCGAAAACTGATTCTCGTCGACCGGCCCCTTCGGCCAGCGCGCGATGGCGGTCTTGACCTGGGTGTTGAAGCGCACGCCTTCCTCGCCGTAGACATTGAGCGTGCCAAAGCGCGAGCGCTTCCAGCCACCGAAGCTGAGGAAGGCCATCGGCACGGGGATCGGTACGTTGATGCCGACCATGCCGACGTGGATGCGCCGGGCGTACTCGCGACCGATTTCGCCGCTGCGCGTGAATACCGCGGTGCCGTTGGCGAACTCGTGGGCGTTGACCAGCGCCACCGCCTCGTCGAAGCTGGCTGCGCGGACCACCGACAGCACCGGTCCGAAAATTTCCTCGCGGTAAATCCGCATCGTCGGCAGCACGTGGTCGAACAGGCAGGCGCCGATGAAGAAGCCGTCCTCATGCCCGCCCACCCGCAGCTCGCGGCCATCGGCGACCAGTTCCGCGCCCTCGTCGATGCCAAGCTGCACGTAGTCGCGCACGCGCTTGAGGTGCTCGCGGGTGATCAGCGGGCCCATCTCCGGCTTCAGCGTCTCGTCCAGCCCGTCGCCGACCCGCAGTGCGCC
The DNA here is from genome assembly GCA_035699085.1 of Rhodanobacteraceae bacterium. Classification (GTDB taxonomy): domain Bacteria; phylum Pseudomonadota; class Gammaproteobacteria; order Xanthomonadales; family Rhodanobacteraceae; genus DASSBG01. The sequence continues at coordinate 12,625 of DASSBG010000043.1, forward strand.
GATCCGATCGCGCAGCCGCGCAACCAAGGCGTCGGCCACCGCCTCGCCGACCGGCACGGCAACCGAGATCGCCATGCAGCGCTCGCCGGCCGAGCCGTAGGCGGCGCCCATCAGCGCGTCGACCACCTGGTCCAGGTCGGCATCAGGCATGACGACCATGTGGTTCTTGGCGCCGCCCAGCGCCTGCACGCGCTTGCCGTTGGCGGCGGCGCGTGCGTAGATCGATTGCGCGATCGGCGTCGAGCCGACAAAGCTGACGGCAGCGACGCGCGGATCGTCCAGCAGCGTCTCGACTGCCTCGCGGTCGCCGTTGACCACGTTGAGCACGCCGTCCGGCAGCCCGGCCTCGCGCATCCACTCGGCCAGCAGCAGCGGCGCGGACGGGTCCTTCTCCGAGGGCTTCAGCACGAAACTGTTGCCGCAGGCGATCGCCAGCGGAAACATCCACAGCGGCACCATGGCCGGGAAATTGAACGGCGTGATGCCGGCGCACACGCCGAGCGGCTGGCGCATCGACCACGAATCCAGGCCGGTGCCGACGTCCAGCGAATGCTCGCCCTTGAGCAGGTGCGGAATGCCGCAGGCGAACTCGACCACCTCCATGCCGCGGGTGACTTCGCCGCGCGCGTCGGCCAGCACCTTGCCGTGCTCGCGGGTCAGCAGCCGCGCCAGCTCGTCGGCGTGGCGCTCGATCAGGTCGCGGAAGCGAAACATCACCCGCGCGCGGCGCAGCGGCGGCACCTCGGCCCAGGCGGGCTGCGCCGCAACGGCGGAGGCGATGGCCTGCCGTACCAGTCCGGCGCTGGCCAGCGCCACGCGTCCCGTCTCGCGGCCACTGGCGGGGTTGAAGACCGGCAGGCTGCGGCCGTCGCGTTCCTCGACCACGCGGCCGTCGATGAAGTGATGGATGCTCGCGGCGGAGGTTGCGCTTGCCACACGCTCGGCGGTTGAACTCATGGGCTTTTCGGCTCGTCAGCGGATGGTTGGGATGACATCGGCGAGGATGTTGCACATCGTGTCGATCTCGCTCTTGTCGCAGATGAAGGGCGGCCCGAGCTGCACGGTGTCGGTGCTGAAGCGCAGGTACATTCCGCGCTTCCAGCACTCCATCGAGATCTCCCAGGTGCGCTTGCCCGGCGCGCCCGGTGCCGGCTCGATCTGCACCGCGGCGGCCATGCCGAGGTTGCGGATGTCGACAATGTTGCGCAGTCCCTTCAGGGCGTGGATCTGCTGCTCGAAGTACGGCGCCATGGCGGCCGCCCGTCCGGCCATGTCCTCGCGCTCGAAAATGTCCATGGCGGCGAGGCCGGCGGCGCAGGCGATCGGGTGCGCGGTGTAGGTGTAGCCATGCAGGAATTCGATGCCGTATTCGGGCAGGTCGGCGTCCATGAAGGCGTCGTAGATGGCGTCGCTGGCGACCACCGCGCCCATCGGTGCGGCGCCGTTGGTCAGGCCCTTGGCCAGCGTCATGATGTCGGGCACCACGCCGAACAGGTCGGCGCCGAAGCGCGCGCCGACCCGGCCGAAACCGGTCAGCACCTCGTCGAAGATCAACAGCACGCCGTGGCGGTCGCAAATCTCGCGCAGCCGCTGCAGGTAGCCGGCCGGCGGCACGATCACGCCGGCCGAACCGCTCATCGGCTCGACGATCACCGCGGCGACGTTGGAGGCGTCGTGCAGCGCGATGATCTCCTCGAGCTGGTCGGCCAGGTGCAGGCCGCGCTCGGGCAGGCCGCGGCTGAAGGCGTTCTCTGCCAGCAAGGTATGCGGCAGGTGCTCGACCTCCACCAGCGGACCAAAGGTCTTGCGGTTGCCGCCGATGCCGCCGAGGCTGGTGCCGCCGGCGTTGACCCCGTGGTAGGCCTTCATGCGGCCGATCATCACGGTCTTCTGCGGCTGGCCCTTCATGCGCCAGTAGGCGCGCGCCATCTTCAGCGCCGTGTCGGCCGATTCCGAGCCGGAGTTGGTGAAGAACACGTGGTTCAGGTCGCCGGGCGTCACTGCAGCGACCCGTTGCGCCAGCTGGAAGGCCAGCGGGTGGCCGAACTGGAACGAAGGCGCAAAGTCCATCTCGCGCGCGGTGCGGGCGATGGCGTCGCTGATCTCCTTGCGGCCGTGGCCGTAGCTGGAGCACCACAGGCCCGACAGCGTGTCGAGAATCTTGCGGCCATCGGCGGAGGTGTAATAGGCGCCCTCGGCGCCGACGATCAGGCGCGGGTTGGCGTGGAAGTCCCGGTTGCCGGTGAACGGCATCCAGAAGGCCGCCAGCGCCTGCGGTGACAGACCCGCGGTGGGATCGGCTTGTTCAGCTTGGGCGCGTTCAATCGTGGCGGACATGGCTCGTGCTCCGGTCGCGCAATGCAACTGACGGCCAGCATACACATCGGTTAAAGTTGGTTAAACATCGGCTTTGCGAAGTTGAGTTTCATGTCCGTCGAACCATTGCCCCCGCTGGCCCGCGCCCTCAGCGACACCGACCTGCGCCTGCTGCGCGTGTTCCAGACGGTGGTGCGCTGCGGCGGCCTGACCGCGGCTGAGTCGGAGCTCGATATCGGCCGCTCGACCATCAGCCGCCACCTCAAGGCGCTTGAGGAACGGCTGGGCGCGACGCTCTGCCACCGCGGCCGCTCCGGCTTCGTGCTGACCGACGAGGGCACGCGGGTCTTCGATGCCGCCGAACGGCTGCTGGCTGCGGTCGGCCAGTTCCGCACGGAGGTCGAGGAGATCAACGACCACCTGCGCGGCCACCTGCGCGTCGCGCTGTTCGACAAGACGGTCACGAACCCCGCAGCGAATATCGCCGGGGCACTCGGCGACTTCGCCACGCGCGCGCCTGAGGTCGGCATCGAGATGCACGTCGGCCCGACCAACCAGATCGAGGCGGGCGTGATTGACGGCGCCTGGCAGGTCGGCATCATCCCCACCCACCGGCCGTCGCCGGCGCTGGACTACATCCCGCTGTTCCGCGAGCAGATGGTGCTCTACTGCGGCCGCAGCCATCCGCTGTTCGCGCGGCCGGACCAGCGCGGCAACGAGCGCGAGGTGTGGGCGCAGAAATATGCGGGCCTGGGTTTCCACTCGCCCAACATGGAAACCGGCAACGCCTTCGGCCTGACCCGCGCCGCCGAGGCCTCGGACCAGGAGGCGATCGCGACCCTGATCCTGTCAGGCCGCTACATCGGCTTCCTGCCCGAGCACTACGCCGAACCCTTCGTCGCCCGGCAACTGGTGCGCCCGCTGCACCCCGAGCGCTTCCGCTACACCTGCGAATTCGCCGCCATCTACCGCCGCTCGCCACCGCCCTCGCGGCTGCTGGACATCTTCCTCGCCTGCCTGCGACGCGCGCACGCCACGCCGGCACCGGCCGCCGCCGTCACCGCCTGACACCTTTGCCGGGGAGCCGCATCGATCTCGGCCCGCAACGGCCGCCGCGGCCCCTTCCGCACGCCGGCGGACGCCTCGCCAGCCGCCCCGGGGAAGCAAAACGGCGCGGACCGTGAGGTGCGCACTGCTGTTGTGCGATTACCGACGCGGGTGGTTACGCCTGTGCTCTTGCCCGCGCGAATCCGAGCAGGCCGACCAACGCGCCCAGCAGCAGCAAGGCCCAGCGATCCAGCAGTGGCGTGGGTATGGCGGGTGCTTGCACCGCCATGATCTGCTGCACTTGCGGTGCAGCGGCGTAGAGGGCGTTGCCCGCTTGATCAGCATCGATGATGCAGGTGCCGCCACCGGTAAAGGACACGGTCGACCCGGAAATCGTGCATGCACCGGTCGACGCTGCGGCATCGATGCTGAACGTTACCGCCAGGCCCGAGGTGGCGCTGGCGCTGACCTCGTAGCTTTCCCCCACAACAGCGGTCGGCGGTGTGGACGTGAACGTAATCGTTTGGGTCACCAGATCCACCGCGATCGTATTGGAGGTCCCGGTGATGCCTGGGCTGACGGTGTCGGTCGCAGTGATCGTCTGGTTGCCCGCACTATTCAAGGTGAAACTGAAGCTGCCAGTGCCGTTGGCCAAAGCGGTGTCGGCAGGCAGCAGGGCGCGGCCATCGGTGCTGGTAAAATGCACTGAGCCCGTATAGCCGGTCGCTGGATTTCCCGAGGCGTCCAGCGCGGTGACGGTCAAGCCGCTCGCGCTCGTGCCGGCAGCGACGGGTGTCGGCGCACTGAGGCTGAAATGCGTCGCCGGCGCAGCCTCGATCTGCAACTGCACGTTGTCCGGATGGTAGGTGACCTTTGCCTGCGTGCTCGGCGCCAGCCCCGTTGCATTGACCGTAGCGAAGGTGTCGGCTATTCCCGCCGCGGTGAGTATGGTGAAGCTCTGGCCGACACTCGGCGCGCTGGCAAACGCGAGGTTCAAGGTCCCTCCCAGGGTGGCCGTTCCGCCAACAGCAAGCTGATCTGCAGTCAACGCGTCTGCGTGCAAGCTCAGACTTGAAGTGGACCCCTGGATGTAAGCGTCGGCCACATACCCGGTGGTGCCTCCATTGCCGAACGTCAGGTCCACTGCATTTGTCACGCCCCCTGTCGCGGACAGCGTCAAGTCGCCGCTGCTGACCACCGTGGCAAGCGCGAGCGGCATCGAGTTCGCAATTGACACAGCCGAGCCATGGGCCGAGACCGGACCCTCAAGGGAATTGGTCGGCCCGCTCAGCGTGATCGCGCCGCTGCCGGCATCCACTGTCGTGGCGCCACCCGCTGTGATCACACCGGCCGCCTGCGCGATCGCGGCATTCGTGCTGCTCAATGCGAGCGCGCCGGCGGCATTTATGTCTGCGGCCACGGTCACGCCATCATGCCCAGTCAAGCCGATGTCGGCTCCGGCCAGCTGACCGGCAATGAACAAGGTGCCGCCATCGGCAGTCACGGTCAGGTTGCCCGCACCTGCATTGATCCCGCTCGGCGGCAACCCGATGCTGCCGCCCGCTGCGAGGCTCACGCTCCCGTTCGCGTTGTCGGCTAGCGAAGCCACAGTGAGGTCGTTCACGTCCGCGAGCGCGATGCCTCCGCCTGTCGCCGAGACGGCGCCCTGAAAGTCGTTGCCCGCGTCGGTCAGCGCGATCGTGCCGTTGCCCGCCGTGATGTTGCCGTCACCGGTGATCACCAAGCCCCCCGACTGCTGGACCGCGCCGCCACTGCTGTCCGCCTCCAAGGCGCCGGCGACCGAGCCGCCGCCCAAGTTCAACGCTCCACCACTGCTGACGGTCAGGTCGGCCGTTTCCAGCACGCCCAGCGTCAGCGCGTTCACGTCGGCGATCGTTGTCACACCGCCATGCACACTCACATCACCCTGGAAGTCGTTGCCTGTACTCGACAGCATGATTGAGTTGGTGCCGGAATCAAAAGACGACGCGCCTGTCACGACGAAGCTCGCATCAGCCGGCTCAGTGATGACGCCAGACAGGGTGGCAAGCGACAATGGGCCATCGATCTTCAGGCTATTGACCGAGAGCGTGCCACTCCTCGTCGTCAACCCAGTCAACGCGGTCGACGCGCCAACCTCGTCGTCGAACGTCACCGCACCGGAGCCGGTCGTGGTCACTGTCAGCGAGTAATTACCGTCCACCGTCGAAGCAAACGTGATGCTGCTGCCGTTTGTGCTTTGATAGACGGTATCGTCGCTCAGGACTACCGGACCGCTGATGATGGTGTCGGTCGAGAAATCGTGGGTGGTGGTTGCCATCGCCGGTTCGAACACGGCAACCTCAAAAAGCAGGCTGGCGAACAGCAACAGACGCGCGGTTGTGCGGCTCATTCGTTTTCCCCATTGGCAACGGGTCGGAGTATAGAACCGCTTCAGCGCGAAAAGAGGGTTTTTTCGCACCGTCAAGGCTGCTGGCCACGAGGCGATCGTGACCTTGATCCTGTCAGGGCGCTACATCAGCTTCCCGCCACATTGGCCGCAAGCCGCACCGATCTCGGCCCGCAAGGGCCGCCGGGGCCGCTTCCGCACACCGGCCGACGCCTCGCCTGCGGCCCGCGGAAGCAAAAACGGCGCGAACCGTGGGGTGCGCGCCGTTCGTCGAAGCTGGTGGGCGGTACAAGGATCGAACTTGTGACCCCTACCATGTCAAGGTAGTGCTCTACCGCTGAGCTAACCGCCCACAGAGCCGCGCATCATACCGAAGCCCCGCTGCCGCGACAAGCGTCGACGGGCTACCGTTTGCAGCTGATGGACGCGTGCGCGTGCCGGAGCCATCGGCCGGGCGGTCAATGGGCGCGACCACCATCGGGGTGGGCGTTCGCTCCATGCCCCGCCGGTACCTGAAGCAAACCGCCGCCATACTCCCTGCCCGGCCCGGATGTCGTTCCGGTGGCCGAAGGGCGTATGTACTGGGTGAGCACTCGGTACGATGAGGCGAGTCCCCGTGGGCAAGATCCAGTTTCGACATTTCCGGGCGCACATGCCGTGGCCGCCAGCCGCCATCTGCGCCTTGCTGTTGCTGGGCGCCGCGGTGTGTGCCCCGGCGCTTGCGCAGGACGGGAGCTTTGACCCTGGCTTCGCGCAGGGTGGGCGCAAGCTGTTCGACGTATCGAACGGCCTCGACGACACCGGCACCGAAATGCACCTGCTCCCGGACGGCAAGATCCTGATGGCTGGCACCTGCGACAAGATGGCGGTCGACGCGGTGGACAAGGACGGCAATCCCGTCTCGGACAGGCTTCCGTTTTTCTGTGTGGCGCGGCTGTTGCCGGACGGCACCTTCGATCCGAGCTTCGGTCCGGGCGGCGTTGGCTATTTGAGCTTCCATCCGTTCGGAGGCCCCGATCCGGATGATGCAACCTCACCATTCGCGGCGTCGCTGATCGACATGGCGCTGCTGCCGGACGAGCGGATCGTACTGGTGGGGAGCTCGCCGTTCGGGTTTCACGCATCGCACTCGGTCGCGGTGGCGGTCTTGCGGGCCGATGGGTCGGCGCTTGACCCGGCGGTAGCCGATGGTGTCGGGGCGTATTACCAAACCTTGCCGAATGGATTCAGCGTTTCTTCCATCGCATCGCAGCGCGACGGAAAGTTGCTGTTGGCGGGTACCGCCACTGGCCCGACTGCCAACCTCGACATGGCGGTGGCGCGGCTTGATGCTGACTTCAGCGGGCTCGACCAGACGTTCGGCGACGGCGGCATCGTGACCGTCACCTTCGACCTTGGAGGCCCCACCGGGGCTAATGCGGATTTTGCGAATTCGGTTATCGAGCAGGAAGACGGCAGGCTCGTGGTTGTTGGCGGTGCCTATACGTGTACCTGCAGCGATGGCCTGCCTCCGCTCTACGAGCACGCCGCCATTGCGCATCTGTTGCCCGACGGAACGCGCGATCCCGCCTTCGGGCCGGCACATGACGGCCGCGTTGATTTCACCATTGCCGACATCAACGGGTTGTTCCGGGCGGCGATCGATCGTAGGGGTCGGATCGTTGTCGTTGGCGCGGTCGCGAACGCGTCGGTCAGCGTCACCAACTGGCTGATCGCGCGCCTGATGCCGGATGGTAGTTTCGATCCGACATTTCACGGCGGCGCGCCGCTGGTGCGACCATTGCGCGCGACTGGCCCGACGGACGTGAACAACAACATCGCGTTGGACGTCGCGCTCGAGGCCGGCGGCAGCATGTTCATCGGCGGCACCGAGGGCCGCACATACACCGCCGCGCCGCCGTCCTATACGACGTATTTTGGCGTGCTGCACCTGCTGCCAGACGGAACCGCCGATCCAGCCTTTGGCGGCTACGGCTCGTCCTACGGCGACTTCGGCAGTGGGGAAGGCTATTCAAGCGTCCTGACGGACATCGCGATCGGGAACGGCGGGCTGATGGTCGGTGGCTACGGCCAGCAATCGGCAGGCGCGAAGAAGCAATTCGGCATCGCGCGGCTGCAGTACGGGCTCATTTTCCGCGACGGCTTCGAGTCGCCCTGAACCGCCGAACTCGCCCCCATTGACGGGGCGGGCGCGGGCATGGCCTGTTGGGGTTCGCTGCGCTCACCGCCAACCTGCGACATCGCGGCTGGCGTATCGAGTCTGCCGCCGTGGCCAGGAAGATTCCGGATCGCCGCCGCGCGGCATCCGGAATGACCGGGAACATGGGCACGTGCGGTCCAAGGTCCCGGTTCCCGATTCCCGATTCCCCATTCCCCATTCCCGATTCCCCATTCCCCATTCCCGCGAGCGCAGCGAGCTCAGCGCAAGGCTTGCTCGCGCAGGCGCTTGATGGAGTCGCGCACCTGCGCGGCGGCTTCGAACTCGAGATCGCGGGCGTGCTGGTACATCTGCGCCTCCAGCTTCTTCAGCAATGCCGCGGCCTGGTCGGCGCTGAGGCTGGCGTACTCGGCCTCCTGCTCGGCGACCTTGCGCTGCGCACGGGTCCCGCCGCGGCGGCCGCGGCGGGCCTGGTTGTCGTCGCGCGCGCCTTCCATGATGTCGGTGATGTTGCGCACGATGGTCTGCGGCGTGATGCCATGCTCGACGTTCCACTCGATCTGCTTTTCGCGCCGGCGCGCGGTTTCGTCCATCGCCGCGCGCATCGACCTGGTGATCTCGTCGGCATAGAGAATCGCCTTGCCGCGCACGTTGCGGGCAGCGCGGCCGATGGTCTGGATCAGCGAGCCGGTGGAGCGCAGGAAGCCCTCCTTGTCGGCGTCGAGGATCGCCACCAGCGAGACCTCGGGCATGTCCAGGCCCTCGCGCAGCAGGTTGATGCCGACCAGCACGTCGAACTCGCCCAGGCGCAGGTCACGGATGATCTCGACCCGCTCGACCGTTTCGATGTCCGAGTGCAGGTAGCGCACCTTGACGTCGTGCTCGCCGAGGTACTCGGTGAGGTTCTCGGCCATGCGCTTGGTCAGCGTGGTCACCAGGACGCGATCGCCCATCGCCACCCGCGCGTGGATCTCGCCCAGCAGGTCGTCGACCTGGGTGCGCACCGGGCGCACCTCGACCTCAGGGTCGACCAGGCCGGTCGGCCGCACCACCAGCTCGACCACGGCGTCGCCGGACTTTTCCAGTTCGTAGGCGCGCGGCGTGGCCGACACGTAAATGGCTCGCGGCACGCGCGCCTCCCATTCCTCGAACTTCAGCGGCCGGTTGTCCAGCGCCGACGGCAGGCGGAAGCCGAACTCGACCAGCGTCTCCTTGCGCGAACGGTCGCCCTTGTACATGGCGCCGATCTGCGACACGGTGACGTGCGACTCGTCGATCACCATCAGCGCATCGGCCGGCAAGTAGTCGAACAGCGTCGGCGGCGGTTCGCCGGGCGCACGCCGGGTCAGGTGGCGCGAGTAGTTCTCGATGCCCTGGCAGTAGCCAAGCTCGACCATCATCTCGACATCGAAGCGGGTGCGCTGCTCCAGCCGCTGTGCCTCCAGCAGCTTGTTCTCGCCACGCAGCAGCTCCAGCCGTTCCTGCAGTTCGACCTTGATGGTTTCGATGGCATTGAGCACGCTCTGCCGGGTGCTGGCGTAGTGGGTCTTGGGGTACACGGTGTAGCGCGGCACCGTGCGCCGCACCTCGCCGGTGAGCGGGTCGAACAGCGCCAGGTTCTCGACCTCGCCGTCGAACAGCTCGATGCGCAGCGCGTCGGTGTCGGACTCGGCCGGGAACACGTCGATCAGCTCGCCGCGCACGCGGTAGGTGCCGCGGCGCAGCTCGGTTTCGTTGCGGGTGTACTGCAGCTCGGTGAGCTGGCGGATCAGCTTGCGCTGCTCGATGTGTTCGCCGCGGGCGAGGATCAGGCGCAGGCTGAGGTAGTCCTCGGGGTCGCCGAGGCCGTAGATCGCCGAGACCGAAGCGACGATCAGCGCGTCGGGCCGCGACAGCAGCGCCTTGGTCGCCGACAGGCGCATCTGCTCGATGTGGTCGTTGATGCTGGCGTCCTTCTCGATGAAGGTGTCGGACGCCGGCACATAGGCCTCGGGCTGGTAATAGTCGTAGTAGCTGACGAAGTATTCGACCGCGTTGTGCGGGAAAAACTGGCGGAACTCGCCGTACAGTTGCGCCGCCAGCGTCTTGTTCGGGGCCAGCACCAGGGTCGGCTTCTGGATGCGCTCGACCACGTTGGCGATGGTGAAGGTCTTGCCCGAGCCGGTGACGCCAAGCAGGGTTTGCGCCGCCAGTCCGCTCTCGAAGCCGTCGACCAGACGTCGAATCGCCTCGGGCTGGTCCCCCGCGGGTTGGTAGGGCGAGACCAGCTCGAATCGCGTGCTCATCGGGCGATTATAGATGGCGGCCTACAAACGCCGCCGGCACAGGCTCACGAATCGATGCGCTCAAGGCTGCTGTGCCGCGGGCTGCAGGATGCCGACCATGTGGTTCACCCTGCTGGAAAGGAAGCCAGCCATGTTTGCCCCTGCAGGAAAGGGATTCACCCTTGTCGAGCTGTTGTTCACGCTGGCCGTTGCCGGCGTGCTCTGCGTACTGGCGGTGCCGTCGTTTGCCCGGCTCGGCGCCCGCACGCGGCTGGACAACGTCGACAACGGCATGGTGGCGGCCCTGCACTTTGCCCGCGCCAGCGCAATCCAGGGCGGCTCTGCGGTGTTGCTCTGCCCCAGCCGCGACGGGCGAGCCTGCAGCGGCGCATCCGACTGGAGCATCGGCTGGCTGGTGGCCGCGGACCGCAACCACGACGGGGTGCCGGACGGACGGCCGCTGCGGCGTGGCGCGGCGCTGGGCCACGGCCTGCGGGCCGTCAGCAGCAGCGGCCGCCGTCGCGTCCGCTACGTCGCCGACGGCAGCGCGCCGGGCAGCAACCTCAGCATCGTCGTCTGCCAGGCCGGCCAGGCCGACAGCGCGCGCAAGATCGTCGTAGCCAACTCCGGCCGCGTCCGCCAGGGCACGCCGACCGACCGCCAAGCCGCGGCCTGCGCCGCCGGTTGAGCGGCCGGCCGTTCTCCCGGAGCCGCGCGCCACGTGCCGCCTCGCCATGCCACGCCGCAGGTCGAGAAGGATGCTGCCTGCGGCAGGTCCGGAATGACGGTGGGCGGTAGAGCCGCGAGCCTTGCCTTGAAGGTACACCCTGTTGACGCCGGTCCGTCGTATCCAGCGTCCCGACCTGCGCTCCGGCTGGGTGGCGCCGTGGTTCATGCTGCCGACTGCGTCGGCTGTTGGGGTTCGCTACGCTCACCGCTAACCTACGACGCATCCGGGCTTCGACAGGCTGCGCGGGCTTTGCCCTGCTCCCGCTCTTCCGGGGTCCCAGTCCCGCGTCCCGGCCAGCAAAAAGGGCCGGCAATCGCTTGCCGGCCCTTGAATTGGCGCCCGAAGTAGGACTCGAACCTACGACCCCCTGATTAACAGTCAAGTGCTCTAACCAGCTGAGCTATTCGGGCATGGGTGAAACGGTCGGCGCAACATGCGGCGCCGAGGCCGACTGCCGGGTCCGGCAGCCAGCGAGCCGCATAGTGTGGTCACGCCGGGGCGGGGTGTCAAGCCGCCGGAGCAGTATCCGTGCCGGCGTCGGCAGTTGCGCGGATGCGGTAGCAGGGCTGGTAGGCACTGCCGCCCGGCAACTTCATGCGGTGCTGCTCGACGAACGAGCGCAGCAGCGCATCCAGTGCGTGCATGATGCCCGGTTCGCCGTCGATGACAAAGGGCCCGTGCTCGCGGATTTCCTGCATGCCCGCCTCCTTGACGTTGCCGGCGACGATGCCGCTGAAGGCCCGCCGCAGGTCCGCCGCCAGCTCATGCACCGGCCGGTCCCGGTACAGGTGCAGGCCGGCCATGGAGGCATGGGTCGGCGGGAATGGCTGCTGGAACTCGAACGGCACCGTCAGCGCCCAGTTGAAGAAGAACGCATCCTTGTGGTCGATGCGGTGCTGGCGCACGTTGTCCATGCCGTTCACCACGGCATGGGCCACGGCAATCGGGTCGTCGATGATGATCTGGTAACGCGAGGCGGCCGCGTCCCCCAGCGTCAGCCGCAGGAACTGGTCGATCTGCTCGAAGTAGGGCGCGGCGATGCGCGGGCCGGTGAAGATCAGCGGAAACGGCGTCTGCGCGTTGTCCGGGTGCAGCAGCAGGCCGAGCAGGTAGAGGATCTCCTCCGCCGTGCCGACGCCACCCGGGAACACGATGATGCCGTGGCCGACACGGACGAAGGCCTCGAGGCGCTTCTCGATGTCCGGCATGATCACGAGGTGGTTGACGATCGGATTCGGTGATTCCGCAGCAATGATGCCCGGCTCGGTGATGCCGATGTAGCGGTTGTCGGTGCGGCGTTGCTTGGCGTGCGCGATGGTCGCGCCCTTCATCGGGCCCTTCATGGCGCCGGGGCCGCACCCGGTGCAGATGTCCATGCCGCGCAGGCCGAGCTGGTAGCCGACGCTCTTGGTGTAGTCGTACTCCTCGCGCGAGATCGAGTGGCCGCCCCAGCACACCACCAGCCGCGGGTCGACGTGCGGGTTGAGGATGCGCGCGTTGCGCACGATGTCGAACACCACGTGCGTGATGCCGGATGAATCGCCGAGGTCATACTGGCCCGAGCGCATCAGCGTGGTGACGTAGATGATGTCGCGCACCACCGCGAACAGCAGCTCATTGATGCCGCGGATGATCTGGCCGTCGACGAAAGCCTGCGCCGGCGCGTTGTTCAGCTCCAGCTTGATGCCACGGTCCTGTTGCACCACCTGCAGGTCGAAGTCGGGATAGCGCTCGCTGATGCTGCCCGGGTCGTCGCTGATGGTGCCCGAGGTGAGTACCGCAAGGGCGCAGCGCCGCAGCAGCGCGTGCAGCCCGGTTTGCGAGGCATCGCGCAAGCTGATGATCTCGTTGCGCGAGAGGACATCAAGGCCGTCAACGGGCGAAATTCTGGCGCTCACCGTAGGCGCATGTGCGGTGGCAACGGGCTCATGCGCGCCATCGGGTAAGTCGTTCATCAAGCACTCCTGTAAAGATCAACGGTCCGCCGGCAGTGCGTTGCGTCACATGCGCTGTCCGCTGCAAGGGAACCGGACCTGACAGCTTCCCGCGTCACGGCCGGATCGTCAAGAAAAAAACCGGCGCCACGTGGGCGCCGGTTCGCAGGCTTGCGGTTCGCGTTCGCTCAGAACTTGTACCGCAGCGTCAGCTGCACGCCCCAGCGCTGGGCGCGGTCACCGAACATGTAGTCGACATAGTACGGCACCACTTCCGGCTGGTAATGGCCGTTCTGGTTGTACGGATAGCCGGTGATGTCATAGATGTACTTGCCGGTGTCCGGATCCACCCCGTAGTAATCCGCAAGGTTGCGGCGGCCGGGGAAGCTGGCGCGATTTTCGACACCCCAGTGCTTGTCGAGCAGGTTGAGGAAGTTGTAGATGTCCAGGCGGATCTCGCCCTTGTTGCCATCGAAGATGCCCGGGACTTCCTGGCTGATGCTCACATCGAGCTGGTTGAACCACGGCGCGCGGTCACCGTTGCGCCGGGCGATCTCGCCCTGGTGGCTGCTCAGGTAGTCGCTGCCGTGGATGTAGTCGTAGAACTCCTGGATCATCTGCGGGTCGGTGCCCTCGCGGAATTCCACGTCGCCCTCGTTCGGGATGTACACCAGGTCGTTGGTGAAGCTGTCGCCGTTGGCGTCGTTACCGAAGGACCAGCTGTAGGGGTGGCCCACGTGGCCGTCGTAGAAGGCGCTGAAGCGGGTGTAGTAGTTGCCGAAGAACGCATGACGCCACTGCAGCGAGGCGATGGCGCGCGCCGCGATGTTGTAGTTCGACGTGCTGGCGACGTTCTCGTTCGGGTTGGTGACGTAGGCCTGCTTGTAGCTCGACAGCGCCACGCTGGAAAGGCCCGGGTTGACGTCGGTGGCGTGGCCGAAGGTCACGCCCACCATCGCCGACCAGTCGTTGTCGAACGGCTTCTTCAGCTGCAGGGTCAGGCTGTCGCCATAGCCCTTGCTGGTGTTGGCCAGGTTGATGATGGCCTCGCTGAAGTCGTAGTTGGCATTGGCGCGCTCCTGCTGGCCGCTGGCGCGCGGGTCGCCGTTCGGCAGGCGGTAGTAGGTGTTGCGGCCGTCAGGCAGCGTGCCGGTCGGCGCGCCCAGGTTGAGGTCCTGGTACCAGATGGCGTTGCGCACCTTGATGTGCTCGTAGTCGATGGTGCCGACCAGCCCCAGCCAAGGCAGCTGGGCGTCATAGCCGAGGGTGAACTTCCAGGCCGACGGCAAGGTGAAGTCCGGGTCCACGGTATTGACGGTCATCTGGCCGGAACCCGCGACGCCGTCGTGCTGGTTGTACGGATCGGCGCTGAAGGGCGGCGGGTTGCAGCCGCGGAAGGTCTGGCAGACGAATTCGACGGTGTTCACGCCCGCATTGGAATAGATGTTGCCGATCCAGACCGCCGGCGGGTTGGTGATGAACAGGCCGACGCCGCCACGCAGCTGCATCATGCGCTCGGTGTCGAAGTTGTAGTTGAACGAGAAGCGCGGCTGGACGATCTTGTCGCCGTCGACGTTGTACTGGTTGGTGGTCAGCAGCTCGCCAGTGGACGTCCGGAATCCGGCTGCCGCGAACGCCGGGTTGTAGAGCGGCTTGTCGTCGGTCTTGGGCATGTCCACGCGGACGCCATACTGGACCGACAGGTTGTCGGTGGCCTGCCAGGTGTCCTGGGCGAAGAAGCCCCACTGCTTGAGGGTGAACGCCGCGGCCACGTCGTCCAGCGACAGGCCATCGGCCGGGCGGTGGTAGTAGTAGGTCGAGAAGTCGGCGTTGGCGAAGTCTTCGATCGAGTCGAACTCGTAGGAGCCGAAGTAATCCTGCAGGAACAGGTTGTACTTCTCGTCGCGTTCGTAGTCGAAGCCGAACTTGAACGTGTGGTCACCGGCGTACAAGGTGCCGACCCAGGACGCGTACGCGGTCTTGGTGTCGATCTCGTTGGCCTGGTACGAGTAGTTGGTGCCGAACTCGACGGTCGGGCTGCGGAAATTCTCGGTGTGCACGGTCATGCCCGGCATGGGGACGCCGTTGTACGGGCCACCCATGCGGTTGAAGTGCGCGAAGGACAGGCTGGTCGTGGACGAAAAGTTGTCGCTCCAGTCGTCGTACAGGTGCAGCGCGTAGCTCTTGTTGTCGGTATTGGTCACGACCCAGCCGCTGGACAGGACCAGGCTGCTGTCGCCACCGTAGATCCGCGGCTGGTTTTCTTTGGTGCGCTTCCAGGTGAAGCTGGCGCGGTGGTTGGTGCTGATGTTCCAGTCCAGCTTGGCCAGGTAGCGCTCATCGGTCAGGCCGGCATCGCCACCGGCGCTGGTGCCGAGGTCGTTCAGGCCGTAGCCCGCGGCGATATCGCGCACCTTCTGCACATCCTCCTGGGTCAGGCCGACGATGGTCTGCGCGGCGTCCGAACCTTCCGGACCCCAACTGCTGCCCTTGCCGACCTGCTCGCTCTTCTCGTAGGACAGGAAGAAGAACAGCTTGTCGTGGATGATGGGGCCACCCAGCGTGAAGCCGCCGGTCCAGTTCTTGTCATACGCGGTGAAGGGCTTGTCGTCGATGTTGTCGCCGACCATGTCCGCGTTCTGGTAGACGTAATAGAGCGAACCGTGGAACTCGTTGGTTCCGCTCTTGGTGACGGCGTTGACATTGACGCCCAGGCCGCGGCGATTGGCCACGTCGTAGTTGGCCGTGGAGATGTTGTACTCGGCGATGGTGTCCTGCGAAATCGCCGTGCCGGTGGTCGGCAGGCCGTTGGCGTTCAGGCCGAACGGGTCGTTGGCGCTGACCGAATCGACCGTGATGTTGTTGTAGCGGTAGTTCTGGCCGAGTGCCGAGATCTTGCCCTCGGAGCGGCCAACGATGGCCACCCGCGGGTCCATGCGCACGATGTTCTGGATGTTGCGGCCCGGCGTCGGGATGGCGTTGAGTTCACGCTGGGAAATATTGGTGCTGATGCCCTTGTTTTCCGGCGAGAAGATGCGGTTCAGGGCGTTCGCCGTCACCGTCACCCCGCCAAGGTTCTGGGCATTGGCGGCAACCGGCGTCAGCGTCAGGTTGATCGCGCTGGTCTGGCCCAGTTGCAGGTACACATTTTCGCGCTCGGCCTCGGCCACGCCCGCTTTCGTCACCGTGACCTCGTAGGGGCCGCCCACGCGCATGCCCTGCGCGTTGTAGTGGCCGCTGGCGTTGGTCTGGACAACCTTGGTGGTGCCGGAGGGGAGATGTTCGATCGTCACCGTCGCGCCGGCAACGGGCTGGCCGCTGGCGTTGACCACCAGGCCGGTGATGGCGGACGAGGTGACGTTCTGGGCCATGGCAGCGCCCATCGCCAGCACGGAGCTGACGGCAAATGGCAACAGCGCGAGACGAATGTGCTTTTTCATCAGTGGGTCCTATGCTGGCAGTCCGGAATGCAGCACGGGACGGTTCGCGTGCGTCGGCGTCGCCACCGGCTCATCTGCGTCCAACCATGCCGCAAGATCGACGGACACACGGAATCCCCTGTATCCGTTAATGGGAGTTTAACAGCGATTGCCCCCGGTTTCGCAAGGCCGCAGGAAAATTGCAGCCGGCGGCCGCGGCACGACGGGCAGCGAGCCGGTCTACACCCCCGCTTCGTGCAGCCAGGCCAGGACGCCGCCAAGGAACATCTGCACCGAGAGCGCGATCAGCAGCATGCCCATGACCTTTTCCAGCGCGTCCAGCACGCTCTTGCCCATCCAGCGGTAGAGGTACGTGGCGCTGAGGATGATGGCCGAGGTCGCCAGCCAGGCCAGGAACAGCGCGGCACTCCACTCGGCGGTACGGCCGGGCTGGGTATTGGTGAGCAGCAGCAGCGCCGCCATCGCCGAGGGCCCGGCCACGCCGGGGATCGCCAGCGGCACGATGAAGGGCTCGCCCTCGCCCGGCTTGCCGAAGATGCTGCCGCTGTCCGGCGGAAAGACCATGCGGATGCCGATCAGGAACAGCACGATGCCGCCCGCGATGCTGACCGACTCCTGCTTGAGCTGCAGCAGCTGCAGCAGATAGCCGCCGCCGAGCAGGAAGCCGAATAGCACCCCCAAGGCGATCAGCAGCTCGCGGATCACCACCCAGCGCCGGCGCTGCGGCGGCACGTCCTTGAGCAGGCTGAGGAAGAAGGGCACGTTGCCCAGCGGATCCATGATCAGGAACAGCAGGATGCCTGCCGATAACGTGGTCATGTGGTTGCCCATGGCGCGGCTCGTCAGGCAGATGCGCCGGGCGGTCCCGCACCGGCGCCGGCATCGGCATGCGGCGGTCGCAGGTCCAGCACCTGGCCGCGCACCGTGGCGCCGGCGGCGCCGAGCAGGTAGACGGCGGCGGCGGCACTCGCTTCCGGCGTCGGCACCTTCATGGTGTCCTCGCCGAACCAGGCCATGCGCCGCAACGCGGTCCGCATCGGCGCCGGCAGCAGGCCGTGGATGCGCAGCGGGCCCTCGTCGTGCTCGTCGTGCAGGATCGCCAGCACGCGCTGCAGCGCGCCCTTGGCCACGCCGTAGCCGCCCCAGTGGGCGCGCGCCGTGCGCTCCGGGTGGTCGAGCACGAAGACGACGGCGCTGTCCGGCGCCGCCTGCAGCAGCGGCAGGCAGGCGCGGGTCAGCCACAGCGGCGCCGTGATGTTGACCTGCAGGTCAAGCAGCCACTCCTCGGCGTCCTCCATCATCAGCGGTGTCAGGCCGGCAAAGTGCGCCGCGGCATGGACGATGCCGTCGAGCCGACCGAAGGCCGTGCCGACCGCATCCGCCAGTTCGTCGTGCTGCGCCGGGCTGGCGCTGGCGAGGTCCAGCGGGCAGATGGCCGGCTCCGGCCCGCCGGCCGCGACGATCGCGTCGTACACCTGCTCCAGCGGCCGCACCTTGCGCGCACTCAGCACCACCCGGGCGCCGGCCACCGCGCAGGCCAGCGCGGTGGCGCGGCCAAGGCCGCCGTTGGCGCCCGTGACCAGCACCACGCGCCCGGCCAGCGTCGCGCCATCCGCCGACCAGTCGGCCGGCAGGCGTGCCATCGGCGGTGCCATCAATCCGGGCCCTGGGCGTCGCGCACCAGGCGCGCCAGCTCGCCGGCCTCCTGCAGTTCGACGACGATGTCGCAGCCGCCGATCAACTGCCCGTGGATGAACAGCTGCGGGAAGGTCGGCCAGTTGGAGAAGCGCGGCAGGCTCGCCCGCACCTCGGGGTCCTCCAGCACGTTGACCGCGTGGAATTCGGCGCCCACCTCGTGCAGCACCTGCACGGTGCGGCTGGAAAACCCGCACATGGGGAATTGCGGCGTGCCCTTCATGAATAGCACAATGGGGTGCGATTGCACCGTCGTCTTGATTCGTTCCAGAATGTCCAAGGCGATTCCTCGGCGGCAGAGTCCTGCCCGGCGCACGTGCGCCGGCAGGGGCGGCATTGTAGCAGTCGCGCCGACGAGCCCTGGCCTCCGGACCCCGGCACGGCCCTCTGATTTTTCGTCCCGTTTCCCCGCAATGGAGATGTCACATGGCGATCGAACTCCCTCCCCTTCCCTACCCGCGCAACGCGCTGGAGCCGCACATTTCGGCGGAGACGCTGGACTACCACTACGGCAAGCATCACCAGGCCTACGTCACCAAGTTGAACGACATGATCAAGGGCACGGAGTTTGCCGACCTTGACGTGGTCGAGATCGTCAAGAAGGCCAGCGGCGGCGTGTTCAACAATGCGGCGCAGACCTGGAACCACACCTTCTACTGGAACTGCATGAGCCCCGACGGGGGCGGCGAGCCGCAGGGCAAGCTCGCGGACGCCATCTGCAAGGCCTTCGGCTCGGTCGACGGCTTCCGCGAGGAGTTCGGCAAGCAGGCCGTGGCCAACTTCGGCTCAGGCTGGACCTGGCTGGTGCAGCGCAGCGACGGCAGCGTCGGCATCGCCAACACCTCCAACGCCGCCACGCCGATCACCGGCAGCGACCGTCCGCTGCTGACCTGCGACGTCTGGGAGCACGCCTACTACATCGACTACCGCAACGCCCGCGCCAAGTATGTCGAGGCCTTCTGGAACGTCGTCAACTGGGAGTTCGCCGGCAGCCAGATGGTGTGACGTCGCAGGGCGCCGCGGGCTGCCGCGGCGTCCCGGCCGGCAGGAGACCGCCGGCGCCCACGAAACGGTGGCACCAGCCCGCTCAGGGTTGCGGCCGCGGCCAGCGCCCGCCGCTGACGCGCTCGCGTCGCTCCAGGTCGCAAGCGGTGCGGATCTCCCGGTAGCCCTGGCTGTGCAGCAGGTCGCGCACGACCGCGCCTTGCCGCCAGCCATGTTCCAGCAGCAACCAGCCGTCGGCGGCCAGATGGTCGCCGGCACCGGCAATGATCCTGCGAATGGCATCGAGGCCGTCGCGGCCTGAAACCAGTGCGTCGCGCGGCTCATGCCGCAGGTCGCCGCGGCCGAGATGCGGATCCTCGGCCTCGATGTACGGCGGGTTCGAGACGATCAGCTCGAAACGCGCCGCGCCGAGCGCCGCGCACCAGTCGCCCAGCGCAAACTCGACGTTGTACAGCGCGAGCCGCGCGGCGTTGCGCCGCGCGACCGCCAACGCCTCGCTGCTGGCGTCGGTGGCCACCACCCGGGCTCCCGGCCGCTCGCGCGCGATGGCGAGGGCCACGGCGCCGCTGCCGGTGCCGAGATCGGCGACGCCGACGCCGCGGTCGTTCGCCAGGCGCTGAAGGGCCTCGGTCACCAGCAGCTCCGTCTCCGGCCGGGGGATCAGGGTCGCCGGGGTCACCTCCAGCTGCAGCGACCAGAAGCCGCGCCGGCCGGTCAGATACGCCACCGGTTCGCCCGCGGCGCGGCGTTGCAGCAGCAACTGGAAACGGCTGAGCGCGGCGGCGTCGAGCGCATCGCCGACATGTGCAAACACCCAGGAACGATCGCGCTCCAGCGCATGTGCCAACAGCACCTCGGCGTCGAGGCGTTCGACGCCGAGCTCGTCGGCCTGCTTCAGGATCTCACGCACCGTTGCCATGGCCTGCAGCATAGAGCGGTGCGCGAATGGTGGGGCACCCGTGGGCCTGCCGGAGCGCGCAAGTTGGGTGGTAAGCCCAAGGCGAACGCCAACAGCGGCGGCGTGATCGCCCGGCGTTGTCGCCGCCGTGGGTGGGCGTTGGCGCGCCCTTGTTGGGGTTCGCTGCGCTCACCGCCAACCTGCGTCCCGGCGCCGCCGAACCTGTCCGTGATTCGTACGTGCGCCTGCCGGGGCGTTGCCGCCGCCGTGGGTGGACGCTGGCGCGCCCTTGTTGGGGTTCGCTGCGCTCACCGCCAACCTGCGATGGTTCGGGCTACCGAGCTTGGTCAGGGGCGGTGATCGGAAGGGTGACGTGCCGCGAACGTGACGCGCCACCGCTCCCTTTGCCCTGTTCCCGGCGTGTCAGAGCTTCAAGATTGCGGCCGGGTCCTGGGCCTCTTTCAGCGCCGCGCACAGCCGGGTCGACTCGGTGGCCTGCGCCAGGCCTCGGTCGGCGCCCGGCAGGCTCTTCAGCTTCGGCGTGAAGAAGGCGCTGTCACGCTCGGCCTCGGCGACCGAGCAGCCACTTCCCATCATCGGCAGATAGCCGGTGCCGAAGGTTCCGGTGCGCGCCAGCACGTGGTCGTAGTTCTCGACGAACCACTTCCAGCCAGCGGTGCGGCTGGCCTTGCTCTCGCGGTCGACGCGCAGCAGCCGGCCCATCTCGCCGACCTTGACGTATTTGCCGATGGCAAAGTCGCGCACGCGCTCGGCCTGAGCACCCTTCGCCTGGCCCAGCGCCGCGAGCATCGCGTTGCGCTGCGCCGGATTCGTTGCCGTCTGCAGCTGCTTCATCAAGGTGTCGATCACCGGCTTGCCGTGTTCCTGCACCTCGGCCGCCAGTACCGTGCCGAGCAAGTCGGAATCGGCGGCGTCGAAGTTGAGGCTGCCGTCGGGGTTCGCCTTCAGCACGGCGTCGCCCTGCTTGAGCAGCGCCGCCCGCACCTCCGGCAGCTTTACGGTCAGGCCGAGCACCCGGGCCAGCGCCGAGCGCATCTCGGCGGCGTCGGCGGGTTCGCCCTTCTGCCGGTGGTAACCGAGCTTCTCCAGCCGCGGCAGGTAGGCTTTTTTCACCAGCGCCGTCAGCCGGGCTCGCTGCGCGTCGGTCCGCGCCTCGTGGTGCCAGACCCAGCCGAAGGTATCGAGCGGTGCCAGTGCCACGTCGGACGTCTTGGAAGAGGCCAACTCCGGCAGGATCGCCAACGCTTCGGCCGCGTTGATCTCGCCGCGGTGGAAGGAAGCGTCGACGGCGTCGGCGTAAGCCAGCTGTTCGGCGTCACTGAGGGAATGCACGGCGGCATTGAGCTTGGCCATGTCGTCCGGCTTCATGCTGAAGCGGTAGTAGCCGCGCGCGTCGGCGTTGGGCATGTACCAGGCCGGGCACTGGCCCTCGAGGGTCATGCTGCCCTTGGCGCTGGAGAGCATCTCGCACTGCACGTTGCCGGCCCCGGCACCGGTGCGCACGCATACCGGGATGCCCCAGGTGCGATCGGGGTCGCCCTTCGAGCCCAGCGGCAGGTAGCGCGACTGGCTCAGGTGCAGCACGGGCTGCGCGCCGCTGCAGTCCAGTTCGGCGCTGACCTCCGGCACGCCACTCTGGTCGAGGAAGCTGTTGAAGGCCTGCTTGAACTCGGTGCCCTTGCCGGCGGCGCTGGCGATGGCCCCGACGAGGTCGCTGGCCACCGCGTTGCCGAACTTGTGCTTGCGGATGTAGGCCTGCATGCCCTTCTGGAAGGTCTTTTCGCCGACAAAGCCCTCGAACATGCCGATGACCGCCGCACCCTTCTGGTAGGTGATGCCGTCGAAGGCCGTCTGGATGTCGCCATTGCCGGTGATCGGCTGACGGATCTTGCGCGCGCTGATCAGGCTGTCGCTGTGCATGGCGCCCTCGGCGCCCTCGACCCGGGACAGGTCCGCACGGTACTCCGGGTGCACCTGCTCCGTGACCTTCTGCTGCATCCAGGTGGCAAAGGCCTCGTTGAGCCAGATGTCGTTCCACCAGTTCAGGGTGACGGTGTCGCCGGTCCACATGTGGGCCAGCTCGTGGGCGGTGACGTTGAAGGCGCCGCGGACGTAGCGCCGGGCCGAATCAGGCTTCAGCAGCAGGTAGAAATCGCGGAAGGTGACCAGCCCGGCGTTCTCCATCGCGCCGGCGCTGAAATCAGGTGCCGCCAGCAGGTCCAGTTTGCCGAACGGGTAGCCGAAGCCGTAGTAGCTTTCCAGCACGTGGATGATCTTCGGCGTCTCGCCGAGGATGTAGTCCATGTGCTTCGCCTGGTCCTTGGCAGCGATGCCCCGCAGCGGCAGCGGCTGCTTGCGATAGCTGTCGGCTGCGATGGTCGGCCCCTTGTTGACGCTCCACGGGCCGACCGCGAAGGCCACCAGGTAGGTCGGCAGCGGTTTGGTCTGGGCGAAGGTCAGGGTCTTCCAGTCGCCTTCCGGCGTCGTCTCCACCAGCTTCGAGTTGGCCACGCCGACGTCATCCTTCGGAATCGTCAGGCTGATGGCGTAGGGCGTCTTGAAGTCGGGCTCGTCGAAGCACGGGAAGGCGAAGCGCGCGCTGATCGGCTCCATCTGCGTCATCGCGTAAGGCTCGCCGGCATGCACCACCTTGTACAGGCCTTCCAGCCGCTGGTTGTACGGAGCCGTGAAGTCGAGTGTCATGGTCAACGCCTGCGGCTTCAGCGTGGTGCCGAAATCGACCCGCACCACACCCGCGTCGGGCGCCACGTCCACGTACTTGCCGGTGTGCTTGCTGCCTGCCGCGTCGGTGATGGTGACCTTCGAAACCTTCAGGTCCTTGCCGTGCAACCAGACGTGGTCCGAGGCCTGCTTGAGGTCCAGCTTGATCACGGTGATGCCGCTGTAGCCCTTTTGCGCCGGATCAATGCGCAGGCTCAGCGAATAGGCCTGGGGCACCGCCCATCGCGGCAGCTTCTCCAAAGGCGGCGCCTCGCCGCCGGCAGCGAACACCGCGCCGCAGCAGGTCGCCAGCACGACGATCAGGAACAGGTGGATGATACGGCGCATGGCGGGACTCCTCGCGGGAAAACAGCTCAAATAAGCACGCCGCATCTGAACACACGCCGAGTACGCCGGACCCGTGCCGGAAGGCACGGGGGCGCTGCGATGGGTGGCGCTTCCTCACCTCAACATGAATGGGCAGGGAGCAGGGAGCGCTCCCGCCGCCGTCAGCTGGCAGGCTCCGCCTGCTCCAGGGCGACCGCGGCGGCGTGGATCACGGAGGCGATGCGGGCTGCGCTCTGCACCGCCTGCGCGCCCACGCCGTGTTTGCGCAGGGTCTTCTCGTGCGACGCCACGCAGCTGCCGCAGCCGTTGATGGCCGATACCGCCAGCGAGGCCAGCTCGAAGTCGAGCTTGTCGCCTGGCGGCTTGCCGATCACGTTCATGCGCAGGCCGGCGCGCAGGCTCGAGTATTCCTCGTCGCCGACCAGGTGCAGGAAGCGGTAATAGATGTTGTTCATGCCCATGATGGCCGCGGCCGCACGCGCACCATCCAGCGCGTCGGCGTCGGCGTACTTGCCGGCCTCGGCCGCGATCGCTTCTGTCAATGGCGCATGGCGCGAGGCGATGGCGGAGGCCAGCGCCACAACGGCGACCTGGGTCGGGGACAGCCCCGGGGCGCCCGCCTCGCTGAGCACGGACTCCATGTTGAGGCGCAGGTCCTTGGCGTAGTCCGGCAGGCGGCCACGCAGTTCTGCAAGGGTCATGGGGTTTCTCCGATGGTGGTGGGCGGTGAGTGGTGGGCGGTGGGCGGCGGGCGGCGAGCGGGAAAGCGTGACGCGGATGAAGTGCGGTCAAAACGCTCGATCAACGCGGGCAAGGCCAAGGCTCTTGTTCACGTGCTCATGGCTTGCCACGTTGATCTGCGTTGATCCGCGTCCGGCGCCTTGCGGGTCCCGGGTCCGGGGACCCGAGTGGCCGCCTCGGGTCCCGGGTCCCGGCGTCACGCCGCCTTCAGCGTGTCTTCGCCCTGGTGCCAGTTGCAGGGGCAGAGCTCGTCGGTCTGCAACGCGTCCAGTACCCGCAGCACTTCGGACGGGTTGCGGCCGACGCTGCCTTCGGTGACGTAGACGAAGCGGATGATGCCCTCCGGATCGACCAGGAACGCGGCGCGCTTGGCCACGCCTTCCTCGTCGACGATGCCCAGCGCCGTGGTCAGGTCCTTGCGGATGTCGGCCAGCATCGGGAACGGCAGGTCGTGCAGATCCTTGTGGTCCTTGCGCCAGGCCACATGCACGAATTCGCTGTCGGTGCTGCAGGCGAGGATCTGGCAGTCGCGATCGGCAAACTGGCTGTCGAGATCCGCAAAGCCCTTGATCTCGGTCGGACAGACGAAGGTGAAGTCCTTGGGGTAGAAGAAGACGCAGGTCCACTTGCCCTTGTAGGTGCTGTTGTCGATGTCCGCGAAGGCGGTATCGAGGTTGTCGATGGCCACGGTGGCCTTGAGTTTGAAGTTGGGGAAGCGGTCGCCAACGGTCAGCATGTCATGTCTCCAGTGGTGGTGGTGGTCTCGGTGCGAACAACGATACGGGCGGCCCTTGTATTATTCAAATGAATTATTATTATGGGCGTCATAGTTTGTTCATATGATCGTCAAGCCCATGAACCTGCGAGACCTGCAGTACCTGGTGGCGCTCGCCGACCACCGCCATTTCAGCCGCGCCGCCGAGGCCTGCTTCGTCAGCCAGCCGACCCTTTCGACCCAGATCAAGAAGCTGGAGGAGGAGTTGGGCATCAGCCTGGTGGAACGCACGCCGCGCAAGGTGTTGCTGACCGATGCCGGGCAGGACATCGTGCGCCGGGCCCGCGACGTGCTGCACGAGGTGGCCCAGATCCGCGCCGTCGCCCGGCGCACGGCCGACCCGGAATCGGGCAGTGTGCGTATCGGCATCTTCCCCACCCTCGCGCCGTACCTGCTGTCGCACACGGTGCCCATGCTGCGGGTCCGCTTCCCCAAGCTGGAGCTGCGGCTGGTCGAGGAGAAGACCGAGACCGTGCTGGCCATGCTGCGCGAAGGCCGGCTTGACGCCGGCATCGTCGCGCTGCCGATTCACGAGGACGCGCTGCACGGCGAGTTCCTGTTCGAGGAGCCCTTCGTGCTGGCCGTTCCGCAGGATCATCCGTTGGGCGAACGCGACGACCTGACCATGGACGACCTGGCCGGGCAGCGCCTGCTGCTGCTGGAGGATGGCCACTGCCTGCGCGACCAGGCACTGGAAGTCTGCCACCTCGCCGGCGCCGGCGAGCGCAGCGGCTTCCGCGCCACCAGCCTGGAGACGCTGCGGCAGATGGTCGCTGCCAACGTCGGTATCACCCTGCTGCCGACGCTCGCGGTGCAACCGCCGGTGGCGCAGGCACCGAACGTGCGGCTGGTCGAGTTCCGTGACCGCGTACCCAGCCGGCGCATCGCGATGGTCTGGCGCAAGAGCTCGGCCATGGCTGAGTTTCTGGCGAAGCTGGCCAACGTCTTCCGCGACCTGCCGCCTGCGCTGCTCGACCCGCACACCGTGCCCCAAAACCGGGGCCAGAGTGCACTTTCCGGCCGGGCGGTCGCTGCAGGCACCGGCTCGCGCAGGGAAAGTGCACTCTGACCCCGGTTTGGGGATAGCAGGCCTCTATCGGGATGATGCAGACAATCAATTTTTACCGCAGCGGGCGCTGCGGTAAGCTGAACCGGCAGGGCGCAATGCCCGCCCGTTTCCCCAACGACGAGGTGACACACCATGAGCGAGTTGAAAGGCTCCAAGACCGAGCAGCATCTCAAGGACGCCTTTGCCGGCGAATCCATGGCCAACCGGCGCTACCTGTACTTCGCATCGAAGGCCGACGTCGAGGGCTACAACGATGTCTCCGCCGTGTTCCGTTCCACCGCCGAGGGCGAGACCGGCCACGCACATGGTCACCTTGAGTACCTCGAGGCGGTCGGCGACCCGGCCACCGGCCTGCCCTTCGGCGAGACGTCCGCCAACCTGAAGAGCGCCGTCGCCGGCGAGACCCACGAGTACACCGACATGTACCCGGGCATGGCCAAGGACGCGCGCAGCGAAGGCTTCGACGAGATTGCCGACTGGTTCGAGACGCTGGCCAAGGCCGAGCGTTCGCACGCCAACCGGTTTACCAAGGCGTTGAACGAGCTGGCGTGACGAAAACCGGGGTCAGAGTGCACTTTTCGCCTTGGGCGAAAACTGCAGTCTGACCCCACTGCAGTCTGACCCCACGCGGCCATGAACAGCACTCGCGAAGGCAACCTCGAAGCGCCAACCCGGCACCCGCTGGAGTGGCGCGACGAGGGCTTCTACGAGCCGAAAGTGCTCAATGACGAGCTGGCGCGGGTGTTCGATATCTGCCACGGCTGCCGCCGCTGCGTCAGCCTCTGCGAGGCCTTCCCGACGCTGTTCGACCTGATCGACGAGTCGAGCACGATGGAGGTCGACGGCGTCGACACCGCCGACTACGCCAAGGTCGTCGAGCAGTGCTACCTCTGCGACCTCTGCTACCAGACCAAGTGCCCGTACGTGCCGCCGCACCCGTGGAACGTCGACTTCCCGCACCTGATGCTGCGCGCCAAGGCTGCGCATTTCCGCAGCGAAGGCGCGCCCCTCGGCGCACGGATTCTGTCCAACACGCGTACCGTCGGCAAGCTGGCCTCGATCCCGGTGGTGGTGCAGGTGGTCAACGCGGCCAACCGCAATGGCGCGGCACGCAAGCTGCTGCAGTCGACGCTTGGCGTCGACACGCGGGCGCGGGTGCCGGAGTATTTCTCGCCAACCGCCCGCCAGCAGCTGAAGTCGCTGGACGGCGCCGGCGAAGCCACGCCGGCCGGCCGCACGACCGGCCGCCTGGCCCTGTTCGCGACCTGCTACTGCGACCATTCGCAACCCAAGACCGTCGGCGACATGGTCGCGGTCATGCGCCACAACGCCATCCCGCTGCGGCTGGTCGAAAGCGAAGCCTGCTGCGGCATGCCCAAGTTCGAACTGGGCGACCTTGAGACGGTGGCGAAATACAAGGAACGCAACATTCCGGTGCTGGCGCGCATGGTGCGCGACGGCTGGGACATCAGCGCGCCGATTCCGTCCTGCGTGCTGATGTTCAAACAGGAGCTTCCGCTGATGTTTCCCGAGGATGAGGACGTGGCGCTGGTCCGCGACCACTTCTTCGACCCGTTCGAATACCTGATGGAGCGGCACAAGGCCGGCTTGCTCAACACCGACTTCAAGCAACCCCTCGGGAAGATTGCCTGGCACGTTGCCTGCCATCAGCGGGTGCAGAAAATCGGACCCAAGACCCGCGAGCTGCTGGCGCTGGTGCCCGGCACCGAGATCGTGACCATCGAACGTTGCTCCGGCCACGACGGTACCTACGGCGTCAAGCAGGCCACCTATGACGCCTCGCGCAAGATCGCGCGGCCGGTGGAGAAGCGCGTGGCGCAGGCCGAGGCCGACCATTTCATCAGCGACTGTCCAATGGCCGCCAGCCACATCGCCCACGGCCTCGGCGACCAGCCGCCGGCGCAGCACCCGTTGGAACTGCTGCGCATCGCATACGGAGCCTGACCATGCAGCCATTGACCCGCGCCGACCTCCTCGGCCTGGAGCGCTACGCCGACGAACGCGCCGACTTCCGCGCCCGCGTCATCGCCCACAAGAAGCAGCGCACCGTGCACCTTGGCGAGCACCTCACATTCATCTTCGAGGACCGCCTGACGACGCAGTACCAAATCCAGGAGATGCTGCGGATCGAGCGCATCTTCGAGGCCGAGGCCATCCAGGACGAGATCGACACCTACAACCCGATGATTCCGGAAGGCAGCAACCTCAAGGCCACGATGCTGATCGAATATCCTGATGTCGAGCAGCGCCGCCGCGAATTGATGCGCCTGCGCGAAATCGAGCACCACATCGAACTGCAAGTCGGCGAGCTGCCGCCGGTGAAAGCCATCGCCGACGAAGACCTGCCGCGCAGCAATGACGAAAAGACGGCGGCGGTGCACTTCCTCCGCTTCGAGCTCAGTGCCGAGATGATTGTGGCGTGGCGGGACGGCGCCACGGTGGCGTTGCGCTCAACCCTGCCGGCCGAGCGGCTGGAAGGCACGCTGACCGCCGACCAGCGCAGCACCCTCGGCGCCGACTTCGCGTAGGTTGCAAAAAACCGGGGTCAGAGTGCACTTTTCTCCATCTGTGCCCTCACCCGTCGCTGCCCGGCAAAAGTGCACTCTGACCCCGGTTTTTTCGCCGAATTCCGGCTTCAGATGGGGTATGACGGCGTGGCGTCGAGGCCGGCGGCGCAGATAGCCGACAGCTCCAGCAGGCGCAGGTCCGAGCCCGGCGGCCCGACCAGTTGCAGGCCCACCGGCAGGCCATCCACCATGCCCATGGGGATGCTCACCGCCGGGCAGCCAGCCAGGTTGGCGAAGCTGGTGAGGTCAGCCTGGTTGTCCGGCACCGGCCCGTCCAGCGGGAACGCAGGCTGCGGCGTGGTCGGCAGCAGCAGCACGTCGACCTGCGCGAACAGGCGGCGGGCCTTGAGCGTGGCCGCGTCGAGCACGCGGTCGGCGGTCACGTAATCGGAGGCGCTGCGCGCGCCGGCGTAGTCGAGCATGGCCCGGAAGCCATCCGACACCGGCGTCTCGCGGTTCGCCAGATCCTCGGCGAAGGTGATGCGCATCTCGGCCTCCATCAGCAGCAGGCCCGAACGGCGCGCCGAGGCGAACGACCAGTCGGCGAAGTCGATCGCGTGCCGCTCGCCCAACTCGCGATGCAGGCGCTCGACTGCCGCGTCGAACAGCTCGACGATGGCCGCATCGACGCCGACCGCGCGCAGGTCGCCGAGCACGCCGGTGCGCAAGCGACCGGGCTCCCAGTCCGGCGTCGCCAGCGCCACCCGGCGCCGGCGCGAGCGCGGGTCCTCGGCATCGTAGCCGCCCAGCACCTGCAGCAACACCGTGAGGTCGTCGACGCTGCGTGCCAGCATGCCGATCGCATCCAGCCGCCTTGCCGCCGGCACCATGCCGCGGATGGATATTTCACCGTGGGTGGGCTTGATGGCGCACAGGCCGCAGTAGCTGGCCGGAATGCGCACGGAGCCAAGGCTGTCCGAACCGATGGCCGCGGCCGCCAGGCCCGCGGCCACCGCCGCCGCCGAACCACCCGAGGAGCCGCCGGCGGTGTAGCCGGCGCGGAACGGGTTTTGCGTGGCACCGTAGTGCGGGTTTGCAGTGACCGCACCCAGGGCGCCCTCGTCCATGTTGGTCTTGCCCATCAGCACCGCGCCGGCCGCACGCAACCGCGCAACCGCGTTGGCATCGCCGTCGGCCCGCGATTCGGTGCGCGCAGGCAAGCCCGCACGGGTCGGCCAGCCCGCGATGTCCAGGTTGTCCTTGATCGCGATCGGCACGCCATCAAGCCGCCCGAGCACGCCACGCGCCCGCCGCCGCGACGCCGCCTCGGCCTGCTCGGCGATCATGTCGCCGTAGACGTTGAGGTAGGCGTTGATCGCCGGGTTCAGTCGCTCGCTGGCATGGCGGTAAGCCTGGGCCAGCTCGATCGGCGTTGTGCGGCCCACCGCCAGCCAGTGCAGCGCCTGGCACATGCTGGCAGTGCGCAGCGCCGTGTCGTCCAGATCCGGTGTCTCGTTTCGACTGGCATTCATCCGCCGGATTATGAAGCAAGCGGGGGCCTGATCAACCCCCGGTTTGCTAAACGGCAGCTGACCATTTGCCGCGCGGCCCGCGAACGCCGACAATCCCGGCACTGGAACCGCACACGAGTCCGAGGGCCATGAGCGAACGCGAAACGATGGAGTACGACGTCGTCACCGTCGGCGCCGGCCCGGCCGGACTGGCCTTTGCCATCCGCCTGAAGCAACTCAAGCCCGATACCAGCGTCTGCGTGATCGAGAAGGCCTCGACCGTCGGTGCGCACGTGCTCTCCGGGGCGGTGATCGAGCCGCAGCCACTGGACGAGTTGCTGCCCGGCTGGCGCGACAACCCACCGCCGATTTGCGTGCCGGCGACGCACGACGCCTTCTACCTGTTGCGCGACGCCAGCCGCGCCCGCAAGCTGCCAACGCCGCCGCAGATGCACAACGCCGGCAACCTCATCGTCTCGCTGGGCGCATTGTGTGCCTGGCTGGTGCCGCAGGCCGAGGCGCTGGGCGTGGATGTGTTCCCCGGCTTCGCCGCAGTCGACACCGTGCATGACGATAACGGTGCGGTGCTTGGCGTGCGTATCGGCGACATGGGAGTGGCACGCGACGGCTCGCACAAGCCGGGCTACACGCAGGGCATCGACATCCTCGCCGGCGTCACCGTGCTGGCCGAGGGCTGCCGCGGCAGTCTCACCAAACAGCTGATCAAGCGCTTCCACCTGGACCAGGGCCACGACCCGCAGACCTTCGGCATCGGCCTCAAGGAGCTGTGGCAACTGCCGCCGGGGCGCGCGCAGCCGGGCCACGTGGTGCACACGGTCGGCTGGCCGCTGGACCCGGCGATCTACGGCGGCAGCTTCATCTACCACCTGGACAAGGACCGCGTCGCCATCGGCTTCGTCGCCGGTCTCGACTACGCCGATCCGAACTTCAAGCCGTTCGAGGCCTTCCAGCAGCTGAAGCACCACGCCATGGTCAAGCCGCTGCTGGAAGGCGGCGAGATCATCTCCGCCGGCGCGCGCGCGCTGGTCGAAGGCGGCTACCAGTCGCTGCCGACCACCGAGATGCCCGGCGCGCTGCTGATCGGCGACACCGCGGGGCTTCTCAACGTGCCGAAGATCAAGGGCACTCATCAGGCCATGCGCTCGGGCATGCTGGCGGCCGAGCACGTCGCGGAGCACGGCTCCAGCCGCGGCTTCGACGCGCGCTTGCGGGCCTCGCCGGTGATGGCCGAGCTGAAGAAGGTGCGCAACATCCGCCCGGGCTTCAACAAGGGCCTTTGGCGCGGGCTGGCCAATGCCGCCTGGGAGACCGCCACCGCGGGCCGCTCGCCGTGGACGCTGCCCAACCACGCGGACTGGTCGGCGATGAAGAAACTGGATGAGTACAGCTCGCCCGACCGCGGCTGGATCGAGCGCACGCTGCCGCCGCGCGACCGGCTTGCCTCGGTGTATTTCGCCGCCACCGAGCACGACGAGGATCAGCCGGTGCACCTGCACGTCGCCGATACCTCCATCTGCGTCGAGCGCTGCACGGCCGAGTACGGCAACCCCTGCACGCGCTTCTGCCCGGCCGGCGTCTACGAGATCGTCGAGGATGGCGATGGTCCGCGCCTGCAGATCAACGCCGCCAACTGCGTGCACTGCAAGACCTGCGACATCAAGGATCCGTACGAGATCATCACCTGGGTGCCACCGGAAGGCGGTTCCGGCCCAAACTACCGGGACCTGTGAGGGAAGCCGGGAGTCGGGGATTCGCATCGACGACGATGAGTGCGGCCATGGTCACCAGCGCACCGTTCGCCCGGCGCAATGCTCACCGCTCACCGCTCACCGCTTCCCGCTCACCGCTGACCGCCCCTCCCGTACACTGATGCCGTCGCAACCGCCGAGGCTCAGCCCATGACCGACTCCACCGACCACGACGCGATGCTTGCCGTTGCCATCGAGGAGGCGCGTGCCGGCCTGGCCGAAGGCGGCGTTCCGATCGGCGCGGCGCTGTTCCACCGCGACGGCCGCCTGCTCGGCCGCGGCCACAACCGCCGCGTGCAGGACGGTGATCCGTCGGTGCATGGCGAAACGGACGCCTTCCGCAACGCCGGCCGGCAGCGCGATTACCGCGACACCATCATGGTGACGACGCTGGCGCCATGCTGGTATTGCAGCGGCCTGGTGCGGCAGTTCCGCATCGGCAAGGTGATCGTCGGCGAGTCACGCACCTTCGCCGGCGGGCTTGACTGGCTGCGCGAGCACGGCGTCGAGGTGGTGGACATGGACTCCAACACCTGTGTCGATCTCCTCGGCCAGTTCATCCGCGCGCATCCCGACGTCTGGAACGAGGACATCGGCGAAAGCTGAGCCGGCACGGCAGGGTTCTCGCAACCCCCGGACCGATCCAACCCTGCGGATTGCAAGCCGCCTGCGGATTTCGCCCCGCTGCGGCTTCGTTTGGCTGGCAGTCATCGAGCGGAACCGGCACTGAATCCGCGGCGTGACCTGGTGCGCGCGCAAGCTGCCGTACAGGCTGGCGATGAAAGCATGCATGAACAGCGACGAACGCGCCGCTGGGTTCGGTGCACGCGGAGGGAGCCATGTCTGCCGTCGTCTACAGCCACCCACGAGTCGGCCGCGGCGTGCCCGTGGGGCCGGCGCTTGCATTCGCGCTGTTTGGTGCGCCAACCATCTGGGCTGCACAGATGGTGGTCGGCTACATCCTGGCGCGCCAGGCCTGCTTCGCCACCGACCTGCCGTTGATGCGCCTCAACTGGGCCGGCGTCTGGTGGTTGATGGCGGCCGTGGATCTCGTTGCCGTCACGATCGCCGCCTTCGCCTGCCTGGTGGCAGTGCAACAGTGGGCACTGCACCGTGCAGTCGAGGCCAAGGCCGTAAGCGAACGGCGCAACCAGCTGCTGTCCGGCTGGGCCGTATTCACCAGCGCGGCCTTCACTGCCGCCATCGTATTCACGCTGGGTATGCTGTTCGTGCGGCCGGTCTGTTCGTTGTAGTCTGGATTGGGGATTCGGATAGGAGACCCGGCAGGCGGGGATCTGCACCGCACCGCATCGAGCGCTTTTGCCGCTCACCGCTCACCGCTTGAGTGTGCGCGGGACCGGCACCATCTGGTGGTGATTCCCCACGCGGCCACGACCGATGACCGACCTGTCGATTCTTGACCTCGCGCCTGTCACCGAGGGCAGCGACATCACCCAGGCGCTGCGCAACATGCGCGACCTCGCCCGGCACGCCGAGGCCGCCGGCTACCGCCGCTACTGGCTGGCCGAGCACCACAACATGCCCGGCATCGCCAGCGCAGCGACCGCGGTGCTTATCGGCCACGTGGCCGGCGCCACCGAGCGCATCCGCGTCGGTTCCGGCGGCATCATGCTGCCCAACCACGCGCCGCTGCAGGTGGCCGAGCAATTCGGCACCCTGGCCTCGCTCTACCCGGGACGCATCGACCTCGGTCTTGGCCGCGCACCCGGCACCGACCAGGCCACCGCGCGGGCCTTGCGCCGCTACTTCGACAGCGCCGAGGCCTTTCCACAGGACGTGCAGGAGTTGCTGCACTACTTCCAGCCGGCCGAGCCCGCGCAGGCGGTGCGTGCCGTTCCCGGCGCGGGCATCGACGTACCTGTCTGGTTGCTGGGCTCCAGCCTGTTCAGTGCCCGCCTCGCCGCCGTGCTCGGCCTGCGCTACGCGTTCGCCTCGCATTTCGCACCCGACGCGATGACCGACGCGCTGGCGCTGTACCGGCGCGAGTTCCGGCCCTCATCTCGGCTCGACCGGCCGCACGTGATGCTCGGCCTCAACGCCGTCGCCGCCGACAGCAGCGACGAAGCGCGCCGGCTGTTCACCACCCAGCAACAGGCCTTCGTCCTGCTCCGCCGTGGCAAGCCGGGGCGCGTACCGCCACCGATTGATGACATCGAGACGTTCTGGGCCCCGCATGAAAAGGCCATGCTGGAACGCTCCCTGGCCTGCGCCGTCATCGGCGACGCCGGCGAGGTGCGCCGCGGCATCCGTGGCTTTGTTGATCAGCACCAGCCCGACGAGTTGATCCTCACCGCCAACATCTTCGACCACGCGGCGCGCGTGCGCTCGTTCGAGCTGATCGCGGAGACCATGGCTGCCTGATGGGCTGCCTGCCGCCGATCATACTGGTGCTGGCCGGCTGCGGCGTCGGCTACGCACTCGGCGGTCGCGGCGGCGCGCTGGCCGGTGGCGCCATCGGCCTGGCGCTCGGCGCGGCGCTCGGCGTGCCGATGCTGCTGGCACTGCGCCGCGCAAACCGCCGCGAGCGCCGCTGAGCACGGCCAGCGATCGCGTGGCAACCGCTACATCAGAAGATCAGCGAAGGCCGTCCAGCCGGGCGTCTGCGACAGCACCAGCGCCATTGGCATGCCGAAGACCGCCAGCGCACCGCCCCAGCCGAAGGCCGGGTGCAGCCGCCGGTGCACCACGGTGTCGCGCACGACCACCGCCAGTACCAGTAGTCCGGTTACGCCGAAGATCAGCGGCGGCCCGTAGAGCTTGATGGCATCCACCGGCATCCGCGCGACGGCCGGCGACAGCAGCACCAGCGCCGCCAGCAGCATCAGCCGGCGATGCACCTCGCTGCGCCGCCGGGCCAGCAGCCCGCTGGTCGCCAACACGCCGAAAATGATGATGTTGCAGAACGGGATCGCCAGGAACTGCTGCGGCGTGATGCCCGGCACCGGAATGTGCCCGGCGCGCATGCCATGGACCGCCATGGCAAGCCCAAGGCCCACCACCAGCGGCACCATCACCACCGAGCTCAGCCCCAGCCGCCGGTGCAGCTTCACGCGATGCGCCTGCACCAGCCAGGCCTGCGCCACGAACAGCAGCAGCCAGGCGCTCATCACCAAGCCGTGCACGATCGCCAGCAGCGGCAGCGCGGTATCGAAGTACAGCGGCCGCAGATAGAACGTACGCGCAAAGCCGATCACCACCAGCAGCGCGACCAGCACGGCGATCGACAGCGCCAAACGGCTGCGCGTCCTGGGCAGTGGTCGCGCCAGCGGCGGCGCTGAAGGTTGGATGGCACTCATCGTCGTGGCTCCTGTCGACCTGCAGGCGCACGCAACTGCGCCTCCTGTATCGGCATACGCCGTTTCGCCGGCAAAAGCGACACCATGGGTCACCTTGGCCAGACTTGGGCGGCCTGCATCACGGCAGGTCGAAGCCATCGCTGAAGATCAGGGTCGCCGCCGTGGGTACGAAGTTTCCGGGCATCACCAGCAGCGCCGCGTTGTCATCGCCGGTGAGGACGGTGTTGACCGGCCCCGCCATCAAGCCGCACTCGCCGGTCGGGAACGGCGGAACGGTGAACTGCGCATCGGCAACGGTCAGGCCGCCGCTGCTGGCACGCCCGCTGAGCTGCAGCGTGATCGGCCCGGTCAGCTTCGCCCGGTATTTTGTTACCGGTACCTACGCGAACGCGCAGCCAAAACGACAGCCGGCCGCGCGGCCGACGCATCAGCCCCGGGCGGGCCGATGCCAGCAGGGCGACCAGCGCTGGAGCTCGCGGCGCACCGCACGGGTGCCGACGGGGCGCGCATCAGAAATCCGGCTCGATGAGATCCATGTTGATGCTGTCGCCGTCGAGGCTGGCGGCGTCGGTGGGTGCGACGGAGAAATGCGGCGCGTGCACATCCGGCCACCACGCCGGCATGCCGCCGGCCCACCATGCATAGCCCTCCAGGGTGTCTCGGTTGGCGTCGGCATAGGCGACGAAATCGGCCCAGGTCGCGGCGGCGATCGCATTGCCGGCATAGAAGCCTATTTCGCCCAGCCAGACGCGGTAGCCGTGGGCGCGCGCCTCGTCCACCACCACGGCCAGGTGGTCGCTTGCGGCGTGCGTGGAGCTGATCGCGTCGGGCGTGTCGCTGCAGGCGCACTCCCAGGAGTCGAGATAGGTGTGGACTTCGGCGGCGATGCGGCCGGCCGGGTCGTGCAGCGGCTGCCCGGGCCCGTTGGCGTTGAGCCAGCCGTACGCGTTCGAGCGTTGCGGCGAGCCGGTG
The DNA here is from genome assembly GCA_035699085.1 of Rhodanobacteraceae bacterium. Classification (GTDB taxonomy): domain Bacteria; phylum Pseudomonadota; class Gammaproteobacteria; order Xanthomonadales; family Rhodanobacteraceae; genus DASSBG01. The sequence goes on from DASSBG010000043.1 coordinate 48,273, forward strand.
TCGTAGCTGCTCGATGTCCAGGTGCTGGCGGCACTGTAGCCGTTGCCCGGCACCAGGATGCGCTGGCTGGATCCCGCCGCGCGGATGGCGTCGATGGCGGCCTGGGCAGCGGCGAACCACTGCATCGTCGACATGTTGTTGGGCTCGTTTACCAAGCCGTAGCTGACCAGCCCGTTGTCGCGGAACTGCGCCGCCATCGCAGCCCAGAAGCCGGCGAACGCCGACACCGGCACCTGCGCCGAGCCGACCGGCATGCCGCGCCAGCGCGCGCCGCCGGCGCCACCGCCGGCATCCGCCTGCCACGGCTCGATCACCACCTGCATGCCCTGTACGTCGGTGGCGTAGTCGACGATGCGCTTGTAGTTGTCGAAGTAGGCGCGGTAGTTGCCAGCCGCGGCCGGGATCGGATCGCCCAGCTGCGGCTGCATCGCCTCCCAGGAGAACAGCAGTCGGAGGACGCGCACCTGCTTGCCGGCGTAGTAGTCGATCAGGCCGGTATCGAGGACGGCATAGTTGCCGCCCGCCACCGGCCCCGTCGCCTGCGGGTAGTTGAAGTAGGCCATCTCCATGCCGGCAATATTGACGCCGCGCAGGCGCGGCGGCTCGAAGCCATCGCGGAACACGTGCTCGGCCGCCACCGAGGCGCCGGACCACAGCAGCATGGCCAGCAGCATCACCGCCGCGACCTGGCCGATGCGCGTCGCCCGATTGCAACCTGAGCGACACGGTGGGCACGATGGTCTTGATCGGCCGCGCGCGCCGCGGTGGCCTGGCCGTGCATCCGCCGGGCGCAGAACACGCGCCGCCTCGCGGGCCACGGATGTGCCTAATGGAACTTCTGCGGCCACGTTGCGAACTCGGTGTCGATGCGCGCCAGTTGCTGCAGGGCCTCCGCCGTATCGGGCGAGAGTGCGGCGGACTTCATCTCCTTCAGCAACGCGAGCTTCCTGTGCGCGTAGATCGCGGCACCCTCCTTGAGGAAACGGCCCTGGTACCAGCCGTAGTTGTCTGGCCCCAATCCCACGTACAGCTCCTCGAAATCGGCCAGCGACGTATGCTGCGGCGTGGCCGCGTCGCGGTAGACATCGGAGGCCATGGCGACGAACAGCCGCGCCAGCCGCGGGTGCGTCTGCTCAAGGAAGGCGTAGGCAAAGTAGCTGGCCACGAACTCGCCCAGCCAGCGCTGCCGTGGGTCGATGCCGTAGCTGCGGCTGAGGACGTGCCCCAGCTCATGCAGGCCAATCAGGTCGGTGAACTTGAGCGCGCCGTCCTCGACGCCATAGCCGGTGGCCCTGATCTCCGCCAGCGTGGCTGGCGACGCTTTGCGGCTAAAGCGGATCGCGCCCTGCGTGATCACACCGTCGGCGGTGGCCGGCAGGAACGCCATGTGCGGCGTGTCGGTCACGAAGGGCAGGCCGTACGGCAGGTGTCCCTGCAGCGCCTGCTTCCAGTCGTCCGCATCCAGCACCGCCACCGACATGGTGTCCTCGATCCCGAGCTTCGCCTTGTAGAAGCGCATCATCTCCGAGATCAACGGCCGCACCGCGGCAGCACGCCTGGCATACCCGGTGCTGTAATGGACGACGATGTCGCCTGGCAGCACCGGCAGGTGCATTGCCGCAACCTCCCGCCCCGGCCACACCTTGTGCTCCGCGCTGGCCGGCGCGGCCGCATAGCCGACGCTTGGCAGAAACGCGCGCACGCCGGCGAAGAAGGCCTCCGGCTGCTCGATGAAGGGGAAGTGCCCGGCGTCCTCGATCAGCAGCAGCTTGGAGTGGGGAATGCCACGATGCAGGATCCCGGCCTGCGTCGGCGAGCAGATCAAGTCGTCGCTGCCTACAACGATCAGCGTCGGCGCGCTTATCCGTGGCAACTCCGCAAGCAGGTCGGGACGGCGGTTCTGGCTGCGCCTGAAGGCCTCCGCGGACATCGTGGTCGCCCTGAACACCTCCGCATGCGACGGAATGCGCGCCGGGTCGGCGAAGTACATCGGCAGCATGGCCTGCATCTGGGCCTCGAACTCGGCATCGGTCGCCGGCATCGCCTGCGCCGCTTTGATCGCCGCCGGGAACCATGGCTCCTGGTTGTGTCGCTGGAGGCGCGCATCGAGGTCCTTGCGGTATGCCGCATCGTGCTGCGCCAGCGTGTCGATCAGGATCAGCCCCTGCACGCGTTCCGGCGCCGCCAGCGCGTAGTGCATCACCTCCACGCCACCCATGGAATGGCCGATCAGCCACACCTTGTCGACGCCGAGATGACGCTGCAGCGCCGCCAGGTCGGCGGTGAAATCCGCCCAGGTGATGTCCCCGTCGCCCGCCGGCATGCCGGAACGCCCGCTGCCGCGCGTGTCCAGGTACACCATGGTGAATTGCTGCTCCAGCGGCGCCAGCGACAGCGACAGGTAATCGGAGCTCGAGCCCCAGCCCGGCGCCGGCACCAGCGCCACCGGACCGTGTCCGGCCACCTTGTACCAAAGCTTCACGCCGTTGAGCTCCGCCGTATGTGGGCCGGGCGCAAGTGGCGCGTCGGTGGCCTGCAGCGGTAGCGCCAAGACGGCGACCAGCACCAGGAGCAGCAGTCGAAGATGGCGCATGATGGTTCTCCTGAGTACGCGAATACGGTGGCTCACGGTCGCCTCACGCGGCCTGGGAAATCGACGCGAAGCGGGTCCCCGTCATGGCTTACGTAATTCGGCTGCTGAAGCGACAATGCCGCGGCCACAGGCGACGCGTGGGTCCTGCGCGACGCTGCGCGGGCGACCTGCCGGGTTCCGGGATCCTCCTGCCCGCCAGCCGCCACAATCGGCGCCGTACGGCGGCGTGACGGCCCGCCGCTGGTCCCCGACTCAGGCTATCGCCGTGTCACTTTGCCGCACACGGCGCGCCCACCGACTCGGCACGCCGCGTGCGCACGTTGGCGGCGCCCAATGCCTGTCGCGCAAGGTTCGCGGCGTCCCGGGCCGCGCTGCAGCCGGCGGCCGAATCGCCCTGCGCGAGGTCGATGCGCGCCTGCGCAAGGAGTACTTCGCCGCGCGACACCGGGTCCACCGTCGTCATTGCCGCGATCGCCTGCGCGGCCGAATCCACCCGCGTGCGCGCCTGTTCCAGCTTGCCGGAGGCCAGTTCGGTGAGCGCGTATTGGACGTCGGCCTTGGCCTTGAACAGCGGCGGCAACCGTTTGGCACCGCGCATGGTTCGGTCAACCGCCTCCTGGATCGCGAGCGCGGCAGCGATCTTGCCGGCCTGGCGCAGCGTCACGCCCAGTTGAATGCCAGCGAGCAGGGCGATGGGGTGCGCCTCGCCGAAGGTCTTTTGCGCGACGGTGCGTGCCTTGCGCAGCAGGGCTTCCGATTCGACCAGCTTGCCCTCCTCGCGGAGCGCCGAGCCAAGGTGGATGCGGGAGATCTGCGCCAGCGGATGATCAGGCTTGCCCTGCCCGGCCCATATGTCGAGCACCGTGCGGAAGCGCTTGGCGGCCGTTTGCACCTCGCCGAGTTCCATCTCCAGCACTGCCATGTTGTTGAGGGTTGCCGCCACGTCCGGATGCAGGCCGCCGAGCAGCTTGCGCTGCATCGCCAGCGCCTCCTGGTACTTGGCCTCGGCTTCGTGGTAACGCCCCAGGCGATCCAGTGCGCGCGCATGGTCGGTCAAGGTGTTGGCCAGCGCCGGATGATCCACCGGCAGCAGCTTGTGGTAGGTGGCCTCGGCTTGCTCGAACAGCGGCAGGGCCTGCTCGACCTTGCCGGTCTGCATGTCGATGGTGCCGAGGTTGACGATGTTCTCGGCCACGTCCAAGTGGTCGTCGCCATACAACGCGCGAAACATCGCCAGCGCCTGTTCGGTGGGTGCACGCGCATCCTCGACGCGCCGCATGTCGCCGTAGAGCACCGCGAGCTGGTTGAGCTCCTCGGCGATTTGCGCGTTCGGCGCTTCCAGGGTGGCTTTTGACATCGCCAACGCCCGCTGCGTCAGCGTCTCGGCTCGCTTGAAATCGCCCTGGCGGCGCGCGATTTCGCCTGCCAGCGCGATGTCGGCGGCGACGCTGGGACTGCGCTCGCCGTCCTCGGCCGCATGCAACGCCCGCGCCTGGTCGATGCTCTCCTGCGCGGCCTTGTAGTCGCCCTTTTCGTACTGCGCGCGCGCCAGCACCGCCAGCGCGCGGGCGCGGGCGCCGCGATCGATGGCGTCTCGTTTCAGCGCGTTGCGGGCGAGCTCGATGGCTCGGTCGTATTCGCCGAGCGCACTGTAGATGGTGGCCAGCGTGGTGGAGAACTTGGCGGCCAGCGCCGGTTGCGCGCGCAGCTCGCGGTCGTACCGTTGCGCGCCGGCGTCCAGCATCTGCCGGGCGGTAAGGTGCAGCCCGCCGGGCGCGCCCTTGGGGTCGGCGAAACGGAACATGTCGGTGAGGAAACGGGTCACCGTCTCGGCCCGCGAAGCCTGCGCGCGCGCGGCACTGGCAGCGTGCAGGCTGAAAATGGTCGCTGCCAGCAGCAGCACGCCGGCAGCCACCACCACGCCAACGGCGGCGCGGTTGCGGGCGACGAACTTGCGCGTGCGGTACCAGCGGCCATCGCCACGGGCCGCGACCGCGCGGCCGTCCAACCAGGCGCGCAGGTCGCTGGCCAGCGCTTCGACTGATGCGTAGCGGCGGCCGGGCTCGCGCGCCATCGCAGTCAGCACGATGCGATCGAGGTCGCCGCGCAGCGCGCGCCGCCGCTCCGGGGCGCGCGCGAGCTCGCCGTCAACTGCCGTGCTCGGTGGCCGCGCCGCGACCGCGGGCAGCTGCATGCCGCCGCCGGCGCCGCGGCTCAGGCGGTAGGGCCTGGTTCCGGAGAGCAGCTCGTACATCAACACGCCCAATGCGTAGACGTCGACCGCGGTGGTGATGGGCTCGCCGGCCAGTTGCTCGGGTGCGGCGTAATCCGGCGTCAGCAGCTGCGCCAGCGTGCGGGTGCGGCTGGCGGGCGTGTCGGCGTCGTCGGCCAGCACGCGGGCAATGCCGAAATCCAGCAGCTTTGGCGTGCCGCCGGCGTCGACCAGGATGTTGGCCGGCTTGATGTCGCCGTGCACCACCAGCGCGCGGTGTGCGTATTGCACCGCGTCGCACACGTGCAGCACCAGCTTCACCGTGGCGCGCGCGTCGAGTGCCTGCGTGCGCACCCACTCGTCGATGCGCACACCCTCGACGTGTTCCATCGCCAGGTACGGGCAGCCGGCCTCGTCGACGCCGCCGTCAATCAGCCGCGCGATGCCCGGGTGCTCCAGCCGCGCCAGGATCTGCCGCTCGCCGCGGAAGCGCCGCAGCAGGCCCGGCGTCGGCCAGGCCACCTGCTTGATCGCCGCCTGTTGGGTAAATTCGCCGTCGTCGCGTTCGGCCAGCCAGACCTCGCCCATGCCGCCGGCGCCGATGCCGCGCACCACGCGCCAGACGCCGAAGCGCTCCGGCACCTCGACCGCATCGGCCAGGACTGCGGCGATCAGCTCGCTGCCGCGTTCGAGGATGCCGTCAGCGCGGGCGTCGGCGTCCAGCAGGCGCTGCACCGCCGCCCGCAGCCCGGCATCGTCGCCGCAATGCGCGGCCAGCCAGGCGTCGCGCTGCGCAGGCGCCATGGACAGCGCGCGCTCGAACAAGGCATTGATGCGCTGGTGATCCATGTCCGGTCCTCGCGCCCGTCAGCCCGCGTCAGGGATACAGCGCCGCATACAGCTCGGCTCGCGCGCGGCGCCAGTCGCGGTTGAGGGTGCGCTCGCTGACCTCCTGCATGGCCGCGATATCGGTGAGCTCCAGTCCGGCAAAGAAGCGCATCTCGATCAGCGCCGACAGCCGCGGCTGCTCGTCCTCCAGCCGGGTCAGCGCACGGTCGAGCTGCAGCAGCTGGTCGGGCGCCATCTCGGCCGCCGACACCTCGGCCACGGCGTCCAGCGCCAGGGGCGCCACGCCGCCGCCGCGCTTGTCGGCGCTGCGGGCGCGGGCGTGGTCGATCACGATCTGGCGCATGGCCTTGGCCGCCAGGGCAAAGAAATGCCGGCGGCTCTGCAGGTCAAGCTCCTCCGGACAGGCCAGCTTCAAATAGGCGTCGTGGACCAGCCCGGTGGTGTCGAGCGTCGGCGAACGCCCGCCACGCAGCTGTTTGCGCGCGATGCGCTTCAGCTCGTCGTAGACCCGCGCGAAGAGCTGGTCGAGCGCGTTGCTTTCGCCACGGCCCGCAGCCCGTACCAGTTCCGTGATGTCCTGGCTCATCGCTTCCACTGCACAGCGCCCTCGCCTCGCTGCAACCCGCACCTGCCGGGTCGGGTCGAGTATACCTGCCGGGCGCTGGCATGAACGGTCGGATTTTCGACGCGTCGGCCTCCACGCTACAATGGCCGGCCCGGCGCGCCGTCGGTGGCGCCAGCCGCGAAGGAACTGCAATCCATGAAGATACTGGTCGGCTACAAACGGGTTGTCGATTACAACGTGCGCATCCAGGTCAAGCCCGACGGCTCGGGCGTGGTCACGGACGGCGTCAAGCTCTCGCCCAACCCCTTTGACGACATTGCGCTGGAGGAAGCCCTGCGCCTGCGCGAGAAAGGCGTGGCCGACGAGGTGGTGATCGTGGGCATCGGCCCGGCGAACCTCGGCCCGCACCTGCGCAATGGCCTGGCCATGGGCGCCAACCGCGCCATCCACGTGGTCAGCGAGGACGCGGTGCCGCCGCTGGCCGCGGCGCGCGTGCTGCTGAAGCTGGTCGAGAAGGAGCAGCCCGGCCTTGTCATCGTCGGCAAGCAGGCGATCGACGACGACAACAACCAGACGGGCCAGATGCTGGCCGCGCTGTGGGACCGCCCGCAGGCCACTTTTGCCAGCAAGCTGGAGATCGCCGGCGACAAGGCCACCGTGGTGCGCGAAGTCGACGCCGGGCTGGAGACCATCGAGGTCGACCTGCCGGCCGTCGTCACCACCGATTTGCGCCTCAACGAGCCGCGCTTCATCAAGCTGCCGGACATCATGAAGGCCAAGTCCAAGCCGATCGACAGCATGGAACTGGCTGATCTTGGCGTCGAGGGCGGCGCGCCGATACGCGCCACCTCCTATGCCGCGCCGCCCAAGCGCAGCCGCGGCACCATGGTCGAGAACGTCGGGGAACTGGTCGACGCGTTGAAACAGAAAGGCCTGCTGTAGAAGCGAGTCTGCCCCGGGGAAGGCCCCATTGGTCGCCTGCACGCAGGCTCCTACATACCAGCGACAATCTGTGGACAGGAACCAGCCATGAGCAACGTACTTGTCATCGCCGAACACCTGGACGGCCAGCTCAACCCCTCGACCGGCCGCGCCATCAGCGCCGCGGCCGCACTCAAGGCGGATGCGATCGACGTGCTGGTGCTGGCCGAGGCGCCGGACGCCATCGCCGCCGAGGCCGCCAACTACGCCGGCGTGCGCAAGGTGCTGACGGTGGCACGCGCCGAGAACGCGCACCCGCTGGCGGCGGTTCTCGCGCCGCAGGTGGCCAGGGCGGCGGAAGGCTACAGCCACGTCTTCGCACCCTCGACCACCTTCGGCAAGGACCTGATGCCACGCGTCGCTGCGCTGCTCGGCGTCGGCCAGGTCAGCGACATCATGGCCGTGGAAGGCAGCCACCGGTTCCAGCGACCGATCTACGCCGGCAACGCCATCGTCGACGTCGAGGCGCCGGCCGATGCCACGGTGGTCGCCACCGTGCGCACCGCCTCCTGGCCGGTCGCCGGCACGGCCGACAGCGCCGCGCCGGTCGAGCCGCTGGCGCTGGATGTCGAGCTACCCAGCCACACCCGCTTCGTGGGCCTGGAGCAGGCCGGCGGCGACCGGCCCGACCTGCAGGGCGCACGGGTGGTCGTCTCCGGCGGCCGCGCACTGGCCTCGGAGGACAACTTCAAGCTGATCTACGACCTGGCCGACGCGCTTGGCGCGGCGGTCGGCGCCTCGCGCGCCGCGGTCGACGCCGGCTACTGCCCCAACGACATGCAGGTCGGCCAGACCGGCAAGATCATCGCACCGGATCTGTACTTCGCCATCGGCATCTCCGGCGCCATCCAGCACCTCACCGGCATCAAGGATGCCGGCACCATCGTCGCGATCAACAAGGATCCGGATGCCCCGATCTTCGAGATCGCCGATTACGGTCTGGTCGGCGACCTCTTCAAGATCGTGCCGGAGTTGGAAGCGGCCGTTCGGTAGCTAATCGTCCGGCGACCGATCAGAACCGAGCCAATCATTGAGAGCGCTGAATGCCCCAACATCGTGGCTTCGATGACGAGCCGTTCCTGATCTTCGGCTCGCCACTGATCGAGCAGGCAGAGATCGACGAGGTCGTCGCCTGCATGCAGTCGGCATGGCTCGGCACCGGGCCGCGCGTGGCGCAGTTCGAGCGCGATTTCGCCGCCTACCAGCACCTCGCGCCCGCGCAGGTCGCCGCAGTCAACTCGGCGACCGCCGCGCTGCACGTCAGCATGGTCGCGGCGGATCTCGAGCCCGGCAGCGAAGTCATCACCACGCCGCTCACGTTTTGCGCGTCGGTCAACGCCATCATCCATGCCGGGCTGACGCCGGTGCTGGCGGATGTCGATCCGGTCACGCAGAACATCGACCCCGCCGCGATCGAGGCCGCCATCACCCCGCGCACTCGCGCGATCCTGCCGGTGCATTTCGCCGGACGAGCGTGCGAGATG
>DASSBG010000044.1:0-25832 GCA_035699085.1 Rhodanobacteraceae bacterium
GCTTCGTCGACAAGGTCCAATACGGGCGGGGCGTCGCCGCATTGCCGGGTCGTGCCGCGTTTGCCGTCGCCTTTCCCATTCCCGATTCCCTATTCCCCATTCCCGGCCGCTCAGACACTGCGCGTGGCGACGACGGGCGGCACGGCGGCGGCGCGGCGCGCCGGCACGAACACCGCCAGCTGCCCCAGCGCCAGCACCAGCACCACGCCGGCCAGCACCGCCGGAATCGGCAGCCGGTCCATCGCCATGTGCCGCATCAGCCAGAGGTTGAGGCCGACGGCCAGCACGATGCCGAGCACGGCACCGCCGCTGGCGATCAGCAGGTTCTCGATCTGGAAGTAGCGCAGGATGTCGGCCTTGCGCGCACCCAGGGCGCGGCGCACGCCGATCTGCTTGCGCCGCTGGCCGACCCAGAAGCTGGTCAGGCCGACGATGCCGGCGGCGGTGATGGCGATCAGGATCAGGCAGATCACGCCCATGAGGATCGCCATGCCGACGTCGCCCTTGTAGGCCTCGGCGCGGATTTCGCCGAAGCTCCGGATGCTGTACTTGTCGTCCAGCACGCGCATCGGGTTGACCTTGTACAAGGCCGGGCCCGCCGCCTGCATCACCGCGTTGAGCTGGCCGGGCTGCGTGCGCACGGCGTAGCGGGAGAACCCGCCGTCGAGGCGGCGCGGCACCAGCGTGGAACTGTAGGCGAAGGCGTCCGCCCAGTCGCCCAGCGAAGGCGTCTGCAGGCGCGCCACGATGCCGATCACGGTGGACGGCGAGCCCTGGCCACCGATGTACACCACCTTGCCAAGCGCATCGCCGTCCGGGTACAGCCGGTCGGCCAGCGCGCGCGAAAGGATGACTACTGCCGGGTCGATCTTGGAGCGCGCGGCGTTGTGGATGATCTCCGACGGCTTGAAGTTGCGGCCGGCCACCAGCTTCACGCCCAGCGTCGACAGACCGTGCTCGTCCACGAAGTAGAAGGTGGTCATGTTGTAGCTGGTCTTGTCCTGGAACTGGATCGAGGGCTTGGTCGAGATGGCGCTGTTCCAGGCCGACTGCACCAGCGGCAGCGAGTTGATCGGCGTCACCGAGGCCACGCCGGGAATTTGCCGCAAGGTCGCGATGTCCTGCTGCATCAGGCTGTCGATCTTGTCGATGCTGGCCTGGTCGATGCCGTTGGGTGCGCCCACCCATTGCTGCGACACCAGGAACAGGTTGCTCTCGTCCAGCCCCGTCGGCCGGTTCACGCGGTCGATTCGGTTGGCGATGATGAACACGGCGTTGCAGACGATCGCCAGGGTCAGCGCGATCTGCAGCGCGATCAGCACCACGCCCGACTTGTGCTTGCGCAGCGCCGCGAGAATCGGATGCACGGTCATGGTTGTCGCCTCATTGGTAGGTTTTCCGCTTCTGCAGGAGCCTGCGTGCAGGCGACTGCTCTGGATTTGTCGCCAAGGGCAAGGCCGTCGCCTGCACGCAGGCTCCTGCAGGGGTCAGTTGGATTTCAGTTGCCAGGCCGGCTGCACGCGTGCCGCACGGAACGTGGGGTACAGGCCGGCCAGCGCGGTGGCGACGATCGCCAACAGCAACGTCAGGCCCAGCAGCGAGGCATCGACGCGGGCCAGCACCGCGATGTCGTGCGGCATCACCCAGCCGATCCCGAGCACGCCAAGTCCCGTCAGCACCAGCCCGAGCACGCCGCCGGCCAGCCCGACCATGGCCGCCTCGACAAGGAACTGCAGGTAGATCTCGCGCCGCGCCGCGCCCAGCGCCCGGCGCACGCCGATCTCCGGCGCGCGGCGCAGGAATTTGGCCAGCAGCAGTCCGGCCGTATTGACCAGACAGACCAGCAGCAGGCCCAGCGCCACCAGCAGCGAGGTGCGGCTGTCATCCGGCACCACGTGCTCGTAGGCCAGCCACTCCGTCAGGTTGCGCAGGCGATTGTTCGGCGCCCAGGTGAAGCGCCCGGCCTGTTGCTGCTCACGCGCGTAGCCGTCGAGGAAGCGGGTGTAGGCGGCAACCTGCGCCGCATCGTCCAGCTCCACCATGAAGGCGATCCAGACGCATTCGGAATGCTGCAGGCCGGCAAAGCCCGGCTCCTTCGGCGCCTCGTAGCAATTGGTATTGCCGTTGTTGGTCATGCCGACGTCGATGGCGGTGGTGAACGGTATGAACACGCCTTCCACGTCGGCGCGGAAGCTGCCGCTGTTGACCACGTCGTAAAATCGCGGCTGCGGGTTCCAGTTGTCGGTCACGCCGCTGATGCGGTACTCGCTGCCGTCGATGTTGATCGTCTTGCCGACGCTGTTGGCGCCGCCGAACAGCTTGTCGTTGAGCTGGCTGCTGATCACGGCCACGCGCGCCCGCTGCGTGTCCGCCTCGGCGCTCCACGGCCCGCCGTACCGGAACGGCACGTCCAGCATCGGGAAAAACTCGCTGCCGACCGCGTGACCCTCGGTGCGGAACGGGTGCTGGCCGGGCTTCGACGGCACCACCGACGGCCCGATGCGGTACATCGCCGATTGATAGCGGGCGCGATGCGCGCGCACCAGGTTGGTAGCGTCCGCGTAGGTCATGGCCTCGGGCGGGTTGCCGCTGTCGCCGCGCCGCGCGGGGCCCCATGCATCGACCTGCGGCACGAACAGCTTGGCCGACTTCCACGGAATCGGGTCGCCGGAAACCGCGCGAAACACCGACCAGGTGGTCATCGAGGCGGCGACGCCGAAGCCGATGGTCATCACCATCAGCGCGGTCAGCGCCGGGTTGCGCTTCAGGCTGCGAAGCCCCAGGTTGAGGTAATAGGCCAGCATCACTTGCTCCTCGTGGAGCCGGGCCTTGAGCCCGGCAAAGGTCAGGCCGAACCCTCAGGCGCGGGTTTCGCGGTCGCCGGCGTTCGCGGTGTGCGTGGTGTGGAAGCGCGGCTCCTCGGCGAGATCCACTTCCTGGCCATCGATGATGTGCACGTTGCGCTGCGCGCGTGCCGCCAGTTCCGGATCGTGGGTGACCATGACGATGGTGGCGCCGTCGCGGTGGATGTCCTCCAGCAGCTCCAGCACGCCGCGGGCCATCTGCGTGTCCAGGTTGCCGGTCGGTTCGTCCGCCAGCAGCAGGCGCGGGCTGCCGGCCAGGGCGCGGGCGATGGCCACGCGTTGCTGCTGGCCGCCCGAGAGTTCCGCCGGATAATGCTTGAGCCGCGAGGCCAGGCCAACCCGCTCGAGCGCGTCCATGATCCGCTGCTTGCGCTCCGCCGCCTTCATGCCGCGGTAACGCAGCGGCACCTCGACGTTGTCAAACACGTTGAGGTCAGGGATCAGGTTGAAGGCCTGGAAGATGAAGCCGATCTTCTCGTTGCGGATCTTCGATCGCGCGTTGTCGTTGAGGTTGCTGACATCCACGCCGTCGAGCAGGTATTCGCCGCCAGTGAAGGTCTCCAGCAGCCCCGCAATGGTCAGGAAGGTGGTCTTGCCCGAACCGGAGGGCCCGGTCACGGCGACAAACTCGCCCGGCTTCACGTCGATGCTGAAGTCGCGCAGCGCATAGGTCTCGACCACTTCGGTGCGGTAGACCTTGGAGAGGTGGGTCATTTTGAGCATGGCGTAGGGCTCCGTTCGAGTGGTGGGGTGGAACGAGATTCGGTTGGGTTATCCAGTGTGGTTCGGGACCGGGGACCGGGCAGAGCAAAACCAAAAGCAGAAGCCACGACCGATTACTTGCCGGGTCGGGACTGTTGCGGGTCCCGGGTCCCGGGTCCCGGGTCCCGGCCTGTCAATCACTTATCGCCACCCTCTGCGCGCCGTTGAAGCTGTCGGTGCCGGAGATGACGATCTTGTCGCCGGGCTTGAGACCCTGGAGGATCTCGACCTTGTCGATGGAGCTGGCGCCCACCCGGATCGGTGTCTTTATGGCGAGGCCGTCATGCACGACGTAGGCATAGCGGCCGCCGGATTCGTCGACGAAGGAGCCGCGCGCCACGGTCATCACATTCTCGCGGTGGTCGAGCAGGATGCGCACCGACAGCCGCTGGTTCTGGCGCAGGTGTTCGGGCTTGGCGTCGACGAAACGCACGCGGGCAGCGACCTGGCCATTGACAACCTCGGGCGAGATGGCGCTGACGGCACCCTTCCAGGTCTGGCCGTTGCCACTGATCTGCGCACCCATGCCGACGCCGAGGTCGCGGGCGAAGCTCTCGGGCACCTGCACCTCGACCTCCAGCGCCGACAGGTCGATCACCGTCAGCAGCTTGGCGTCCTTGGCCACGGTCGCGCGCGGCGCCACGAACAGCTGGCCGACCTGGCCGTCCACCGGCGAGCGCACGTTCAAGTCGTCGACCTGGCGTTGCAGGTTCTTGACCAGCAGCGCCTGGCGCTCGGCGGCCAGCTTCTTGGCCTTGACGCTGAAGTCGAGGCTGTCGCCGCTGAGCGTGAGGTCCTGCTTGGCCTGCTTCAGCGCGATCTGCGCCTTCTGCAGCAGGTCGGCCGCGTGGTCAACCTGCATCTTCGAATAGGCGCCCTTTTCGTAGGCGGTCTGGAAGCGCTTGAGGTCGCGGGCGGCGCTCTGTTCGTCGATCTTCGCGTTCTCGTAGGCCTTCTGCAGCTCGAGCCGCTTGCTGCGCGCATTGACCTGCGCCAGCTTGTAGTCCACCTGCATGCCATCGAGCGCCGACTGCTCCTGGGCCAGCTGGTTGTTCAGCTCCGGGCTGTCGACGATGGCCAGCAGCTGGCCCTTGGCCACCGTATCGCCCGCGTGCACTTTCAGGGCGACGACACCGGGCGAGCGCGCATACAGCGTTGGCCGCACCGCCGCCACCACGCGGCCCTCGGCGGCGATGTCGCGCACGAAGGGCCCGCGCTGCACGGTCGCGAAAGCGAGCCGCGAGGCACTGACGGACGCATCGGCCGAAAGCATGCGCCGGGCGCCGGGCGCGACCAGCGCAATCACGATCAGCACGGCAACGGCGATGCCGCCCCAGACCAGGCGGCGACGGGTGGGCTTGCGTTCGACGACGCGGTCCTGGGCGGCGGTGTCTCGAATCATGGGAACAGGCAGTGCGCACCCCCTTGGCGCGCTTCACCGACATGGCTGCAAGCCACGTGCCACGCGGCCTTGCCCCCACAAGACATTGATTCCAAAGCTACTGCCGTCCATCCGGCAGGCGGCGCCGCGTGTCCGCGGACACAGGCGGCGGTCACGACGGACACTGGCTTCTCGCCTTCCGCTCGCGGGCGGTGTCCGCATCGGACAGCGCCTCTCCGTACTTCGGGTACAGCTACGGTCGCGGGCCGCCTCGCGACGCCTGCGGGTCGCCACCTGCAGCCAGGCTGCCTTGCGGACAAGTCATCCCGAACGGAGCGTCACATGTTGAAAACACCACCACTTGCCAGCGTGCTGTTGGCGCTCGCGGCCAGCCTGCTGAGCGTGCCGCCGGTGCAGGCATCGTCGGTCGTCATCCACGTGACCAGCCCGGCCGACAGCGGCCCCGGCACGTTGCGCCAGGCGATCCTCGACGGCAACGCCCTGCCGTCCACCGACGCCCCGGACGTGCGCGTCGACCTGCTGCCGTCGCAACCGATCAAGCTTGAGTCATCGCTGCCGACCATCACGTCGACCAGCTTCACGATCAGCGGCACGTTGTCGCGTTACGCCGTGATCGATGGCCAATCGAATCACCGGATCCTGACAGCCGATGCCGAGGTCCTGCTGCTTCAGATCGACAACCTCATGTTGACCAATGGCTACAATCCGTCCGGGCACGGCGCCTGCGTCTGGTACCAGGGTACGGGATGGCTGGCAATCGAGGATTCCTGGTTCAAGGACTGCACCGCATACATCGGCGAGGAATACCTCGCGATGGGCGCTGCGGTGGACTCCTCGGCCGCGATCACGGCGGTCAGCAACTCGCACTTCATCGGCAACGTCGCCATCGGCGGCGCCGGTGCCTTTGGTGCCGCCATCGCGGCATCCTACGAGGGCGCCAGCCTGAGCGTGCACGATTCCGAGTTCCGCGAGAACACCGTCATGTCCACCGCAACGGGCGTGTACGCGGCTGCGGGTGGCGCCATCGCCGGTCGGGAAACCACAGTGGAAGCCAGCCGCTTCATCGACAACGCGGCTTACGCCGGCAACGGCGCACCAAGCCGCGGCGGCGCGATATACAACTGGCCGGACGCGCTTGAGGTCCGCTCCAGCGTGTTTCTCGACAATCAGTCGCAACAGGGCGGAGCGATTTATGTCAGCCTCGCCACGGGCAGCTTTGCCATGATTGGAAACAATACCTTCGTTGCGAATCGAGCGACCCTGCATGACGGCGGGGCGCTCTATGCTGCCGATTGGGCGATGCTCGAGCTGCGCAACAACAGCTTCTGGCTCAACAGCGCGACCACGGCCGGCGACAATATCGCCGGCATCGGCTCCCTCGGCGCCTTCAACAACCTGTTTGCGCGCGGCCTGGGCGCTGGCGATTCGTGCAGTGGCCTGACTTCCGTGGCCGGCTCCGATTACAACATCGTGCCAGCGAGCGAATGCGGCATCGGGGCGACCGGCGGCAACGTGATCACCCAGGAGCTGCATCTTCGCGGCTTCAGGCTGGACGGCTCGGAGCCACTCCAGTTCTTTGCCGACAGCCCCGCACTGGGCGGCGCCAACCCGGGCCCCGTCGATGACAGCCTGGGCACTGCGTGTCTCGAACAGGACGCCAACGGCAACCCCCGGCCCGCTGACGGCGATGCCGACAGCGTGGCCCGCTGCGACATCGGCGCGTTCGAATCGCAGCACGAGGCACCGCTGTTTGCAGCGGACTTCGAGGAGCGCCTGAACCCGGCCACGCCCTGATGCCGCCGGCGCAGGCGGCATCGGCGAGCCCGCATTCGCGCCGACCGCCGTGGCCGCTGCCGGCCCGCTTCGCGTCCGCGGGCGGGTCTCGCAGGAAGCGTTTGCTAGGATGGTCGCGGATTCGAGCAAATGCGACCGGCAAGATGACGGATTCAAGGGGGACGGCCGAGGACGCCGACGACGCACGCATCCACGCCGAGCTGGAACGCCTGCAGGCCGGCGACCGCGAGGCGCTGGATCGCTTGCTGCCGCTGGTGCTGGACGATCTGCGCCGGCTGGCGCGTGCCCAGCGACGGCGCCTCGGCAGCGGCGAGACGCTGCGCACCACGGCGCTGATCCACGAGGCCTACCTCAAGTTGCGCCGCCACGAAGGTGGCGGTGCCAGCACGCGCCGCCACTTCCTGCACACGGCTGCGCTGGCGATGCGCCAGATCCTCATCGACCACGCGCGCTCGCGGATGGCCGCTCGTGCGCGCCACGAGCGGGCGGCGGAACTGGCCGAGCCGCCGGAGGCGCTTTACCGGCAGGCGCAGGATGTGCTCGACATCGACATCGCTTTGCGCGACCTGGAGCCGCTGAACCCGCGGCTGGTCGAGGTGGTCAACTGCCGCTACTTCGCCGGCTACTCCGAGCGCGAAACCGGTGAATTGCTCGGCGTCAGCGAGCGCACCGTGCGCCGCGACTGGCTGAAAGCACGGGCCTGGCTGGCCAACACCCTGAGACATGGTGGACATGCCGCCGCCGGTTGACGACGTGCGGCTCGATGCCGCGCTTGATGCGCTGCTGGCGCTCGATGAAGGCGCCGCGCGCGCCGCCTGGCTGGCCGAGGCGCGACAGCGCGACCCGGCGCTGGCCGAACAGGTCGAGACGCTGCTGGCACAAGCCGACGGCCTGCCGGAGCTGGACACCGGCCCGGGCGCCTTGGCCGACGACCTGGTCGAGCAGTACAGTGGCCTGACGCCCGGCGACTTGCTTGGCGCCTGGCGCGTGCTGCACCCGCTGGGCCGCGGCGGCATGGGCCGCGTCTATCTGGCCGAGCGGGCCGACGGCGCCTTTGACAAGCGCGTGGCGGTCAAGGTGCTGCGCCGCGAGCTGGATCTTCCGCCGGAGGTACTGCGGCGCGAGCGCGCGCTGCTGGCGCGGTTGGAACATCCCGGCGTGACCCGGCTGCTCGATGGTGGCGTCAGCGACGGCGGCGATATCTACCTGGTGATGGAACATGTCGACGGCACGCCGCTGCTGGAGTGGTGCCGTCAGCACGGCGCCGATGCCGCTGCGCGCGTCACGCTGTTCCTGCAGGTGGCAGAAGCGGTTGCCGACGCCCACCGCCAACGTGTGGTGCACGGCGACATCAAACCCGGCAATGTGCTGGTAACGGCGGAGCGGCGCGCCCGCCTGCTGGACTTCGGCGTGGCGCAACTGGCCGAGCTGCCGGATGGAAGCGGCACCGAGCTGCGCGCGCTGACGCCGCAGTTCGCCGCGCCCGAGTGCCTGCGCGGCGAAGCCTCCAGCATCCGCAGCGATATCTACAGCCTCGGCGCGCTGCTGCACGCCCTGCTGCCGCAAGCCGCGGCCGTCCGAGCGCTACCGCGCAGCGCCGACCTCGAGGCCATCATTGCCAAGGCCACAGCCGCCGAGCCCGGCCAACGTTACGCCGATGTGCCGCAGCTGCTGGCCGACATCCAGCGCTGGCGCCGCTGCCAACCCGTCACCGCGCGCGGTGCCGGCGGCGGCTATCGCCTTCGGCGGTTCATGCGCCGCCACTGGTTCGCAAGCACCGCGAGCAGCGTGCTGGCCGCCGTGGTGCTGGCCGCCGCCGGCGCGCTGGCCTGGCAGAACGGCGTGGTACGCAGCGAGCGCGACCAGGCGCGGCTTGCCGAATCACGCTCGCAGATAGTGCTCGATTACCTGATGGGTCTGCTCGGCCATGCCGGCGACGCACCCGCATCGGCGGCCAGGCCACTGCCGCAACTGCTGGCCGACAGCCTGGACAACATCGACCGCGACTTCGCCGGCGATGCGGTGGCGCGCCAGGAGCTGCTGGCGCGGCTGGGGGAGCTGCACGTGCGCCTCAATGACTTCGCGACGGCCGACACCTTGCTGTCGCGCTTCGTCGCCGACGCAGACGGCAGCTCGCCGCCGGCGCTGCGCGCGCGGGCATTCGACCAACTCGCCGTGGTGCGCCTGCACCAGGGCAAACTGGATGAAGCCCGCGCACTGGTCAGCCGCGCGCTGGGGCTGCTGCAGGACGTGGCCGGCGACAGCCGCGGGCAGCGCGCGCAAGTGCTGGTCACGCGCGCGCGGCTGCAGCAACGCAGCGGCAAAGCCAGCGACGCCATCGCGACGCTGCGCCAGGCGCTGGCGCTGCGGCTGGCGGTGTCACCCGCCGATGCCGCGCAAACGGTGGTGGTGCGCAACAGCCTGGCGGTTGCGCTGATGCGCAGCGGCGACTACGCCGGCGCACTGGCAGAATTCCGCCAGTTGGAGCAAGCCCTCGTATCCAGCAACCGCAGCCACAGCCTCGATGCCGCCAACATCTACAACAACCACGCCAGCACGGCCTTCGCCTATGGCTTGTATGGCGAAGCCGACCGGCTGTTTGCGCGGGCGCTGAAGCTGCAGCGCGAGCTGTACGGTCCGTCGGCCGCGCTGGCGGCCCTGCTCAACAACGTCGGCAAGCTGAAGCTGGCGCTCGGCGACATCGCCACCGGCAGGCAGCACATCCAGGATGCGGTCGCCATGATGGAAACGTACGCGGGCGAGCACAGCATCGATGCGCGGCTGGTGCGCCTCAGCCTCGGCCAGCTGGCGCTGTCCGAGGGCCGGCCGGCTGACGCCCGGGACATCTACAAGTCCATCGGCGACAGCCTGAGTGGCGTGCTCGGCGACACGCATCCGCTGATCGCCCGGGTGCGTGCGCGGCAACTGGTGGCGCATGCGCGCTCCGCGTCGATGCCGGCCAGCGATCCCGCCTTCGACCGCATGCTGGCCCGGCTGGGCAGCGCGCCTTCCAGCCAGCGGCCGCGCGCCCAGCTGCTGTGTCACCGCGCCGAACTGGCGCTGGCGCAGCAACGCAACGCGCTGGCGGCGACCAGCGCCCAGGCCTGCGCCCGTCTGCGCCCGACCAACCAGGCCGAACACAGCGCGCCGCGGCTGGTGGCCCGCTACCTCCTGGCCGAAGCACGCCTTCGCGACGCGCCGGACCCGGCGCGCCGTGCCGAGCGCGACGCGGCGCTGCAGGCGCTGACCGCGCAGCTCGGCGAGGACCATCCGACGGTGCAACGCCTGGCGGCGCTGTAGCACGGAGAACCGGGACGCGGGGACAGCGGAGAACAGCGCGCGGCTGGCCCCGGCGGCGCCGCATGGCCGGCTTACCCAAGCGGCTCCGTACCTGGATAGAACGCGCGTGCGTGCCGATCCGACATCCGCACGCGGCCTCCACCCGCAGCCGGCGCGCCACCGCTGGCCTCACGATCCAAAGGGGAGCACGAGATGAAACACGACACGCGCCCGATCCCGCGCTTGCTTGGTGTTGGCCTGATCGCAGTGGTCGCCGCCACCAGCGTCCATGCCGAAGGCACCATGGTGGCGCAATGCGGCCGTAGCGGCGCGGATTTCGTGCTTTCCGACGTGACCCCGGCCGACGCCAGCATGGTCTACGGCCTGCCGGCGGCGCCGGGCGACGACGCCGTGCTGGTGGTCGACGAGTTGGGCGGCGCGCATTGGAGCACCGACTCGCGCAGCGCGATCGACACGGAGTGCGGTGGCGACGGCTCGAACGAGATCAACCTGTTCACGCCCATACAGCCCCGCGACGGCACATGGCGCATGGAAATGGTCAACCACCGCACGCTCGGTTGCTCGTCACGCATCGCCGGGGCCGCCAAGGCCGCCGTGGCCCGGAAGGTCGGGCAGGACACGACCCACGTGTTTGATTTCCAGCAGCCATTCCACCCGCATCCGCTGATGGACGCCACATGGATGCAGACCGGCACCAACCGTTGGCAAAGCCAGATCGTGCACCAAGGCAGCGAGGCCATGACCATGGATGTGGCCGTTAGGGCCAAGGTGATTTCGCCATCGCAAATCAATGAAACCAGCACGTTCACCATCCGCATGTCGCCGCAGCTGGCGCGGATCATGGGCGGCAGCGGCAATTGCCGCTCGATCGCCAATTTCAAGCTCACCTGGGTGAAGTAAGCGACGCCGCGCGGACCGCCGGCGCCCAGGCACGGCCTGCGGGCGCCGTTGCACGTGGTGCAGCCACGCCGCGGGCGCTGAGGCAAGCGGGCGACTTGGCGTCAGCTTCGCAAAGATCGGTCGCCGCCGCGGCCCCTGGTCCCCGCTTTCTGGCCACGACGCATGGCTGGATTTGCCCACATGGCTCCGTATGTACCGGTAAGCCACGCTTCGGAGTCGTCGAATGTCGCTCGTTACCCGCATCATCGCCACGCTGGCCGCCGCGCTCGCCTGCGCGCTGCCTGCCAGTACCTCGGCGACCATCCTCCACGTCACCAACAATGCCGACAGCGGCGCGGGCACCTTGCGCCAGGCGATCATCGCCGGCAACGCGCTGCCGGCGGACGACTACCCCGACATCCGCATCGACCTGTCGGAATGGGAGGCGATCCACTTGAGCAGCGACCTGCCCAGCATCACCAGGCCCTTCGTCTACATCCGTGGCTTCGCCACTTCGCGGTCGGTGATCGACGGCGGCGACAGTTACCGGATATTCCTGGTGGATCCGCTTGACGGCGGCGGGCTGGTCTGGATCGACCACCTCACCTTGCGCAACGGCTTGGCGTCCAAAGGCGGCTGTCTTTCGTTGAAAAGCCACGGCAGCTTGCTGGCAGTCAGCGACACGCGCTTCCGCGGCTGCACCGCAAGCGCCGGTCCGAGCGGGGAGGCCCTCGGGGGAGCCCTGTACGTCGAGAACGCGCCGCTGCTGTCAATCAGCGACAGCGAGTTCTTCGACAACACCGCCGAAGGCGGCGTCCCCCACGGTGGGGCCATCAACTTCAGCATTTTGGGACAGACCGACCCCGGTAAATGCAACGTCCGCGGCTCGACCTTTCTCGGCAACCGAGCGATAACTACTCGTACAACCGGCGTCTACGTGAGGGGCGGCGCGATGAGCGTTAACTTGGCGACGCTGTCCGTGACGGAAAACGTATTCCGCGACAACGACGCCGTTCAACCCGACGACAGCGAACCGGACGAGATCGGGTCGCGGGGCGGTGCACTCTACGCCACCGGCTCCGACGGCCTGATCGCGCGCAACAACTTCACCATGAACCAAGCGGGTGAAGGCGGTGCCATGTTCATTGCCACCGGTCTTGGCTACTGGACGAGCCAGGCACCGGAAGTCCGCAACAACACGTTTGTCGCCAACATCGCCGACCTGAGCGGCGGCGCGATCGTCGGCTGGCTCTCAGACCTTTCTGTCCGCAGCAACAGCTTCCACGCCAACATCGCACCGGCCGGCAGCAGCGTGATGTTCGAAGAGGGCGAGATCCTGCTGGCGCACAACCTCGTCTCCGGCCGCTCCAGCGGCCTCTGGTGCGACACGGTCGAGCCGGCCGCGATCACCGGTCGCAACAATCTGCTGCCGGCCAGCAGCTGCCTCGACAGCTCGACCAGCGACACCATCGTCGATAACGTCCGCGTGCAGGGGTTCCTTCCGGACGTGGTTTACCCGCTCACCCGCCAGCCGCTGCGACCATTCGCGCACAGCGGCGCAATCGACAGCGGCGACCCGGGCACCCCAGACGACGACGACGTCACCACGTGCCCCGAGACCGACGGACTGGAGCAGCCGCGCGCGGTGGATGGCGACGCCGACAGCGTCGTGCGTTGCGACATCGGCGCCTTCGAGTGGCAGGGCGAGGCGTCGCTGTTCGCCGACGACTTCGAGGATCGCATCCAGCCGATGTATTGAGGCCTCCATCGCGCTAGGCGCGAGCGCCCACGGAACATCGCAAGCAGGAGGGAGGGAGCGAAGGCGGCGGGGCTGCGTGCCCCGTCGCCTTTGTCTTGCCCGGGCGTTACGCGCGAGCCTGCAACCGTTTGACGTTCCGCGGCATCCTAGGAGGTGTGGAGCCGCGTACTTTCCAGCACGAAACCGACCCGGCGCTCATCGCCCGCCTGCAGCGCGGCGAACTGGCGGCGCTGGAGAGCGTCTACCGCGACTTCCAGCGGCCCGCGTACAGCCTGGCACTGCGCCTGACCGGCCGCGCCGATGCGGCCTGCGACGTGGTCCAGGACGCGATGCTGAAAGCCTTCGAGCGCGCCCGTCAGTACCGCAGCGAGGCGCCCTTCGGCGCCTGGCTGCGGCGGCTGGTGGTGAATGAGGCGCTGATGCGCCTGCGCCGGGACAAGCGCGACCGGCATGAGCCGCTCGATGACAGCCTGCCCGACGACAGCGGCGCCTTCCGCTGGCCCGGCGGCGACAGCGCCACGCTGGAGCGCGCCCTGGCGCAGCTGCCGGACACCGCCCGCGCGGTGCTCTGGCTGTACCACGTCGAGGGCTGCACGCATGTCGAGATTGCCGACCAGTTCGGCCGCTCGGTGAGTTTTTCAAAATCGCAACTGGCGCGCGCCACCCGGCGCCTGCGCCGGCTGCTCGACCCTGCCGTGGAGGACGCGCCATGCATGACCGGCACGGCGACAACCGCATGAACATCTCTGACGAAGCCGCGCTGCGCGCGGCGCTGCACGCCCTGCCGCAGAGCTCGCCGCCGGCCGACCTGTGGCCGGCGCTGGCTGCCCGCGTTCAGCGCCGCCAACGGACCCGGCAACGACTGCGCATCGGCGTGCCGTTGGCACTGGCCGCCTGCCTGGCGCTGGTGGTTGCCCTGCCCCTGCGGCAGGCCTCGACGCCGACACCCGCACCGGCTGCACAGGCCACCACGGCCGCGGTAAAGCCGGCGCGAGCGGCCGCGCCCGCTGACGATGTCGATGCCCTGCGGCTGCGCTCGCAGCGCCTGCAGGCCTGGGTCGGCGAGCTGGCACGGCATGGCGCACCGCTGGATGGCGCGGCGCTGGCGCGGGTCACGCGCATCGAGGACCAGATCGGGCTGGTCGACCTGCAGCTTGGCGCCGGCCCGGACGCAACGACCCGCCAGGCGCTGTGGAGCGAACGGGTCGCCCTCCTGCAGCGCCTGGCGATGGTTCGCCTGTCGCCCGACGCGCTGGCTGCCCGCGGCGAACGTGTCGGCCGCAGCGGCGCCATGCCGGCCGTATGGATCAACTGACCGCCGCACGCGGCACGCACGCCGCGCCGGCAAACGCACCACTGACGAGGACCACAGCATGAAGACGCACACCCGCACACTGGCCGCGCTGGCGGCCACGTTGTTGAGCGGCGCAGCGCTGGCCGCGACACCCGCACCGGCGCCGCAGCCGCCCGCCGCCGCCTCCAGCACCGACAGCGCCGCGTTGCACGCCGAGCTTGCCCAGCTGCGCGCGCAGATGAACGAGCTCGCCGGCCGCATGGGCACGCTGGCCGCGCGCATGGGCGACCGCGCCCGCGCCCATGCGCTTGCCTACGCCGCGCACCCGGACCGCGGCATGCTCGGCATCGTGCTCAGCCCGGCAGCGAACGGCGGCATGCAGGTGGCCGCACTGACGCCGGGCGGCCCGGCCGACAAGGCCGGCATCAAGGTCGGCGACATCGTCACCCGCATCGACGGCAAGTCGGTGGCCGACAAGGGCGTCGCCGATCTCGACATGCTCGACGACATCAAGGCCGGGAAGCGCGTCAAGGTCGACTTGCGCCGCCACCGGCAGCACCTCAGCGTGACGGTGACGGCCAAGCGCATGGCCGACGACTGGGGCGCGCTCTCCGGCCTCTGGGCCGAGCGCTTCGCCAACCGGGACTACAGCGAGGAGATCCGCAAGGCCATGGCCGGTGCGCGCGGCAAGATCGCGGCGGCGCGGCGCGAGGCGCTGAAAGGTTCGCTGGCGTCGCTGGAGCACCTGCACATCGACGTGCCGTGGTGGGGCCTCAACCTGGCCTCGCTGAACCCGGACCTCGGCGCGTACTTCGGCACCCGGGAAGGCGTGCTGGTGCTTTCGTCGCCGGGCAAGCGCTACCCGCAACTGAAGGCCGGTGACGTGATCACCCGCGTCGATGGCGACGCGGTCAGCCGGCCCGAGGATGTGATGCGGGCCTTCCGCGACCACGCCGAGGGCACCTCCATCGCCGTCGAGGTTCGGCGGCACGACCGGCCGCTGAAGCTGAAGGTGAAGGCGCCGCCACTGGCGGCGCTGTTCCCGCCGCCGCCACCGCCCCCGCCGCCGGCTCCACCGGCTCCGCCGACACCGCCGCCGGCGGTCGCCCCGCCGCCGCCGCCCGCACCTCCGCCGCCGCCGGCACCGCCCGCGCCGGGCAACGCCATCTGAGCCTGACGCATCCGGTGCGCGGCCGGCCGCCCGCGCCGGACGCGGCTCAAGCGTCGGCCCGCAGCGCGCCCAATCGCTGACGGATCGCCGGGTCAAGCCGCTCCAGCACCGCCAGTGCGCCGAGGTTCTCGCGCAACTGCCCGGTCTTGCTGGCACCCAGCATCACCGTCGAGACGTCGGGGTTGAGCAGGCACCAGGCGATCGCCAGCTGCGCCGGCGGCACGCCCAGCCCAGCGGCGATGCCGACGAACTGCGCCACCGTCGCCTGGCGCGCCTCGTCGCCGAGCACGGAGTCGCGCAGCCATTCGTAACCGGGCTGGTTGAGCCGCGAGTCCGCCGGCACGCCCTTGGCGTACTTGCCGGTCAGCGCGCCCGAAGCCAGCGGCGACCAGGTCGTCGTGCCCATGCCGAAGTCGGCGTACAGCGGCGCGTACTCGCGCTCCACCCGCTGGCGGTGCAGCAGGTTGTATTGCGGCTGCTCCATGCTCGGTGCGTGCAGGTGGTGGCGCTGTGCCACCTCGTGCGCCTCCCGGATGCGCTCGGCCGGCCACTCGGAGGTGCCCCAGTAGAGCACCTTGCCCTGCCGGATCAGCGTGTCCATCGCCCACACGGTTTCGTCGACCGGCGTTTCCTCGTCATGCCTGTGGCAGAAATAGAGGTCGAGGTAGTCGACCTGCAAGCGCTGCAGCGCCTGGTCGCATGCCTCCATCACATGCTTGCGCGACAGTCCACGTTGGGTCGGCCGGGGATCGGTGGACGCGCCAAAGTAGACCTTGCTGGACACGCACCAGCTGTCGCGTGGCCAGTTGAGGTCGGCAAGCGCCGCGCCCATGACCCGCTCGGCGTCGCCCGCCGAGTAGGTCTCGGCGTTGTCGAAATAGTTGACACCGTGGTCGTAGGCCAGCGCGAGCAGCTCGCGCGCGGCGGTACGGTCGACCTGGCGGCCGAAGGTCACCCAGGCACCGTAGGACAGGGCGGAGAGCTTGAGGCCGGCACGGCCGAGGCGGCGGTATTCCATGGCAAGTCTCCGTAAAGCCAAACGTCGAATTATGGCGCATGCCGCCGAAACCCCACCCAACAGGCGCGGCTCGGCGTTGCAATCGGCGCGGGCATGCAATAGCCTGCGGGCGCTCCATCGGGGAGTAGCCGACCGCGCGCTGCGCGGGGTGCGCGTCAACACGCTTGATCGACCGATCATGGCGCGCACGGCAGGACCATGGTCCACGCCCGGCAAGACCGTTGGTTCGCATGCGCCGACCCGGACCGGGCGACGCGTGGGAATCATCGCGTCCTCGTACCCCGGTCCACTGGAGCCTGCGTGCAGACCTTCCTCATCGCCACCGGCGTGGTGGCCCTGGCCGAGATCGGCGACAAGACCCAGCTGCTGTCGCTGCTGCTGGCGGCCAAGTACCGCAAGCCCTGGCCGATCTGCATCGGCATCCTCGCCGCCACCCTGGTCAGCCATGCACTGGCCGCGGTCGCCGGCGACCTGCTGGCGCGTTGGCTGACCCCGCAGCTGCTGCACTGGATCGTGGTCGGCTCGCTGCTGGCGATGGCGCTGTGGACGCTGGTGCCGGACAAGGCCGACGACACCGAGGCCGAACGGGGCGGCAACCACAGCGTGATGATCGCGACCTTCATTGCCTTTTTCCTGGCCGAGATGGGCGACAAGACCCAGATCGCGACGGCGGTGCTGGCGGCGCAATACCACCCGCTGTGGCAGATCGTGGCCGGCAGCACGCTGGGCATGCTGATCGCCAACGTGCCGGTGGTCTGGCTGGGCTCGCGCTTCTCCGCCCGGCTGCCGCTGCGCGCGACGCGGCTGGCGGCCGCCGCCCTGTTCGCGGCGCTGGCGCTGTGGGTGGCTTTGCGTTAGAGCGCACCGTCGGGGGACCGGGGACCGGGGACCGGGGGCCGGCAAAGCAAGCGTCTCGCGCGTTGCCGGCTTGCGCCGCGGTAGCCCATCAGAAGAGGATCGCCCTTGTCGCACGTGGATGGCATCGGGTACGCGGCCGCACCGCCAGCGAAGCGAGGTTTGCGAAATCCGCGCTTCTCCCGGTCCCCGGTCCCCGGTCCCTGTCAAAGGCGCTTGCGCCCCGCCGCGGCGTTGCCCTACGCTGCGACGACTGATTGACCGGGGAAAAACAGCGATGAGCCTGAAACTGCGCCTGGTGGTGATGAACTTCCTGCAGTACTACATCTGGGGCGCATGGCTGTTGACCATCGGCACCTGGTGGTTCCACACCCAGCACTGGTCGGGCACCAGTTTCGGCGCGATTTTCTCGACCATGGGCATCGCCTCGCTGTTCATGCCCTCGATCACCGGCATCATCGCCGACAAGTGGATCAACGCCGAGAAGCTCTACGGCGTGTTGCAGATCTGCGGCGCCATCGTCCTGTTCCTGCTGCCGACGGTGGACAGCCCCGAAGTCATGTTCTGGGTGATGTTGCTGAACATGATTTTCTACATGCCGACGATCTCGCTGTCGATCGCGGTGGCCTACAACGCGCTCAAGGCCGAAGGCCACGACGTGGTGGCCACCTACCCGCCGATTCGCGTCTGGGGCACCATCGGCTTCATTGCCGCCACCTGGACCACCAGCCTGCTGCACTTCGAGGACTCGGCCACCCAGTTCCATGTGGCCGCCGGTGCGTCGCTGCTGCTCGGCCTGTACGCGTTCACCCTACCCAAGTGCCCGCCGCGACTGGATGCCGAACACAGCCGCGGCCTGGCCGACCGCCTCGGACTGACCTCGTTCGCGTTGTTCAAGGACCGCAACATGGCGGTCTTCTTCATTTTTGCGATGCTGCTGGGCGCGGCGCTGCAGCTCACCAACGCCTACGGCGACACCTTCCTCAAGGGCTTCCAGAAGATCCCCGAGTTCCAGAACCTGCTGACGGTGAAGTACTCGGCGATCATCATCTCGATCTCGCAGTTCTCCGAGACCATCTTCATCCTCACCATCCCGTTCTTCCTCAAGCGCTTCGGCATCAAGACGGTGATGGTGATGAGCATGCTGGCCTGGGTGCTGCGCTTTGGCCTGTTCGGTTTCGGCAACCCCGATCCCACCGGCGGCCTGTGGATGATCGTGCTGTCTTGCATCGTCTACGGCATGGCCTTCGACTTCTTCAACATCTCCGGCTCGCTGTTCGTCGAAGGCCAGGCCGACCCGCGCATCCGGGCCAGCGCGCAAGGCCTCTTCATGCTGATGACGAACGGTGTCGGCGCGGTGCTCGGCAGCCTCATCGCGGGCTGGGCCATCGACGCCTTCTTCACCGACTACAGCTGCAACGCGATGGTCGACATCTGCAAGGACTGGCGCGGCATCTGGCTGGCCTTTGCCGGCTACGCGCTGGTAATGGCCATCCTGTTCGTGCCGCTGTTCAAGGCGCCGCACGGCATGGCCGGCCGCCGCGCCGAGCGCGTCGAGCCGCTGGTGCGCGAGCAGCCCTGACGGCGGCGGCAAGCGCGGCATGAGCACGCAACCACGCGTCGTCGTCGTCGGCAGCTACAACCACGACCACATCTGGCGCGTCGACCGCTTTCCGCGTGCCGGCGAAACCCGGCTCGGCAACGACTTCCAGGTCGGCGCCGGCGGCAAGGGCTTCAACCAGGCCGTCGCCAGCCGCCGCCAAGGCGCGGACACGCTGTTCGTCGGCGCCATCGGCGACGACCACGTGGGCGCCAGCGCCCGGCGCATTGCCGAGGAAGCCGAGCTCGACTGCCGCTGGCAGGTCGCCAGCAACCGTCCGACGGCCGCCACCTGCGTGCTGGTGGACGGCGAAGGCCGCAACGAGATCGTCGTCAACCCGGCCGCGAACGAGGCGCTGTCACCCGCATTCGTCGCTGGACAGGCCGACGCCCTCGGCGCCGGCGGCGTGCTGCTGGTGCAGATGGAAACACCGCTGGCGACGGTGCGCGAAGCGCTGCGGCTGGCCGGCGAGGCGGGCATGGTGCGCGTCCTCAATCCGGCACCGGTGCATGCCGACGCCGATGCATCGCTGCTGGCGCAATGCGACGTGCTGACGCCAAACGAAACCGAGTTCGCGCAACTGCTGGTGCAACTTGGCGGCCGATCGCTTGATGCCGACCAGCTGGCCGGCACCGGCGATGCCGCGCTGCATGCGCTGTGCCGGACACTGGCCGTGCCGACCGTCATCGTGACCCTCGGCGCGCACGGCTGCTTCGTCTCCCACGCCGACGCCGGCGGAACGCACGGCGACGACGCGTCGTACTACCGCGTCGCTGCCGAAGCCGTGCGGCCGGTCGACACCACCGGCGCCGGCGACGCATTCAACGGCGCGCTGGCCGCAGCGATGTTGCGGCTGGCTGGCCAGTCGCTGCGCACCATGGTCGCCGCCGCCGGCCGCGCAGCCGCGCTCTCCACCGAACGCCGCGGCGCCTCGGCCGCCATGGCGACGCTGGACGAGGTCCGCAAGCGCTTCAGCTGATACCGGTATCTCATTCGCCCAGCGCGTAAGGCTCCTGCAGGAGCCTGCAGAAAGCGTCGGATGCGGCGTTCGGCCGGATTCGATATGCGATCACGGAGCGCTCAACCGGCCGGTTTCGGCGCCGACACCGGCTTCGTCTCGTCTAGCTTCAGGCCGAGGTCGGCGCGCTCCAGATCGAGCGCGGTGCTCTGGATGTGCTGCGCCTTGGGCCAGGCCTTGTCCAGCGCCTTGCCATAGACGCTGGCGTCGCCGACCACCACCACGCGCATGCCGTCGGCGCCAAGGTGCTTGTTGGCGAAGGCCTGCACCTGCTTCGAATCGACCGCCTCGACACGGCTGATGAACTCGCCCATGGTGTTCGGGTCGATGCCGTAGACGGCGCGCTCGGCCACTTGGCTGGCGAGGCCGCGGGTGGTTTCCAGGCTGCGGCCGAAGCCGCCGACCAGGGTAGCCTTGCGTGCCTTCAGCTCGCCGGCGTCCGGCGGGTTGCCGGCCAGGCTGGCGACCTGCTTCAGCATGAGGTCGACGACCTGCGCCGCCGACGGGTTCTTGGTCTGCGCGGTCGCCACCACCCAGCCGCCGTGGCGCAGTGCGGCCAGATGGCTGCCGGCGCCGTAACTGAGGCCGCGCTTGATGCGCACTTCCTCGTTGAGGCGCGCGGAGTAGGAGCCGCCGAGCACGGCGTTGGCGACCAGCCCGGCGTAGTAATCGTCCGCGTCGCGCGGGATCGCCTTGCCCGCCACCACCACGCCGGCCTGCCCGGCATGGTCGAGATCGACGGCAACCACCTTGGCCGCTACCGGCGTGCCGGTATCCGCCTGTGCCTGCGGCAGCGCCGCCTCGGGCTTGCGCCACTCGCC
Organism: Rhodanobacteraceae bacterium; assembly: GCA_035699085.1. Taxonomy (GTDB): domain Bacteria; phylum Pseudomonadota; class Gammaproteobacteria; order Xanthomonadales; family Rhodanobacteraceae; genus DASSBG01. The sequence continues at coordinate 20,538 of DASSBG010000044.1, forward strand.
GAAGGCCTTGCTGGCCAGTGCGAAGGCGTCCTTGGGCGCGATGTCGCCGGCAAAGATCAGCACCGCGTTGTCCGGCCGGTACCAGGCCGAGTGCAGGCGCAGCAGGTCGTCGCGGCCCAGCGCCTTGAGCGAATCCGGCGTGCCGTCGCCGGGGTGGCCGTAGTCGCCGCCACCGAACACCGCGCGCCGCGCAACCATGCGCGAAAGCGCGCCGGGGCTGCCCCAGGCAATGCGCAGGCTGTCCAGCGCCTCACGCCGGGCGCGCTCCAGCTCGGCCTTGGCAAAGGTCGGGTGCAGTGTCACGTCGGCCAGCAGCGCCAGCGCCTCGTCGAGCTTCGGCGTGGTCACGGTGATGCCAATGTCGGTCTCGTCCCAGCCGGCGCTGGCGCGGATGGCGCCACCGAGCGCGGCGGCATCGGCTGCGATCTGCGGCGCGCTGCGGCTGGCGGTGCCGCGGGTCAGCAGCGTTGCGGTCATCTCGGCCGCGCCCGGCAGCTTCGCCGGATCGACCTCGCTGCCGGAGAGCACCACCAGTTCCGCCGTCACCAACGGCTCGTCGGCGCGCTGCGCCACCAGCACGCGCAGGCCGTTGTCCAAGGTGGTGGCGACCACCTTCGGCGTGGTGACCTGGCGCGCCGGGCCGGGCTTCGGTGGCGTGGTCTGGGTCGCCGCGGCGGCGCCGGGCAGGCCGATGGCGACCATCAGTGCAAGGCTCGTGAACGGCGTATTCATGGCGTCGCTCCCTTGGTTGCGGCGGCAGCGGTGGCGGCAGTCGCCGGCTTCGCCGCCTCGGCCAGGTAGGTGATGGTGACGTGGTGTGTATTGCCGACGTACTGCTTGAGCACCCGCTGGACGTCGGCGGCGGTGACCGCCTGCAGGTCTTCGAGGTCGCTGTTGACGTTGGATGGGTCGCCCTCGAGCAGGGTGGCCTGACCGATGGCGAAGCCCTTGCCCATCGCGGTCTGACGGCGCTCAAGCGCGCTGGTCAGCAGTTGCGTCTTGACCTTGGCCAGTTCGCCGGCGTCGATCGGCTCCTTCATCAGCGTGTTGACCTGCGCCAGCATGGCGTCGCGCACCTTGGCCGGCGACTTGCCGTGGGCGACGATGGCGTAGGCCACCAGCAGGCCCTTGTCCTTGCGCAGGTCGGCCTCGAAGCCCAACTGCGCCGCCTGCTGTCCGTGGTAGACCAGCGCCTGGTACAGGCGCGAGGAGTCGCCGCGGCCCAGCAGGGCCGACGCCACGCGCAGCGCCGCCGCGTCCTTGCTTGCCGCCGGCGGCGCCAGCCAGGTCACCGCCACCGCCGGCAACGGCACGTCGGGCGCGCGCACGGTGTAGCTGCGGTCCTTTTTCCACGCGGGCTCGACGGCGGTCACCTGCGGGATCGCGCTGTCGGGCTTCTTGATGTCGCCGAAATACTGGTCGACCCAGGCCTTCAGCTGCGCCGGCTCGAAGTCGCCGACCACGATCAGGGTCGCGTTGTCGGGCCGGTAGAAGGTGCGGTGGAAATCCAGTACGTCCTGCAGCGAGGCCGCCTCCAGCTCAGGGATCGAGCCGATGGTCGGGCGCTTGTACGGGTGCACCCGGTAGGACTTGGCGTCCAGCGCGTTGAAGAAGCGGCCGTAAGGCTGTGCCAGCACGCTCTGGCGGTATTCCTCCTCGACCACCGCGCGCTCGGACTTGAAGTTGGCCTGGTCGACGGTGAGGTAGGCCATGCGGTCGGCCTCAGCCCACAGCAGGGTCTCCAGGTGGTTCGACGGCACCACTTCGAAGTAGTTGGTGATGTCGTCGCCGGTGGAGGCGTTGTTGGCGCCGCCGACATCCTCGGTCAGCCGGTCCATCTCCTCGGCCTTCATGTGCTTGGTGCTCTTGAACATCAGGTGCTCGAAGAGGTGGGCAAAGCCCGAGCGGCCCTGCGGGTCGTCCTTTGAACCGACGTGATACCAGACCTGCACGCTCACCACGGGGCTGGAATGGTCGACGATCGACAGCACCTGCAGCCCGTTGGGCAACACGCGCTGGTGGTACTTCAGCGGCGGGATGGTGAGCGGCTTGGCCAGCAGCGGCGTGGCCATGGAGGCAAGGGTCAGGCCCAGCAGGAGACGAGAAATCATGGCGGGTTCCGGCAGGAGGAATCGGCGGCACTCTGGCAGAGTCCGGCGCACCCGGCAAGGGTCGATGGTCAGGGCAGATTCAAGCGCGGCACCCGCCGGGATAGGCCGCCGCGGCTGGCGGCAGCGCAGACGCTTCAGCCCTGCGATTCGAGTTGCCGCGCGTAAGCCACATCGGCGGGGTCGAGCTTGCCGAGGTCGTGGGCGCGATGCCGCCCGAGGCTCGCCGGCGCCGCCACCAGCGCCGCCAGTTGCGCCACCCGCTGCGGCGCGGGCGGCTGGCCGAGGAAGTCGAGCAGCTGCGCCACGCCTTGCCCGGGGCTCTGGCAGAACGCGTCGTAATCGAGCAGCAGGAAGCGCCGCCCCATGGCCGCGCCGATCTCCAGTACGCGGCGATGCGCGGCACACCAGTACGCCAGCGCGTCACGCGGCGTGTCTTCCACCGGGCGGCCCAGCAGGGCCGGTCCCCAAAGCTCCAGTTGGTTGCGGTTGCCGCTCCAGGCCATGTCGAGGCCGCTGCGCATGACATGGATGTAGCGCAGCCGAGGCAGCGCCCGCGTCAACCGATCCAGCACCACGTGCGTGTTCGGTTCCTTCCAGCCCCAGCGGTCGTGCTTCGCCTCTGCAACACCGTCCGCCATCGCCTCGATCAGCGTCGCGGCCCGCTGGCGCAGCCACGCCGCCGGCGCTTGCAGCCGCTCGTGGCACAGCTGGTCCAGCAACTCGCGCTGCGCCGCATCCGGTGGCCCCGCCGCCGTCAGCCCGCCGACCAGCAGACGCAACCGCGCCTCGAAAGCCGCGTCGTCCAGCGCCAGCACCTCGCGCTGTTTGAACAGCAGCGTGAACCACAAGGTATCGTCCGCCTCGTTGCGGTCCGCGCCCAGCCGGAAGCCCAGCGCGTCGAGCATCCGCGCGACCAGCCGCGTGCCGCTGCCGCCGACGCCGCCCACCGCCACCGGCGCCGCGTCGGCCAGCCCGGTTGCCGCCGGCCCTGCCGTCATGCCCGCGGACATTCCGTGGATCGCCATCGGCATTCGATGTTCGTTGCTGTCATCGGGATCGAGACTCGCCGAGGGGAGATGGCCGCTGGCCGCTCGTCGTAAGAGGGGCGCGGGAGGTAGTGGTGGGCCCACCAGGACTTGAACCTGGAACCAACGGATTATGAGTCCGCTGCTCTGACCAGTTGAGCTATAGGCCCTGCTGCATCGGTGCGAGCAAGAGGCGGAAGTTTAACCGCTGCGGCGGGCGAGACACGATAGGTGCGGCAGGCGAGCTCCTGCGCGATCGGTTGGGTGTGTCGCGAGGTCAAGAAGATTCCGGATTCCGCGCTGCGCGCGGCTCCAGCGCGCCGTCATTCCGGACTGCCGGAGGTAGATCCGGAATCTTGTCCGGTGTGTCGCGGCGCCAGGAAGATTCCGGATTCCGCGCTGCGCGCGGCTACGGAATGACGGGTTTGGGTGCGGCGGGTTGAAACCCGCCCTACGGCGCGGCTCCGGAATGACGGGCTTGCGCGCGGCGGGTTGAAACCCGACCTACGGCGCGGCTCCGGAATGACGGGTTTAAGTGGGGCGGGTTGAAGCCCGCCCTGCGGCGCGGCTCCCTTTCGCGGGTGCGACGTTGGTCATGCTGCCGACTTCGTCGGCTGTCGGGGTTCGCTTCGCTCACCGCCAACCTGCGATGCATCCGGGCTTCGGCGAGCTCCGCGCTACCTGCTCCCTGCTCCCGAGCCACAAAAAACGACGCCCGCGCGGGCGGGCGTCGTGGTTGCGGCGGGTGCGGCGTGGCTCAGTCGATGTCGAGGAAGCTGCGCAGCTGTTCCGAGCGGGTCGGGTGGCGCAACTTGCGCAGCGCCTTGGCCTCTATCTGGCGGATGCGCTCGCGGGTGACGTCGAACTGCTTGCCAACCTCTTCCAGCGTGTGGTCGGTGTTCATGTCGCTGCCGAAGCGCATGCGCAGCACCTTGGCCTCGCGCGGCGTCAGCCCGGCCAGCACGTCACGCACGGTCTCGGACAGGCCGGTGGTGGTGGCGTTGTCGACCGGCGAATCGACGTTGCCGTCCTCGATGAAGTCGCCCAGGTGCGAATCCTCGTCGTCGCCGATCGGGGTCTCCATGGAGATCGGCTCCTTGGCGATCTTCAGCACCTTGCGCACCTTGTCCTCGGGCATCTCCATTTCCCTGGAGAGCTCCTCCGGCGTCGGCTCGCGACCGTACTGCTGCAGCATGTGCCGGCTGATGCGGTTGAGCTTGTTGATGGTCTCGATCATGTGCACCGGGATGCGGATGGTGCGCGCCTGGTCGGCGATCGAGCGGGTGATGGCCTGGCGGATCCACCACGTCGCGTAGGTCGAGAACTTGTAGCCACGGCGATACTCGAACTTGTCGACCGCCTTCATCAGGCCGATGTTGCCTTCCTGGATCAGGTCGAGGAACTGCAGGCCGCGGTTGGTGTATTTCTTGGCGATCGAGATGACGAGGCGCAGGTTCGCTTCCACCATCTCCTTCTTGGCCTGGCGCGCCTCGCGCTCGCCCTTCTGCACGCCGTGCACGATCTTGCGGAACTCGGCAATTTCAACGCCGGTTTGCCCGGCGAGCTCGTGCACCATGGTCCGGATCTCCTTGATCCGGTCCTTCTCCTTGGCGACGAAGCCCTTCCAGCCTTTGGCGGAGAGCTTGGAGACGCGGTTGAGCCAGCGCGGGTCGAGCTCGTTGTCGAGGTACTGCTTGAGGAAGTCGTCGCGTACCACGCCGTAGCTCTCGGCGAGCCGCATCAGGCGGCCTTCGTTCACGACGAGCTTCTTGTTGATCTCGTAAAGCTGCTCGACCAGCGAATCGATGCGCGCCTGGTTGAGCGACAGCTTCTTGACCTCGGCGATGATCTCTTCTTTCAGCTTCTTGTACTTGCGCTCCTGCGCCGGGGACAGCGAGCCGGACTTCAACTGAAGCTGGATGTCCTGCTCCTGCAGGCGGCGCAGCCGCTTGAAGGTGTCGGCGATGACGTCGAACGACTCGAGAACCTTCGGCTTGAGCTCGGCCTCGATTGCCGCCAGGGAGAGCGAGTTCTCCATGTCGTCGTCTTCGTCGTAGTCGCTTTCGGCGGCGACTTCGCCCGGGTCCTTCGGTTCCTCGTCGCCGGTCGGCTGGGTCGATGGCGCGGCCTTGTAAGGCGGCTGGGCCGGTTGGGGCGGT
>DASSBG010000045.1:0-307882 GCA_035699085.1 Rhodanobacteraceae bacterium
CCCGGGTCGGTCCCGGATCTACCGGGCCCCTGCTCCTCACCCAGCGCCCCTGCTACCTCACCCAGCAATATAGCGCTGCAAGTGCTCGATCTGCTGGGTTTGTTCGTCGATCACGGCCTTGACGAGGTCGCCGATGGAGACCACGCCGACGATGACGCCATCGGCGATCACCGGCAGGTGGCGCACGCGGCGCTCGGTGCAGAGCGCCATGCACTCCTCGACGCCGGCCTCCGGCGTGACGGTGACCGGCAGCGCCATGACCTCGCCGATGGGCGTCTCGCGCGAGGACCGCCCCTTGAGCACCACCTTGCGCGCGTAGTCGCGTTCGGAGATGACGCCAAGCAAGTCGCCATCGCCGATCACCAGCAGGGCGCCGATGTGGTGCTCGGCCATCCGCTGCAATGCCACCAGCACGGTCTCGTCCGGGCGCGCCGTATGCACCACGTGACCCTTCGCTTCGAGCAGATGCCTGACCTGAACCATGATCCTTCCTCCCCTTGACGAATGGGCCGTGGCCCGAGTCTATGCGTCCGCGGCGGGCCGAGCATGAACGCGCGGTGGCTGGATCGCCTCGCCGCCCGTGTCTGCCGGCCCGCCCACCTGCTGCTCAATGTAGTACAGCGGCCGCTGCTTGCTCTCGGCATAAGTCCGGGCGATGTACTCGCCGATCACGCCCAGCGCCAGCAACTGCATGCCGCCGAGGAACAGGATCACGATCATCAGCGACGGGTAGCCAGCCACCGGATCGCCCCAGATCAGGGCCTTCACCAGCACCCAGACGCCGAAGGCGAAGGCCAGCAGCGAGGTGGTCAGCCCGGCCCAGGTGGCCAGCCGCAGTGGCGCGGCGGAAAACGAGGTCAGCCCCTCGACCGCGAGCTGCGCCAGCCGCCAGTAGTTCCACTTGCTGCGGCCGCCGGCGCGCGCCTCGCGCTGGTAGTGCACGCCGACCTGGTCGAAGCCGATCCAGGCGAACAGCCCCTTCATGAAGCGCTGGCGCTCGGGCAGTTGCCGCAGGGCCAGCAGCGCGCGCCGCGACAACAGGCGGAAGTCGCCGGTATCGCGCGGGATGGCGGTGTCGGAGACCCGTGCCATCAGCCGGTAGAAGGCGGCGGCGGTGAAGCGCTTGAAGGCGGTTTCGCCGCTGCGCGTGCTGCGTGTCGCGTAGACCACGTCGTGGCCGGCGCGCCATTCCTCGACCAGCCGCGGGATCAGTTCCGGGGGATCCTGCAGGTCGCTGTCGATCACCACCACGGCGTCGGCGGTGGCATCGACGTGGTCAAGGCCGGCGGTCAGCGCCGCCTCCTTGCCGAAATTGCGCGACAGCCGCAGACCGGTGACACGCCGGTCCGCCGCGGCCAGGCCGGCGATGATGTCCCAGCTGCCGTCGCTGCTGCCATCGTCGACGTAAAGCACGCGGCAGTCCAGCGGCAACGCCTCGAGCACCGCCGCCAGGCGCGCGTGGAAGGCGGGCAGCACGCCAGCCTCGTTGAAGGCCGGGGCGACGACGGTCATTGCGGTCATGGCGTGCTCACAGATTGTCGAGGTAGCCGACGCCGCCAAGCTGCTGCATCTGGCCGACGATCCAGTCGGCGCGCCCGCTGACGTAATCCGAGGGTGCGGCCGCATGCAGCTTGCGCGGATTGGGCAGCACCGCCGCAAGCAGGGCGGCCTGGCGCCGGGTGACTGCCGAGGGCGACTGATGGAAGAACGCCCGGCTGGCGGCGTCGACGCCGTAGATGCCGTCACCGAGCTCGACGATGTTCATGTAGACGGTCAGGATGCGCTGCTTGGGCCAGGTGACTTCCAGCAGCACGGTGAAATACGCCTCCAGCCCCTTGCGCACGAAGCTGCGCCCGCCCCACAGGAACAGGTTCTTGGCGGTCTGCTGGCTGATGGTGCTGGCGCCGCGCAGCCGCTCGCCGTCCTCGGCGTCCTCGATCGCATTGTGGATGGACTGCACGTCGAAGCCGTGGTGGAAGGGAAATTTCTGGTCCTCCGAGGCGATCATCGCCAGCGGCACCACTGGCGCCACCGCCTGCCACGGCACCCAGTGGTAGCGCAGGCGGAAGTCGTCCTGGTGCCGGCGCCAGGCGTGGAACTGGCGTTCCAGCATGAAGGCGGTGGTCGGTGGCGGCACGAAGCGCAGCACCAGCACCGCGCCCCACGTCAGCACCAGCCAGGCGGCCAGCAGGTACAGCAGCGCGAACAGCAGGCGGCGGTGCAGCGGGCGCCGGCGGCGCGCATGCTTCTCGCCCCGGCCGCGCTTCACAACCAGTCGCTGGCCGGCGCCGGCCGTCCGAACAGGAAGCCCTGGCCCAGTGGGCAATGCATCGCCGCCAGCGCATCGCGTTGCCGCTCTGTCTCGATGCCCTCGGCGATCACCTGCATGCCCAGCGAGTCGGCCAGCAGCTGGATGGCGCGCACCACCGGCGTGCTGCCGGTGTTCTCGTCGTCCAGCGCGGCGACGAAGGAGCGGTCGATTTTCAGCGACTGCAACGGGTACTGGTGCAGGTAGCTGAGCGAGGAATAGCCGGTGCCGAAGTCGTCCAGCGATGCAGCGATGCCGCGCGCGCGCAGCCGCTCCAGCGTGCGCTTGACGTGCGCCGGGTTGTCCAGCAGCGCGCGTTCGGTCACTTCGATGCGGATCGACTTGGGGTCGACCGAATGCTGTGCCAGAAGGTCGAGCAGGCGGCGCTCCAGCCGGTGCGAGCGGAAGTGCCGGCCGGACAGGTTGATGCTGATGAAGTTGTCGTCCTTCAGCAGCCGCGGCGCCTGTTCCAGCACCAGCGCGAACATCTGCCAGTCGATGTGCTCGGCCGAGCCGTTCTCCTCGGCCACCGCGAGGAATTCGTCCGGCCCCAGCAGGCCGCGCTCCGGGTGGCGCCAGCGCAGCAGCGACTCGTAACCGACGCGCGTGCCGTCGTCGATGCGCACGATTGGCTGGAACCACGGCTCGAACTCGTTGCGCGTCAGTGCGCGGCGCAGGTCGTTTTCCAGCTCCAGCAGCGTCATGGCCTGGTGCCGGAGGCGCTCGTCGAACAACGCGTAGCGCTGGCGGCCCTCGGCCTTGGCCCGGTACATCGCCGTGTCGGCGTCGCGCAGCAGCTCTTCAGCGCGGCGGTAGTGCGGCGCGGCCAGCGCGATGCCGATCGAGGTGGAGGTGAACAGTTCCTTCACCCCGAGGCGGAACGGCCGGTTCAGCTCGGTGATGACGCGGGCGGCGACGCGGCAGGCGGCGGGGCCATCGCTGATGTGTTCCAGCAGCACCGCGAATTCGTCGCCGCCGAGGCGCGCGACCACGTCGGGGGCCTTCAGGCAGGCGCGGATGCGGCCGCCGGCCTGGAACAGCAGGTCGTCGCCCACCAGGTGGCCGACGGAATCGTTGATCACCTTGAAGCGGTCGAGGTCCAGGAACAGCACGGCGAAAATCTGCGTCGGGTCCTGGCGGTAGCGCTCCAGCGCGTTGCCCAGCCGGCGCAGCAACAGGCTGCGATTGGGCAGGCCGGTGAGCGAGTCGTGCAGGGTCTCGTACTTCAGCCGCTGCTCGATGCGCTCGCGCTTGATGATCTGCTGGCGCAGGTCGCGGTTCACCTCGGCCAGCGACCGCGTGCGCTCGTCGACCCGCTGCTCCAGCTCGCCGTAGGCCTGCTTCAGTGACTCGGCGCTGCGTTTGCGCTCGAGTGCGTTGGCTATGTGGTAGGAGACGAAGGTCAGCAGCTCCTGGTCGGCCTTGCTGTAGCGGTGCTCGGCCGAATAACTCTGCACCGCCAGCACGCCGACGGTGCGCTCGTTGCAGATCAGCGGCACGCCCAGCCAGCAGATCGAGCTGGTGCCGCTCTGCACCACCCGGTGGGTGGCCTGCAGCCGCTCCATCTCGTCGCTGTCGGCGAGCAGCGCGGTGCCGTGGTCGAGCACGTATTCGGTGAGCCCCTTGCCGCGGCTGCGGGTGCTGCGGGTGGTGTCGAACTCGTCGGCGGAATAGGGGAAGCGCAGCGACTGGCCGTCGTCGTCGAGCAGCGCGATGAAGAAGTTGCGCGCGTACAGCAGGCCGCCGACCACCTGGTGCACGGCGGCGTAGAAGGCGTCCAGGCTGTCGGTGGTGCTGGCCAGCTCGGCGATGCGGAACAGCGCGGCCTGCAGCCGTTCGCCGCGCTGGCGCTCCAGCACCTGGCGTTGCAGCACGCGGTTGGCCTCGGTCAGCTCCTCGGTGCGTTCGGCCACCCGCCGCCCCAGTTCCTCGTGCGCACGGCGCCGCTCCAGCGCGGTGCGCACGTGCTGCGCCACGTAGGACAGCAGCGTGCGGTCCTGCGCGGTGTAGCGTGCGTCCTCGCGGTAGCTTTGCACCACGATGGCACCGACCGCGCGGCCCTCGTGCAGCAACGGCACGCCCAGCCAGTCGACCGCGCTCGGGCCGGTACGCGTCAGCGGGCCGTCCACCTGCTTGCGGATGGCGTCGAAGCCGCCCATCAGCGGCACGCCGTTGTGAAGCAGGTACCAGGTCGGCGAGTAGACGATTTCCGACAGCGGAAAGTCGCGGTCGATCGGCGGCGGATCGGGATCGGCCACGTCGACGAAATAGGGGAAGCGCAGGGTTTCGCTCTGCGGGTCGTAGAGAACGATGTAGAAGTTCTCCGCATACATGAGGCTGCCGATGATGCGGTGCATCGCGGCCAGCACGTCGGGCATGTCGCGGTCGCTGCTGGCCTGGTCCGCAATGGTGTAGAGCGCGCGCTGCAGGCGCTCGGCGCGTTCCAGCCGGTGCACGGATTCGCGCAGGTGGCGCAACGAGCGCAGCTGGTCGTCCTTGGCGCCCAGGAGGCGCGCGACCAGCGCGATTCGGCGCTCGAATTCGGCGCGGTTGAAGCCGGCCGGCAGCTCCACCTTCAGCGCGTGGCGCGGCATCTCGCCCAGTGGGAGCACCAGGTGCCGGTCGTTGTTTTCTTCGGCCGCGCCCTCGGTCAGGCCCAGGCGGCTGCCGGGCGCCAGCACGTGCACCAGCCGACGGCCAGCCGCAATCAGCTGCGCGCGGTGGCTGCTTTCCAGCAGCTCGACCAGCGCGTGCTCGAAATCGGTGTCCAGCGACGGGATGGCCGGCACCGGCTCGGCTGATGTGACGCGTTTGTGCAACGTGTTTTCCCCGCACCGGATGGGAGGCAAGCGCCGCCGCCAGTCTAAAGCAAAGCGCAGCGGCCGAGCGCTGGCCGAAACCCGCTCGGAAACATGAACAACCTTACCTCAAACGTTAGAAAAGCATGAAAAGAGGCGTATACTGGCGGTGCCGCAAACGGTCTCGGCCGCGCAGGAACCGAAGGGGGTTCGGCGTGGTCGGATGCGGTGTCCCTTTCCAATTTCTTCACCTTTGCCGATGCGTCGTCTGCTTGCCACCGTCCTGATTGCCCTGCTGCCGTTGGCGGCCATGGCGCAGTGGGCCCCCAACCAGCAGCCGGACGCGCGTACCGCCACCTATGGCGTGCTGGCACTGGCGCCGACGCCCGGCGACTCCGGCGTGGTGGTGCCCTTGTGGCAGTCCGCCGACGGCCGGCTGCTGGCGCTGGTTGCCGACAGCGACAGCCCGTCGGCGCCCGCCGGCGCTTCGCCGCGCTGGGACCTGCACCTGGTCGACGCCAGCGCCTTCATGTCCACCGGCGTGCGCTGGGACATCTCGCCGCACCTGTACACACGCGCCGGCGTCAACCGCTGGGCCACGGTGCAGCCGCTGGCGGCGGACTGCGACGCGGTGGCCGCGCACGGCGCGGGCAGTGCCTGCGACACCAACCGCATCCCCGCCTGGCTTGGTGGCGAGGTCGGCGGCGGTTTCCGCAACGGCAGTTTCAATGTTGACGTCGGCATCAGCTGGCTCAACCGCGGCGCGCCAATGACGGCGTCCCCCGCCGACACGAGCGTCGGCTACCAGCCGGGCCTCTACGGCATCCCCGGCAACCTCATCGATTCGCTCGACGGCCTGAACGCGAGCGGCAGCATGCAAGTCGGCGACGGCGGCACGCGCCTCAGCCTCGGCGCCAGCATCGGTCGCCTGCAACTGTTGCCGGGCAGTGTCGTCGGCCTCGACGCCATCGACAAGAAGGCCCTCAGCTTTGGCGTCGGCCATGGTTCCATCAGCGGCGTGGTCGTCGGCCGCGTGATGCAGCCGGTGGCCGGGCTCTACGGCGCCGACGGCGCACTCGGCCAGGACTGGAACGCCATTGACCTCGGCTTCACCTGGCGCCTGCCCTGGCAGGGCGAGCTGAGCGTCGGCGCGCAGAACGTGTGGTCGTCGCACCAGGTGGTGTCGCCCCAGGCGCCGCTCGACCCCGCGCAGCACCGCATGCCCTACATCCAGTATCACCAGGATCTCTGAGCGGCCTCCGCCCGCGTGAGCGGCACGGGCCGGTGAGCGGCAACGCGCCGGTGAGCGGTGAGCGGCAAGGGCGAGATCGTGCCATGGCCGCGAGCTCCCCGCCGCAAGCGCCGGATGCAGGACGACTGGCGGTTCAGCGCCGCAAATCATCTCTGGCGAATCAGCGCCACGACGGCGACACGACATCAGGCAACGCCTTTACGCCCGGCGCAGCATTCACGCTTGGCGCAGACGAGTGGCGAGCCGTGGGCTTGGCACTTTGGCTGGCCGCCGGCCGCGCAATACGGCCGCGCCCCGGTCGTGATATCGGATACCACCCCCGAAACGCCGGATAAGCAATCCGACGCCGGGTCCACCGCGCCGCGCCGGTAGTGGGCAAACCCTTGTTGCCACCCGGGATCTATCAGTTTGACAGGCCCGCGGACGGTGGCCCAAGATCATGCTACACCCCGGATCAGGGGTCTACTTGGCGTTAGATGACATGATCAACATCATTGCAGCAGCCGCTATTGCGCTTGGAACATGGATTTATGTTCCGGGTGGTACTTGGGTTCCAAGTAAGCAAGTAGTCCATACAGCAGCAGCAAGTCTTGAGCGTGCTGTTAAAGCGCAAGCGGTCAAGGAGCATCGATCACTATCTGCATGGTCAGGCTATACGTTCCAGTACCAAGGGCGCACTCTACAGGTTCAAGGCAAGCCTCATAAGAGCGTCAAGGTTTTGTTCGTTTATGGTTTTTGCCCTCAACCGCCGGCGGCACAGAAATGGGTAAGCGAGCATGGTCACGAAGAGTTCTTGCTCGTCAATGATGGCGGCACATGCTATTTTCGCGCTTACTACGACCCCACCACCAAAAAATATATTGGTGTTGTATTCAACGGCCTCGCATAATGTCATCTAACTGTTCGCTTCAGCCGACCCAAAACCGCTACGCGGTTTCGGGCGGCTGAGCTCAAGCGTTAGGCGCCATGGGAGGCTCACCGTGAGCGACGAGAACGAGATTCGTGACCTCGTGGACACTTGGATCTCAGCGACCAGAGCTGGTGACGCTAATACCGTGCTCGGGTTGATGACGGACGATGTGGTGTTCCTCGTCGCCGGCCAGGAGCCTTTTGGCAAGGCGGCGTTTGCTAAGGCTTCGGAGACGCAAACCCATGCATCGGTGGAGTTCGATGGCAAGAGTGAAATCCTCGAGATTAATGTTCTTGGCGACTGGGCTTACGCCATCAGCAAGCTGAAAGTTGTCGCTACTCAGCCTGGCAGTGAGTCCGTGGTGCGTGCCGGACACACTCTTACAGTTCTGCGGAAAGAGACCGGTAAGTGGAGAATTGCGCGTGACGCAAACCTGCTTGTTCCGGTCAATGCGTCAGAGGGTGGCGCCTAACAATGCGTTCAAGCCGAAATTGGATCGCTACGCCGTCAACATGGCAGGTACAGCTTGCCATGTTGCCAGCTAGGCGCTCCAATTCGGCTTAACTTGGGCGTTAGGCGCGCTGTAGACACTCGGAGATCGTAATGAGCCAAGAGCAGGAACTCTGGCGCCTGGAGGAGCAATTTTGGCTCGGTGACGCAGCTTTCTATGAGCGCGCGCTCGCACCTAAAGCTCTTATGGTGCTGCCGGCGCCCGCCGGGGTGCTTGATCGCGCTGCCACCCTAGAATCAATTTGCTCCACTTCACGTTGGCAGAACGTCTCATTCCTTCAAAAGCACTATGCGGCATCCACTCCGGACACTGCCGTGCTTGCATATGTCGTAGAGGCGGATCGTGGGAGCAAAAACTCGGGCTATGCTGCGCAGTGCAGCTCCACGTATGTTCGCATCAAGGGTAGCTGGCAGCTTGCCCTGCACCATCAAACATCGATGGACCAAGTCCGCGGCGGACGCGCCTAACGATGCGTTCAAGCCGAAATTGCATCGCTACGCCAACAACATGGCCGACAAAGCGTGCCATGTTGTCGGCTACGCGCTGCAGTTCGGCTCAACTTGAGCGTTAGGTGGCAGAGAGACATTCATGCGCACTCCAATGGAAGCACTCAGCTCGGGTAGTGCGTTGCTCTACTATCCGAACACGGCTACAGCGAATGGCGATGCAGCCTGACAATTCGTTCAAGAGGATGCCGCTACCCCTTTGGCTCAAGCTCAAGCGCCAGGCCTGAAAAAACGGCGTCAGCTTCGCTTGTCATTTGATGCAAGGTGGCGGCGTCGGCCGGCTCGGCGCTCGGCCAATGCCGACTGCGGAATCGCCGCTCCCGGTGCTATGACGACGCGACGGCGCGCGCACGCGCGGTGGCCGGGGCCGCGGCCTGCAGCGCCTTGACGACGGCGGCGTGTTCGCTGCGCAGCCTGGCCGGCATGTGCTCGCCGTAGCTGTCGAGGTACTCGCCGATCGCGTCCATCTCCTCCTGCCAGCCGTCGCCGTCGATGGCCAGCAAGGCGTCGATGTCGGCGTGGCTGACGTCGGTGCCTTCGAGGTTGAGGTCCGCGGCGCGCGGCAGCACGCCGATCGGGGTCTCGGTGCCGTCGACTTCGCCGTCGACGCGCTTCAGCATCCACTCCAGCACGCGCAGGTTTTCTCCGAATCCCGGCCAGAGGAACTTCCCGTCGGCGTCCTTGCGGAACCAGTTGACATGGAAGATGCGCGGCAGCCTGGCGCCGGGCTTGTCGAAACTGAGCCAGTGGGCGAAGTAGTCGCCGTAGTTGTAGCCGCAGAACGGCTTCATCGCCATCGGGTCGCGGCGGATGCTGGCAACATCGGCGGCGGCGGCTGTCGCTTCCGAGGCCATCGAGGCGCCGACCAGCACGCCGTGGGCCCAGTCGCGGGCCTCGAACACCAGCGGCACCAGCGACTGCCGGCGGCCGCCGAAGACGATGGCGCTGATAGGCACGCCCTGCGCCGCCTCGGCTTCCGGCGACCAGCTCGGGCACTGGGTCGAGGCAACGGTGAAGCGCGAGTTGGGGTGCGCGGCCTTGCCGTTGCCGGGCTGGTGGTCGCGCCCTTGCCAGTCCTTGGCCGGCACGCGCTCGTCGAGGCCTTCCCACCACGGCTGCAGGTCGTCGGTGACGGCGACGTTGGTGAAGATGGCGTCGTGGCCAAGCATCTCCAGCGCGTTGGGGTTGGTCCTGACGCTGGTGCCCGGGGCCACGCCGAAATAGCCGGCCTCGGGATTGATGGCCCACAGGCGGCCGTCCTTGCCCGGGGTCATCCAGCAGATGTCGTCACCGACGGTCCAGACCTTCCAGCCGTCGCGGCGGTAGCCCTCGGGCGGAATAAGCATGGCGAGGTTGGTCTTGCCGCAGGCGGAGGGAAAAGCGGCGGCCACGTAGTGCGTCTTGCCCTGCGGGTTTTCTATGCCGACCACCAGCATGTGCTCGGCCAGCCAGCCCTCGCGCCGCGCCTGGTTGCTGGCGATGCGCAGTGCGTGGCACTTCTTGCCCAGCAGCGCGTTGCCGCCGTAACCCGAGCCGTAGGACTTGATGGTCAGCTCCTCGGGGAAGTGCATGATCCAGCGCCGCTCCGGGTCGAGTTCGCCGGTCGAGTGCAGGCCCTTGACGAAATTGCCGTCGCGTTCGATGCGCTTGAGTGCCGCGGCGCCCATGCGGGTCATGATGCGCATGTTGGCGACCACGTACGGGCTGTCGGTGATCTCCACGCCGCAGCGCGAAATCGGCGAGCCGATCGGGCCCATGCAATAGGGCACGACGTACATGGTGCGGCCCTGCATGCAGCCGTCGAACAGTGCGTCGATTTTCGCGTGCGCCTCGGCGGGCTCCATCCAGTGGTTGTTGGGGCCTGCATCGTCGCGCTCGGGCGTGCAGATGAGGGTCAGCTTCTCGACCCGCGCCACGTCCTGCGGATTGGAGCGGTGCAGGTAGCAGCCCGGGTGGGTCTGCTGGTTGAGCTCGATCAGGTCGCCGCGCTCCAGCATCAGCGCGACCAGTGCGCGGTATTCCTCGTCCGAGCCATCGCACCAGTGGACGCTGTCAGGCCGCGTCAGGGCGGCAACCTCGTCGACCCAGTGGTTCAGTGCATCCAGTCTGCTCGCCATCATGTTGTGCCCGTCGCCGACATGGCTTTGGACGTTAGCCGCCGGCTTTCCTCATTGCAAGGGAATGGCTGAACCGCACATGGGTCGGGCGCAGCGCGGGCGGATTGCACGCGGCCGCTGTCCGCAGGTCAGGGGATGAGGGTGTCGGCGAGGTGGGCGACGTAGGCGTCGAAGGCGTCATGGCTGAGCCGCGGCAGGCCGAGTGTCATGTTGATCTGCAGGAAGCCGACATAGGCGGCATACGTCAGCCTCGCGCGGTGCTCGGCGACCTCGCCCTCGAGTCCCGCCTCGCGGTAGGCCGCGGCGAGGAATTGCATGCGCCGCTGCGACACGCGCGCCATCAGGGGCAGCACCGCCGGGTGGTCCAGGGCTTTCAGCAGCGCCGCGTAGACGCGGTGCGACTGCAGCTCGCGCGCCACCACCTCGAACAGCGCGCGCAGCCGCCGTCGCGGGTCGACAATCGGCTCGATCTGCGCCAGCACGCGGGCCTCGTCCTGGTGCTCCCAGCGCTCCAGCGCCGCCTGCAGCAAGGCCTGGCGGCTGCGGAAATGCCAGTAGAAGCTGCCCTTGGTGACGCCCAGCCGCCGCGCCAGTGTCTCGACGGCGACGGCGCCCACGCCTTCCTCGGCGATCAACGCCAGCGTCGCCTGCTCCCAGTTCCCGGTGCCAAGGCGCTGGGGGCGTGGTGCGTCGTCGGAAACGGTGGTGGCCATGGTCGTGAGCGGTGAGCGGTGAGCGGCGAGCGGTGGTCGGCGAGCAAGGAAGCCCGGCCTTCCCTGCTCCCGGACGCCCCATTGACACCCGCCGCACATCAAACCATACTCAAGCGTATGGAAGCAAGCGGCGCGTGCTGCGCGTCCGTGGGCTGTGCTTAATCCTGCCGCCGCCGGCGGCAATCCTGAGGTTGTCGCGCCATGTTCATCCTGCCCTTCGTTGCCGCGTTGATTGTCTCCGCTGCCTGCGCCTGGTTCCGGCTGGGGCTGCGCTGGTGGTCGATCGCCACGGCCGCCGCCATTGTTGTCGTCGGCCTGCTGTGCGGCACGCCGATCGCACTGGTGGTGACGCTGCTGGTATTTGCCGCCATTGCCGTGCCGTTGAACATTGACGGTTTCCGCCGCCAGCGGATCAGCGCGCCGGTGCTCAAGACCTTCGCCAAGGTGACGCCGACGCTGTCGGACACCGAGCAGACCGCGCTGGAGGCCGGCACGGTGGGTTTCGAGGGCGAGCTCTTCTCCGGCAAGCCCGACTGGAAGCAACTGCTGTCCGAGCCGGTGCCGACGTTGTCGGCCGAGGAGCAGGCGTTCCTTGACGGACCGACCGAAGAACTCTGTGCGATAGTCAACGACTGGGAGATCACGCACGAGCTGGCCGACCTGCCGCCGGAGATCTGGGCCTTCCTGAAGAGCCACAAGTTCTTCGGCATGATCATCCCCAAGCGCTATGGCGGCCTGGAATTTTCGGCGCTGGCGCATTCGGCGGTGCTGCAGAAACTGGCCAGCCGCTCGATGACGCTGGCCTCGACCGTCGCCGTGCCCAATTCGCTCGGCCCGGCCGAATTGCTGCTGCACTACGGCAGCGACGCGCAGAAGGACCACTACCTGCCGCGCCTTGCCGACGGCCGCGAGATTCCCTGCTTCGCGCTCACCGGCCCGACCGCCGGCTCCGACGCCACCTCGATTCCCGACTACGGCATTGTCTGCAAGGGCGAGCACGAGGGCGCCAACGTGCTGGGCCTGCGGCTCACCTTCGACAAGCGCTACATCACGCTGGCGCCGGTCGCCACGGTGGTCGGCCTGGCCTTCCGCATGTACGACCCCGAGCACCTGCTGGGCGACACCGAGGACCTCGGCATCAGCCTGGCGCTGCTGCCGCGCGAGACCGAGGGCCTGGAGCTGGGCCGGCGCCATTTCCCGCTGAACAACCCGTTCCAGAACGGCCCGGTGCGCGGCAAGGACGTGTTCGTGCCGCTGTCGGCGCTGATCGGCGGCCCGGAGATGGCCGGGCACGGCTGGCGCATGCTGGTCGAGGTGCTGTCGGTGGGCCGCGCCATTTCGCTGCCGTCCAACGCGGTGGGCGGCTCCAAGGCCGCGGCCGCGGCCACCGGCGCCTACGCGCGGCTGCGCAAGCAGTTCGGCCTGGCGATCGGCCGCTTCGAGGGCGTCGAGGAGGCGCTGGCGCGGATCGGCGGCCACACCTACGCGGCCGCCGCGCTGTCGCGCGCCACCGCCGCGGCGGTCGACCGCGGCGAGAAGCCGGCCGTCACCTCGGCCATCGCCAAGTACCACGCCACCGAGTGGGGCCGCATGGTCGCCAGCGACGCGATGGACGTGCATGGCGGCAAGGGCGTGCAGTTGGGGCCGTCCAACTACCTCGGACGCGGCTGGCAGGGCGTGCCCGTCGGCATCACCGTCGAGGGCGCCAACATCATGACCCGCAGCCTGATGATTTTCGGCCAGGGCGCGATCCGCTGCCATCCGTACGTGCTCAAGGAAATGCGTGCGCTGGGAATCGACGACCCGGACGAGCGGCTGGCGACCTTCGACCGCGTGCTGTTCGCGCACATCGGCTTCGGCATCTCCAACGCCGTGCGCAGCCTCGTGCTGGGCCTCAGTTTCGCACGCATCGGCAAGGTGCCGGGCGATGCCTACACGCGGCGGTACTACCGCAAGCTCAACCGCTACTCGGCGGCGCTTGCACTGTGCGCCGACGTCGCCATGGGCGTGCTCGGCGGCAAGCTGAAGTTCAAGGAGAAGCTGTCGGCGCGCCTCGGCGACGTGCTCAGCTACCTCTACACCACCAGCGCCATGCTCAAGCGCTACGAGGACCAGGGCCGGCCGGAACTGGACCGGCCGCTGCTGGCATGGGCGTTCCACGACAGCATGTGGCGCACGCAGATGGCGCTGGACGGCATGATCCGCAACTTCCCGGTGCGCCCGGTGGCCTGGGTCCTGTACGCCCTGGTGTTCCCGTTCGGCCGCCGCGAGGTGCCGCCCTCGGACCGTCTGGGCCACCGCGTTGCCGGCCTTCTGCTGGCGCCGAACGAGGCCCGCGCGCGGCTGCTGCAGTGGGCCAGCCTGGTGCCCTCGCCGAACAATGCCATCGGCAGGCTCAACGCGCTGCTGCCGCAGGTGATCGCCGCCGAGCCCATCGAGCGCAAGTTCCTGAAGGCGCACAAGGCCGGGCAGATCAAGGCCCACGACTACCTGGAGCAGCTGGCCGAGGCCGAGTCGCTGGGTGTATTGAGTGCCGAGGAGCACGCGCTGCTGCTGCGCGTGCATGAGGCGGGGGCCGAATTCATCGCGGTCGACGATTTCACCACCGCAGAGATGGCGGCAGGCTGCAGGGATGCGGACGGCGACGAGGTTTCCGCGGCCGCATGAAGCGCAGTGCCGGCCGTGTCCCGGCCGCAGCGCTTGTGTCGGCGGCCAAGGTCGCGGAGCATAGGCACATGGCTTCCCAGCCGCACCCGCCGGACCCCGATCACCAGCGCCTGGAGGCGCTGCTGCACGAGCACGGCGCACGGCTGGGCGGCTGGCTGGCCCGCTACAACCTCGGCCGCCACGGCATCGACCCGGACGAAGTGGTCCAGGAGGTGCGCATCCGGCTTTGGCAGGCGATCCAGCGTGACCGGTCGAGGCCGTTCAGTGCGTCTTATATCCAGAGGATCGTCGCCAGCACCGCGATCGACGCCATGCGCCGGTCACGGGTGCGGTCGTCCGAGCCGCTGCCGGAGGAGGACGAGGGTAGCGACCTGAGCATGGCGGACCTGGGGCCGCGGCCCGACCGGCACGCCAGCGACGATCAACGCATGCTGATCCTGGAGCGCTGTCTGGCTGCACTTCCGGAGCGTCGGCGGATACCCATCGGCCTGCACCTGCAGGGCTTTGGTTTCCGCGAGATTGGCGAACTGTCGGGGATTTCCGACGAGGCTGCGCGAAAGCTGGTGTCGCGCGGCATGGACGACTTGAAGAAGCTGTTGCGCGAAAGCGGATTGGGAGTAAGCGATGACTGAGCCTGTCGACACGGCCAAGCTGGCCGAACTGTATCGCCGCCTCGGCGAGGCGCAGGCGTCGCCGTGGCTCACGCCCGAACTGCTGGCCTCGGCCGCCGAGGGGACCCTGGATGCGGGCGAATGCGAGCAGGTCGCGCGCGTGCTGGCGCAGTCTCCGCGGCAGGCCGACCTGGTGCGCGCGCTTGCGGGGCTGGCGCCGGCATCGCGCGTGCTGGCCGAAGCCCTCGCCGAGCGCCAATCCGAAGCGGGGGTTGCCGCCGGGGCCCGTTCGCACGCGCGCAGGCGCGGCCACCTGCGCGTGGTCGCTGCCATTCCGCGCCACGAGATTGCCGCGGCTGCCCGCCCGCCGGCGGCTGCCGCAGCCGCTGCTCGCGCACCGCGCCGCTCGCCGCGCCGGCTGCGCTGGGTCGCCGCCGCCGCCGTGGTTGCCGCCGTCGTCGGCGGTTTTGGCTGGCAGGGCCTGCACGACGTCCGGCCAGCGACCGCGACCGCAACGGCCACAGTCGCACCGGCCGCCACGCCGGCACCCGCCGACACCATCTTCAGCACGGGGATGAACGGTTCGCTGGCCGGCGCGAAGGCCGACGTTGCCGACGAGATCTTCAGCTCCAGCTTCCACAGCCAGAAGCGCGGCTGATCCCCCTACGCTCGTTTTGCCCCCAGCGGGCATGATTGATCGGTGGTCGCTCCCGCCATGCGGACGCTCCCGTGCAGGAGCAACAGCATGCCGCAGCCGCGTCAGCCGCGCGGTTCCGGGCTGGCGTGTTCGCGGGTGGCGTCGAACGCGACCCTGGGCCAGCGCTCCTGGGTCAGCTGCAGGTTGACGCGCGAGGGTGCCAGGTAGACCAGTTCGCCGGCGCCATCCAGCGCCAGATGCTGGGCGTTCTTCTCGCGGAACTCCTCCAGCATGCGGGCGTCGTCGCAGCGCACCCAGCGGGCCGTGGCGATGGCGACGTTCTCGAAGGCGGAATCGACGCCGTACTCGTCCTTCAGCCGGTAGGCGACCACGTCGAATTGCAGCGCGCCGACCGCGCCGAGGATCAGGTCATTGGACATCAACGGCCTGAAGAACTGCGTGGCACCTTCCTCGGACAGCTGCTCCAGGCCCTTCTGCAGCGCCTTCATCTTCAGCGGGTCGCGCAGGCGCGCGCGGCGGAACAATTCGGGCGCGAAGTTGGGTATGCCGGTGAACTGCAGCGGCTCGCCCTCGCTGAAGGTGTCGCCGATGGAGATGGTGCCGTGGTTGTGCAGGCCGATGACGTCGCCCGGCCAGGCTTGGTCGACGATTTCGCGGTCCGACGCCATGAAGGTCAGCGCGTTGGCGATCTTCACCTCCTTGCCGGTGCGCGTCTGCAGCATCTTCATGCCGGCGGCGTAGGTCCCCGAGCACACGCGCATGAAGGCAACGCGGTCGCGGTGCGCCGGATCCATGTTGGCCTGGATCTTGAAGACGAAGCCGCTCAGCGTGCCTTCGTCCGGGCTCACGGTGCGGGTGAGGGTGGCGTGCGGCTGCGGCGGCGGCGCGTGCTCGACAAAGAAGTCGAGCAGCAGTTGCACGCCGAAGTTGTTGACCGCCGAGCCGAAGAACACCGGCGTCAGCTCGCCCGCCAGGTAGGCCTCGAGCTCGAACGGGTGCGAGGCGCCGCGCACCAGCTCCAGTTCCTCGCGCAGCTCGGCCAGCGCGGCGGCGCCGATGCGCGCCTCCAGTTCCGGATGGGCCAGGCCCTTGAGGATGGTCGAGTCCTGGCGGGTGAAGTTGCGCCCGCTTTCGTAGACGTGCACCTCGTCGCGCAGCAGGTGGTAGACGCCCTTCAGCCGCTTGCCCATGCCGATCGGCCAGGTCACCGGCGCGCAGGCGATGCCGAGCACCGACTCGACCTCGTCGAGCAGCTCGATCGGCGAGCGGCCCTCGCGGTCGAGCTTGTTGATGAAGCTCATGATCGGCGTCGCGCGCAGGCGGCAGACGTCCATCAGCTTGATGGTGCGCTCCTCGACGCCCTTGGCCACGTCGATCACCATCAGCGCCGAGTCGACCGCCGTCAGCACGCGGTAGGTGTCCTCGCCGAAGTCCGCGTGGCCCGGCGTGTCGAGCAGGTTGACGATCTTGCCGTCGTACGGGAACTGCATCACCGAGGAGGTGACGGAAATGCCGCGCTCCTTCTCCAGCGCCATCCAGTCGGAGGTGGCGTGGCGCGCGGCCTTGCGGCCCTTGACGCTGCCGGCCATCTGGATCGCGCCGCCGAACAGCAGCAGCTTTTCCGTCAGCGTGGTCTTGCCGGCGTCAGGATGGCTGACGATGGCGAAGGTGCGCCGGCGCGCGGTTTCGGTCTGTTGGTCTGGCATGCGTTTTGGTTCCGGGTTCAGCGCCAGGCACGTGGCATGACGGCCCGCAAAAGCCGGCCATTGTAGCGCTCCGCGAAGCCTCAGCCGCGCGGGTGGTGCTGCTCATGCAGGCGCTTGAGCCCTTCGCGCGCGACCAGCGTGTAGATCTGCGTGGTGCTGAGGCTGGCGTGGCCAAGCAGCAGCTGCAGCACACGCAGGTCCGCGCCGTGGTTCAACAGGTGGGTGGCGAAGGAGTGCCGCAGCACGTGCGGCGAGACCCTTGCCTGGTCGATGCCGGCGCTGACGGCGTGCCGCTTGACCAGCGTCCAGAACATCTGCCGGGACAGCGGCGTGCCGCGGCGGCCGAGGAACAACGCCGCGGGCGTGCCGTGGCGCACCAGCAGCGGACGTGCGTCGCGCAGGTAGCGCTGCAGCCAATCCAGCGCCACCTCACCGACCGGCACCAGGCGCTCCTTGCCGCCCTTGCCGCTGAGGCGCAGCACCCCCTGGCGCAGGTTGAGGCCGGCCAGCGGCAGCGTCACCAGCTCCGACACGCGCAGGCCGCTGGCGTACATCAGTTCCAGCATCGCGCGATCACGCAGGCCCAGCGGGGTGGCCACGTCGGGCGCGGCGATCAGCGCCTCGATGTCGCGCTCGCTCAGCGCCTTGGGCAGGCCGCGCGGCAGCCGTGGCGCGTCCAGCAGGGTGGTCGGGTTCTCGCTGCCGGCGTGGTTGCGAGCGCGGTCGGCAAAGTAGCGGCGCAGCGCGCTCAGCAGGCGGGCCTTGCTGCGCGCCTTCAGCGGCCGCTCGCCGAGGTAGCGCAGGATCGCCTCGCGCGAGGCGTGCGCCAGGTCCTCGCCGCGCGCCGCCTGCCAGCGGGCGAAGGCGGACAGGTCGCTGCGGTAGGCGCTGAGCGTGCGCTCGGCCAGGCCGTCCTCCGACCAGGCGCGCTCCAGGCAGGCCTCGATGCTGGCGTGGTCGGCGGCGGCGATGCTGGCATCCTGGTCGGTCATGCCGCGATGCTGGCGCGCGGCGCCGCGTTGCGCAAGCAGGGGCGGCGGGCTGCCGCCGAGGCCCGACCGTGATCCGGCGTGGCGTATCATGCCGCGCGTGCCGACACCCGCCGACCAGCCCCGCGCCCATTTGTTTCGCCGCTTCGCCAGCATGGTTTACGACCTGCTGGTGCTGGCCGCGCTGTGGATGTTGACCGCCGCGGCCTGCCTGGCGGCAACTGCGGGCACGATGGACGTCGCGCATCCGCCATGGTGGCAGCAACTGGCGCTGGCGGCGGTGACGGCCGGCTACTTCATGGTCTCGTGGTGCCGCATCGGGCAGACGCTGGGCATGCGGCCGTGGCGGCTGCTGCTGCTGCGCGAGGACGGCGACCGGCTGCGCGCCGGGCAGGCATTGGTGCGCTTCCTCGCGGCCTGCCTGTCGCTGGCGCTGCTTGGGGCCGGCTTCTGGTGCGCCTGGTTCGATGCCGAGCGGCGCACTGCACACGACCGCCTCTGCGGCACGCGCATGGACCGGCTTTACGCGAGCCGCCGCAGGTCGGGTTAGCGCCGCAGGCGCGCAACCCGACACGAGGTACCGAGCGCTGGCGTGCCTGGCGTCAGAGGCAGGGCCGGCGCTCACCGCTCACCGCTTTGCCGCTCGCACGCCAGCTTTCACGCACGCCGCCGCGCGTAATAGCCGGCCAGAGCCAGCGCCAGCAGCAGCGGCGGCAGCAGGTTCGCCAGCCACGGCGGCAGCCCGTAGACGGTGCCGAGGCTGACCAGCGCCAGCTGCACGAAATACCAACTCACGGCGAGGATGATGCCGATGAAGATGCGCTTGCCCAGCCCGCCGGAGCGCAGCGCACCGAAGGCGAATGGCACCGCGGCCAGCACCAGCACCAGGATGTCGAGCGGATAGAACACCCGCGCCCACCAGGCCTCCAGGTATGCCTGCGGGTTCTGGCCGTTGCCGCGCAAGTAGCGGATGTTGCGGCCGAGGTCGTGCAGCGACAGGTACTCGGGGTGGACCACCGAGAGCTTCAGCAGCCGCGGGTCGAGCCGCGAATCCCACGGCCTCTGCGCCTCCCTGCTGCTGTGCGCGCCGCTGGCGTCGAAGCGCGTGGTGCGGACCTTGCGCAGCATCCAGCGGCCGCCTTCGTGGATCGCCGATTGCGCCCAGGCCAGCGCCGTCAGGGCGCCGGCGGCGTCGAAGCTGAAAACGCGCACGTCGCGAAGTTCGACCACCTCGTGGCCGTCCTGCATCCGCACCAGGCTGTCCTTGGCGTTGACGATGCGCTCGCCGTCGCGGGCCCACAGCCCGCTGCGCGTGGTCATGCCCAGCGAACGCGATTGCAGCGACAGTTGCAGTGCCTGCGCGCGCTGCTGGCCGATCGGCGCCAGCGTTTCGCCCAGCACCAGCACCAGCACCAGCAACGCAGCCACCGCGAGAAGCGCGCTGATCGCGATGCGGGCCTGCGACATGCCGGCGGCGCGCAGTGCGATCAGCTCGCTCTGGCCGGCCAGCGCACCGAGCCCGAGCAGGCTGCCGATCAGGGCGGCATGGCCGAACATCTCGTAGGCGCGCCGCGGGATCGTCAGCACGATGTACCAGGCCGCTTGCGCCAGCGTATAGCCGTGCTCGCCGAGGCTGCCGAGCTGGCGGGCGAAATTGGTGAAGGCGTCGAAGCCGACCAGCAGCACCCAGACCACCAGCAGCGAGCCGATCACGCTGCCGGCAATCAGGCGGTCCGCCTGCTTCAGGCGCGGACGCCAGCGCATCAGGGCGCTCCCGCCGGTGTGCGCGTGCGGAACTGGCGCCACAGCATGAGGACCGCGAAAGCCGCGGCCAGCAGTTCCACCCACCACAGGCCGATCCACGCCGGCAACCAGCCGCGCACCATGCCGGCACGGCTCAGCGCCAGCAGGTTTGCGAACAGCAGGTACACGACGATGGCGATCAGCAGCCGGCCGTAACGGGGTTCGCGCGGTGTCTGCCGCGCCAGCGGCAGGGCCAGCAGCGCCAGCACCAGCACGCTCACCGGCGCGGCCGTGCGCCAGGCCAGCTCGGCGGCGGCGTCAATACCGCGTGCATCGAGCAGGGCGGTGCTCGGCTGCGCGTGCACCGCGTCCTCGTCGCTGCCGGAGGCCTGGGTGCTGGTGATGGCGATGTCATTGCGGGCAAAGCGCATCAGCCGCCAGTCGTCATGGCCGAGGCGGCCCTCGAAGCGGTGGCCGTCGAACAACGCCAGGTAGCGGCCGCTGCCGTCGCTCTCCTGGTAGAGCGCGCCGCGTGCCGCGGTGATCAGGTCGAGGCGCGGCGGTTGGTCGCTGCCGCCGCCCCGCTCGCTTTCGACGAACACCGTGCCCAGGCGCGTGCCGTCGCGGCTCATGCTGTCGACGAAGATCACTCCGGCGTGGCCCGGCAGCTCGACAAAGCGGCCAGGTTCGAGGCCGGCGGCAATCACCGACTGGTTGGCAGCGGTGACCAGCGCGTCGGCCGTGCGCACTGCCAGCGGCCCCAGCCACAGGGCGACCAGCGCCACCGCCGCCGCCAGCGGCAGCGCCAGCAGCGCCAGCGGTTTCAGCAGGCCGCGCGGGCCCATGCCGGCCGCGGACAGGATGTGCATCTCGCTGTCGCGGTAGAGCCGCCCCAGCCCCAGCAGCACGCCGAGGAACAGCGCCAGCGGCAGCAGCACGGTCAACGCATCGACCACCCGCAGGCCGAGCACCGGAAACATCACGTGCCCGGGCAGGCTGCCGCCGGCGACCTTGTCGAGCACGTCGGCCAGCGTACCGCCGGTGGTGATGACCAGCAGCACCAACGCCGTCGCGCCCGCGCCCAGCAGCAGTTCGCGCAGCAGGTAGCGGTCAAGGACGCGCATGCCGTGTCCGCGTTAAGATGGTCGTTTCGCCATTGCGCCAGTTTAGCGGCATCGCTGAACGGCCCACCACGGAGGACACCCATGACCCTCGAATTTCGTCTGGCCACTGGTGCCGCCGATGCTGTTGACACTCCGTGCGCCGTGGTTGGCGTTTTCCAGGGTGGCCCCTTGCCACCGGCAGCAGCTGCCATCGATGCCGCCAGTGGTGGCGTCCTGAAGCGGCTGGCCGACAGCGGCGACTTGCGCGGCAAAGCCCGCAGCAGCCTGTGGCTGTACCACCTCGCCGGGGTGAAGGCCGAGCGCGTGCTGGTGGTCGGGCTTGGTGACCAGGCCAACTTCGGCGCGGCGCAGTTTTCGCTGGCGGCGCAGACCGCGGCGCAGCAACTTGCGCGTGCGCCGCTTGCCGCGGCCACCACCTGGCTCGGCGAGCTTGACGTCGCTGGCCGCGACGCGCCGTGGCGTGCACGTGTTCTGGCGCTGGCTTTCGATCACGCCGCCTACCGCTTCAAGCTGGTCGGCAAGGGCAAGCAGTCGAGCACGCCGAAGCTGGCGCGCCTGGACATCGTCGCCGATGCCGCGGCGCAGGCAGGCCTGGACCAGGCCGCCGGCATCGCCAAGGGCGTGGAGTTCGCGCGCGAGCTGGGCAACCTTCCGCCCAACATCTGCACCCCGGCCTACCTGGCCGAGCGCGCCCGCCAGCTGGCCGAGGCACACGAGGGCGTGACGCTCGACGTGCTTGAGCCGGAGAAGATGCGCGAGCTCGGCATGGGCGCGCTGCTCGCCGTCGGCAGCGGCTCGATGCACCCGCCGCGGCTGATCGTGCTGCGCTGGCAGGGCGGCGGCGACGCCAAGCCGCACGCGCTGGTCGGCAAGGGCGTCACCTTCGACTCCGGCGGCATCAACATCAAGCCCAGCCCGGGCATGGAGGAGATGAAGTTCGACATGTGTGGTGGCGCCGGTGTGCTCGGCACCTTCCTCGCCGCGGTCGAGCTGAAGCTGCCGCTGAACCTGGTCTGCGTGGTGCCGAGCGCCGAGAACATGCCGGGCGGCGAAAGCTACCGCCCAAGCGACGTCCTCACCACGTTGTCGGGGCTGACCGTAGAGGTGCTGAACACCGACGCAGAGGGCCGCTTGATCCTGTGCGACGCGCTGTCATACGTGCAACGTTTCGAGCCGCAAACGATCATTGACGTTGCCACCCTCACCGGCGCCTGCGTTGTTGCGCTGGGCAAGCACGCCAGTGGCCTGATGAGCGCCGATGACGAGCTTGCCGGTCAGCTGCTGGCGGCTGGCGAGGACGCGATGGATCGCGCCTGGCGCCTGCCGCTGTGGGACGACTACCAGTCGGCGCTGGAGTCCGGCAACGCCGACGTTGCCAACATCGGCGGCAAGTACGGCGGCGCCATCACCGCGGGCTGCTTCCTGTCGCGCTTCACCGAAGGCTACCGCTGGGCACATCTGGACATTGCCGGCACCGCCTGGGGCGAGGGCCGCAAGGCGCTGGCCACCGGCCGGCCGGTCGGTCTGCTGACGCAGTACCTGATCGGCAAGGCGGGGGCCGGGGACCAGGGACCGGGGACCGGCAACAAGTAACGACGCGGCACGTCCCGGGCCTTCCTGGGAGCGGGTCGTGTCCGCTACGTCCGAGTGCAGGTTTGCGATCGCCGGTACTCGGGCTACAGTTCTCTCCTTTGTCCCCTGTCGATATGCGCGCCGATTTCTACCTGCTGGAAAAATCGCGTTTCAGCGAGCAGCCGCTGCTGCTGGTGTGCGAGCTGACGCGCAAAGCGCTGGCCGCCGGCCAGCCGACCCTGATCCTGGCGCGCGACGCGGGGGAGGCACAGGCGCTGGACGACCTGTTGTGGTCGTTCGACGCGGAGGCCTTCATCCCGCACCGCATCGCCGGTCTCGAGGGGGGCATCGATGACGATGACGACGCCGATGTCGAAGTGCTGATCGCCACGCCCGAACTGGACCTGCCGCCGCGGCCGCTGATGGTCAACCTGCGGCCGGAGCCGGTGACCGCCGACTGCGACCGCGTGCTCGAGATCGTGCCGGCCGACAACGATGCGCGGGCCGGCTCTCGCGAACGCTGGCGCGCCTACCGCGAGCGCGGGGTCGAGGTGCACGCGCACGAGATGTGAGTGGGCAAGGGTGCGGGCGGAGGGAGCGGGGAGCAGTGTGGCGGACGACAGTTCGGCGAGGATTTGGCTGGGACCGGGGACCGGGGACCGGGGACCGGGGACAGGGGACAGGGGACAGGGGACAGGGGACAGGGGACAGGGGACAGGGGACCAGGGGACCAGGGGACCGGGGACCGGAAGAGCGGCAACGCCGTGGCGGTGCCCGGCAACGGCCCTCCAGCTCGTCGCGACGGCGCTTTCGGAAGCTCCGGAATGGCGGCGAGGGTGGGCTCGAAGCATGATGCCCCGGTCCCGGTCCCCGGTTCCCGGTCCCGCCCCTGACTCGCGTCAACGACGCATCACGCGCAGCTGCGCTAGCCTTGCGCCATGACCACCACTCCATCCCTGCACGGCGAATACAAGATGCCCGGCGGCAAGCTGATCGTCATCGACCTGGAGCTGCGCGAAGGCCGGCTGGCCGACGTGCAGCTCAGCGGTGACTTTTTCCTCGAGCCGGATGCGGCATTGCGCGCCATCGACGACGCGCTGGACGGATTGCCCGCGGACGCGGGCGAGGCGACGCTGGCGTCCGCGGTGCGCGCGCGGCTGCCGGCCGGCGTGATGATGTACGGCATCTCGCCCGAGGCCGTCGCGGTCGCCGTGCGCCGCGCCATCGACCAGGCGCCGCGCGCATGAGCCGCACGACCTGGCGCGACCATGACTGGCAGCTGATCCACGACGCGCCGCAGGCGCCAGCGCTGCACATGGCACTGGACGAGGTGTTGACCGACGAGGTCGGCGCCGGCCACCGGCCGCCCACCCTGCGCATCTGGGAGTGGGGCGGGCCGGCGGTGGTGATCGGCCGCTTCCAGTCGCTGCGCAACGAGGTCGACGGCGAGGCCGCGCGCCGCCACGGCATCGAGGTGGTGCGGCGCATCTCCGGCGGCGGCGCCATGTTCATCGAGCCCGGCAACACCATCACCTACTCGATCTGCGCGCCGCTGTCGCTGATCGACGGACTCAGCTTCCAGCAGGCGTACGCCTTCATGGATGCATGGACGCTGGAGGCGCTGGCCGGGCTCGGCATCAAGGCCTGGTACCAGCCGCTCAACGACATCGCCTCCGAGGCCGGCAAGATCGCCGGCGCCGCGCAGGCCCACCGGCGCGGCGCGGTGCTGCACCACGTCACCATGGCCTACGACATCGACGCCGGCAAGATGCTGCAGGTGTTGCGCATCGGCCGGGAGAAGCTCTCCGACAAGGGCACGCAGAGCGCGGTCAAGCGGGTTGATCCGTTGCGCAGCCAGACCGGCCTGGCGCGGGCGGCGGTGATCGAGCAGATGATCGACACCTTCCGCCGCCTGCACGGCCTTGCCGACGGCAACTTGCGCGACGCCGAGCGGGTGCGCGCCGAACTGCTGGCCCGCGACAAGTTCGCTGGGGAGGCCTGGACGGCGGACGTGGCTTGACCGGCTACGCCGGTCGGGGAATCGGGAATCGGGAAGGCCGCTTCGTTCGGCAACGCGGCTTTTCCGGTCCCCGGTCCCCCGTCCCCGGTCCCCGAGAATTCACCCAACCGTGCGATAATCGACAGAACAGCCGGGAACTCGCCTGCAATCAGGGGTTCCCACCATCATCCCTCGCGATTCGATCGCGTCATTCAGAGCCCATCATGCGACATTTCCGGACCTTCCTCCTGCTGGCGCTGGTCGCCGCTTCCGGCGCGGCGCTTGCCGCTGGCCCCGCCGCCAAGGCCTCGGCCCCGGCTGCCAAGAGTGGCAACGCCGTCATCCTCGACGCCATCCACAAGCTGGCACCCAAGGCCGACGTCCAGCAGGTCAAGCCGGCGCCGCTGACCGGCTTCCACAGCGCCGTGGTCGGTGGCACGGTCGTGTACGTGCGCGACGATGGCAAGTACCTGATCCATGGTCAGATCTTTGACCTGTCCCAGCCGCAGGTCACGGACATCTCGGAGACCGTGATGGACGGCATGCGGCAGAAGGCGCTTGCCAAGTTGCCGGCCAGTGAGCGTATTCGCTTCGCGCCGAAGGACCCGAAGTACCACATCACCGCCTTCGTTGACGTCGAATGCCCGTTCTGCCGCCAGTTCCACGCCAAGATCGACAAGTACATGTCCGAGGGCATCGCCGTCGACTACTTGCTGTTCCCGCTGCAGGGCATCCACCCGCAGGCAGACCGCAAGGCGCAGGCGGTCTGGTGCGCGGCCGACCGCACCGCCGCCTACAGCGCGGCGATGGCGGGCAGCGACCCCGGCGATGCCACCTGCGAGAACCCGCTGGACAAGCTGAAAAGCCTTGGCCAGCGGCTGGGCGTCACCGGCACGCCGACCATCGTCGCCGATGACGGCAGCATCATCTCGCCGCGCATCGCGCAGTCGCCCAAGCAGCTTGCCGCGGTGCTGAAGGCGCACAAGGACGCTGCGGGCGGCTGACGAACGGCAGCCCGGCGTCACCCCTGGCGCCAGGCTCCGGGCCTGGCGCCTTGCTGTCTCGCCTCGTCGCCTGACCCGGTCGCAGGCGCGGGAACCGGGCGCCGCCGGCGCGGCGGCTGCGGCCATGTGCCGGCCGCGACCGGCCGATCAGGTAGAATGCGCAGCCTTTCGCACGCAGCCGGTCCGGTCCCCATGATGGTGCTCGACGGGCAGACCGCCCTTTCTCCATTTCGCCTCGACGCCCTCAACCAGCGCCTGGCCGCGCAGGGCGGCGGCCGTTGCGTCGACGCCTGGTACGTCTATTTCATCGACACCGGCGAACGATCGCTCGACGCCGGGTCTGCGGGCCTGCTGCACGTGCTGCTGCGCGCCCGCGACGAGCCGCCGGCCCGCGCCGCCGGCTGGGTGGTGCCGCGGCTGGGCACGATTTCCCCTTGGTCGACCAAGGCCACCGAAATCCTGCGCGGTGCCGGTGTCGACGTAACCCGGGTGGAGCGCGGCATCGGTTTTGCGCTGCAGCCGGGCGCCGACCTTGAGGCGCTGCTGGCCGAGCCCGGCCTGTTGCACGACCCGATGACGCAGACCGTGCTGGGGTCGCTGGATGCCGCGCGCGCGGTGTTCGGGATCGGTGCGCCGCGGCCGCTGGAGCGGGTCGGCTTGGGTGCGCAGCCGCGGGATGCGCTGGCTGCGGCGAACACGACGCTTGGCCTGGCGCTCAGCGACGACGAGATCGATTACCTCGCCGACCACTACCGCGCGCTCGGCCGCGATCCCAGCGACGCCGAGCTGATGATGTTCGCGCAGGCCAATTCCGAACACTGCCGGCACAAGGTTTTCAACGCGCAATGGACCATCGACGGCGAGCCGCAGTCGGCGACGTTGTTCGGCATGATCAAGCACACCCATGCGGTATCGCCCGAAGGCACGCTCAGCGCCTACCACGACAACGCGGCCGTGATCGCAGGCGCCGAGGGCATGCGTTTCCTGCCCCAGCCTGAAGGAGGCGAATGGCGGGCGCAGGCCGAGCAGATGCCCTTTGCGATCAAGGTCGAAACCCACAACCACCCGACCGCGATCGCGCCTTGGCCGGGCGCGGCTACCGGTGCCGGCGGCGAGATCCGCGACGAGGGCGCCTGCGGCCGCGGCGGCCGGCCCAAGGCCGGCCTGACGGGCTTCAGCGTCTCGCACCTGCGCATACCCGGCCTTGCGCGCCCCTGGGAGGGCGAGAGGCCGCGGCCGCCGCGGCTGGCCAGCGCCACACGCATCATGATCGACGGCCCGCTGGGCGCGGCGGCCTTCAACAACGAGTTTGGCCGGCCTTGCATCGGTGGCTACTTCCGCAGTTTCGAACAGGAAGGTACCGAGCCCGGCCACCGCCGCGGCTACGACAAACCGATCATGATCGCCGGCGGGCTGGCAGCCATGCGGCCGCTGCAAGTAGACAAGGGGACGCTTCAGGCCGGGGACGCCATCGTGGTGCTTGGCGGACCGGCGATGCTGATCGGCCTCGGCGGCGGCGCGGCCTCGTCGATGATCGCCGGGCAGTCCAGCGAGGCCCTCGACTACGCGTCGGTGCAGCGCGACAACCCGGAGATGCAGCGGCGCTGCCAGGCCGTGATCAATGCCGCCTGCGACGCCGGTGGCGACAGCCCCATCGTCAGCATCCACGACGTCGGCGCCGGCGGCCTGTCCAACGCCATTCCCGAGCTGCTGCACGACAGCGGCCTCGGCGGGCGCATCGATCTGGCGCGTATCCCCAGCGCCGACCCGCACCTCAGCCCGATGCAACTGTGGAGCAACGAGTCGCAGGAGCGTTATGTTCTTGGCGTGCGGCCGGCTGATCTTGATCGCGTGGCGAAGTTGTGCGAGCGCGAGCGCTGTCCCTTCGCGGTAGTCGGCGAGGCCACCGCCGACCAGCGCCTGCAGGTGACCGACAACCGGCCCCACGTGGCGGATGCTGTCGACCACCAGGATGCTGGCACGCGCACGGAACCCGCGGGTCCCGGGTCCCGGGTCCCCGGTCCCGAGCCCACCTGGGCCATCGACCTGCCGATGGACATGCTGTTCGGCCACACGCCCCGCATGCACCGCGACGCCAGTCATCTCGCGCCGCGCGTCGACCTGGTGCCGGACCTTGACGGCATCCAGCTCAACGAGGCGGTGCGTCGCGTGCTGCGGTTGCCGGTGGTCGGCAGCAAGAGCTTCCTCATCACCATCGGCGATCGCACGGTCGGCGGCCTGGTGGCGCGCGACCCGATGGTCGGCCCATGGCAGGTGCCGGTGGCCGATTGCGCCGTCACGCTCGACGATTTCCATGGCCATGCCGGCCAGGCGATGGCGATGGCCGAACGCGCGCCGCTGGCCCTGCTCGACAGTGCCGGCGCGGCGCGCATGGCCGTCGGCGAGGTGCTGACCAACCTTGCTGCGGCGCCGCTGGCCGATACCGCCGACGTCCGCCTCTCTGCCAACTGGATGGCGGCGGTCGATCAACCCGGCGAGGACGCCGCGCTGTTCGAGGCGGTGCGGGCGGTGGGATTGGAGCTTTGCCCCAGCCTCGGCATGTCGATTCCGGTCGGCAAGGATTCGCTGTCGATGCGCACCCGCTGGCACGACGCCGGCAGTGACAGCGAACAAACCACCACCGCCCCGGTGTCGCTAGTGGTCACCGGCTTCGCCCGCATCACGGATGCCCGCGCGACGCTGACGCCGCAACTGCGTCCGGAGGTGCCAAGCGACCTCTGGCTGCTCGATCTTGGCGGCGGCCGCAACCGCCTCGGCGGCTCGGCGCTGACCCAGGTCTACAACCGCAGCGGCGGCGTGCCGCCCGATCTGGACAATCCGCCGCAGCTGCGCGCCTTCGTCGCCGCCATCAACGAGGCACGCGCCGCCGGCCTGCTGCTGGCCTACCACGACCGCTCCGACGGCGGCGTGCTGGCCTGCCTGCTGGAGATGGCCTTCGCCGGCCATTGCGGGCTGGAGATCGTGCTGGATGGCTGGGCCGAGGCAACGCTGCCGGCGCTGTTCAGCGAGGAATTGGGCGTGGTGGTGCAGGTGGCGCGCGAGCGGCGCGGCGAGTTCGCCGTGCTGCTGCAGCGCCACGGCCTCGACGGCATCGCCCGCAGAATCGGCCAGCCGCGTGCGAAGCTCGGCATCAAGCTGATGCTTGCCGACGAGGTGCTGCACAAGTGGCGCTGGCGCGACCTGTTCGAGGCCTGGCAGGAAACCAGCCACGCCCTGCAGCGGCTGCGCGACCATCCGGGCAGTGCCGACGAGGAACGCCAGTGGCGTCTGGATGACGCTGACCCGGGCCTGAGCCCGAAGCTCGGCTTCGATCCCGCCGACGACATCGCCGCACCGTTCATCGCCACCGGCGCGCGGCCGCGGGTGGCCATCCTGCGCGAGCAGGGCGTCAACGGCGAGGTCGAGATGGCCGCGGCCTTCGACCGTGCCGGTTTTGCCGCCGTCGACGTGCACATGACCGACCTGCGCGACGGCCGGCGGCGGCTGGGCGAGTTCGCCGGCTTCGCAGCCTGCGGCGGCTTTTCCTATGGCGACGTGCTCGGCGCCGGCCGCGGCTGGGCCGCATCCATATTGCACGACGCGGGCCTGCGCGAGCAGTTCGCCTCCTTCCTTGCCGACGAGCGCCGCTTTGCGCTCGGCGTCTGCAACGGCTGCCAGATGCTCTCGCACCTTGCCGACATCATCCCCGGCGCCGCGCACTGGCCCTGCTTCGAGCGCAACCGTTCCGAGCAGTACGAGGCGCGGCTGGCGACGGTCGAGGTGCTGGAGTCGCCCAGCCTGTTCCTGGCCGGCATGGCCGGATCGCGCTTGCCGGTGGTGGTGGCCCACGGCGAAGGCCGCGCGACGTGGTTGGGCGACGCCCGCGCCAGCCGCAGCGGCGGCTGCCTGCGTTATGTCGACCACCGCGGCCGCGTCGCCACGCACTACCCCGACAACCCCAGCGGCTCGCACGGCGGCCTGACCGGGTTCCACGCCGCCAACGGCCGCGTGCTGGCGCTGATGCCGCATCCGGAGCGCTGCTTCCGCAGCGTGCAGCTGTCATGGCATCCTGAGGTCTGGGGCGACGACTCGCCGTGGCTGCGCCTGTTCCGCAACGCGCGCGCGTGGCTGGGCTGACGGCGGTGGCGGCGAAGCGTACGCAGGGCCGCGTCGCGGCTTCGCCCGTGGCCGCACCCGGGGACGCGCAATGAGCCAATCGACGCGGTTGTTGAAGCGTTTCCTGCTGTCGGCGGTGCTGTGGCTGCCGCTCGCGTTCATCGGCTGGGCGGTGCTGGCCCCGACGCTGGCGATCGTGCCCGGCCTCGCAGTGCGTTGGCTGCTGACGGGTGCCTGGCCGGAGCTCTTCAGCAGCGTTGTACGGCACGGCGCGACGCTGGAGGTGGGCACCGCACTGATGGTCGGCGGTCCCGGGAAGGCCTTGGGCCAGCTGGTGTTTTCGCTCAATACCATGATGTACGGCTACAGCCTGCCGCTGCTGGCGGCGCTGGTGCTGGCAACGCCGATGGCGCCAAGCCGGCGCGCGCTGCAGTGGCTGGCGGCGCTGCCGCTGCTGTGGCTGGCGCAGGTGTTCGGCCTGGCCAGCGAAGGGCTGCGCATCTTGGTGTTCAACACCGGCAGCCAGGGCGCCGCCGCCGCCGCCGCCAGCGGGCTTTCGCCCAACGCCGTGGCGCTGGCCTACCAGTTCGGCTACCTGATCATGCCCGCCGTTTTGCCGGTGGTACTGTGGGTGCTGATGAATCGACGTTTTATCGAGTCACTCGGGCGCCCGGCCGCGGAACCAGCGTCGCCATGAGGCGGTCTGAGTTGATCAAGCAATGAATACTCAAGCAGCCATTGATACCAGCGATGCGGCCGCGGCCGACGCATCGCTGGATGAACGCATCTGCCGGTTCCTGGTCACGCGCGGCCGCCTGAAGGAGGCCGATCTCGCTCGTGCGCGCCGCGTGCACGAGGAATCGAGCGACGACTCCAGCCTCAGCGCGCTGCTGACGCGGCTCGGCCTGGTATCCGAGCGCGACATGGCCGAGGCCGTCGCGGAACTCCTGTCGCTGCCGCTGAAGGCAGCCAAGGACATGCCGGACGCGCCGCCGGACGGCGTGCAGTTGTCGGTGCGCTTCATGAAGCAGCACCACGTGGTCGCGGTCGGCGAGGACGAGGACGGCGTCGACCTGCTGGTGGCGGACCCCTCGGACCGCTACGCCATCGAGGCGGTGGAGCTGGCCACCGGCCGGCCCAGCCGCATCAGCATCGGCCTGCGCAGCGAACTGGACGACCTGATCGAGCGTTATTACGGCCAGGGCCGCTCGGCGATGGGCGCCATCGTCGAGAATCTCACCGAGGACGCCCGCGGCGAGGACGATGTCGAGCACCTGCGCGACCTCGCGTCCGAGGCGCCGGTGATCCGGCTGGTCAACCTGCTGATCCAGCGCGCGGTCGAGCAGCGCGCCTCGGACATCCACATCGAGCCGTTCGAGAACCGCCTCAAGGTGCGCTACCGCATCGACGGCGTGCTGCACGAGGTCGAGTCGCCGCCGGCCAGTTCCACCGCCGCGGTCATCAGCCGCGTCAAGATCATGGCCAAGCTCAACATTGCCGAGCGCCGCCTGCCGCAGGACGGCCGCATCATGATCCGGGTGCAGGGCAAGGAACTGGACCTGCGCGTGTCGACCGTGCCGACCGCGCACGGCGAGTCCGTGGTGATGCGTATCCTCGACCGCGAGGCGGTGGTCTTCGACTTCCAGCGCCTGGGCTTCACCGACCAGTTCCTCGGCAAGTTCCTCGGCGTGCTGGAGCGCCCGCACGGCATCCTGCTGGTCACCGGCCCGACCGGTTCGGGCAAGACCACCACGCTCTACACCGCGCTCAGCAAGCTCAATACCTCCGACGTCAAGATCATCACGGTGGAGGACCCGGTCGAGTACCAGATCGAGGGCATCAACCAGATCCAGGCCAAGCCGACCATCGGGCTCGATTTCTCGCACGCGCTGCGCTCCATCGTGCGCCAGGACCCGGACATCATCATGATCGGCGAGATGCGCGACCTCGAGACCGCGCGTATCGCGATCCAGTCGGCACTGACCGGCCACCTGGTGCTCTCCACGCTGCACACCAACAATGCCGCCGGCGGCATCACCCGCATGCTCGACATGGGCGTGGAGGACTACCTCCTGACCTCCACCATCAACGGCATCCTGGCCCAGCGCCTTGTGCGCCGGCTCGATCGCGAGCACGCCGAGGTCTACGAGGCGCTGCCGGAGCTGGTGGCGGAATTCGGCCTCGAACGCTTCACCGACGAGCGGCCGATCAAGCTGTACAAGCCGATCCCCAGCGTCGCCAACCCCAGCGGCTACTTCGGCCGCACCACGATCATGGAGTTTCTGGTGATGTCGGACGCCATCCGCCGCCAGATCATGAAGCACGCGGGCATGGGCGAGATCGAAATGCAGGCGCAGGACGAAGGCATGCGCACCATGTACGAGGACGGCCTGGTCAAGGCGCTTGCCGGCACCACCACCGTCGAGGAAGTGCTGCGCGTGACGCAGGAAGGCTGAGATGCGGGGAATAGGGAATAGGGAATGGAGAATCGGCAAGGCGTCGCGCAGCGTGCCTTTGCTAGCCAGGGTCTTTTCAGAAGCTTGCCTGTGTCGTGCGTTCAAGTTGCGCCGCAATGCGCTTTCCCGATTCCCGATTCCCCATTCCCCATTCCCGTCCAAATGACGCTCTACCACTACAAGGCCGTGACGGCCAGCGGAGAGACGCTGGACGGGCAGATGGAGGCCGCCTCGGTCGAGGAGGTGATCGGCAAGCTGCAGGAGCAGGGCCACCTGCCGCTGGACGCGCGCGAGGCCGAGGGCGACACCGCAGGCGCGCTGCGCGCCATGCTGCACCGCAAGACGCTGAGCAACGCGCAGATCGTCCAGTTCACCCAGCAGCTGGCAACCCTGCTCAATGCCGGGCAGCCGCTGGATCGTTCGCTGCAGATCCTGCTGGAGCTGCCGGAGGCGGAAAAGGCCCGCCACCTGATCGAGCGCATCCGCGACCAGGTTCGCGGCGGCGCCACCCTCTCCGACGCACTTGAAGCCGAGCACGGCGTCTTCTCGCGCCTGTATGTCAACATGGTTCGCGCGGGTGAGGTCGGCGGCTCGTTGGGCGACACGCTGACCCGCCTCGGCGATTACCTCGAGCGCTCCACCGTGCTGCGCGGCAACGTGA
Source organism: Rhodanobacteraceae bacterium (assembly GCA_035699085.1). Classification (GTDB taxonomy): domain Bacteria; phylum Pseudomonadota; class Gammaproteobacteria; order Xanthomonadales; family Rhodanobacteraceae; genus DASSBG01. The sequence goes on from DASSBG010000045.1 coordinate 32,422, forward strand.
TCAATGCGTTGATCTACCCGGCGTTCCTGATCGGCATGGTGTTCGTGTCGTTGCTGGTGCTGCTGGCCTACGTGGTGCCGCAGTTCGTGCCGATGTTCGAGGACATGGGCGTGGAGCTGCCGCTGGTCACGCGCATCGTGATGGCGGTTGGCGGGGTGATCCAGGGCTATTGGTGGCTGCTGCTGGTGATCGGCATATTCGGCGCCGGCTGGTTCCGCCGCCAGTGGCGCGACCCGCAGGCGCGGCTGCGGATCGACGAGCGCTTGCTCAAGATGAAGATGGCCGGCTCGATCGCGCGCCGCGTCGACACCGCGCGGTTGGCCCGCACCCTCGGCACGCTGCTGAAGAACGGCGTGCCCTTGCTGTCGGCGCTGACCATCGCCCGCAACGTGTTGACGAACTCGGCGCTGGCGCAGTCGGTGACCGAGGCCACCGAGAGCGTCAAGACCGGCGGCGGGCTGGCCGTCGCGCTGGCGCAGTCCAAGCGCTTCCCCAAGCTGGCGTTGCAGATGATCAGCGTCGGCGAGGAATCGGGCGAACTCGACACCATGCTGATGAAGGTCGCCGACACCTTCGACATCGAGGTCAAGAACTCGCTTGACCGCATGCTGGCGGCGCTGGTGCCGTTGACGACGGTGGTCATGACCGGCATTGTCGCGGTAATCATGATGGCGATCATCCTTCCCATCCTCAATCTGGCCGGCTCGATCAAGTAAGCCGCGCCGGCGCAATCCATTCCACCCAGAGGCAAACCATGAGCACCAACACACCCGCAACCCGCATTCGCCGGCTGGGCGCCGCAGGCTTCACCTTGATCGAGATGCTCGCCGTGATCGTGCTGATCGGCATCGTTGCCAGCATCGTCGTCACCAAGGTCGGCAAGCAGATGAACTCCGGCAAGTACAAGGCCGGCAAGGCGCAACTGGCGTCGTTGTCGATGAAGATCGAGAACTATGCGCTGGACAACGGCAGCCCGCCTTCCAGTCTGCAGGCCCTGGTGACGCAGCCGGCCGACGCATCGATGTGGAACGGCCCCTACGCCAAGGAGTCCGAGATCAAGGACCCCTTCGGCCACGCCTTCGGCTACAAGGAGCCGGGCGAGCACGGTACCTTCGACCTCATCTTCTATGGCAAGGACGGCCAGCCTGGCGGCACCGATCCCCTCGACAAGGACGTCGGCAACTGGCAGTAGGCCGGGAATAGGGACTAGGGAATAGAGAATCGGGAATGGCAAAGATGGAGATCGCGAAAGACGTTGCGCGGGGGGGGTGCCAGGCGCGTCGCTTTTCCGATTTCCCATTCTCGATTCCCAATTCCCGGCATTCGAAGGGTTTCACCCTGTTCGAGATGCTGGCGGTGCTGGTGCTGATCGTGATTGCGATCACCGCCGTGTCGCTGTCGGTCTCCAGCAGCCTGGCCAGTGCGCGGGTCAACGCGGTGAGCCGCGACATCGCGGCGGCGCTGCGTTACACGCGCGGCCAGGCCATCGTCAAGGGCAAGGAGCAGGTGATCCAGTTCGACCTGCAAAACTGGAGCTACAAGGCGCCCAACCACTCGCCGGTCAAGCTGCCGGACGGCATGACGCTCAACATCCGCACCGCGGCGGAGGAGCAGATCGGCGACCAGACCTGGGGCATGCGCTTCTACCCCGACGGCAGCTCCACTGGCGGCCGCGTCACCGTGGTTCGTGGCGGCACCGAGTGGCGCATCGACGTCTCCTGGCTGACCGGCGAGGTCACCACCACCGAGATCCACAATGGCTGAGCCGGCGCGAACTTCGCTGCGCCGCCCCGGTCGAAACCCCATGCCCGGACTTCCTGACCCATGCCACGTCGCCGTCACCCGACTGGCCACGGCGGCTTGAACGCAGACGACGGCGTGATGTCAGCGCGGTCCGCCAAACGCTGCCGGCGTCGTGTCCGGCCAGACGCGCGGGGCGGCCGCCGCGATCCTCGCCGCGCAGGCGGCGGTGTCGCCCAAGGCGGTTTCAGCCTCATCGAGGTGATCGCCGCGTTCCTGATCTTCGCGCTCGGCTTCGGCATCCTGCTGCAGATACTCACCTCATCGCTGCACGTCGCCCAGCGTTCGAAGGACTACAGCGAGGCCAGCCTCTGGGCGCAGTCCAAGCTCGATACCGTTGGTGTCGGCGAGGCCATCGAGGAGAGCAGTACCTCGGGCCGCTTCGACCAGGACTACCGCTGGCGGATGCAGATCACGCCGTGGCAGCCACCAGCCGAGCAGGCCGCGCCGCAACAGGGCGGCCTGCCGATCGACCTTTACCGTGTGGCGCTCACCGTGTACTGGGGCCCGGACGGCAAGCACCACGCCGACTTCGTGACCCTGCGGGCCGTCAACGCCAACCAGAACGACATCCAGGGCCGGCTCAACCTCGGCGGCCCGGAGCCATCCCAATGACGGCCCGCCAGCTCCCCCTGCGGTGCCGGCCCGCGTTCCCCGGCCAGCGGTCGCCGTTGCGTCCGCGTTTCCGATCCGCGGGTCCGCAATCCTCCGTCCCAGCTGTGTCTCCGTTTCCGGTCCCCATCGCGTCCCCGGTCCCCATCGCGTCCCCGGTCCCTGCTCCCCGGTCACCCTTGCCTTGCGGGTCCCGGGGCCCGGGTCCCGGGTCCCGCCTGTCCTTCCGGTCCCCGCTCGAAACAGGCTTCACCCTCATCGAGCTGCTCGTCGCGATCCTCCTGCTGTCGCTGCTGCTGGCGGGCGCCTGGGGCGGCATCCACGCAGCGACCAAGGCCATCCGTTCCGGCGACCAGGCCATCGAACGCGTCAACCGCCTGCGCGTGACCCAGGCTTTCCTGCGTCGCCAGATCAGCCACACCATGCCGCTGCCGTATGCCGAGGAGAAGGGCACCGGCATGCCGCTGATGTTCGAGGGCAAGAGCGACTTCATGCGCTTCGTCGCCCCGATGCCGGGCTACCTTTCGCGCGGCGGGCCCTACGTGCAGACGCTGCGCCTGGCCAACAGCAGCGGGCTGCTGCAGCTGGTCTTCACCGACGTGATGCTCAATGGTTTCGACCTCGACCGTGCAGGCAGCGGGCAGGTGCAGCCGACGCTGCTGCTTGATGGCATCGCCGAGGCCAAGTTCGAGTATCGCGGGGTCGATGACCAGGGGGCGCTGGAGGACTGGACCGACGAGTGGGAAGAAGAGGACCGGGTGCCGGTGATGGTGCGCATTTCGATGGCGATGCGTCCCGACAGCGGCATGGATTGGCCAACGATGGTGATCCCGCTGATGCTGGACGTCGGTTCTCGCACGCACTCGGTGCGCCGTTCGCGGCCGATCGGGCGCCAGCCCACGCCACCGGCGCCGCCCGGTCGGCCCACCCGGTGATGGATGCTCTGGTGAACCCCATGCGCCGACAGTCCGGCATCGCCTTCCTGATCGTGCTCTGGGTGATCGCGCTGGTCACGATCCTGATGGGCAGCTTCGCGGTGGTGGCACGCACCGAAAACCTGCAGGCACGCCACTTGCTCGACTCGGTGCGTGGTCGCTATGCCGCAGAAGCCGGCGTGCACCTGGCCGCCTACGAGCTGCGCCAGTCCGACCCGCTTAAGCGCTGGGTGCCGGACGGCCGACCCTACAACCTGGAGTTTGGCGCAGCAAATGTAACGGTCAAGATACTGGACGATTCCGGCAAGATCGACCTCAACCGTGCCCAGCCGCCGATGCTGGCGCAACTGTTCGAGTCGGTCGGGGTCGAGCGCGACCAGGCGCAGACGCTGGCTGCCCGCATCGACGACTGGCGCGACCCGGACGACGCCACCCAGCTCAATGGCGCCGAGCAGCCCGACTACGAACAGGCGGGCCTCTCCTACGGACCGACCAACCAGCCGTTCACCGTGGTCGGCGAGTTGCAGGAGGTGCTGGGCATGGACTACGAGCTGTTCAAGAAGGTCAAACCGGCGGTAACGGTCTTTTCCGGCGGTGCCGAGCCCAACCCGATGTACGCGCCGCAGCAGGCGCTGATGGCGCTGCCCGGCATGACCAGCGACATGGCCCAGCAGCTGATCACCATGCGCCAGCAGATCCCGCCCGGCCAGATGGGCGGCATGTCGGGCCTGACGCTGCCCGACGGTACGCCGCTGGTAGCCAGTCGCGGCGGCCTTACGTATAGTATCGAGTCCACTTCCACCATGCCCAACGGCGCCACCACCAAGCTCAGGGTCACCATCCGCCTCGGCGGCAACAGCACGGCCAGCGCGCGGCCGTTCGTGATATTGAGCTGGGACGAGGGCGACCGCTCGTGAAGCACGGACCATCCATGATTTGCGCGCGTGCCGCCGTCCCGTGTGTCCGCCCGGCTTTCCGCTTCATCGGCCATAGTCCGTGACATGACCCCAACCGCGAAAACCGAGTGCAGCGCCATGGACAGGCCCGGCTGATGGCGCTCCAGGACGCGTTCCAGCCCTATATCGCGCGCCTGCGCACGGAGTACGCGCGCACGCCTGTGCCCGGCTTCCTGGCCTGGTGGGGCGAAAACCTGCGCGCATGCCTCCCGCGGCGCTGGCGCGAAGCGCTGCGCGACCAGAGTGAGACGGTGCTGGTCAGCGACGGCGGTGACGCGGTCACCCTGTACCTGTCGCGTCAGCCCGGTGAGCCGCTGGCGCGCATCGAGCGCGGGTTGGGCGAAGACGAGCAGCGGCTGGCCTGGGCGACCGCCATCGCCCGCATCGAAGCGCCTCGTCTGCGCACGGTGCTGTGCCTTCCGCGCTCGCGGGTGCTGCTGCGTCACCTCAAGCTGCCGGCCGCCGCCGAGCACAACCTCGGCCAGGTGCTTGGCTTCGAAATGGATCGCCAGACGCCGTTCAAGGCAGACCAGGTCTACGCCGACCAGCGGGTGGCGGCGCGCGATCCGGCGACACACGCCCTCAGCGTGGATATGGCGGTGGTGCCGAAGGCGACGCTGGATGCCGAACTGGCGCGGCTGGAGCCGCTGCACATCGGCCTGGACGGCGTCGATGGCTGGAGCGACGAGCCGGGCGGTGCACGCCTCGGCTTCAACCTGCTGCCGACGGGACGCAGGGTGGCGCGGCGCAACGTGCGCCTGCGCATCAACCTGGCGCTGGGCGCCGCCGCGCTCTGCCTGCTGGTGCTGGCGATGGTGCAGTGGGTGGACAACCGCGAGCAGGCGCTGCAGGCCATGACCGAGCAGGTCGCGGCGGCGCAGAAGCAGGCCAGGCAGGTCGTTACCCTGCGCAAGGGCCTGGAAGACTCGATCAAAGCCGCAAGTTTCCTCAGCCGCAAGAAAATCGCAGCGCCATCGATGGTGGTGCTGCTGCGTGACATCACCCACGCGTTGCCCGACGACAGCTACCTGCAGCGAATCTCGGTCGACAACAACGACCGCGTCAGCCTGCAGGGCCAGAGCGACCACGCCGCCTCGCTGATAAAGCAGTTGTCGTCTGTGCCGTCGCTGGCCGATCCCAGCCTGTCCGGCACGCTGCAGCCGGACGCCCGCACCCACAAGGACCGCTTCAACGTCACCGCCACCCTGGTCAGCCACCCCAAGGAGCCGCCGAATGCGCCGACCAAAGCCGCCCAGTGACGGCCGGCCACTGGCGCTCGGGCTGTTGCTCGTGGTGCTGGTGCTGGCGTACTTCCTTTTCGTGCACTGGTGGTTCGTCGCGCCGCAGATCGCGATCTCGGCGCAGATGGCGGACCTGCGCGACCAGCAACAGCACTTTGCCGCGGTGGCCGCCCAGCGTGATGCCATCGACAAGCGCATCGCCGCGGTTCGCAGCTACCAGCAGGCCAACCAGGCCTTCCTGCCGCAAACCGATCCCAGCGCGGCGGCGGCGGCGCTGATCCAGCGGGTCACCGACGTGCTGAAGAAGCATGCGCCGGACGGCACCGGCTGTACCGCGCAGCAGAGCACGCCGCTGGGCCGTGCCAGCAGCGACGAGCCCTACCAGAAGGTCAGCGTGCGCATCCGCCTCAGCTGCGACATGGAGCCGCTGCTTGGCGTGCTCTATGACCTGGAGGAGGGCAAGCCGTACTTCTTCGTCGAAGACCTGATGATCTATCGCCAGGCCAGCTTTTATCGCCGCGCCCACGCCAGCAGCAAGTTGCAGGTGCAATTCACCTTGAGCGGCTACCTGCGCCAGCCGGGAGCCAAGTCGTGAACCGGCAGCTGGTGTCGCGCTTCACGCTCGCTCTGGCCGGCGCCTGCGTCGTGTTTGGCCTGCTTGCGCTGCTGTTCTGGCTCGGCGTCGGGCGCGGTTACTCGTGGTTGCCGCCGGACGCCTCGCGCGCGCCCCGGCTACCTACGGTCGATTCACTGAAGACCGAGGACTTCAGCCTGCCGCCGCTGGCGGACTTCGCCGAGGTGACCCAGCGGCCGCTGTTCAGCGAGGATCGCAAGCCTATCGCGCCCGACCAGACGGCGGAACAGGCGCCCGACAAGGCGGCGCCGCCGCCGGTGCCGCTGCAGGTTGTCCTTACCGGTGTCATCATTACGCCGGACCTGCGATTGGCGATGGTGCTCAACAAGGCGACCAACAAACCGGAGTCGCTGCAAGTCGGCATGCCGCTGTCCGGGAACCAGTCGGGGTGGACGCTGGTCGAAATCCAACCGCGCAAGGTTACGTTCAGCAACGGCGACGAGAAGACCGAGGTCACGCTGGACGTGTCTGCCAAGTCCGGCAACCCCGCGGTGCAGCGGGCCGCGCAGCGGGCAGCGCGGGCCAAGGCAACACCGGCTCGCGCGCAGTCGAAAAATGCCGCCAACGCGCTGCGCGAGCGCATCGAGAAACGCCGCCGCGAGCTGCGCCAGCAGGCTCGCAAGGCCCGCCAGAAAGCCAAGAATGACAAGAATGACAAGCAGCAGTCGCCTGCATGGCTGCCGCAAAGCAAGTCCGGCAGCTGACAACGAACACGGAGTCGCCGTAGTGACCACGGAACAAAGCAACCCCGCCGCCACGCCGACCCTCGCGGTCGCCCGTGCCGCCGTTCAACGCGGCCCGTCAAGCTGGCGCTTCGCCGGCGTGTTGCTGGCAACGCTGCTCGCCGTCGCCCTCTCGGGCTGCGCCACCACCGGACCGGGCAACGCCAGCGACCAACGCATCGCCGCGGAAATGGTCGCGCCGACGCTGCAGCCGCCGCCGGTCAACCACAACCCGATCTCGCTCGCCACCGACGAAAGCCAGTCCGAGCAGCCGGTCAAGCCGGAGCTTGACGTCGGCACCGGCAACTTCATCAACAAAAAGGCGGCGCGCGCGCCGACCCACGGCAGCGAGGCGCCGAAAGGGCAGGTGGTATTCAATTTCGAGAACGAGCCGATCCAGGCCGTGGTCAAGGCGATCCTGGGCGACCTGCTGCAGAAGAACTACATCATCGCGCCCGGCGTCAACGGCAACGTCACCTACGCGACCTCCCAGCCGGTGCGCACCCAGGACGCCATGCCCATCCTGGAAACGCTGCTGTCGTGGACCAACAACACCCTGATCTTCAAGAACGGCCGCTACACCGTCTTGCCGACCAAGGCGGCCATCCCCGGCAACCTCACGCCGAGGTTGGCGCCGGCGCAAGTGGCCAAGGGCTACGAGGTGCGCATCTTTCCGCTGCACTACATTTCGCCCAAGGAGATGCAGAAGCTGCTCAAGCCGTTCGCCCCGGCTGACGCCTTCGTTTCGGTGGACACGTCACGCAGCCTGCTGATCATGGCCGGCACGCGGGAGCAGCTGGAGAATTACCAGCGCACCATCGACATCTTCGACGTCGACTGGCTCAAGGGCATGTCGGTGGGCGTATACAACATGCAGAACCAGGACGTTGCCAAGCTGATGCCGCAGCTCGACGCGGTGTTCGGCGCCAAGGGCGAGTCCCCGCTGGCCGGCATGTTCCGCTTCGTCCCGATCGAGGCGACCAACTCGGTCATCGTCATCACCTCCCAGCCTGAATACCTCGACCGCGCCCAGGAGTGGCTGAAGCGGCTGGACGCCGGTGCAGGCAGCGGCAGCGCGCAGCAGATCTACATTTACGACGTCAAGAACGTCAAGGCGCAGGACCTCGCCGGGTACCTCAACGAGATCTTCAATGGCATCAGCTATACGCCGGTACAGGACACCGGCGGCGGCATCGCCCCGGGCCTGACGCCCGTCACCGCCAGCGGCAGCCGCTTCGGGCGCACCAACAGCATGAATCGCCAGCGGCAGAACCAGCGGCGCACGCCAACCCGCAGCGCCAGCGCAGGTGCCACCGCCACCAGCGGCAACGGCCCGCGGATCACCGCGGTGGAATCGAACAATCAGTTGCTGGTGCTGGCTACGCCCAACCAGTGGGACACCATCCAGCAGGCCGCGCGGCGGCTGGATATCGCGCCGCTGCAGGTGCAGATCGAGGTGAAGATCCTTGAAGTGTCGCTGGTCGGCCAATTCAGCTTCGGCGTGCAATGGTACCTGGAGGGGCTGATCGGCTCCTCGGGCGGCCCGGAAGGCTACTCGCAGCCGGGCAACAAACAGGCCTGGGCGCTGGGCGGCACCAATCCGGTCAGTCCAGGCAAGAGCGACAGTTTCTTTTATTCCTTCGTAAACAGCGAGTTGCAGGCCGCGATCCACGCCATGGAATCCAGCGGCAATACCAAGACCTTGTCGCAGCCGTCGCTTGTGGTGCTGAACAACCAGGAAGCCAGCATCGACGTCGGCACGCAGATCCCGGTCATCCAGAACTACTTCACACCGGGTGGCTATGGTGCTGGCGCCGGAGTCAACAACGGCGGCTACCAAACGGGTTCGGTCAGCTACCTCGACACAGGCATCCAGCTGCAGGTCACGCCGCGGGTGAATCCCGGCGGGCTGGTCTACATGGAGATCGACCAGGAGGTCAGCCAGCCGGGCGCCATCGTCAGCGTCTCCGGCAACCCACCGATCGACAAGCGCAGCATCCAGACGCAGGTGGCCGTGCAGAGCGGTCAAACCGTGCTGCTGGGCGGCCTGATCAAGCAAAACGACAGCCTCACCGACACCGGCGTACCCTTCCTCAGCCGCATCCCTATCGTCGGCAAGCTGTTTGGCACCACCAGCCACAACAGCAATCGCGTGGAGCTGCTGGTGCTGATCACCCCGCGGGTCATCACCAACAGCGCCGAGGCCCAGGAAATCACCCGCGAATACCAGCTGCGCTTCCAGTCGCTGAAGCCGATGCGCGACCAGATCCAGCGCCAGGACGCCGCCACCCGCGCCCAGCAAGCCGCCGCGCAGCAACCGCCACCGCCACCCGCGCAGCAACCGCCCGCGCAGCCCTGAGCCACCAAGGAGAGATAAACCCATGATCCATCGTCCGTTGCGCCTGCTGGCACTGGCCGCCGCCGCCTCCCTGCTCGGCGCCTGCGCCACCAGCCAGACCAGCCCCACCACCGCCGGGACCGCAGCGCCCCAGGACAGCAAGGCCGTCCTCAAGCAGCGCGCGCTGGACCGCTGGAACCTGCTGATCGCACACAAGGGCGCCGAAGCCTGGAACTACCTGACGCCAGGCTACCGGGCCACCATCAGCCAGCAGCAGTACGCCCTGGAGATGAACAACCGCCCGGTCCGCTGGACCCACGCCAGCGTGACCAAGGTTGATTGCGTCAATCCCGACAGCTGCACGGTATACGTCATGGTTGACTACGACCTGATGGTGCCGGGCTTGGGTGGCGGCAGCAAGTCGTTCGCGCCGCTGAAGGAGACGTGGTTGCGCGTTAAAAATACATGGTACTATCTGCCGCGCGAGGCGGGGAAAAGCACGCTCGGGATCACCCAATAACGAGAATCATAGGGGGATTGCGCTGCGCTTTACCTTGTCTTAGCATTAGCACGCTGTCGCTCTGCGCCAGTCGGCGTGATCGCGCCGAATTGTGTGGGGCAAACAGATGCCCTGTGATCAACCTAGGAGTGTTTCACATGAAAAAGAGCAGCTTGACGACTGCCGTCCTCGCCGGTTTGGTTGGCGTGGTTGGCTTCGCGGGCTCGTCCAGTGCCGTTGAGCTCAATCCCGACGGTACCGGCCAGGTCCTGATTTACCCCTACTACACCGCGCGTGCGGGCCAGCAGACGCTGATCTCGGTGGTCAACTCCACCGACACCCCGCAGGCGGTCAAGGTTCGCTTCCTCGAAGGCTACGCCAGCAAGGAAGTCCTGGACTTCAACCTGTTCCTGTCGGCCTACGACGTCTGGACCGGTACCGTCTTCAAGCTGTCCGATGCCGGTATTGCGGGCGACGGCGCAGCCGTCGGCACGCGTGACAACAGCTGCACGGTGCCGAACTTCAGCGCATCCAACAGTGTTGCCGGAATGCTGTACCAGCCGTTCAGCAACCAGGTCTATACGGAGAATGATCCGGACCTCGGCCCGCAGGGAACTGACCGCACCAACGAAGGTTATGTCGAGCTGATCGACATGACCAACATTGGTGACGAGAACGGTACCGCTACCGATATCACGCACGTTGACGGCGTTCCGCCGGGCTGCGACGACTATGCGCTGCTCAACGACGCTACAAACCCGGATCTGCAGATCACCCCGACGGGTGGCCTGTTCGGCAACGGCTCGGTCATCAATGTCGCGGACGGCACGCAATATGCCTACACGGCTGATGCAGTTGATGGCTGGACGGCGACCCCGCAGTTCACCGAGTCCGGTTCGCTTGCGCCGGATCTCAGCAAGGCGAACTCGCCCTCCGGTGGTGCCGTGGCATATGTGTTCCAAGGCGGCGTCATGACCACGGTGACTTATCCGCCGGGTCAGGAAATTGATGCCGTCAGCGCCGTGTTCGATGCCTCCGCGCTGATGAACACGTGGGTGGCCAATGCTGCCGCTGGCCAGGGTACGGACTGGGTGGTCACCTTCCCGACCAAGCGCTACTACGTCAATGACCAGACGCTGACGGACGCCATTCCGCCGTTCGCCGAGGTGCTGGATTCTGAGCACGATGGTGCGTCCTGCACCCAGGTTGGCCTGAATATCTATGACCGCGAGGAAGGTGCCCCCACCGTTTCCCCGACCGGCCCGGTGTTCTCGCCGCGCCCGAACATCCAGACCGTCTACACCTCGCTGTGTCATGAGGTCAATGTCATCTCGATCTCCGATCCTGCAGATCCGATGAGTATTCTGGGTTCGCAGTACGAGAATGCCGAAGGCAGTGCGGGCCTGGCGGTCAACATGGCGCCCTTTGGTACCGCCGGTTGGCTGGACCTTGACCTGTATGACTATGCCGCTGGTAACGGCGAGTACCACGTGATGCGTGGCGATGTGAATGGCACGACCTTCCTGGGTCTGCCGGCTACGGGCTTCGCAGCGGAGCGTTTCATCAACGCCACCGCGACGACGTCCAACTACGCTGGTGCCTTCCGCCACCGTGTGGAGCGTATGATCAGCAGCACCGCACCGTAGGTGTCAGTGGTGAGCCGGCGCCATTGGCCCGGCACAAGTGTCAAAAGGAGGGGAGCCAACCGGCTCCCCTCTTTTTTTGCTTGTCCTCCTTGCTTGCGCTCCGGTGGCCACTGCCGCGGCTCCACGTTTCCGCGAACCGCTTCACACCGGTTGGGCAAAGGAGCGTTATGATGCTCATACAATCGTGGCCTCGACCGGTTATTCGCGAATCATGCTTTCCATCTGTGCTCTCCGTGCTTGGTGAACCCTCATGAAGATCCTTCGTACCGCACTCCTTGCGCTCCCTGTGGCACTTGCTGCTGCATTTGGCGCACCTGTTTCCGCCCAGTCGGCCGCACCGACCCTCAAGCTGGACTACGGTCCCGGTACCTGCACCTTCGTCACCGATGGCGGACTCACGATCGGCGGCGACGAGCCCGGCGTTGTCAACGCGACGGGAACCTTTGGCACCGGATGTCCGACTGGCAGTGCCACGGGCACGGCTGACCTGAGCTTGGGCGCCAGCGCAACCAGTACCACCGTGGACAAGTCGGTTACGATAACCTGGAGCGCAGTTGCCGACGTATGCCACTACACCGGCACCAGCTTCCCGGCGGCATTGAGCGGCTGGCCATCGAGCGGTGACGCATGCGTGGGCGCCACGGCGTGCGCTGCGGGTGATACGTACACCGCGAGCTTTACCAGCAGCGGCAACTACACCTTCGGGGTGAAGTGCATCAGCGGCGAACACAATGGTCAGCCGGAGACGTCAGCCGCGAAGACCGTGACGGTCGCCGTGTCTGGCGGAACGCCGCCGCCGCCATCCACCAGCTGCGTGGCGCCTGCGGGTCTTACGCAGCAGACGACTGCAACGCTCCAGTCGTTTAATGGCTATCCGACGCTCGATGATGTCGACGTGACCAAGTGGTCGAACGTATTCGGCTACGGCTGGAGCAGTGGCGGCGAGCACTACGGCTGGCCCGGTTTTGCCGGCGGCGGATCCAAAATCTTCGTGAACAAGAATCAATACATTTCGATCCCGTTCACTGTGCCAGCGAATGCAGAGCAGACCGGCCTCGATGGAACGCCATACGGTTATTTCGCCACCAACAACAGCAGCGTCAACAACGGCGTCGTATGGAGCGCATCGATCAGTGACGAGTGCGGTGACTTCGTCCGCCCGACCGAGATCGATGATCCTGAGTACTGGTGTTATGCGAGCTTCAACTACTCGCAGAGCGGGCTGTACTGGACTGTGGCACCGGCTGCGAGGAGGAAGTTTTCCTGCAACCTCGTACCGGGCAAGACCTACTACTTCAATTTGATCGCCGCACCGATGAGTGATGTGACGAAGAGCAACTGTCAAGGAAGCAGTTGCTCAACGAATCTCCAGCTGTTGATGACGTTCAAAAACGGACCGCTACTGCCGTAGCGCAGGCCGCCTGAGCGGAACCGGCCGATAAAAACGCGGTCTATCTGGCGCCGGTGGCTCTGCTGCCGGCGCTTTTTCTTTATCGTTGCCAAGGAGCGCCCATGCGCCTGTTTCTCGCCTCAGTCCTCGCCGTAACCCTCGTCCTCGCGTGCTCCGCCGCCTCGGCGCAGCAGGGTGGCGACGGCGCCGCGGCTGTTGTCGCCAGCCAGGGTGGAGTCAGCGTCACCTTGGCCGACGTCGATGCCTTCGCACTTACCGTGCCGGAAGACAAGCGTGCGCAGCTGTTTGTCAGCCCGGAGCGCATCAAGAACATCGTCAACAATCTGTTGGCGCAAAAACAGTTGCTCAAAGAAGCGCGCGAGCTGAAGCTCCAGGATGATCCGGAGACCGCGGCGCGAATGGAGCAGGCGGCAAATGCCGTGCTGGTGAAGGCGCGTGTCGCCGCACTGCAGCATAAATTCGAATCGGAGATGCCCGACTTGACAGCGCTTGCGCATGAGCGTTACTTGGCCAATCCCGCTGCCTACACGGTGCCCGCCGAACGGGATGTCAAGCACATTCTCATCGGTACAAAACATCGCAGTGATGCGGAGGCCAAGGCGTTGGCGGAACGGCTTTACAAGCAGCTCCAGGCTGACCCCTCCAAGTTTGATGAAGACATGGCCAAATACAGCGATGACGCCGGCAAGGACAGCAACGGAGGGATCATCACCGACGCCACGTCAACCCGTTACGTGCGACCATTTCGGGAAGCCGCCGGCAAGCTGGACGATGTCGGGCAGCTGTCGCCGCCGGTGAAGTCGCAGTTTGGTTACCACATCATCAAGCTGGTCAAGTACACGCCCGCGCGTGCTCGCAGCTTTGAAGAGGTGCGCGATGCGATGGTGGAGAAGCTTCAAAAAAACTACGTGGCGAAGAAGGTGCAGCACCACCTCGACGTCGTGCGCAACCGTTCGATTGACGTCAACGCGCCGGTCGTCCGTTCGCTTCTTACCCGCTATGCCGACGCACCTGCCGCCGCCGACAGTGCCGCCAAGCCCGCGAGCGGGAGCCCGTGATGGCTGCAAACGCGATGAAATGGTGGCGCCGCTTGCCCGCGCTGCTCGCGGTGCCCCTGCTGCTGGCGGCCTGCAACCACTCCGGTGATTCCGGCACAAGCGGGGCCGCTGCCACCGCGCCGACCGCAGCTGCAACGGCCAGTCGGGCGGACGCCGGACGCTACGCGCCAGCCAATCTCGCCCGCGAGCAACGGAAGGCCGCCAACTCCGACGCGCCCTCACCCAGCTGGCTCCCGCACCCCACGTCTGCGAAAAATCGATCGGTCGCGGCACCCGCGCCGGCCTTCATGGGTTTCGCGACGGTCGGCGTGCCGGCCTGCGACGACCTCGGCAAGGCGGTGCTCCAGTGCCTGAATGCGCATGGCGCCGGCAAGGCGCAGGCCATCACGCTGCATGGTGGATTCGCGGGGCAGGTGGTCGGATGGCGACGTGACCTTGCACAGGGTGCCACGCAGGGCGCGGTGGCTCAGCAGTGCAAGCAGTACCGCGCGATGCATGCCAGTGCCTACCAGGGCCTCGGCTGCGCCAGCTTCTGAGCCCCGTGGCGGTCCGCCTGGCGGTGAACGCGCCAGAGTCGTCGTCGCTGGCGCTTTCGGGCCCGGGACCCGAATCTCCTCTGCCGGCTAGCAGCTAAACTAGGCGGTCCGTTCGTGGACCGCCGCCCGGGAGCCGCATGGCCAGCGACATCCAACCCGCCACCCAGCCGGGCGCGCCGGCCCGCGTAACGATCGCGCGCGCTGATGTCGGGCTCTCGCATGCTTGGCGGCTGTTCCGGCACTTCTTCGTGCGTGAGCTGCGCAACCGCTTCCTCGGCAGCTTCAGCGGCGGCCTGTGGGCACTGATCCAGCCGCTGGTGCAACTGGCGATCTACTCTTTCGTCTTCGTCTACATCTTCAAGGCCCGCGTGCCGGGCGCCGACGCGCCGGGCTACGTGCCGTTCCTGCTGGTGGCGTTGTGGCCGTGGACGGCGTTCTCCGAGTCCATCTCGCGCGCGACCACCGCGATCGTCGACAACGCCGGCCTGATCGGCAAGGTGGCGATGCCGCGCAGCGTGCCGGTACTGGCCGTGGTGGCCTCCAGCTTTGCACTGCACACCTTCGGCTTCGTTGCCATCGTGCTGGTGATGCCGCTGTTTGGCGACCCGGCGCACCTCGCCTGGCTGCCGCTGGTGCTGCTGGTGCAGTCGATGCTGATGCTGCTGGCGGCAGGCTTTGCCCTGGCGCTGTCGGCGATGCAGGTGTTCGTGCGCGACCTGGTGCAGGTGGTGACCCAGGTGCTGATGCTGGCGATGTTCGCCGCACCGATCTTCTATGCACGCGCGGCGATGCCCGAATGGGCGCGCGGCTGGATCGATCTGCATCCCTTCACCTGGTACGCGCGGGCGATGCGCGACATGCTGCTGCATGGCCACGCGCCGGCGCTGGTGCCATCGCTGGTTGCGCTGCTGGTGGCGCTGGTACTGCTCGGCGTCGGGTCCTGGCTGTTCCATCGCCTTGATCCCCATTTCGAGGATTTCCTGTGAGCGCGCCGCTGCTGGTCGAGGCCCGTGGCCTGGGCAAGGCCTACCCGAAGGTGTCACGGCGGGCCGACCGTTTGCAGGCCTTGCTGTCGCTGCTGGCCGGCGGCCACGGTACGCAGCGCGTGCCGGTGCTGGCCGACGTGGACCTTGACGTGCGCCGCGGTGAGTCCGTCGGCCTGGTTGGCGAAAACGGGGCGGGCAAATCCACGCTGCTGAAGCTGATCACCGGCGTGCTGACGCCGAGCACGGGCCAGTTGCGCGTGCACGGCCGGATCGGCGCGCTGCTCGAGCTGGGCGCGGGCTTCAATCCGGAATATACCGGCCGCGAGAACGTCGCCATGGCCGCTGCGCTGTACGGCCTCAGCGCCGACGAGATTCGCGCGCGGATGGATGACATCCTGGCCTTCGCCGATATCGGCGACTACATCAACGAGCCGGTCAAACACTACTCTTCCGGCATGGTGGTGAGGCTGGGCTTCGCGGTGGTCGCCAATTCCATGCCGGACCTGCTGATCACCGACGAGGTGCTGGCTGTCGGCGACGAAAACTTCCAGAAGAAGTGCGTGCGCTGGATCGAGCAATACCTCGACCAGGGCGGCACGCTGCTGCTGGTGTCGCACAGCATGTACCACGTGCAGAAGCTGTGCCGGCAGGCCTGCTGGCTGCACCATGGCCGCGTGCAGGCGCAGGGCGATGTGTTCGACGTCACCCAGGCCTACCTGGCGCACAACGAGCGCAAGGGCGCAGGCGACGCGGCGCCGGCCCTGGCCAACCGCGGCGAATTCGCGGTGCTCGGCATGAACCTCAATGGCCACGACGCGCGCGGCGCTCCGCTGCAGGTCGAGAGTGGCGACGACCTGCGTGTCGAGATCGAGCTGCACTCGCGCGAAGGTCGCGAACCGGTCTGCATGGTCGGCGTGGTGCGGGCCGACGGCAGCGGCGTCTACGGCGTCAGCACGGAGATGGATGGCGTGCCGGTTGCGCGCTGCGGCGAGGACCGCTACCGCGCGGTGGTGGAGTTCCCG
Source organism: Rhodanobacteraceae bacterium (assembly GCA_035699085.1). GTDB lineage: Bacteria > Pseudomonadota > Gammaproteobacteria > Xanthomonadales > Rhodanobacteraceae > DASSBG01. Next base: position 48,818 of record DASSBG010000045.1, read on the forward strand.
CGCCTGGCGCTGCTGCCCGGCCAGTACGCGATCCGCGGGCTGGCGCTCGACCCCGAGGGCGTGCGCCTGTTCGATACGCTGGAGGCGGTGCTGACGGTGCGCGGGCACAGCCGGGAGTCCGGCGTCGTGCGGCTGGCGCACCGCTGGCTCGGCGTCGACGAAACGGAGACCCCGGCATGAGCGACGACGGCAACGACCTGCCCTTCACCGGCGAGCGCTTCACGCCCGAGTGCGTGCGCGAGATCTGGTACGAGCACTGGCACCGCTATGCCTTCGCCCGGCCGCTGGCGCGCGGCCGCCGGGTGCTCGACGCAGCCTGCGGCGAAGGCTACGGCAGCGCCTTGCTGGCCGACGTCGCCGGCAGCGTGGTCGCGGTCGACATCGACGACACGACCATCGAGCATGCCCGGCGGCGCTACGCCAGCCACGCCAACCTCGAGTTCCGCCGCGATGACGTCACCGCCCTCGGCGCGTTGCCCGAGGCAAGCTTCGACCTGGTCTGCTGCTTCGAGACGCTGGAGCACGTCGAGGCGCAGGACGCGCTGCTGGCGGGCTTCGCGCGCCTGCTGGGGCCGGGCGGCCTGCTGCTGGTCTCATCGCCGGACAAGGCCGAGTACAGCGACGCGCGCGGCTTTCGCAACGAATTCCACCTGCGCGAGATCTACCGCGACGAGCTGGAGGCACTGCTGGGCCGCCATTTCGCGCACCGGCGGCTGTTCGCGCAAAAGCTGCTGTTCCAGTCGGCGCTGTGGTCGGTCGATGGCGCCGACGCGCGCGCCGATCCCGGTGACGACCGCTCTGCAGGCGAGACGGCGACGCTGGCCGTGACCACCAGCCGCGCCGGCGCGATCGAGCCCGGCTTCGGCCATGCGCCGATGTACTACCTGGCCGCCTGCTCGCAATCGCCGCTGCCGCCGTTGCCGGCGGCGCACCTGTTTGGCGACGCCGAGGAATCGGTGTATCGGCACTACGACGCCGAAGTGCGCAAGAACATGGCCGCAGGCGAACGCATCGCGGAACTCGAGCGCCAGCTCGCACGCTTCCAAAAAGGGGACGGAGGCAATTAAGCGCGCTTAATTGCCTCCGTCCCCTTTTTACAAATCATCATCGGAGTCCCATGGAACACCAATTCAACCTCGGCCCTGCGGTCCAGCCACCGCCGTTCATCCCGCGCAACGACCCGGAGGCACCGATGTACGCTTCGGTCGACGGCGTGGCCGCGGCGCTGTCGAACGAGGAGGTGGTGTTCCAGCCGCGCGGCACGGCGACCTCGCAGGTGATGACGCACCAGGTGCTGCAGTGCCTGGATCGCTGCCGCGCCTTTCGCAGCCTGGACGAGCACATCGCCCGCATCATCCGCGAGGTTCCCGGGCTGGCTGACCCATCGCGTGCGCGCCAGGGCCTCGATGCGTTGGTGCGTGCCGGCCTGCTGCAGTCCGATCGCCAGTTCACCGACGGGCTGCGTGCCGAGCCTCGGCCTGTGGTCGAGGCGGCGGGGGTGTGTGTGCGCGCCTGCGACCGACCGGCACAGCTGGGCCGGCTGCTCGACTCGCTGGCCGACAACGAGGCGCGTTTCGGTGCTCAACGCCCGCTGCTGCTGGTGGACGACTCGCGCGACGCAACAGCGGCCCGCGACAACGAAGATCTCGTGAAGGCCTACGCCCGCCGCGCCGGCGTCGCCGTGCACTACGTAGGCAGCCGCGAGCGCCAGAAGCTGCTGAAGCAGGTGCGGCGTGCGCTGCCCGACGCCGCCGAGGGTGCCGACTGGCTGCTGCAGCAACCGGAGAAGGCAACCGGTGGCGGCGCGGCCTGGAATGTGGCGATGCTGCTGACGGCAGGGCGTTGCGCGCTGATGTTCGACGAGGATTTCGAGCTGCCCCTGCGTCGCCACGCGCTGAGCCGCGACGGCATCAACCTGACGCCGCAGGCGCAACCGTTCGCGCGCTTCCATGAGTCCTTGTCCGATGCCGTGGGCTCAGGCGAGGGCCTGGACGAGGACGGCCTGGCAACCCATCTCGCCTGCCTCGGCCAGCCGCTGGGCGCGCTGATGCAGCGGCGGGCGTACGCGCTGGACCGTCAGTCCCTGCGCGGCCTGGAGCTGGGCCGGCTGCAGAAGCTTTATGGCGGCGCACGGGTGCTGTCGACGATGAACGGCACGCGTGGTGCGCATGGCAGCGACGCCGGGCAGTGGCTGTACCTGCTCGACGCCGACAGCCGCGCCGACCTCTGCCGCGACCGCGATGCCTACATCCACAACGTTGAGCTGCAGAGCCTGTGGTACGGGCATGCGCAGGCGCACCCGGGCGAGCAGAGCTTCTTTACGCCCTTTGCGCTGGACAACCGCGAGCTGCTGCCCTGCACCACCCCCGACGGCCGTGGCGAGGACGCCCTGTTCGGCACCTTGCTGCGCCTGTGCCACCCGCAGTCGGTTGCCTTCAACCTGCCGCTGACGATTGGTCACGTGCAGGAGCGCGCGCGGCGTCGGGCCAGCCGCACGCTGCAGGCGCAGACCCCGGGCTTCGTCGCCTTCGCCTACGAGACGCTGCAGAACCACTTCGACACCATCCACGCAAGCGACCCGGCGCGCCGGCTGCGGATGGGGGCCGACCTGTTGCAGGACATCGCCGAGGGTGACGAGCAGTGGCGGGTGAATCTCCTCCATGAGTACTTGAACTACGTGCGCGCCGATCTGATCGCGCGCCTGCAGGGCCAGCTCGCCGCGGTACCGGATGCGCCTGTGTACTGGCGCACCGACGTGCTGGAGATCATCACCGCCAACGCCCGCGCGATGATCCAGCAGCCACCACCGCGGCTGGGCAACTGGCCGGCGGACGTTGACCCGGCGACCAGCGCGCGGTTGCTGTCGGAGCAGCTGCAGACACTGAGCCGCGGGCTGCGTGCCTGGCCCTCATTGCGGGCCTGGGCGGATGAGCGCGGTGACCGGCTGCTCGCCTCGTTGTGACCGTGGGGGTGCCCGCCGTGGATGATGACGGCGGCGCGCTGGCCGCCATCGTCGTGGCCGCCGACAGCGGCCCGGTACTGGCGGACTGCGTCGACGCGCTGCTGGCGAACGACGATGTGGCGGCGCTGGTGCTGGCCGACAACGCCTCGAGCGACGGCGTGCCAGAGAGCGTGGCCGCCGCACACGCCGGCGATCACCGGCTGCATCTGCTGACCAACGCAGGCAATCTCGGTTTCGGCGCCGCGGTCAACCGCGCCGTCGCCATGCTGGGCGACGGGCCGTCCTTGCGGGAGGACCGGCGCGGCGCCGAGGCCGCGTCATTCCGGGACCGCGCGCAGCGCGGAACCCGGACTCTTGTCGTCGACCGCGAGGAACCGCCCGCGACCACGGATCATGGCAGCGCCGCCGCGAACGACTGGCTGGCCATCGTCAATCCCGACTGCATCGCACCGCCGGCGGCCCTGGCCGAGCTGCTGCGGCTGGCGCGGACAACGCCGCGCGCAGGCTTGCTCGGCGCAGTCGTTTGCGACGCCGCGGGCGTGATCGAGCCGGCGACACGCCGCCGTGATCCGCTGTTGCGCCGCTCGCTGGCGGCCTTGGGGCTGGCGCGCGGCGAGGGAATCGCCGTGGAGGGTGCGATCGAGCCGGTGCTGCAGGACGTCGAGGCCGTCAGCGGCGCGTTGATGCTGGTGGCACGGCCGCTGTTCGAGCGCCTCGGCGGTTTTGACGAAGGCTACTTCCTGCACTGCGAGGACCTCGACCTCTGCCGCCGCGTGCGCGATGCCGGCCAGCGTGTGCTGCTGGCGGGGCAGGTGCGCGTGACGCACGGCAAGGGCAGCTCCAGCCGCCACCGCCCGGTGTTCGTCGCCTGGCACAAGCACCGCGGCATGTGGCGCTGGTTTCGCCGTCACGATCCGGCCGCGCGCCGCCTGCCCACCGCCGCGCTCGTCGCGTGCGGCATCTGGCTGCACTTCGCGGCATCACTGCCGCGCCTGCTGTGGCGCAAGCTGCGACATTCGTGACGGCCTGGACCCGGGACGCCGGACACGAAGTGCTTGATGCGGACTTGCGCCGACGTCAGCCGCGCCCGATGCTTGTCCCGCTCACCGCTCACCGCTCACTGCTCACTGCTCATCGCGCCACCGGTCAGCTCCCGCCAACGTGCATCGCGTACACTCCCGACGGCCCGTGAAACGAGACGCACGATGCTTCGCGAAATCCTGAAAATGGGCGACCCGCGCCTGTTGCGCATCGCGCCGCCGGTGCCCGACAGCATGTTCGGCAGCGCCGAACTTCAGTCACTGATCGACGACCTGTTCGACACCATGGCCGCGGCCGGCGGCGTCGGCCTCGCGGCGCCGCAGGTCGGCGTGGACCTGCAGTTGGTGATCTTCGGCTTCGAGCAGAACGACCGCTACCCGGAGGCGCCGTCGGTTCCGCGCACGATCCTGCTCAACCCGACGGTGACGCCGCTGTCCCAGGACATGGAGGAGGGCTGGGAGGGCTGCCTGTCCGTGCCGGGGTTGCGCGGCGCTGTCAACCGTTTCAGCATGATCCGCTACACCGGCTTCGACCCGGCCGGACAGCCGATCGACCGTTCCGCCGAGGGGTTCCACGCGCGCGTGGTGCAGCACGAGTGCGACCACCTCATCGGCCGGCTGTATCCGTCGCGCATCACCGACTTCGGCAAGTTCGGCTTCACCGACGTCCTGTTCCCGGATACGCCGCCAGCGGCGGAATGAGGCACGCGGCCGGGCGGCAAGCGCGAAGTGCATACCCCACCGTCATTCCGGAGCCGCGCGCAGCGCGGAATCCGGAATCTTGTCGAGGGCTGCCGGCTGCTTGGCGAGGCCAAAAGCCACCGCCGCACCGCCGACGGGATTCCCGCTCGGGCTGCGGCCGAATCACCCGGCGGCGGCCTGGCTCAGCTGCGTGGCCGCAGCCGCTTCAGCGGTGGCGGTTGATCTGCTGGCGCAGTGCATCGGTGGCGGTGCGCGCGGCCTCGGCGAAATCCTCACCGGCCGAGGCATGGAGGATCGCGCGCGAGGAACTGACAATCAGGCCGGCGCCGTCACTGGCCAGACCGTGGGCCAGCACGGCGGCGACGTCGCCGCCCTGTGCGCCGATGCCCGGCACCAGCAGCGGCATGTCTCCCACGCGCGCACGCACGCGGCCCAGCTCCTCGGGCCAGGTGGCGCCGGTGACCAGTGCGCAGTTGCCGCGGCCGTTCCAGTCGCGGGCGATGGTTTCGGCGACCCGCAGGTACAGTGGTTCGCCGCCGCAGTCGAGCGCCTGGAAGTCGGCGCCGCCGGGGTTGGAGGTGCGGCAGAGCAGGATCACGCCCTTGTCGGCGCGCGCCAGGAACGGCTCGACGGAATCGCGGCCGAGGTACGGGTTGGCGGTCACCGCATCGGCGCGATAGCGGTCAAAGGCCTCTTCGGCGTAATGCGTCGCCGTGGAGCCGATGTCTCCGCGCTTGGCGTCGAGGATCACCGGCACGCCGGGGTGCCGGTCGTGGATGTGCGCCACCAGCCGCTCCAGCGCGTCCTCGGCGCGCAGCGCGGCAAAGTGCGCGATTTGCGGCTTGAAGGCGCAGACGAGGTCGGCCGTGGCGTCGACGATGGCGGCGCAGAAGGTGAACACCGCGCCGGCGTCGCCGGCCATGCCGGCAGGGAAGCGCGCGGGCTCCGGGTCCAGCCCGACGCACACCAGCGAGTCGTGGCGGCGCCAGGCGGCGCGCAGGTCCTGCATGAAAGCCATGGGCGCGCTCCGGAAGGTGATCGCCGGCCAGTGTAGCGGCGGCGAGGGGACGGAGGGAATTAAGCGCGCTTAATTCCCTCCGTCCCCATTGCAAGTAAAATGGCGTTTTTCGGCCGCATCCCGGCCGTCGTCCCACGAGGAGAAGCTGGCATGGCCATCAAGGTTGCGATCAACGGGTACGGCCGCATCGGCCGCAACATCCTGCGCGCGCTGTATGAGGCGGGCCGCACGGACCAGATCCGCATCGTTGCCATCAACGACCTGGGGGATGCGCAGACCAACGCTCACCTCACACAGTACGACACTGCCCACGGCAAGTTCCCGGGCGAGGTCTCGGTTGACGGCGGCGACATGATCGTCAACGGCGACCGCGTGAGGGTCTGCGCCGAGCGCGACCCGGCGAAGCTGCCGTGGGGCGAGCTCGAGGTCGACGTGGTGCTGGAGTGCACCGGCTTCTTCCGCAGCAAGGAGAAGGCCTCGGCGCACCTCAAGGCCGGCGCGCGCAAAGTCATCATTTCGGCGCCGGGCGACGGCGTCGACGGCACCTTCGTCTTCGGCGTCAACGAGGACAAGATCGGCGCCAACGACACCATCATCTCCAACGCCTCGTGCACCACCAACTGCCTGGCACCGCTGGCCAAGGTGCTGCACGAGAAGATCGGCATTGTCCACGGGCTGATGACCACCATCCACGCCTACACCAACGACCAGACGCTGACCGACGTTTACCACAGCGATTTGCGCCGCGCGCGCTCGGCCACGATGAGCCAGATCCCGACCAAGACCGGCGCCGCCGTCGCCGTTGGCCTGGTGCTGCCGGAGCTGAACGGCCGGCTGGACGGCTTCTCGATGCGAATACCGACCATCAACGTCTCGGCCGTCGACCTGACCTTCGTCGCCGCCCGCGAAACCACGGGCGAAGAGGTGGAGGGCGCGATGCGCGCCGCTGCCGACGGCAAACTGAAGGGCATCGTTGCCGTCAACGACAAGCCGCTGGTCTCGGTCGACTTCAACCACAACCCGGCCTCGTGCACCTTCGATGCCACCCAGACGCGGGTGATGGGCGGCACGCTGGTCAAGGTGCTGGCCTGGTACGACAACGAGTGGGGTTTCTCAAACCGCATGCTGGACATGGCGCAGGTGTTCGCGGCGGCGGGCTGAGCCGGGAATGGGGAATGGAGAATCGGGAATAGGGCAAGCGCGGATCGTGCAACGCGGCCGTATCGGATGGCGCGGCCGCGTCAACGATGAGGAGGCGCGGAAGCCATGCGCCGTTCGGGCAGCGGTGCTGCGCGGTGTCACGCTTTTTCACGAATCTCCCCCGGTCCCATTCGCGAGCCTTCGGGCGTTAGTGTTGGTGGGTGCAGCGTCCCGCGTCCCGCGTCCCGCGTCCCGCATCCCCGGTCCCCGGTCCCCGGTCCCCGGTCCCGGCCCCGGCCCCGGCCCCGTCAACTACCTCACGCTCCGCGCCACGCGATTGCGTACAATGGCCCCATGACCATCGAGACCGATTCGCTGTCCGGCCAGCTCCTGATCGCCATGCCGGCCATGGGCGATCCCAACTTTGCCCGCGGCGTCACGCTGCTCTGCCAGCACGGCGAAAACGGGGCCATTGGCCTGATGATCAACCGGCCGTCCGACTTCCGCCTCAGCGAAATCCTGGCGCAAATGGATATCGCCAGCGAGCGCGAGGACATCGATGCCATTCCCGTGCTGATCGGCGGGCCGGTGCAGCCGGATCGCGGCTTTGTGCTGCACCCCGGCGGCGGCGAGTGGGGCTCCAGCTTCGCCATCAACGAGCACTGGTCGATCACCACCTCGCGCGACATTCTCGAGGCGGTGGCCGTGGGGCAGGGGCCGGAGCACGCCCTGGTGATGCTCGGCTACGCCGGTTGGTCCCCGGGGCAGCTGGAACAGGAGCTGCGCGAGAACGCGTGGCTGACCACGGAAGCCGTCGACGCCATCCTGTTCTCGACCGAGGTCGCCGAGCGCTGGCACGCCGCGACCGCATTGGTCGGCGTCCAGTCGCACCACCTTGCCGACTACGCCGGGCACGCGTGAACGAATCGTCGGGCCCTTTCCAGCCGCCGCAGGCCCCGGTGGCCGGCGGCGACGCTCGCTATCTCGGCTTCGACTTCGGCCTGCGCCGCATTGGCGTCGCCGTCGGCCAGTCGCTGACCGCCAGCGCGCGGCCGCTGCGCACGCTGGCGGCGCATGATGGCGTGCCCGATTGGCAGCCGCTTGACGCGCTGGTGGCCGAATGGCAGCCGGCTGCGCTGGTGGTGGGCCTGCCGCTGGACGTCGATGGCAACGAGCAGCCGATCAGCCGCGCCGCACGCGCCTTTGCCGCCGCGCTCGCCAGCCGCTACCGCTGTCCAATACACTTTTGCGACGAACGCTACACCTCACGCGAGGCCAACGCGCGCTTCGTCGAGCAACGCCGCGCCGGCAGCAAGCGCCGCCGAGATGCCGCCGCGCTCGACGCCGCCGCGGCGGCCATCATCCTGGAAACCTGGCTGTCCCGATGACCGATCCGTTGCGCCATCTCGTCACCCTTGAACACCTCGACCGCGGCGACATCACGCGGTTGCTTGACCGCGCGCAGGCCATGAGCGACGGCGACCATGCCGACGACCTGCTGCGCGGCCGTACCGTCCTCAACCTGTTCTTCGAGCCTTCGACCCGTACCCGCACCTCCTTCGAGCTGGCGGCGCGACGGCTTGGCGCCGTGCTGGTCAACTTCGACACCGCCTTCGCCTCCACCCGCAAGGGCGAGTCGCTGATCGATACCCTGCACACGCTGGAGGCGATGCGCATTGACGCGCTGGTGGTGCGCCATCGCTCGCCCGGCACCCCGACCTTCCTCACCCACCACACGCACAGCGACGTCGCCATCATCAATGCCGGCGACGGCAACCGCGGGCACCCCACGCAGGGTCTGCTCGACGCGCTGACCATTCGCCAGCAGCGCGACGACTTCGAAAGCCTGCGCGTGGTGATCTGCGGTGACGTCGCGCACTCGCGGGTTGCGCGCTCGGACATCCACGCGCTGCAGAAGCTCGGCGTGCGCGACCTGCGCCTGTGCGGCCCGCACGCGTTGCTGCCGGCGGCGCCGGAAATGCCGCGTTGCAGCGTGGGCGACAATTTCGACGAGATGATCGAGGGCGTCGACGTGGTCATCATGTTGCGCCTGCAGCGCGAGCGCATGGCCACCGAGCAGGTACCGGACCCGGACCGCTACTTCCGCGACTACGGCCTCACCGCCGAACGGCTGGCGCGCGCCGCACCGGAATGCCTGGTGATGCATCCGGGGCCGATCAACCGCGGCATCGAAATCGCGCCGGAGGTGGCCGATGGCCCGCAATCGCTGATCTTGCGACAGGTCGGCAATGGCGTCTTCACCCGCATGGCGGTGCTGGCCGAACTCATCGGCTGCTGATCGCGGCGTTTGCGGCACCGGTCGGGGTCGGCGTTGCCGGCGGAGCGCTATACTCGGCAGACGCTGGCGATGCGAGCGCCGGCGTGGCGTGGCCAGTGGCTGCGCCGCGTCCCGCCGGGCCGCGCTGCCCGCCATGCGGGCCAGCAAGCCGCTGCCCCCGGGCGGCGCCCGCGACGCCGAGCCGTCGCCTCATTCCCGGAGAATCCCGCCGATGTCTTTTCGCACCATTCTGTCCGTCGCTGCGGCAACCCTTTTGTCGCCGGGTCTTGCGCTTGCGGCGGCGCCCGCGCCCGCATCCTCCGCTGCAGTGGCGGCGTTGGTCGCACCGGCGCCAGCGACGGCCAGCAGCAGCCTCATACCCATTCGCGCCTTTGCCCGCCATGCGCTGGTCTCCGGCCCCCGGCTGTCGCCTGACGGCAAGCACCTGGCGGTGCGGGTCGACGACGTGGATGGCGTACACCATTCGCTGGTGATTTACACGCTGGCCGACATGTCGATCAAGAGCGTGCTCAACCTGCCGGCGTACGTGGTGCCGACCGACGTGATGTGGGCAAGCAACGACTGGTTGGCGCTGGGCGAGGGCAAGCTCTTCGGCTCGCTCGACCAGCCACTGTCGACCGGCGAGATCATCGCCACCAACCTCGACGGCAGCAAACAGCGATACCTCTACGGCTTCCACAACTACGGCCGCCGCAGCGCCACGCGTCAGGCCGACCACGGCTTCGGCTACCTCGTTGGCCGGCCGGACAAGGCCGACGGCCACGTCTACGTGCGCTCAGAACTGTGGGACAGCCACGGCCGCAGCGCCGTCTACAGCATCGATGCCGAGCACGAGACGCGGCACCTCATCGCCGACATCGACGTGCCGGGCATGAGCTTCCTGATCGGCCCCGATGGCAAGGCCAGCCATGCCTACGGCACCAACGACGACTTCGAGTTCGTCTCCTACCTGCGGCATGACGACCGCTGGGTGCCGCTCGACCCGAAGGTTGTGGGCAAACGCTTCCAGCCGATCGCGTACACCGCCGACAAGAAGCAGGTCTACGCCTTCTGGAGCAAGGACGGTGGCCCCTACAAGCTGGTCAGGGCCGCGGCCGACGGCAGCGAGCACAACGTGCTGGCCTGGCACCCGTTCGCCTCGGTGGGCGACGTGCAATGGACCGCACGGCCAGACCAGCAGCCGTTTGCGGCGGCGCCGCTGTTCGGCAAGCCGACCGAGCACATCATCCAGCCCAACCTGCGGGACGCCAGGATCTACCGCGCGCTGCAAAAGGCGTTTCCGGATCACTTCATCAACTTCATCAACTACAGCGACGACGGCGGCATGCTGCTCTTCGGCACCGGCAGCGATCGTGACCCGGGCGCCTATTACCTGATCGACACCACGACCTTCAAGGTGCGCAAGCTGTTCGACGCGGAGCCGTGGATCGACCCGGCGAAGATGGCGCAGCGCCTGCCGATCCGCTTCGAGGCCAGCGATGGCACCGAGCTGGCCGGCTTCCTGACCATGCCGCCGGGGCGGGCGAAAACGAATCTGCCGATGGTGCTGTTGCCACATGGCGGCCCGTACTCCATCCGCGACAGCTGGTTCTACGACACGGACGCACAGTTCCTGGCCAGCCGCGGTTACCTGGTGCTGCAGGTCAACTACCGCGGCTCCGGTGGGCGCGGCGTGGACTTCATCCAGTCCGGCTACCGCAAATGGGGCACGCGCATCCAGCAGGACCTGATCGACGGCGTGAAGTGGGCGATCGACAAGCACTATGCCGACCCCGACCGCATCTGCGTCTACGGCGCCAGCTTCGGTGGCTATTCGGCCTTGATGTCGGTGATCCGCGCGCCCAAGCTGTTCCAGTGCGCGATCGGCTACGCCGGCGTGTACGACCTGCAGCTTATTTACGACAACACCGAGGACAAGGGCGCCACCAGCTATTTCGAGACGGTGCTCGGCCGCGATCGCGCCGAGCTCGATGCCAACTCACCCGACAAGCTGGCCGAGAAGATCACCGTGCCGGTGTTCCTGGTGCACGGCAAGGACGACCACACCGCGCCCTTCAATCAGGCCGAGGCGATGCGCGACGCGCTGCAGAAGGCGCACAAGAAGTTCGAATGGATGGCGGTGGACAAGGAAGGCCACGGCTTCTACACCGAGGCCCACCGCACCGAACTGATGAAGCGCATGCTGGCCTTCCTCGGCAAGTACATCGGCCCCGGCGCGCCAGTCGTGGCGCAGCAGCCGGCGTCGCCGCCAGCCTCGCCCTGACATCTTCGCCGGCCCGGGGTCCGGCTGCGCCTGCAACCCGACCCGACCCACGGCACGCCGTGGCGCCGCGTGCTGAATCCCAGGCGGCAGACATGTACAAGGTCGCCTGCACACAGGTTCCTGCAAAAGCGGCGCGGCGGCATGCGGCGGCCATGTCCGGCAAAACGCGAGTCAATCCGTGCCAGCATCATCCCGGGTCCCGGATCCCGCGTCCCGGATCCCGCGTCCCCGGTCCCCGGTCCCCGGTCCCCGGTCCCCGGTCCCCGGTCCCGAATCCGGCCCTCAAGCCAGCTTCTTGTACTTCACCCGGTGCGGTCCCGCGGCCTCGTCGCCGAGGCGGCGCTTCTTGTCGGCCTCGTACTCGTTGTAGTTGCCGGGGAAGAACTCCACGTGCGAGTCGCCCTCGAAGGCCAGGATGTGGGTGGCGACGCGGTCGAGGAACCAGCGGTCATGCGAGATCACCATCACGCAGCCGGGGAACTCCAGCATCGCGTCCTCCAGCGCACGCAGCGTCTCGACGTCCAGGTCGTTGGAGGGCTCGTCGAGCAGCAGCACGTTGCCGCCCTGCATCAGCGTCTTGGCCAGGTGAAGGCGTCCACGCTCGCCGCCCGACAGCGTGCCCACCAGCTTCTGCTGGTCGGTGCCCTTGAAGTTGAAGCGGCCGATGTAGGCGCGCGACTGCAGCTCGTAGTTGCCGATGGTGATGATGTCGGCGCCGCCCGAGATTTCCTGCCAGACGTTGTTGCTGCCCTCGAGGTTGTCGCGCGACTGGTCGACGTAGGCCAGCTTCACCGTGTGGCCGAGCTTGACCTCGCCCTGGTCCGGCTGCTCGGCGCCGGTGATCATCTTGAACAGCGTCGACTTGCCGGCGCCATTGGGGCCGATGACGCCGACGATGGCGCCCGGCGGCACCTTGAACGACAGGTCGTCGATCAGCAGGCGGTCGCCAAAGGACTTGGACACGTTGACGAACTCGATCACCTCGTTGCCGAGCCGCTCGCCCGGCGGGATGTAGATCTCGTTGGTCTCGTTGCGCTTCTGGTACTCGACCGAGTTCAGTTCCTCGAAACGCTGCAGGCGCGCCTTGCCCTTGGACTGGCGGCCCTTCTTGGCCGAGCGCACCCATTCCAGCTCGCGCGCGATGGCCTTCTGCCGGCCCTTCTCGGCCGCGGCTTCGCGCTTCAGGCGCTCGTCCTTCTGCTCCAGCCAGTCGCTGTAATTGCCCTTCCAGGGGATGCCGTGGCCGCGGTCCAGCTCGAGGATCCATTCGGCCGCGTTGTCGAGGAAATAACGGTCATGGGTGACGGCGACGACGGTGCCGGCGTAGTCGTGCAGGAAATGCTCCAGCCAGTCCACGGACTCGGCGTCCAGGTGGTTGGTCGGCTCGTCCAGCAGCAGCATGTCGGGCTTGGACAGCAGCAGGCGGCAGAGCGCGACGCGCCGCTTCTCGCCGCCGGACAGCGGCGCAATCCTCGCCTCCCACGGCGGCAGGCGCAGCGCATCGGCGGCGACTTCGAGTTGGCGCTCCAAAGCGTGGGCGTCGTTGGCGGCCAGCAGGTTTTCCAGCTTCTGCTGTTCCTCGGCGAGCTTGTCGAAATCGGCGCCTTCCTCGGCGTAAGCCGCGTAGATTTCCTCCAGCCGCTTTTGCGCGTCGAGGATCTCGCTGACGCCTTCCTCGACCGCTTCGCGCACGGTCTTGTCCGGGTCCAGCTCGGGCTCCTGCGCCAGGAAGCCGACCTTGATGCCGGGCTGCGGCCGTGCCTCGCCCTGGAAGTCCGTGTCGACGCCGGCCATGATCCGCAGCACCGTGGACTTGCCGGCGCCATTGAGGCCGAGCAGGCCGATCTTGGCGCCGGGGAAGAAGGACAGCGAGATGTCCTTGATGATCTGGCGCTTCGGCGGGATCACCTTGCTCACGCCGTTCATGGTGTAGATGTACTGCATGCGGAATTCCGGGGCTGCGTGTGCGGCGGCGCGAAGTGGCGTGCCGCTCGAAGTCAATCGGCCATTATAGCGGCTGCGCCCTGTTGGCCGCTGGCCGCGGCCTGAGCACGCGCGCAGCGCGTCTGCTGCAAAAAGGCGGGTGCCGCATGCGCACAGGTGGCCTCCGCGACCGTGCGCGGAGCCTGCGCGAGCCAGCTGCCGCGGCCGGCTCTATGGTCGCAACCGCCCGTGGGCGCTACACTTTCCTTTTCCCCCACCCGCCACCACGAGGCACCCATGTTCCCCAAGGATTGCAGCATTGCCGGCTACGACGACGAGCTGGCGCGCGCGATTGCCGACGAAGCACGCCGCCAGGAGGACCATGTCGAGTTGATCGCCTCGGAGAACTACGCCAGCCCGCGGGTGATGGAGGCGCAGGGCTCCAAGCTCACCAACAAGTACGCCGAAGGCTACCCCGGCAAGCGCTACTACGGCGGCTGCGAACACGTGGACGTGGCCGAGCGGCTGGCCATCGAGCGGGCGAAACAGCTGTTCGCCTGCGACTACGCCAACGTCCAGCCGCACTCGGGTTCGCAGGCAAACCAGGCGGTCTACTTCGCGCTGCTGCAGCCCGGTGACACGATTCTGGGCATGAGTCTGGCGCACGGCGGTCACCTCACCCACGGCGCCAAGCCCAATTTGTCGGGCAAGATCTTCAATGCCGTGCAATACGGCGTCGACGAGAACGGGCTGGTCGATTACGAGGCCATCGAGCGGCTGGCCATCGAACACAAGCCGAAGATGGTGGTGGCCGGGTTCAGCGCCTACTCGCAGGTGATGGACTGGGCGCGCTTTCGTGCCATCGCCGACAAGGTCGGCGCCTACCTGTTCGTCGACATGGCGCACGTCGCCGGCCTCATCGCTGCCGGCGTCTATCCCAGCCCGCTGCCGCATGCGCACGTGGTCACCTCGACCACCCACAAGACCCTGCGTGGCCCACGCGGTGGCCTGATCGTGGCCAGCCGCGCGGCGATGGGCGAGGCCGCCGAGGAGATCGAGAAGAAGCTGCAGTCGATCGTCTTCCCCGGCATCCAGGGCGGGCCACTGATGCACGTCATCGCGGCCAAGGCGGTGGCCTTCAAGGAAGCGCTCGACCCGGCCTTCAAGGACTACCAGCGGCAGGTGGTGAACAACTCGCAGGCGATGGCCAAGACCTTCGTCGAGCGCGGCTGCAAGATCGTCTCCGGCGGCACGCAGAACCACCTGATGCTGGTCGACCTGATCGGCCGGGAGGTTACCGGCAAGGCGGCCGAGGAAGCGCTGGGCCGCGCCAACATCACGGTCAACAAGAACGCGGTGCCGGGCGACCCGCGCAAACCCTTCGTCACCTCCGGCATGCGCATCGGCACACCCGCAGTCACCACGCGCGGTTACAAGGAAGCCGACTGCATCGAGCTGGCAGGCTGGATCTGCGACATCCTCGATGCGCCGGGCGACGACGACCTGATCGCCACCGTCCGCGAGCGCGTCATCCAGCAGTGCCGCAAGTTTCCCGTGTATGGCTAGGGGGGCGGGAACAGGGAATGGGGAATGGGGAATCGGCAAGCGCCGGTCCGGCTTGATGTCGTGCGCGATCCAATCGGGACCCGGGACCCGGGACCCGGGACCCGGTGGTTTCGCGTGTCGTACCACGCTACGCGCTTCGAATCGGGCGGAGAAACCCGGCGCAGTTCTCTTGCTTCGCAGCCGCTTTCGGGACCCGGGTCCCGGGTCCCGGGTCCCGGCGCACGCAGTCGCCAATGGCGCACATCAGCTTCCCCGATTCTCCATTCCCCATTCCCCATTCCCGGCCTGACGATGCACTGCCCCTTCTGCCAGCACGAGGACACGCGGGTGATCGACTCGCGGCTGACGGATGACGGCGCCACGGTGCGGCGGCGGCGCGAGTGCCCGCAGTGCGGCGAGCGCTTCAACACGTTCGAGACGGCGGAGCTGAAGCTGCCGACCATCGTCAAGAGCGGCGAGCGGCGGGAGACCTTCGACGAGGGCAAGCTGCGGGTCAGCTTCGAGCGCGCACTGCAAAAGCGGCCGGTGACCAGCGATGCGGTCGACGCCGCAGTGCGCTCGATCATCGACGCACTACGCAAGGGCGGCGAGCGCGAGGTGGCCTCGCGGCAGGTGGGTGAGCTCGTGATGCACGAGCTCAAGCAGCTTGACCAGGTGGCCTACGTGCGCTTCGCCTCGGTGTATCGGCGCTTCGAGGACGTGCACGCGTTCCGCGAGGAGATCGAGAAGCTGGAGCGCGACCTGCCGGCGCTGGAGGGCCTGCAGTTGCCGCTGATCGGCGGTGGCAAGCCGCCAGCCGACAAGTGAACGCGGCCGCATTCTCCAGTGCCGACCACCTCTGGATGGCGCGCGCGCTGCGCCTGGCGCAGCGCGGCCTCAACACCACCCAGCCCAACCCGCGGGTCGGCTGCGTGCTGGTGCTCGGCGGCGAGGTGGTCGGTGAGGGTTGGCACCAGCGCGCCGGCGAACCTCACGCCGAAGTCTTCGCGCTGCGCGACGCCGGCACGCGTGCCCGCGGCGCCACCGCCTACGTCACGCTGGAACCCTGCTGCCACCGCGGCCGCACGCCGCCTTGCACCGAGGCGCTGGTCGCCGCCGGCGTGGCGCGGGTGGTGGTGGCGGCCGGTGACAGCAACCCGCGCATCAACGGCGGCGGAATCGAGCGCCTGCGCGCGGCCGGCATCGCCGTGGACTGCGGCCTGCTGCGCGAGCCGGCGCGCGAGCTGAATATCGGCTTCTTCAGCCGCATCGAACGCGGACGGCCATGGCTGCGGCTGAAGCTGGCAATGAGCCTGGACGGCCGCACCGCCCTGGCCAGCGGCGACTCGAAGTGGATCACCGGCGAGGCAGCGCGCGCTGACGTGCAGCGCTGGCGGGCGCGCAGCAGCGCGTTGCTGAGCAGCGATGCTACGGTGCTGGCCGACGACCCGCGCCTGACCGTGCGCCTGCCGCAGGGTGAGGATTTCACGCCGCCGCTGCGGGTGCTGCTCGACCCGCGGCTGCGCATTCCTGCCACGGCGCGGGCGCTGGACGGGCAGGCGCCCAGCGTCCTTCTGCATGCGCAAGGTGCGGCGCCCGCCAAGCCGCTGGCGGACGTGGAGAAGGTGGAGATCGCCGGCCACGGCGATCCGCTGGATCTGGAGGCGGTGCTGTGCTGGCTGGCGGAACGCGGCGCGAACGAAGTGCAGGTCGAGGCCGGTGCCCGGCTGGGCGGCGCGTTGTTCGCAGCCGGGCTGGTGGACGAATTGCTGCTGTACCTGGCGCCGGTGCTGCTGGGCGATGCGGCACGGCCGCTGCTGGCGTTGCCGCCGCTGTCCACGATGGCCGCGCGCTGGCGCCTGCGCACGGTCGAACGGCGGATCATCGGCGACGACATTCGCCTGCGCCTGCGGCCACGGCCCGAGGCGGAATCCTGATGTTTACCGGCATCGTCCAGGCCGTCGGCACATTGACCGCCAGCGAGGCGCGCGGTGGCGACCGGCGGCTGCGCATCAGCGGCCCGCTGGACTGGCAGGCGGTCGGCATCGGCGATTCGCTGGCCGTCGCCGGCGTCTGCCTGACGGTGGTCGAGCGCGACGCTGCCGGCGTGGCCCTCGACGTCTCCAACGAGACGCTGGCGAAGACCACGCTGGGCGCGCTGGCCGTCGGTGCACCGCTCAACCTCGAGTTGGCGCTGCGGCTCGGCGATCCGCTGGGCGGGCACCTGGTCAGCGGCCATGTCGATGGCGTCGGCACGGTGCTGTCGGTCGCCGACGATGCGCGCTCCCAGCGCTGGCGCTTCGAGGCACCGGCGCCGCTGGCGCGCTACATCGCCGCCAAGGGCTCGATCTGCGTCGACGGCGTCAGCCTGACGGTCAACGCCGTCGAGGGCGCTCGCTTCGAGGTCAACCTGATCCCGCATACGCTCGCCGTCACCACCTTTGGCGCGCGCGCCCCGGGCGATGCGGTCAACCTCGAGATCGACCTGATGGCCCGCTATGCCGAACGGCTGATGCTCGGCGAGGCCGCGGCCTCGGCAGGCGGCCCGGACGCCGCCGACTGAGCGGCCCGCGGCCCGCGCTTTCCCGCGGGCGCGTGCTCCGCGACAATAGGCCTTCGACACTGCCGCATCGGCGCGCCCGCGCGCATCGATGTGCCCCTTCAAGCCGCCATGGCCGACGCGATGCTCTTCGACACCATTCCCGACATCATCGACGCCATCCGCGCCGGCGAAATGGTCGTCATGCTCGACGACGAGCGGCGCGAGAACGAGGGCGACCTGATCATGGCCGCCAGCGCGGTGCGTGCCGAGCACATCAACTTCATGGCCCGCGAGGGCCGCGGCCTGATCTGCCTGGCGCTCAGCGCCGAACGTTGCGCGCAGCTTGGCCTGCAGCCGATGGCCAGCGACAACACCTCGCCGTTCCACACCAACTTCATGGTATCGATCGAGGCGGCCGAAGGCGTCACCACCGGCATCTCGGCCTTCGACCGCGCCCGCACCATCGCCGCGGCGGTCGCCGCCGAGGCCACGCCGGCCGAGCTCACGCAGCCCGGCCACGTATTCCCGCTGCGGGCGCAGCCGGGCGGCGTGCTGGCCCGTGCCGGCCACACCGAGGCCGGCAGCGACCTGGCGCGGCTGGCGGGGCTGGAGCCGGCGGCGGTGCTGGTCGAGATCCTGCACGACGACGGCAGCATGGCGCGGCGGCCGGAGCTGGAGGCGTTCGCCCGCCGCCACGGGCTGAGGATCGGCTGCATTGCCGACCTGATCCGCCACCGCCGCGCCATGGGCGAGGAGGCGCCGGCGCCGGCCGCGGTTGGCGCGGGTGCGGGCCCAGACCCTACACTGGGCGCTGCCCCCACGGCCGGACCCGCCATGCCATCCGTCACCGGCGCCATGCGCGCCGATCCCGCCGCCCGCTTCGCCATCATTGCCAGCCGCTGGAACCCGCGGGTGGTCGACCGCCTGATCGAGGGCGCGCGGCAGGCATTCCGCGAACACGACATCGCCGATACCGCGGTCGATGTGCTGCGCGTGCCGGGGGCCTGGGAATTGCCGGCGCTGGCTGCGCGGCTGGCCGCGGGCGGCAAGCACGCCGCGATTGTCGCGCTGGGTTGCGTGGTGCGCGGCGAGACGCGCCATTTCGAGCATGTCGCCGACGGCTGCGCCAACGGCCTCATGCAGGTGGCGACGGAATTCCGCCTGCCGGTCGCCAACGGCGTGCTGGCGGTCGAGCGCAGCGCCGATGCGCATGCGCGCGCCGGTGGCGTGGCCGGCAACAAGGGCGAGGAGGCGGCGCGCGTCGCGATCGAAATGGCTGATCTCTGGAGGCAGTTGTGAGCCCGCGGCGCACGCCCCAAGGCGTCGATGCCGCGGCGCGCGCGCGTGCGCGCCGGCGTGCGTTGCAGGCGATCTATGCCTGGCAAATCAGCGGCTCCCGCATGCCGGCGATCGCCGCGCAGTTTCGCCACGAGCAGGACATGCAGGTTGCCGACCTCGAGTATTTCGAGGCGCTGCTGGAGGGCGTCGAGCAGCATTGCCCGGAACTTGATGCCGGCCTGGCGGCGCACCTGGACCGGCCGATCGCGCAGGTCGACCCGATCGAGCGCGCTGTCCTGCGGCTGGCCGCCTGGGAACTGAAATATCGCCCGGACGTGCCGTATCGCGTGGTGCTCAACGAGGCCGTCGAAGTGTCCAAGCGCTTCGGCGCCGATTTTGGCCACACCTACGTCAACGGCGTGCTCGACAAGCTGGCGCGCGACTGGCGGGCGGTGGAATACGGCGCGACCGGGGCAGCCGGGACCCGGGACCCGGGACCCGGGTCCCGCGGATAGCAAGGTGTGGCGGCGGATGTCAGCCACGGACTGCGCCACGCCGGCTGGTGGTATCGCAGTTGCATTGATGCGCAGCCCGCACGCGTGCAAGGAGCGGTGCAGTGGCGGAGTTTGATTTGATCGAGCGGATCCGCCGCCGCACCGCGCAGTCGCGCGAGGACGTGCTGCTTGGCATCGGCGATGACGCCGCCGTGCTCCAGGTGCCGGCCGGCCAGGCCTTGGTGGCGGCCACGGACACGCTGGTCGCGAAGGTGCATTTTCCGGAGGGCACGGCCGCCGCCGACATCGGCTGGAAGGCGCTGGCGGTGAACCTGTCCGACCTGGCGGCGATGGGCGCGACGCCCGCCTGGGCACTGCTCAACCTCACGTTGCCGGCCGCCGACAGCGGCTTCGTCGAGGCACTCGCTGGCGGCTTTGCGCAACTGGCACGCACGCACAAGCTGGCACTGGTTGGCGGCGACACCACCCAGGGGCCGCTGAGCGTGACGGTGACGGCGCTCGGGCTGGTGCCGGTGAGCCAGGCACTGCGCCGCGCCGGCGCGAAGGTCGGCGACGCGGTCTTCGTCACCGGCAGCCTCGGCGACGCCGCCGGCGGGCTGCGCTGTCTGGACCGCGACGACCCGCGCGCGTCCAGCCTGTTGGCATCGCCCGGCGACGCCCGCGAAACGCTGCTGGCACGGCTGCGCCGGCCGCAGCCGCGGTTGGCGGCGGGGCGCGCGCTGCGCGGCATTGCCAGTGCCTGCATCGATGTCTCCGACGGCCTGCTCGCCGACCTCGGCCACCTGTGCGAGGGCAGCGGCGTCGGCGCCGAAATCCAGGCGGAGCGGGTGCCGCGTTCGCCCGCGCTGGTGGAGCTATTTGGCGGCGACGAGGCCTTGCAACAGGCACTGGCCGGCGGAGATGACTACGAGCTGTGCTTTACCGTGCCCGCGGCCGAGGCGCACGCGGTGGCCGCCGACCTGGCGCGGCTGGGCTGCGGCGCCACGCGCATTGGCAACGTCACCGAGGGGCAGGGCGTGCGCGTGCTCGACGCCAGCGGCATGCCCGTCCACCCGCGCCGACGGGGCTGGGAGCACTTCGGCGCATGAGCCTGGACCGCGACCAGCGCCGCGCCTTGCTGGCCCACCCGGCGGGCTGGATTGCACTCGGGTTCGGTTCCGGCCTGGCGCCACGCATGCCCGGCACCGCCGGCTCGGCACTGGCACTGCTGCCTTGGCTGGCGCTGCGCGAACTGCCGCCGCTGCCTTACCTGCTGGTGCTGCTGCTGGCCTTCGCCCTGGGGATCTGGGCCTGCGGCGTCGCCGGCCGGCGGATTGGCGTTGCCGACCACGGCGCTTTCGTCTGGGACGAGTTCGTGGGCCAGTGGCTGGCGTTACTGCCGGCCCTGGCGGCACCGGCCTGGTGGGCGCTGGTTGGCTTCGTCCTGTTTCGGCTGTTCGACATCGCCAAGCCCTGGCCGATCCGCTGGGCCGACCGCCGCGTCAAGGGCGGCTTCGGCGTCATGCTCGACGACGTCCTCGCCGGCCTCGCCGCCGCCATCATCCTCTGGCTGCTTCTGAGAGGCTGGAAATGGGGAATGGGGAATGGGGAATGGTGACGGCGTAGAGCGGCGCGTCAGCCCCGGGTCCCGGGTCCCGGGTCCCGGGTCCCGACGTCCCGCGTCCCGACGTCCCGGGTCCCGACGTCCCGGGCCGCGGCCTCCCCATGGACTGCGTCAACCAACACCGCCACCATCGCCGGATCGATGTCCGGCGTGATGCCGTGCCCCAGGTTGAAGACGTGGCCGGGGCCGTCGCCGTAGTCCGCAAGCACTGCCGCGGCGGCGGCGCGGATGGCGGCTTCGCCGCCGCGCAGCAGCGCAGGGTCCGCGTTGCCCTGCAGGGCAACGCGGCCGCCGACGCGGCGGCGGGCTTCGGCAAGGCTGATGGTCCAGTCGACGCCGAGGGCGGCGCAGCCGCTGTCAGCCAAGCCGTCCAGCGAGGCGTTGGCGCCCTTGCTGAAGAGGATCAGCGGCACCTCGGCGCAGGCCGGATCGGCGCGCAGCGCCTGGGCGATCGTGTGCAGGTGGCGCAGCGAGAATTCCTCGAACATCGGCGGGGCAAGCAGGCCGCCCCAGCTGTCGAAGATCATCAGCGCCTGGGCGCCGGCCGCCACCTGCATGCGCAGGTACTCGATGACCGCCTGGGCCAGGTGGCCAAGCAGTTGGTGCGCCAGCGCCGGCTGTTCGGCCAGCAGCGCGCGGGCGTGCGGGAAGTCGTTGCGGCCACGGCCTTCGACCATGTAGCAGGCCAGCGTCCAGGGGCTGCCGGAAAAGCCGATCAATGGCACCGCGCCGCCCAGCTCGCGTCGCGTCAGGCGGAGGGCTTCGGCGAGGTAGCCGAGGTCGCTGGCCATGTCGGGCATGCCCAGCCGCTCGATGTCGGCACGGCTGCGCAGCGGCCGCTCGAACTGCGGGCCCTCGCCGGCGGCGAAGTGCAGGCCGAGGCCCATGGCATCGGGGATGGTCAGGATGTCGGAAAAGATGATCGCCGCGTCCAGGTCGAAGCGGCGGATCGGCTGCAGGGTCACCTCGCAGGCCAGCTCGGGCGTCTTCGCCAGGGTGAGGAAGCTGCCGGCGCGCTCGCGGGTGGCGCGGTATTCGGGCAGGTAGCGGCCGGCCTGGCGCATGATCCAGATCGGCGTGGCGTCGACCGGCTGGCGGCGCAGCGCACGCAGCAGGCGGTCATTGCGCAGCGGCTCAAACTCCATGCGGCGGCTCCATGCCCTTGGCGAACATCACCTGGAAGCCGCGCTTGAGCTGCGTGTCGCGCGCCTGCTCGAAAGCGGCCAGCGCGTCGTCCTGGGCCGTGAACACCTGCTTGCGCAGGCTGACCCGGCCGCCGGGCACCCCGCTTTCGCGGTAGAAGGTCCAGCCGCCCAGCAGGTCCTGTTCGAGAATCAGCTGCACGTAGCGCGATGCCTCGTCGGCCAGCGGCTTGGCTTGCATGTAGACGCGCATGGGCGGTCGGACGGGTCGGGCGGACCCGCTATTGTACGGGCTCAGCGTAGGAGCCTGCGTGCAGGCGACCAGCGACGCGCGGGATTACCGCGTTCGCGCAGAGGTGCGCGCCTGCGCGGGTCCCGGGTCCCGGGTCCCGGGTCCCGGCACGAGGACGCCGCGCACGGTGGCGGACTCGACGCCATCGACGATGGCGGCGCGGCCCAGGCCGTGCCAGAGGATCAGGCGCAGGCGGTCGGCCTGGTTCTTCTTGTCCAGGCGCATGTGCGCCAGCAGCGCCTCGGGGTCGAGGCCCGGCGGCATGGCGACCGGCAGCCCCAGCCGTGCCAGCAGCGCCGCCAGCCGCTCCCCGTCGGCCTGCGGCGCCATGCCCAGCTGGCTGGAAAGACGCGTCGCCAGGCACATGCCGATCGCCACCGCCTCGCCGTGCAGCAGCTCGGTGTAGCCGGTCTCGGTTTCCAACGCGTGGCCGAAGGTGTGGCCGAAGTTGAGCAGCGCGCGCTCGCCGTGCTCGGTTTCGTCACGCGCCACCACCGCTGCCTTGAAGCGGCAGGCGTGCCCGATCAGTTCCGCCAGCGCCGCCGGGTCGCGGGCGACCAGCGGCTCGGCCATGGCCTCCAGCCGGGCGAAAAAGCGGGCGTCGCCGATGGCCGCGTGTTTCACCGCCTCGGCCAGGCCGCACGCGTACACGCGCTGCGGCAGCGTCGCCAGCGTGCCGGTGTCCGCCAGCACGGCGCGCGGCTGGTGGAAGGCGCCAACCAGGTTCTTGCCGGCGGAGATATTGACTGCGGTCTTGCCGCCGACCGCGGCGTCGACCATCGCCAGCAAGGTAGTTGGCAACTGCACGAAGTCGATGCCGCGCATCCAGCAGGCGGCGGCGAAGCCTGCGGTGTCGCCGACCACGCCGCCGCCGAGGGCGAGGACGCAGGCATCGCGTTGCGCGCCCAGCGCGGCCAGCGCCTCGAACACCTGCTGCACCGCCCCCAGCGTCTTGTTTGCCTCGCCGTCGGGCAGCACCAGCACGGCGTGCGGTCGCTCGCCCAGCATCGCGCGCACGCGGCCCAGGTACAGCGGCGCCACCACCTCGTTGCTGACCACCAGCGCGCGGCCGCGCAGGAACGGGCGCAGCCGGGAGCCGTCGCCGAGCAGGCCGGTGCCGATGCAAATCGGGTAGCTGCGCGCGCCCAGCTCGACGCGGATCTCGCGCACGCCGCTCATGACGGCGCGTCCACCGGCGGCCGTTGCCAGACCGCCTCGATCTGCGCCGCCACGCGGGCACTGGCCTTGCGCAGCGTCTCGCGCCGCGACGGGATGCAGAGGTCGGCAACCTGGCGGTACAGCGGCTCGCGCTCGCTGGCCATGGCCTGCAGGCGCTGGTGACGGTCGGGCGTCGCCAGCAGCGGCCGCTGGCGGTCGCGGCGCAGGCGCTCGATCTGGTGGCCGACGTCCGCCTGTAGGTAGACCACGAAACCACGCTGCGCGAGACAGGTGCGGTTGGCTTCGCGCAGCACGATGCCGCCGCCGCCAGCCAGCACCAGACCGTCGCTGGCGCTAAACTGGCGCAACGCAGCCGATTCGCGTTGGCGGAAGCCATCCTCGCCCTCGAGCTCGAAGATCAGCGCGATGGAGGCGCCCGTGGCGGTCTCGATGGCCATGTCCAGGTCGACGAACGGCAGCGCGAAATGCTGCGCCAGGCGCCGGCCGATGGAGGTCTTGCCGGCGCCCATCGGACCGACCAGGAACAGGTTGGGCGAGGGATTCATGCCACGGATGCTACCGCGTCGCGGGTGCCGGGTGCGCCGCGACGATCTTGTTCGCCGTTCGAGGTTGTCATGCTGAAGTTCGTGATCCTGTTTCCGCTCTACCTGGTGGTGCTGTTCGTACTGGAGTTGCTGGCGCCGGTCGAGCACTGGGTGGTGGTGCCCTGGACGGCCGCCCTGGCCGACATCAGCGCTTGGCTGATGCGCCTGTTCGATTCCGATGTCGTCGCCCACGGCAACGTGATTGCCAGTGCCAGCAGCGGCTTCGCCATCTCCATCGAACGCGGCTGCAACGGCATCGAGGCGGTAATCATTCTGGTGGCGGCGATGCTGGCCTACCCGGCGCGCTGGCGCGATCGGTTGCTGGGCCTCGTGGCCGGCTTTTTCGCGGTGCAGTCGGTGAACCTGGTGCGCATCATCAGCCTGTACTACCTCGGCAACTGGAACCGGCAATGGTTTGACTGGTTCCATCTCTACGTCTGGCAGGCGCTGATCGTGGTTGACGCGCTGGTGGTGTTCCTGATCTGGCTGAGCTGGACCCGGCGGCGCGAAACCCGGCCACCCCCGCCGCCGGCGATGGCCGCGGCCTGACCGGCCGGCATCGGCGCGGCGCGCCGGCACCGGTGCAGCCGCTACCATGGTTGGCCGACCCGCGGAGCCCGCAGCATGCTTGACCAGCGCATCATCGACACCCTCACCGGGCTGCTCGGCCAGGCGCGCGCGCAGGGTGACCCGGAGCCGATGGCCATGACGCTGGCCACCGCCGACGCCGACGGCCGCGTCTCGGCCCGCGTGGTGTTGCTCAAGGGCGTGGACGAGCGTGGCCTGCGCTTTTTCACCAATTACCACAGCCACAAGGCGGCGCAGCTGGCGGCCAACCCGCGGGCAGCGCTGTGCCTGCACTGGAAGACGCTCGGCGCCGGCGGTACCCAGGTGCGTGCCGAGGGCGTGGTCGAGACCTTGCCGGCGGCCGAATCGGATGCCTACTTCGCCAGCCGCGCGCGCGGCAGCCAGATCGGCGCCTGGGCTTCGCTGCAGTCGCAGGTGCTGGACGATCAGGCCGCGTTCGACGCGCGGATCGCGCGGTACGAGGCCGAGTTCGCCGACCAGCCCGTGCCGCGCCCGCCGCACTGGGGCGGCTACCTGCTGCGACCCGACCGAGTCGAGTTCTGGCACGGCGCCGAGCACCGACTGCACCGGCGGGAATGCTGGTCATGCGGCGCCGGCGGCACCTGGACATCGCAGCACTTGTATCCATGAGCAAGGCCCAGCCCGCCACTTGTTTCGCCCAGGCCCGCTTCACGGTGCCGACGCGCGGCCGTGGCCTGGTCGAGATCAGTGACCCATTGCGCGAGGCGTTGGCGGACAGCGGCCTGCGCCAAGGCGTCGCGCAGGTCTTTACCCACCACACCAGCTGCTCGTTGCTGCTGTGCGAGAATGCCGACCCGACGGTGCAGGCCGATCTGGAGCGGTTTCTCGCGCGCCTGGTGACCGATGGCGACCCGCTGTTCCGCCACGACGCTGAAGGCCCCGACGACATGCCGGCCCATGTGCGCTCGGTGCTGACCGGCGCCAGCCTGTCGATTCCGGTCAGCGACGGCCGCCTGGCCCTCGGCACGTGGCAGGGTGCCTTCCTTTACGAGCACCGCACCCAGCCGCACCAGCGCCGCGTCACGGTCACCTGCATCGGCGTCGGTGGACAGTGAGCGGTGAGCAGTGAGCGGTGAGCGGAAAGGCATTGCGCCGAGCCCGGCTCAAAATCGGCAGGGTGAGCGGGCTCTGTCCATTCCCCATCCCAGCGCAGCGCAGCGCGCCCGGACGCGGCAATCCGTGCCCGGCGGCTTTCCGGCCCCTGCTCCCCGGTCCCCGGTTCCTGCTCCCCGGTCCCCGCTCCCCGGTCCCCGCTCCCCGGTCCCCGCTCCCCGGTCCCCGCTCCCCGCTCCCTGCCGTCAAACCAGCAGCCGCTGGCCGACGTCGAGCAGCGGTTGCAGCACCAGCGCGCGGATCAGCAGCAGCACCAGGATGGCCACCGCCGGCGAAAAGTCGATGCCGCCGAGCGTGGGGATGCGCCGGCGCAGCGGTCGCATGACCGGACCCACCAGTTGCGAGATCAGCGGCACCAGCGGGTTGCGGTAATCGACGCTGAGCATGCTCATCAGCGCCCAGGCAAAGATCAGCACCACGTACAGCACCAGCAGGAAATCGACCAGCTCGGCGAGCGCAAGCAGCAGCAGGCCGCTGATCTGCGGCGCCACCCCGACGGTGGCGCACAGCAGCGTGATCTTCACCAGCACGGCGACCCAGGCCAGCACCAGTGCCGCCAGGTTGATGCGCCGCCAGGTGGGCAACACGGGCCGCAGCGCGCTCAGGGTGGGGTTGGTGGCCCGGTAGAGGAACTGGCTGAGCGGGTTGTGGAAGTCCGCGCGCCAGGCCTCGGTGAGCACCCGCAGCAGCAGCAGCGCGATGATCGCGCCGAAAACAAACTCGATCAGGATTTGGGCGGCGTTGGCAAGGTAGGGCACGGGCGTCAGTCCAGCTCGGCCGACAGCGACTGGCCACGGCGCGTCGCGGCAGCGACGGCACGTGCCACGACGCCAGCCAGGTCGTCGCCAGAAAGGCTGTCGAGCGCGGCGGCCGTCGTGCCGTTGGGCGAAGTGACCTTGCGCCGCAGCTCGGCCGGCGCGTCGTCGCCCTCCACCAGCATGCGGCCGGCGCCGAGGCAGGTCTGGCAGGCCAGCGCGCGCGCCGTATCGCGCGGCAGGCCCTGGGCCACGCCCGCGTCCTCCAGCGCCTCCACAAAGGCGAAGAAATAAGCGGGTCCCGAGCCGGAGATCCCGGTGACCGTGTCGATCAACGCTTCATCGTCGACCCAGCAGGTGAGCCCGGCGCTGGCCAAGACCCGCTCGGCCCGTTCGCGCTGCGCCGGCTCGACGCTTGCGCTGGCACACAGGCCACTGGCGCCCGCGCCGATCAGCGCCGGCGTGTTGGGCATGCAGCGGACAATCGCGTGCTCGCCGCCCAGCCAGCGGCCGATCTGCGCCAGGCGGATGCCGGCCGCGATCGAGATCACCAGCGTGCCGCGGGCAAGCTGGCCACCGATGGCTTCGCAGACGCCGCGCATCACCTGCGGTTTGATCGCCAGCACCAGCGTGGCGCTGGCCAGCGCGACGGCATCGGCCTCGGCGTGCGTGGTGATGCCGAACTCCCGCTCCAGACCCTCGCGCGCCTCGGCCCGGGGCTCGACCACGTGCACCTGGCCGGGCGTGCTGCCGCCGGCCAGCAGGCCGCCGATCAGGCTGCGTGCCATGTTGCCGCCACCGATGAAGGTGATGCTGTCGGGATGCTCGGTCATGGCGGGTGGCCTGCTGCGGAGGGGACGCAAGGATAACAAGGAGCCGGGAGCAGGGCGGAGGGAGCAGGGGCGAGTGGGCACGGCGCTGTTGTCTTCGCCATTCCCGATTCTCGATCCCCTATTCCCGGCGCGGACGCGGCCCGAACAGCGTCGTGCCGAGCCGCACCATGGTGGCGCCCTCGGCGATCGCCAGCAGGTGGTCGTCGGACATGCCCATCGACAGCGTGTCGATGGCCGGGTGGTCGCGCCGCAGCGCCTCGAACAGCGCCCGCAGCGCGGCGAAGGCGCGCCTCCGGCGGTCGGTGTCGGGCCACGGCGCCGGGATGGCCATGATGCCGCGCAGGCGCAGCGCCGACTCGGCTGCCACCGCCTCGGCCAGCGCCGGCAGTGCCGCCGGCTGGCAGCCGGACTTGCTGGCCTCATGGTCGATATTGACCTGCACCAGCACGTTCAGCGGCCCGCGCTCCGCCGGCCGCGCCCGCGCCAGCAATGGCACCAGCTTGGGCCGGTCCAGGCTCTGCAACCAGTCAAAATGCCGCGCCACCTCGGCGCATTTGTTGGACTGCAGCGGGCCGATGGCGTGCCATTCCAAGGCCAGGTCGGGCAGTTCCGCCTGCTTCGCCCGCGCCTCCGCCACGTAATTCTCGCCGAACGCGTGCTGGCCGGCGGCGGCGAAAGCCCGCAGCGTCGCCGCCGGCCGGGTCTTGCTGGCGGCCACAAGGGCGACCGAAGGCGTCCCTGCCGCCCGCGCCGCGGCTTCGATCCGCTGCCGCGCGGCAGCCAATGTGGCATGCTCGGAATTCATGCCGCGGTGCGCATTTGTGCTACCTGCGGCGGGGCTATACTTGGCCGGGCCTCCGGCGCCGAGCCGCGCACCTCTGGGGAATCCTGAATGGACATCGCTGAACTGCTGGCATTTTCTGTCAAGAATAAGGCCTCGGACCTGCACCTGTCCGCGGGCGTGCCGCCGATGATCCGCGTCGACGGCGACATGCGCCGCATCAACATGCCGGCGCTGGAGCACAAGCAGGTGCACGCGCTGGTCTACGACATCATGTCGGACAAGCAGCGGCGCGACTACGAGGAGTTCCTGGAGACCGATTTCTCGTTCGAGATTCCGGGGCTGGCGCGCTTCCGCGTCAACGTGTTCAACCAGAACCGCGGCGCTGGCGTGGTCTTCCGCACGATTCCCTCCGAAGTGCTGACGCTGGAAGACCTGGCGGCGCCGAAGATTTTCCGCGAGGTGATCGACCAGCCGCAGGGCCTGATCCTGGTCACCGGCCCGACCGGCTCCGGCAAGTCGACCACGCTGGCGGCGATGATCGACCACATCAACAAGAAGGAATACGGCCACATCATCACGGTCGAGGATCCGATCGAGTTCGTGCACACTTCGCAGCGCTGCCTGATCAACCAGCGCGAGGTGCACCGCGACACCCACGGCTTCACCGAGGCGCTGCGCTCGGCGCTGCGCGAGGACCCGGACATCATCCTGGTTGGCGAGATGCGCGACATCGAGACCATCCGGCTGGCGCTGACCGCCGCCGAAACCGGCCACTTGGTGTTCGCCACGCTGCATACCAGTTCGGCAGCCAAGACCATCGATCGCGTGATCGACGTGTTCCCCGCGGGCGAGAAGGCGATGGTGCGTTCGATGTTGTCGGAGAGCCTGCGCGCGGTGATTTCGCAGACCCTGATGAAGAAGGTCGGCGGCGGCCGGATCGCGGCGCACGAGATCATGATCGGCATCCCCGCCATCCGCAACCTGATCCGCGAGGACAAGGTGGCGCAGATGTACTCGTCCATCCAGACCGGCCAGCAGTTCGGCATGCAGACGCTCGACCAGTGCATGCAGGACCTGGTCAAGCGCGGCCTGATCACGCGCCAGCAGGCCGCCAGCCGCGCCAAGAACAAGGAAATTTTCCGGTGAAGCCTGGAATGGGGAATGGAGAATGGGGGATCGGCGCGCCCAGCCGTGTCGCTCCTTCCATGCCCTACGCCGGCCTGATCGTGCACCGCGCGCTTGACGCTCTTGTGCTTTCCCCATTCCCGATTCCCGATTCCCCATTCCCGGGCCCCTCCAATGGCTGAAGTCGATTTCACCTCATTCCTCAAGTTGATGGCGCACAAGAAGGCGTCGGACCTGTTCATCACGGCGGGCGTCGCCCCGTCGATCAAGGTCAACGGCCGGATCATGCCGGTCACCCAAGGCGCGCTGACTGCACAGCAGTCGCGCGACATGGTGCTGAACGTGATGACGCCGGCGCAGCGCGAGGAGTTCGAGAAGACCCACGAGTGCCAGTTCGCCATCGGCCTGCAGGGCGTCGGCCGCTTCCGCGTCTCGTGCTTCTACCAGCGCAACCACGTCGGCATGGTGCTGCGCCGCATCGAGACCAAGATCCCGACCTTCGAAGAACTGAACCTGCCTCCGATCCTCAAGCAGTTGTCGATGACCAAGCGTGGCATCATCATTTTCGTCGGCGCCACCGGCACCGGCAAGTCGACCTCGCTGGCGGCAATGATCGGCTACCGCAACGTCAACTCGACCGGCCACATCATCACCATCGAGGATCCGATCGAGTACGTGCACCGCCACGAGGGCTGCATCATCACCCAGCGCGAGCTGGGCATCGACACCGACAACTGGGACAACGCGCTGAAGAACACGCTGCGCCAGGCGCCGGACGTGATCATGATCGGCGAGGTGCGTACCCGCGAGACGATGGAGCACGCCATCAACTTCTCCGAAACCGGCCACCTGTGCCTGTGCACGCTGCACGCCAACAACGCCAACCAGGCGCTGGACCGCATCATCCACTTCTTCAGCGAGGACCGCCGCGAGCAGCTGTTCATGGACTTGTCGCTGAACCTCAAGGGCGTGGTCGCCCAGCAGCTGATCCCGACGCCCGACGGCAAGGCGCGGCGCGTGGCGATGGAGATCATGCTCGGCACGCCGCTGGTGCAGGACTACATCCGCAAGGGCGAGGTGCACAAGCTCAAGGACGTGATGAAGGAGTCCACCAACCTCGGCATGCAGACCTTCGACCAGGCGCTGTTCACGCTCTACCAGGCCGGCGAGATCTCCTACGAGGACGCGCTGCGCCACGCCGACAGCGCCAACGAGGTGCGGCTGAAGATCAAGCTGGCCCAGGGCGGCGACGCGCACACGCTGTCGCAGGGCCTGGATGGCGTCGAACTCGAGGAAGACGACAACAGCAGCATGCGCTTCTGACCCGTCGCCCGGTCGCGGTTGCCGGCGACGTGTTATTTTCGCCGGCATGAGCAGCGAACAATTGCGGCGGACGAAGATTGTCGCCACCCTCGGTCCGGGCAGCGACGCGCCCGGCATGTTGCGCCAGATGCTGGCCGACGGTGTCGACGTCGTCCGCCTGAACCTGTCGCACGGCGAACCCGACGACCACCGCGCGCGCGCCGCCGCGGTGCGCGAGGCGGCCCGCGAACTGGACCGCGAAGTCGGCGTACTGGCCGACCTCCAGGGGCCGAAGATCCGCATCCGCCGGTTCGCCGAGGGGCCAGTCACCTTGCAGCGGCACGACGAGTTCGTGCTCGACTGCAGCCCTGACGCGCCGCCCGGCGATGCGCACGGCGTCGGCGTCAGCTACGCCGGCCTGCCTGACGATGTCGCGACCGGTGACCTGTTGCTGCTTGACGATGGGCTGGTGGCGATGCGCGTGCTTGCGGTCGATGGCGCGCGCATTCGCTGCGAGGTGGTCAACGGCGGCCGCCTGTCCGACCGCAAGGGCCTCAACCGCCAGGGTGGCGGGCTCAGCATCGACGCCCTGTCGGACAAGGACCGCGCCGACATCTGCCTGGCGGCCGAGTTGGGCGCCGATTTCCTTGCGGTGTCCTTCGTGCGCAGCGCCACCGACATGCACGAGGCGCGGCGGCTGCTGCGCGAAGCCGGCGGCGACGCTGCGCTGGTGGCCAAGATCGAACGCGCCGAGGCGATCCCGGTGCTGGGCGAGATCATCGACGCCAGCGACGTGGTGATGGTCGCGCGCGGCGACCTTGGCGTCGAGATCGGCGACGCCGAGCTGCCGGGCCTGCAGAAAAAAATCATCCGCGAGGCATTGCAGCGCAACCGCGCGGTGATCACGGCCACACAGATGCTGCAGTCGATGGTCGAGTCGCCGATCCCCACCCGTGCCGAGGTGCTGGACGTCGCCAACGCGGTGATCGACGGCACCGACGCGGTGATGCTGTCGCAGGAGACG
This sequence comes from Rhodanobacteraceae bacterium, assembly GCA_035699085.1. GTDB lineage: Bacteria > Pseudomonadota > Gammaproteobacteria > Xanthomonadales > Rhodanobacteraceae > DASSBG01. The sequence continues at coordinate 80,390 of DASSBG010000045.1, forward strand.
GCCGCCGGCAAGCACGCCGACAAGGCGGTCGCCGCAATGCGCCGCATCTGCCTGGGTGCCGAGCGCCAGTTCGAACCGATCGAGGATCCCTCGACCATGGCGCATCGGCTGGACCGCTCCGACCAGGCCATCGCCATGGCGGCGATGTTCCTGGCCTCGAGCGTGCGCGTGCGCGCCATCATCGCGCTGACCGAATCGGGCGCTACCGCGCAGTGGCTGTCACGTTACCGGTCGGACGTGCCGATCTATGCGCTGGCCCGCAGCGGCGCCGCCCGCCGGCGCATGCTGCTGCTGCGCGACGTCACCCCCATCGCCTTCGATGTCGCCGACATCGAGCCGGTGCGGGTGGCGCGGGCGGCAGTCAAGCAGTTGCACGACGCCGGTGCGCTCGCGGTTGGCGACCGGGTGCTGCTGACCCACGGCGACGAGACCGGGCATGGCGGCGGCACCAACACGCTGAAGCTGCTGCACGTCGGCGACGCGGGCGCCATCGAAAGCCTGCGCGCCCTCGGCACCCCCTGAAACGCAGCGGCGGTCCCACGGTTGCCGGTCCGGAGGGGCGCGGCGCCGCCACCACCCTCACCATGCGCTCAGTCAGCGGGCGCTATACTTTTTGCGTTCGGATCACGAGGAACCGGCAGATGCAACGCAAGCAATGGATCATGCTCGCCAGCGCACTGGCCTGCGCGCTGGCCTCGGCCAGTGCGACCGCCGCGGTGCGCAAGGTCGAACCCTACGAGTTACCGGCGTACTGGCTGCTGACCAACACCTCGGTCAACGCCATGGTGCCCAATTCCGGTCCCGACGTGCACCAGCCGGGCTGCGTCTCGGTACGTTTCACCATCGGCCCCGACGGACAGCCGCACGATGTCGAGCTGGGCAAGGTCGAGCCGCCGAGCAGCCTCGGCCCGACCGCGATCGGCATCGTCAAGCAGTTTCGCTACGTGCCCTCGCCGCGCAACCGCCTGCAACGCCCGGTTGCCACCTACTACACCGTACAGTTCAACCTGCGCGACAAGTCGGACGCCGAAAAGCGCCGGCTGACCGAGGCCTGCGCGCTCGCCGGCTACGGGCAATCGCGCGCCGCCAGCTTCACGGTCGAGTAGGCGGTGCCGCAGGCGCCGCGACCCGGGGCTAGACCTTGAGTTGATCGCCCGGGCGGGCCACCAGCGCGTACAACGCCGGCATCAGGAACACGCTGATCATCAGGCGCGCGATCATCCCGGCGACGATGACCAGTGCGAACGGCCGCTGCGAGTCGGTGCCGACGCCAGTCGCCAGCGCCGCCGGCAACAGGCCCAGCGCGGCCACCAAAGCGGTCATCATGATCGGCCGCAGCCGCGCGATGGCGCCGGCGCGGATGGCTTCGGCCGTCGGCATGCCGTCCAGGCGCAGTTCGTTGACGCAGGAGATGTAGACCACCGCCGTCAGCACCGACACGCCGAACAGCACCAGGAAGCCGATACCGGACGAGACCGAGAACGGCGTGCCGGTCGCCCACAGCGCCAGGATGCCGCCCACCGGCGCCGACAGCACCACCCCAAGAACGGTGATCAGAGGAAACTTGAAATTGCTGTACAGCACGAACAGGAGCAGGAAGATCACCAACAGCGTCAACGGCAGGATCACGCCCATTTGCTTGCGCGAGGCGGTGTACTCCTTGTACTCGCCACCCCAGTCGACGCGGTAGCCCTGCGGCAGCTTGACGGCGTCCCCAACTTGCGCGATGGCATCCTCGACGGCGCCCGCGAGGTCGCGCCCGACCACCGAGAACTGCACGCCTATGTAGCGTGAGTCGTTCTCGCGGTAGATGAAAGAGGCACCGTTGGCCACCTTGATGCTGGCCAGTTCCTTCAGCGGGATCTGCTGGCCGCCGGGCGTGGCGACCGGAATGTCGCCGATCTCCTGTGGATTGTCGCGGTACCTGCGGTCGAGGCGCACCACCAGGTCGAACTCGCGCTCGCCCTGCACCACGTTCGTGGCCACGTCGCCGCCAATCGCGGCCTGGATCAGTGCGTTGACATCGGCGACGTTGAGGCCGTAGCGGGCGATCCTGGTGCGATTGATCTTGATTGCGAGGCTGGGCTGGCCCAGCTCGTGCACCAGGGTCACATTGGTGATGCCGCGCACCCGCGCGAGCACCTGCTTGATGGCCTTGCCCTTGGCCTGCAGTGTCTTCAGGTCGGGCCCGAAGACCTTCACCGCCAGCGCGCTCTTCAGCCCCGTTTCGGCCTCGTCCACGGCGTCCTCGGCTGGCTGGGTGTAGTTGAAGATGATGCCGGGAAAGCCGGCGAGCTTCGCGTTGATGGCCGCGATCAGCTGCGGCTTCGTACGGATCGTGCCGTTCCATTCCGAATACGGCTTGAGGCCGACGAAGAATTCGTCGTTGAAAAAGCCGGTCGAGTCGGTGCCGTCGTCAGGGCGGCCGAGTTCGGAGGCGACGGTCGTGACCATGGGAAAGGCGGCGAGGACCTCGCGAATCTGCGGGGAAATCTTTGCGGCCTCGTCAAACGAGATGGTGTAGGGCATGGTGGCGCGCACCCACAGCGAGCCCTCGTCCAGGTGCGGCATGAACTCGGCGCCGATCAGAGGCACCAGCAACAGCGACAGGCCGAGCAGGATGGCTGGCACGGCCGTGGTCCACCAGGGGCGGGCCAGGCAAAAATCGAGGCCTCGCACGTAGGCCGAGCGGATCATCTCGAACGCGCGATTGCGATGCTCGCGCACGCCCTTGCGCATGAACCATGAGCACAGCACCGGCAGCAGGCTCAGGGTGACGATCAGCGAGCCGATCAGGGCGAAGATCATGGTGTCGGCCATCGGGCGGAACAACGTGCCTGACGGCCCGGCCAGCACGTAGATCGGCAGGAAGCTGGCGATTATCACCGCGACCGCGTAAAACAGTGGCCGGTCGACCTCCGCGGCCGCCGCCTGGATGATCTCGCCGACGTGCAGCGCCGTACCTTGCTCGCGGTGCAGCGCCAGCTGGCGGAAGATGTTCTCCACCATGAAGATGGCGCCGTCGACGAGGATGCCGAAGTCCACGGCGCCGATCGACAGCAGGTTGGCCGATGCACCCTGCAGGTCAAGGCAGGCGAACGCAAACAACAGCGCCAGTGGAATGGTGACGGCGACGATCAGGCCGGCGCGCAGGTCGTAGAGGAAAAACACCAGCACCACCACCACCAGCACCATGCCCCGCAGCAGGTTTTGCTGCACCACCTGGGTTGTTTCGGCGATCAACGTGCTGAGGTCGTAGTAGGGATGGATCGTCACGTCCTTCGGCAGCAGGCTTTGATTGAGCTGCTGCGTCTTCGCCTCGACACGCTTTAGCACGTCCTGGCTCTTTTCGCCCTTGCGCATGACGATCACACCTTCCACGGCGTTGTCCTGCGTGTTGTAGCCGAACTGGCCCAGGTGCGGCGCGGTACCGATGGTGATGCGGCCGACGTCCTTTACCAGCACCGGCGTGCCATCGTGCACCGCCAGCACCACGTTGCCGATATCCTCGACCGTCCTCAGGCGCCCCAGTCCGCGTACGTAGTAGAACTGCCCGCCCTGCGAATAGAAGCCGCCGCCGGCATTGCCGTTGTTGGCCGCCAGCGCGGCCTCGACCTGCGGCACCGACAGGCCGATGGCGGCGATCTTCGCCGGGTCCAGGTACACCTGGTACTGCATGGTGCCGCCACCGAAGCCGGAGTCGTCGGCGACGCCCGAAACCGAGCGGTATTGCGGCGCGATGACCCAGTCGTTGAGGGTCTTCAATTCCATCGCCGAGCGATCACGGCTTTGCAGCACGTAGCGGTAGATCAACCCCGATGGCGCGGTCAACGGAGAAACCGAAGGACTTACGCCGTCCGGCAGGCCGAGGTCGCCCAGCCGGTTGAACACGCGCTGGCGGGCAAAATAGTTGTCGGTGCCGTCGGCGAACGTCAGACTGACATCGGACAGGCCGTACAGCGAGACCGAGCGCTTGATGGTGACCTTCGGGATGCCGTTCATGCCGCGCTCGATCGGCACCGTGATCAGCCGCTCAACCTCCTCGGCCGCATGGCCCGGCCACTGGGTCACGATCTCGACCATCGGCGGCGACAGGTCCGGGTAGGCGTCCATCGGCAGACGCTTCAGGGCCCAGATGCCGCCGGCCACCAGGATTGCCGTCAACACGATGACGATAAGCCGCTGGCCCAGCGAGAAGGCGACGATGCGGTTCATCAGCGAGCGTGGCCGCGGCGTCTGCGGGCTGGGGGTGGACGGCTCGCTCATTGGCTTTGCATGAAGCGAACGAAGATGCCGCCTTCGCTGACCACGCGCTGCCCTGCCTTGAGTCCGGATGCGATGGCGTAGCGATCGCCGTCGCGATAGCCCAGCGATACATGCCGGCGCGCGAAGCTCCCATCGGCCTGCACCACATAGACGAACGGCCGGTTGTCGTCGTCCCGCAGCACCGCCGACACCGGCACCAGCAGGCCGTGGCCGGGCTGCGCGGCGTGGATCAGCACGCGAACGTACATGTCCTTCTTCAGCACGTCATGCGGGTTGTCTGCGACCACTCGCGCGGTCACGGCGCCGGTGGCCGGATCAACCATGGCCGACACGGTGGTGACCGTACCGGGCAGGTTCGCCTGGCCGTTGCCGAGTTCCACCTCGGCCGGATCGCCGGGTTGGACTAAAGCCACGTCGGCTGCAAACACCTGCGCATGCACCCACATGCGCGACAGATCGGCGATGGTGAAGCAGCTCGTGGAGCCCGCCTGCAGCAGTTGCCCGGGCGTAATGGACTTGGCCACCACGGTGCCGGCGATGGGCGCGCGGATCACGCCACTGGCGTGCGGCACCGGCTGGCCCCGCTGGATGGCGCTGATCACTGCCGCGCCGACCTGCAGGGCCTTGAGCGCCTGCAGCGCGGCATCGCGGTCGGCCTCGGCACTGACGGCGCTGGTCTGCGCCTGTTCCTCCTCGCGGCGGGAAACCCCCTTGTGCGCCAGCAGCTCCCGTGCCTGGTCGGCCAACCGGCGGGCCGTACGGGCGCTGGCCAGAGCTTTTCGATAGGCGGCGATGGCGGTGGCGAAGTCGGACGAATCCACCCGCGCCAGCGCCTGGCCCGCGGTGACCTGGTCGCCGACCGACACCAGCAGCTGCGTCACCGGTCCGGAGAATGGCGCCAGCACCTCGGTGGCCTGGTCCTGGTCGTAGTCGACGGTGCCGGCGGTGTCGAGGGTTCGGCGGAAGTCCGCCTCGGACACCTTATGGAGCTTGATGTGTTTGCGCTGCGCCTGGCTCAGCGTGACGCCGCCGTATGCAACCGCGGCGGTGGCCGAGGCGGCCGGCCCGGCGGCGTTCCGCCCGGCCGTGCAGCCGCCGAGCAGCAAGGCCGCCGCCAGCGCCAGCGGGCACAGCCGGCGCGCCGGCGCAGGCCTTTGTCGCGGCGCCTGCGCGGCCGGGCGGGAAGGGGAGGAATTCATGGTCACTGTGTCGTCAGCTCCTTGTCGTGCCACCAGCCGCCACCGAGTGCCTGGAACAGCGCAGCGGTGTCCGCATAGCGGCTGGCCTGTGCCTGCACCAGGGTGATGCGCGTCGACAGCCATGCCTGCTGGGCGCTCAGCAGCGAGAGCTGGCTGGCGTAGCCGACCTTCGCCTGCCGCTGCGCCAGTTGAAACGTCACTTCGGCGGCATGCGCCGCGGCGGCGGCGGCCTTGAGGGCCTCGGCGTCCTGCTGCAGGGCGGCCAACGTGTCGGCGACGTCCTCAAACGCGGCCAGTACCGTGCCGCGGTATTGCTCCGCAGCCTGCACATACGTTGCCTTGGCAGCGCGCTCCTGGTGCAGCAACTCGCCGCCGTGGAAGATCGGCGCGGTGATGGTTGCGGCCAGGCCCCAGAAACCGGTGCCGGAGGTGAACACGCTGGAGATGGCCAGCGCGGTGCTGCCGGCATCGGCAGTCAACTGGATCTGCGGCAGGCGGGCGGCCGCGGCGACGCCGATGGCGGCGCTGGCGGCATGCAGCGCGGCCTGCGCCTGACGCACATCGGGACGCTGTGCCACCAGCGCCGACGGCAGGCTCAGCGGCAGGTTCGTCGGCAGCTGCAGGTCGGCGAGAGTGAACACCGGCAGCGCCGCCTGGCCGGGAAACTGGCCGCACAGCACCGCCAGGCGGTTGCGCTGCTGCGCCATTTCCTGGAGCAGATCCGGCAGCGTCGCCGCGGCCTGCGCCAGCTGGGAGGCCTGGGCCGCGACGTCCAGGTTGCTGGCGTAGCCGTGGCTCGCCTGGTACTTCACCGTGTCCAGCATGCTGTGGCCGATGTCCAGCAGCGCGCGCGTCGATTTGATCTGGGCGCGCAGCGCCGCCTCCTCCACGGCGGCCACCACCACGTTGCTGGCCAGCGTGGTGTAGGTGGCGATCATCTGGAAGTGCACGGCGTCGGCCTGAGCCTCAAGCGATTCCACTGCGCGGCGGGCGCCGCCGAACACATCGGGCGCGTAGGAGATGCCGAGCTGCGGCGTGAAGAGGTTGTATGGCGTGGCGGCCGGATCGCGCTGGCGGGAGGCGGCGACGCCGGCGTCGAGGGCGGGATAGCGTGCGCCGCGGCCGGCCAGTGCGTCTTCGTGCGCCGCCTTCAACGCGGCCTGCGCCGCCTTCAGGTCGTGGTTGTGTGCCAGCGCCTGCCGGATCAGCGCGTCCAGCGGCCGCGAGTGGAACAGCGTCCACCAGTCGCCGGCGATGTCGGCACCACGGGTGAACTTCTGGGCCTCGCCGCCGGCGATGCCGGGCGTGGCCGTCGTGGCCGTCAGTGGCGTTCGGCTGTAGTTGGAGACCTGTGGTGGTGCGGGTCGCTTGAAATCCGGACCGGCGGCGCAGCCGGCGAGCAGCAGCATGCCGAGTATCGCGAGCGGGCACACGGCCTGCGGCAAACGAACGGACCGGATCATCGTCGCGCGAATGGCGGTTGTTCCCACGGTTCGTTTCCCCGGCGCAAAGCATCGATGAAATATTATAACATCCGCACAGTATCCACCGCCGAGGCAGCACGTGTCCAGTGCCGCTGCAAGGGCAGCCAGCAGTGCCCCAGGCACGCCCTGATACACGCTCAGCCTGTGTAAGGACCGCCGCGGCGTGCTGGCCTATAATCCGTCCCTCGCCAACATTGATCGGGGTTCCGCATGAGCATCGACCAGCTCGAAACCGTCGCCCAAGCCATGGTCGCGCCGGGCAAGGGCATCATCGCGATAGACGAGTCGACCGGCACCATCGCCAAACGGCTCGGCGCGGTTGGAATCGAGAACAGCGAGGAGCATCGCCGCGCCTACCGCGAGCTGCTGTTGACCTCTCCGGGGCTAGGCGACCACATCTCGGGGGCGATCCTCTACGACGAGACCATCCGCCAGTCGACCGCCGATGGCACGCCCTTCACCAAGGTGATGCAGGACGCCGGCATCATTCCCGGCATCAAGGTGGACCGGGGCGCCAAGCCGCTGGCCGGCTTCCCCGGCGAGCTGGTCACCACCGGACTGGACGGCCTGCGCGAACGCTTCGCCGAATACACCGGCCTGGGTGCGCAGTTCGCCAAGTGGCGGGCGGTCATCACCATTGGCGATGACACGCCGAGTTCGACCTGCATCGAGGCCAACACCCACGCGCTGGCGCGCTACGCCGCGCTGGCCCAGGAAGCCGGTCTGGTGCCGATGGTCGAGCCGGAGGTGCTGATGGATGGCGACCACGATATCGACGTCTGCTACGACGTCACCGAAGCAGTACTGCGCAGTCTCTTCGGCGCGCTGTACGAACACAACGTGCTGCTCGAGGGCACCATCCTCAAGGCTTCGATGGTCGTGCCGGGCGCCGATTGCCCCGACCAGGCCAGCGTGGAGGAGGTGGCCGACGCCACCGTGCGCTGCCTGAAGTCGACGGTACCGGCGGTGCTGCCCGGCATCGTGTTCCTCTCGGGTGGCCAGTCCGACGAGGACGCCACCGCGCACCTCAACGCCATCAACCAGGTCGGCCCGCACCCGTGGCCGCTGTCGTTCTCGTACGGCCGCGCGATGCAGCAGGCGGCGCTGAAGTGCTGGTCGGAAGACCTCAAGGGCAAGGTGCACGAGGCCCAGCAACTGGTGCTGACCCGGGCCCGTGCCAACGGCCTGGCGGCGCTGGGCCAGTGGCAGGCCGGCGGCTGACACGAGCGCCCCGGTCCCCGGGTCCCGGAACCCGGGGACCGGGGCCCGATCAGAAGCGGAACTCCGCACCCAGCGACCAGACATCGGTCGACAGGTTCACGTCGCTGGCCTTGGCCTGGTAGTGGTCGTAGTTGAGACCCAGACCGAAGGCGGTCGAGAAGTCATAGCCGATGCCGAGGCCACCGTAGTAGTCGGACTCGCTGAGGCTGCGGCGTAGCGGATCGTCGTTGTTGCTCAAGCCGTGGCCCTTCCAGCTGTAGATGCCGGCGCGCGCGCTGAGATACCAGTTGGGGTTGAAGTTGAAGTGGCCGTTGACGCCGGCGGTCCAGCCGTGCAGCTGCGATTGGCCCCTGGCCAGCACCGGGTCGTCGGTGAAGGCATTGCTGACATCGATGTTGCCGAGATCGTTGTAGCCGACCTCGAAGCCCAGCAGGCCGCCCGGTTCCAGCTCCCAGCGGTAGCCGGTGTTGATGGTGTAGGCGGTGTCGTGGCCGTTGTATGCACCTTCGTCCAGTGCGCTGCGGCCGACGCTGCCATTGACGAACCAGCCGTTGTGTGGCGCCGTCTGGGCCGAGGCGAATGGCATCGTCGCCGCGCCGGCGGCGGCAAGGGCGAGTGCGGTCAAGGTCTTGCGCATAGCGGTCTCCAAGCATGTTATGGGTTGCAACCGGGGGCGTTGCGGCCTGCCGCGGTCACGTCGCCTTAGAGAGGAGCGTCGCCGGATAATTCGATACTTCGCAGTACACAATTCAAAGCGCGTTAAGCGCTCGCTACTGGCACCTGAAGGGCCTGCCGCTGATTCCTTCCAACGCCGGCAGGCTGCAACCTTTTGATCCGGAAGGACGCCTGGCGGGTGAAGCCTGCGGCGTTCTTGGCGATCGCCCTCGCAGGACCGATCAGAGCGGCGCCTTGGCCCGGCCGCTGGCCAGCCACTCGACGCGGTGCTGGCTGAAGCGGCTCTGGGCCAGCTCGCTCGCCAGCGCTTCGAGCAGGTCCTCCAGCACCTGCTCGAAGCGCCATGGCGGATTGACGATGGCCATGCCGGTGCCATTGAGCCGCAGGCTGGAGTTGTCGGGGTGCAGCAGCAGTTCCGCATCCAGCACCTTGTGCCCCACCAGGCCGCGCAGCCAGCGCTTGAACGGCTCGACCGAGGCGCGCAGCTTGATCGGATACCAGATCGCGTAGCAACCTGTCGGCCAGCGCGCCAGCGCCGCCTCCAGCGCCTGGCGGATCCGTGGAAAATCTTCAACCTGATGCTCGTAGGGCGGATCGATCAACACCAGCCCGCGGCGCGGCGTCGGCGGCACCAGTGCCGGCAGCGCCTCGTAACCATCGCGCTGGTGCACGTGGACCTGCGGCTGGTCGCGGAACAGCGTGCGCAGCTCCGCGGCCGGTTGCGGCTGCAGCTCGCAGAGGATCGCCTTGTCGCCCGGGCGCAGCGCCAGCTGCGCCAGCAGCGGCGAGCCGGGGTAGCTTGCGACGTCGCGGTCGCCGCCGCGGGCGTTGAGCGAGCGCACCATGTTGAGGTAGATGTGCAGCGCCGCCGGCAGCCGCGTTCGCGGCAGCAGTCGCAGGATGCCGGCCGCTGCCTCCTGGGTCTTGCGCGCCTCCTCGCCGCGCAGGTCGTAACGACCGGCGCCGGCGTGGGTTTCGATGTAGCAAAACGGCTTGCGCTTGGCCTTCAGCGCCTCCAGCAGCCCGACGAGGATGGCGTGCTTGAACACGTCCGCGAAGTTGCCGGCATGGTAGGCGTGGCGGTAGTTCATGGCGGGTCGGGTCCATGTTCGGGCGGGCCAGTGGCAGTCGCCGCGGCGGCCGGCGCCGGAACTGCGGCGGCGCTGATCATGATTGTTGCACGCCGCGCGCGGCGATGACGGCGAGCCGGTGCATGGCTTGAGCCGACGGAATCGAATCAGTCGACGCTCGCGGTGCCCTTGGCCGGCGGCTCCGCGTTCGGCACCGTATCCTCGACGTCGGGAAAGCTCTGCGGCCCCACGGCGCCGCCGGACAGCACCATCGCCATGGCCTGGTCCACGGTCCAGTCGGTGGCAATCAGCGCCTCGGCCGGCAGCAGCTCGAGGTAGCCGGAGGTCGGGTTGGGCGTGGTCGGCACGAACACCGCGGCCATCTGCCGGCCGTTGGCGTCGGTCCAGGTGCGGGTCACCAGCGCGACGGCCTTGAAGCCGGGATGCGGAAAATCGACCAGCACCACGCGCTGGCCGTGCCCGCCGCCGCCGTGCAGGGTCGCCACCAGGTTCTGCACCGCATCGTAGATCGTGCGCACCAGTGGCACGCGGCGGATCAGCGCGTCCAGCGCGGCCAGCAGCCGCTTGCCCACCACCCGGTGCGCCAACCAGCCGAGCAGGTAGAAGGACACGAGGGTCAGCAGCAGCGCCAGCAGCGAGGTGGCCCAGCCGTGGCCGATGGCACGGGCCACGCCTGGCGCCCAGGGCGCCAGCGCCGCCGCCAGACCGCCGACGATGGGCGCGCCCAGCCGAGCCAGCAGCACGAAGATCCAGGCAAACACGATCCAGGTGACGCACAGCGGGATCACCGCAACCATGCCGGTGAGCAGCGTGCGCCTGAGGTGCAGGTCCGGCATGCGTCAGCGGCGCCGCTGGCCGGCCGCCGCAGGCACGTCGAGTTCGCGCAGCACGCGAAAGCCGACGCTGGTGTAGCCGGTGTCGGGGTCGCTGCGGCCGCTGGGCAGCTTTTCGTCGCGCCCATCGCGCCATGAGCCGCCGCGGAAGGTGACGGTGTCGCACCGCCCGCTGCACAGCATCCATTCGCTGACGTTGCCGTGCATGTCGGCCAGGCCGTCCGCCGCGGCGCCGTCGACGCCGTGGGTGTGCTCGCCGGCGTCGCAATCCGCTCCGGTGCACGGCGAGGCCAGCGTGGTGTCATGCGCCGCCGCCAGCCACTCGCCACTGCTCGGCAGGCGGTAATGCTGGCCGGTACGCAGCGACAGCCAGCCGACGTAGGCGCGGGCGTCATGCCAGCTCACGCAGACCACCGGGTCATCCTTGCCCTGTTCGAAGCCGGGCGCCTCCCAACTCAGGTCGAGGATCGCGGAGAAGACGTTGTGCAGGCGGCGGCAGGCGCTTGGCTTGCGGCCGCTGGCGGCGACGAAGCTGGCGTATTCGGCGCGGGTTACCTCGGCACGGCCGAGCGCGTAGGCGTCGGCCGGTGTGGTGGAGACCACGATCAGTGGCGGCCCGTCGGGGTCGCGGATCGCACTCCCGCGTTGCAGCGGGGCGGCCGCCGCCGTTGACCGTGGGCTCGCCGAGGCCGACCGTGACGGTGGCGGTTGCGGCACCGGCTGCGGGACCGGCAGGTCGAGCGCCGACGCCAGCGGCTGCAGCCCGTCCAGCCGTTGCGGCGCGCCACGCGCCGCCCGCGCCAGTGTCTTCGACGTGGCCGCGCGAATGGCGGCGACGAATTCGGGCCAGAACGGGCGCTCGCGGATACCGCCGCGGTCGGCCAGCCGCTGCGCCGCGCGGTACTGCTCGGTGGCGCCGGCGTCATCGCCGTTCGCCAGCGCCTGCTCGATGCGCTGCTGCAGGGCCGCGAACACGTCCTTCAGACCGGCCAGCGCCTCCGGGTTGGCCGGGTAGGTGCGCAGCACCCGCAGGAAATCGTCGGCCGCGGCCTTGCCATCGGGCGTGGCCAGCGCCCCGGCCTGCAGGCGCGCGTTGCCTTCGCTGATCAGCTGGTCGAGCTGGTCGGCACCGAGCAGCGCGCCGATATCCCGTTCCGCCCTGGCTGCCGTGGCGGCATGCGCGCTGACGCGCGTATCTGCGCCGGCCAGCGCTGCCGCGGATGTGGGCGTGCGCCGGCTGACCATCAGCACCGCCAGCACGGCGACGCTCGCCAGCAACGCCGCGGCGCCTACCCAGGCTCCGGTGGCGCCGCGGGCCTGGCCGGCGCGCCACCAGTGGCGCAGGCGATTGGCGCCGCGGCCTTCCTGCAGCCGCTGCGCCGCGCGGTCGAGTTCCGCGCGCATGCTGCGGGCATCGGCGAAGCGATCTTCCGGATGCTTGGCCAGCGCGCCGTCGATCACCGGCTGCCACACTGCCAGTTCCGGCGGCAGCACCGGCACCGGATCCTCGGCGTGGGCAATGGCCACCGACAGGGCATCCAGGCCCTGGTAGGGCATCTCGCCGGTCAGCAGCTCGTAGAGCATCACGCCGACGCTGTAGAGGTCGGCGCGGCCATCGGTCGGCAGACCGCGCGCCTGCTCCGGGCTCATGTAGCCGGATGAGCCGACCGTGGTACCGACGCGGGTGACGCGCAGGTCGTCCCGCAGGCTGAGGGCAATGCCGAAGTCGGCGAGCTGCGGCTGGTTGAGCGCGTCGAACAGCACGTTCTCGGGCTTCACGTCGCGATGCACCACGCCGTGATCGTGGGCATAGGCCAGGGCGTCGAGCAATGCCCGCATCACCCGGATGATGACCTGTGGGTCGCGGCGGTGGGGCAGCGTGGTCAGGTCGCCGCGCGGCAGGCTGGGCATGCTGAAGTAGAGCTGGCCGCTCTCGGTGCGGCCAACCTCGTGGATCGAGACGATGTGCGGGTGGTCGAGCCGGGCGATGGTGCGCGCCTCGTTTTCGAAGCGTGCCACCGACTCCGCGTCGGGCGTGCGCTCGGGCGACAGCACCTTCAATGCGACGGTGCGGTTGAGGTCGAGTTGGGTGGCGAGATAGATGGTGGCCATTCCGCCCTGGCCGATGCGCCGGATGATGCGGTAGCCGGGCACCTCGACAAAGCTGGCCTGGCGCACGGGGGTCATGGCGCCGGGGCCGTCGTCGGCATGTGCGCCGGCACCACCGCGCCGCCGGAGATCACGAAGGTCATGGCCTGGTCCACCGTCCAGTCGGTGGCGATCAGCCGCTCCAGCGGCACGAACTCAAGATAGCCTCCGGTCGGATTGGGCGCCGTGGGAATGTAGACGGCGGCGAAGCGGCGCCCATTGCGCGCCGGCGGCAAACTGCGGGTGACAAAGCCGACCGCCAGCATCCCAGGCCGCGGAAACTCCACCAGCACCACGCGCTGCGTGCCGCTGGGGCGGCTGCGCATGCTGGCCATCAGGGAGCGTGTGCCGGCGTAGATGGTGCGCGCCAGCGGCACCCGCTGCAGCAGCCGCTCGAATGCCGCGAACAACCGCTGGCCGACCACCAGGTTGGCCAGCAGGCCGATCAGGTACAGCGCGACCAGGGTCAGCAGCAGCGCCAGCCCGTAGACCAGCCAACGCTGGCCGGCCGGCGCGCCGATGGTGGGCGCCAACAGTGCCAGCGCGCCACCCGCCGCGCTGACCAGCGGCTGGCCGGCGCTGGCGACCATGCCGAGCACGAAGCGGAACACCAGCCACGTCACCCACAGCGGGATGAAGGTGAGCAGGCCGGTCAGCAGATAGCGTTGCGCGCGCAGCGTGGGCATACGTGGATCCGTGCAGACGCGCCATTGTAGCCATGCCGGCTGCGCCCTGGTGCGGGCGCCCTCAGGCGTCCGACGCGGTGCCTGCTGGTGCCGTACCGGGCGGGCCGGGGCTGGCCGCGTCCTGCGGCGTTCGCTGCACCTCCTTCAGCGCTTCGTCCGGCAGCGCGTAGGAGGTCTTGAGGTAGTCGCCGTCGCTGATGATCTCGGGGAACAGCGCGCCGCGCAGCGCCTGCACCGCGAAGATCTCCTGCACGCCGCCGGTGAACTTCAGGAAGGCGATCGTCTTGCCGGTGCCCAGGTGCACCGCCCAGACGCCGGACTGGCGCTCGGCGTTGTCCTCGGTGATCGGGATGTCGGTGAAGGCGTTGGTCTCGCGCAGTTGCGACAGGCCGATGAAGGCCACCGGGCCGAGGAAGTCGATGCCGCGGCAGAAGCCCGGCACGCGCGCCACGTCGGTGCGCTCGCCGGTCTTCGGGTTGACCGTGACCAGCGCGCCGCGGCCCGACTCCAGCACCCAGAGCTTGCCGTCGTACCAGCGCGGCGAGTGCGGCATCGACAGGCCGTCCGTGATGATGCGGTTGTCGCGCACGTCCATCAGCACGCCGCCGTCGCGCTTGTTGGCGCGCCAGCCCTGTGGCGTGTTGGTGGTGCCCAGCGCGGTGACGTAGCGCGGCTTGCCGTCGCGCATCGCCAGGCCGTTGAGGTGGCAGCGATCCTCGGGCGCGTAGTGGCTGACACAGGGCGGCCGCCAGCGCGGCACGAAGCTGGACTTGGCGTCCAGCGTGCAGAGGCAGGAAAACAGGGTGTTGACGAACCACAGGTCGCCGTCGCCGTCCCAGGCCATCTCGTGGATGTCGATGGCGCCGGTGATGTGGCCGCGGCGGGCGAGGAACACCGCGTCGTGGCGCGGCGGATTGTGCAACCGCGCCGCCACCGCCGGCATGTTGCGGAACTCGGCGATCTCGATCTGTGCACCCAGCGCCAGCCGCTCGCCGTCGGCGGCCATGCCCATCGGCCGGTTGAAGCTGCGGTAATGGGTGTTGATGCCGGCACCGTCGGGCCGCAGTATCACCAGCTTGCCGGCCTGGTAGGTGCTGACCACCAGGCAGCCGCCAAGCTGGCGCAGCACCTCGGGCAGGTTGGCGGTGTGGACGCTGCTGAGCGCTTCGGCGGCGCTTGGCTGCGCCTCGTCCGTGTCTCTGGCCGCGTCGTCGCCGGCGGCTGCCGCGGCGTTTGCGCCGGCGTCGCCGGAACCGGCCGGCGCGTTGGCCTCAGCCGCTGCGGATGCAGCCGCGTCCGGCGCTGGTGGTGGTGTGTCGCTCATGTGGTCTGCCCGTTTTCCTGCTGCGGGGAGGATGCCACAGCCGTCCGCGCACTGCCGGCGGCTTGGCCGTCCGGCGCGGCGGGTGTCGCCGGCACCGGCCGCGTGTCGGGGCCGCCGCTCAGCGGAAGTGGTAGCTGCCGGCGACGGTGACGGCCGCCAGCACCGCGAGCCCCAGCAGCCCGACCACGAACAGCAGCCACCAGAACACCGCGCGCGGCGCCTTGCGGCTGGCCTGGCCGGTCTTTTGCCAACGTGCCAGGCGGGTGAACTGACCCTGCAGGTAGAAGATGTTGAAGACGAACAGGGTCACCGGATCGATCACCACCGTGATCGCCTTGTCGGCCACGTGCTGGCGGATGGCGCTGGCCATCGCGAAGCAGCCGGCCAGCCAGGTCAGCTCGAACAGACCGCCGAGGCCGGCCGCGGCCAGCAGCAGGCGTGGGTCGGGCAGCCACAGGCGGTGGATGACGAGGGCGGCAATGCCGACAATCCAGCAGGCCGCCGCCAGCGTCATCCAGGCGGATGCCTTGTTGCGCGAATCGACGCGGCGAACCCAGCGCGCCTGGTCGGACGACCAGAGCAGGGCGAATGCGCCGGCGGTGACGATCGACAGCAGCAACAGCACCGACCAGTGCAGCGAGGGCGGCAGCGGCGAGTCGCCAAACCACGACCAGCGCGCGCCCTTTGCCTTGGCTTTGCGGGCGGGCGTGGCCGGCATCGTCGGACTGACGGCGCCCGCTGCAGCCGCCGCGACAGCCGCGTTGCCGGGAGCCACGGGGGCGGTTGGGGGTGCGGTGGCGAGATCCTCGATCAAGCCGCCGGCCATGGCGTCCGCGGGTGCCGCGGCCGTTGCCGGCGCAGCGGTGGCCGCCGTGATCGTGGGCGCCGCGGCGGCCGCGGCGTCGGATGCCTCATCGCTCGGTTGCTCGATGGCGGTCATCGATGCGGCCGCCGCGCCGATCCGGTCGTCGGCGGGTTCTGCGTCCGGCGCGGTCCCCCGCTCCGGGGCGGGACGGCTGCCGGCCATGGTCATGGGCATCGCTGGCGGACCGGGCGGCGGTGGCGTGACCAGCGGCGCTTCCTCGGGAAACAGCGAGTGCAGCGTCACCCAGCTGGTGGTGCCGACGGGGCAGGCCATGGCCGCGGGGTCGAGTTCCTCCGACAGCAGCCAGTGGCGCACTTGCTGCGCCGTGTAGGGACCGAACACCTGGTCGCGCTCGCCGATCCAGAGCGAGGTGGCGGTAGTCGTGCCCGGCGCAGGCGGCGCCGGCGGCGTGGGCGCATCCGTGGCCTCGATCACGCTCTCGGCACCGCTGTCGGCGCCGGCGCTGTGTGCGTAGAGGAAATCGGCAACGCTGGCGTCCGCCGCGGCGGCGTCGGCGTCGCGGCTGGCGGCGGTTCGCAGCTGAGCCGGGCCGCTTGTGCTGGCGTCCGGAGCGGCGTGGCCGCCCTCGGGATCGGCATCGTCACCGTTCACGGCGATGCTGGTGCGGTAGGCCTCGGCGGTGGCAGCGGTCGCGCTTGGCGTGGTGCTCAGGGTTGCCGGCGCGTCGCTGTCGCTGAGGGCGCCGTCGGCAGGCGTGAATGGCTCGCCGGCCGGCGCGTTGATCGCGTCGATGGCTGGAGCCTCCACGGGCTCTTGCGGACCACTGTCGGCGGCTTCGTCGGTGTCGGCGGCAAGGACGGCCGCTTCGTCATCGTCGATTGCGTCAGTGGCCGCGGCATTGCCGGTGATGGCGACATCGGCTTCATCATCATCGACGACATCGGTTGCGTCGGCGCCGTGCTCCGCTTCGGCCTCGTCGGCGACCGCAGCGGTGTCCTCTTCGATCTCGACCAGCGTGTCGTCGTCATCGACCGCGCCGGCACCGGCCGCGGTGTTGCCTGCGCTGCGGTCGTCGTGGCTGGCGCCGACGCCCGAACCGGCGGGCGTGTCGGCGGCAATGTCCTCGGCCGCAGTGCGCCCGTCGTCGGCGTCGTCCGTGAAGCCGGTGACTGCTGCCGCATCGCCATCCACGGCAACCGCCGTGTCGGCGCTGCAAGCCGGTCCGCCCGGAACATCCTCGCCCGACACTGCAGCCTCGGCCAAGCCGGCATCCAGCGCGGGCCACTCGGAAGACGCAGCGCCGGGCGCAACGTCGTCGTCAGCCTCGGCCGGCGCGGACCAGACCTGCCACTCGTGCTCGCCGCGCAGTCGATAGCGGTCGCCGTCGCCGGCGAACTGGGCCAGCGACGACTGCGGCAGCGGCCCGCAGATGCGCCCGTTGCGCTGCAGGTAGGCCAACTGCCTGTCGTCAGGCTGCGCGCAGGCATCGACTTGCAGCGCCTGCAGCTGCGCCACGGTACGCTCGGCGGCCGCCTCGTCGAGGTCGTGGCGGATGGCCGCCGGCAGCACCGCCCGGATGCGGCTGGCGAAGGTTTGCTCGTCGAGCTTGAAGGCAGCGGCGGCGCGCGCCCAGACGGCGGCCTCGTCGTCGGCGCCGGGCAGCGCGCCAAGCATGATGACGCAATGGCGGTTCATGTTTGTTTTCCCCCCGGCAGCATTCGCCGAGCGTAGATCGCGGCGCGCGGCTTGGCAACCGTCCAGCCTCCGCCGAATGGCGCGGAGTAGACTGCCCGGATGAACCGCGCCGCGCACAACCACTGGCCCAAGCCTTTGCGGTCATGCACGACTCTCGCGCGCATGGGACTCGATGCGCTGGCTGCGCCGCGCTTGCCGCCCGTGTCAGCCACGGTGACCCTCAGCACCTCTTTCGACAGCAGCCCCGGGGCGCAACGTCATGAGCCAGCGACTGGATTACCGCAAAGCCTCGCCGCAGGCCGTTGAGGCGCTGCTCAACACCGAGGCCTGCGTGCGCCGCTCCGGCCTGGAGCCGGCGCTGCTGGAGCTGGTGAAGATGCGCGCCTCGCAGATCAACGGCTGCGCATTCTGCCTCGACATGCACAGCCGCGACGCGCGCAAGGCCGGCGAAACCGAGCAGCGCCTGTACGTGCTGTCGGCCTGGCGCGAGACCACGCTGTTCAGCGACCGCGAATGCGCTGCGCTGGCCTGGACCGAGGCCGTCACCTGCATCGCCAGCGATGGCGTGCCGGATGCCGTCTACGCGCAGGCGCGCGAACAATTCAGTGAAAAGGAATTGGTCGACCTGACCCTGGCGGTGATCGCCATCAACAGCTGGAACCGCATGGCGATCACCTTTCACGCGAAGCTGCCCAAGGCAGCCAGCTGACGCATCACGCACCGAGGAAACGGACATGATGAGCCTGCAAGTCAGCAGTTTCATGCTCTCCGTGGCGCTTGCCGGCACCGCCGCCGCCGCGCCGCCGCCCCACGCCGCGGCCGCCGCGGCCGCCGCGTCGGCCCCGAGCCACCCGCACGCGCAAAGCCAGCGCATGAACACGCCGCAGCTGCTGGCGGCGGAGCGCACGGCGATGGCGCCATTGGCCAAGATGAGCGGCATCTGGCGCGGCACCGCCACCGTGACCATGCGCGGGCAGCACCACGAGATCACCCAGACCGAGCGTGTCGGCCCGTTTCTCGACGGCACGCTGATGGTGATGGAAGGTCGTGGCTACAACGCCGACGGCAGCTTGGGCTTCAATGCGTTCGGCGTGGTTTCGTACCAGCCGCGCGACCAGTCGTATCACATGCATTCCTGGGCGCAGGGCTACTCCGGCGACTTCCCACTGAAGGTGACGCTGGACGGGTTCAGCTGGTCGATTCCGGCCGGCCCGGCGACCATGCGTTACACCGCCACCATCAAGTGCGGCCACTGGCACGAGATCGGCGAGCGGCTGATGCCGGGCAAGCCACCGGTGCGAATCCTCGAGATGGACCTGCAGCGCGTCGGCAGCACCACCTGGCCCGCCGGGAACGCGGTGCCGATGCGGCCGCCCGGCGGCTGATCAGCTGCCCCAGTTGGTAAAGATGCCGACCGCCAGCTCGGCCCAGAGGTAGAGGAACAGCACCACGAAGAAAACCGCGATCGGCCAGCGCGCCTTGCGCGGCGTCAGGCGGGCGGTCAGCACGAACAGGCTGGCGATGCCGAACACCAGGCAGCCCATCACGATGAAGTCGGTCGCGTCCCAGTTGACTTCACTGGTGAAGCGCATCGCGATGAAGGGAATCAGCAGCAGCAAGCCCGTCGCCGCTGCAATCCAGCCAAACACGCTGTTGCGTTGGAGGATGCTTTTGGAGTCTGTGTTCATGCCGCGGTACCTCATGGTGGATTGGAGTGAATGGTATGGGCCGGTCGAGGGTCAGGCTGGCGCGCGCTGGTCCGGCACGCAGGCGATGCGACGCAGCATTTCGGCGTTGTCGCGCACCGCGCGGCGCGCGCGCCAGCGGCCGAAGTTCCAGCTGCGCCAGTCGCCGCCCTGCGCGGCGTCGGCGTCGCCGCCCCAATTCTTGAGCAGGCGCCAGGCGGTGACGCAGCGATCAGCCTCGACCAGCCGGGGCAGCACCGCCAGCAGCGCCGGTACGGCATCGGCACCCAAGGCGTTGCGAACGTAGGCCTGGTCGAAGCCGGCGCCATGCTGCGCACGCGCCGCGTTGGCCCGGACAACCCGCGCTTCGGGGTTCACGGCCGCCAGGATCAGGATGGCGGCCAGTCCGGCGACGATCGCGCCGGCGGTGAAGCGGTTTGCACGATCACGGAGCACCGTGAGTGCCAGCCAGAGGAACACGAAAGCGAGCCAGGCCATGAAGGCTGCCGCGTAGAGGCGTTGCAGCGTCAGGCCGTAGGCCCCGGTGTAGAGCCGCAGCCGGACCAGAGCCGAGCCCAGGATCACGAACACCAGCACCACGAGCAGCGCCGACAGCCAGCGGACGACCCGGCGGCCGCCGCTGTCGGCGTTCCGCACCAATGCGTGCGCGGCCAGCAGCAGGGGCACCAGCAGGCAGGCGACGGCGAGCAATTGGAAGAAGCCGCTGCGCGCGTATTCCGCATAGGTCAGGCCCGTGGTCACGCGTACCAGCGCCTCGCCGCCGAAAAGGTAGGTGAATTGCACAGCGAGGAAGGCCGCAAACAGCAAAGCCACCGCGCCGAGCACCACGCCCACTTCCACCACCCCCAGCGTCAGCCCCGGTACCGGGTCGCGCGGCAGCCAGCGGCCGTCATCGAGCGTCAGCCAGCGCAACCAGCCGGCCGCCAGCCATGCGAACAGCGCGATCAGCACCACATGGCTCACCAGCTGGTCCAGCGGCACGCCGGCCAGCTCGGCCAGCACGTGGGCAAAGGCCGCATCGGCAGCCGCGAACAGTGCGCCGAAGACGAGCAGCGGCGGGATGGCCAGCAGCAGGCCGCACAGCACGGCAAGCGCCCGGCGGGTGCGGCCGCTCACCCCGGCGTCACCGCGGCGCACGTCGCCCAGCAGCAGGCACGGGCCGAGCGCCGTGCGCACTGCGGTCACCGCGGCGCCGGCGATCAACTCAAGCACTCCGAGGCGCGCGAGCGCGCGGCCATGCGCCGCCAGCGCCGCGGCCACCAGCGACACCACAACGCCGAACACCGCCAGCAGCGCCAGTTGCGGCGACGCCCGCCAGGCCAGCACCGCCGCCAGCAGCGGGACCACGCCACAAACCCACCACATCGCCGCGCTGCGTATCGGCCGGATCCGCCGCGCCAGCGCCCAGGCCGCCGCTGAAGACAGCAGCGCCGCAACGAGGGCGTTGATGCCCCAGGGGACGGCGCGCAGCAGCAGATCGCCTGCCACGCCGAGCGTTGCGGCGACGGCGAAAATCCTTGGCGCGATGTTTTCGCTGGCGTCCATCTGATGCTCCTGGCTACCCAATGGACTTTGCGACACAAAGTCAGGGCATGAGCATACCGATTTCCGAACATCCGTCAAGTACTTTGTGCTGAAAAGGTGGCGGTGCTTGCGGCGTCGCGCCGGGGCCGCCGCCGCCTCGTCGTCGACTCGCATCTGGGTGCCGATCGACTCGTGACTGTCGCCGCAGGGGACGCGGCCGGCACGACGAGGCGGCGGTGGGAGCTTCGGCGAAACCTGACGGGCTGCGTGGGCGAGCCGAAGGTGGGCGAGGCCGCACCAACGCCGAGCCGGCTGGACGCCGCACCCGCTTCAGACAGGCACTCGCCGAACCGCTGCGCAGCCGCCACCCCGATCCCCGATCCCCGACTCCGATCCGCAATCCCGGCCCGCTCTCCCTTGGCGCTCCCGCCCCGCTGCGGTAGGCTGCGCGCTTGCCTCTCGCGCGCCTCATCCCTGAGCTGAAATGCACGACAACGAGCGTTACGACCCCCAATCCATCGAGGCGCAGGCCCAGGCCTTCTGGCGCGACAGCCACGCCTTCGAGGTGCGCGAGGACCCGGACAAGCCGCCGTACTACTGCCTGTCCATGTTCATGTACCCCAGCGGGTCCATGCACATGGGCCACGTGCGCAACTACACCATCGGCGACGTCATCAGCCGCTACCAGCGCATGCAGGGCCGCAACGTGCTGCAGCCCATGGGCTGGGATGCCTTCGGCCTGCCGGCCGAGAACGCGGCGATCAAGAACAAGGTGCCGCCGGCGCGCTGGACCTACGAAAACATCGCCCACATGCGCGGCCAGCTGCAGCGCCTGGGCTTCGTCTACGACTGGTCGCGCGAGGTCACCACCTGCAAGCCCGACTACTACCGTTTCGAGCAGCTGATGTTCACGCGCCTGATGCGCAAGGGCCTGGCCTACCGCAAGAACGCGGTGGTCAACTGGGACCCGGTGGACCAGACCGTGCTGGCCAACGAGCAGGTGGTCGACGGCCGCGGCTGGCGCTCCGGCGCGGTGGTCGAGAAGCGCGCCATCCCGCAGTGGTTCCTGAAGATCACCGATTACGCGCAGCAGCTGCTTGACGGCCTCGACCACCTGCCCGGCTGGCCCGAGGCGGTCAAGACCATGCAGCGCAACTGGATCGGCCGCTCCGAGGGCCTGGAAGTGCACTTCGCGCTCGAGGGCGAGCCGGACGCCGAGCCGCTGACGGTGTTCACCACGCGGCCCGACACGCTGATGGGCGTCACGTTCCTGTCGATTGCTGCAGAGCACCCGCTGGCCCGGCGCGCCGCGGAAAAGCGCCCGGAGCTGGCCGAGTTCATCGAGGGCCTGAAGCGCGGCGGGGTCTCCGAGGCGGAGCTGGAGACCCAGGAGAAGCGTGGCATCGACACCGGCCTGCGTGCCGTCCACCCGATCAGCGGCGAGACCATCCCGATCTGGGTCGCCAACTTCGTGCTGATGAATTACGGCACCGGCGCGGTGATGGCAGTGCCCGGCCACGACCAGCGCGACTGGGAGTTCGCCCGCCGCTATGACCTGCCGATCCGCATGGTGGTGGTTGACCGGTCGGTGCTGGATGCGTTGCGCGAAATCCGCCACGACCTGTCGCTGGGCGTCGGTGCGGACCCGATGCGCGCGGCGCTGGAAGGCGGCCAGCGCGACGCCTACGACAGCGGCGCGGCGGTGCGCGTGGTCGAGGAGTTCGAGCGCGGCATCCTGGAGACCGGCGCCTGGAGCGAGCATGGCTGGCTGGTCAACTCCGACGGCTTCGACGGGCTCGACTTCGACGCGGCCTTTGATGCCGTGGCCGCGCGCCTGGAGGCCGACGGCACCGGCTGCCGGCGGGTCAACTACCGCTTGCGCGACTGGGGCGTCAGCCGCCAGCGCTACTGGGGCTGCCCCATCCCGGTGATCTACTGCGAGTCCTGCGGCGCGCTGCCCGTGCCCGAGGACCAGCTGCCGGTGGTGCTGCCCGAGGACGTCGCCTTCAGTGGCGTGCAGTCGCCGATCAAGGCCGACCCCGAGTGGCGCCGCACCACCTGCCCGCAATGCGGCGGCGCGGCCGAGCGCGAAACCGACACCTTCGACACCTTCATGGAATCGTCCTGGTATTACGCCCGCTACACCAGCCCGGGCGCCAGCGACATCGTCGACCGCCGCGCCGACCACTGGCTGCCGGTGGACCAATACATCGGCGGCATCGAGCACGCCATCCTCCACCTGTTGTACTTCCGCTTCTACCACAAGCTGCTGCGCGATGCCGGGCTGGTGCACAGCGACGAGCCCGCGACCCGGCTGCTGTGCCAGGGCATGGTGGTGGCCGAAACCTTCTACCGCGAGCACGACAGTGGCAGCCGGGTCTGGTTCAACCCGGGCGAGGTCGATATCGAGCGCGACGAACGCGGCCACGTCACCGGCGCCACGCTCAAGGCCGATGGCCTGCCGGTCAGCCTCGGCGGCGTCGAGAAGATGGCCAAGTCGAAGAACAATGGCGTCGACCCGCAACTGATGGTCGACCGCTACGGCGCCGATACCGTGCGCCTGTTCTCGATGTTCGCGGCGCCGCCGGAGCAGTCGCTGGAGTGGAACGAAGCTGGCGTTGAGGGCATGTCGCGCTTCCTCAAGCGCTTCTGGCGCGAGGTCACCAGCCACGCATCGCAGCCGGACCACCCGGTGCTGGACCCCGCGCAGCTGACGCCGGCGCAGCGCACGCTGCGGCGCCAGCTGCACGAGACCATCCAGAAAGTCGGCGACGACTACGGCCGCCGCCACGCCTTCAATACCGCCATCGCCGCGCTGATGGAACTGCTCAACCACCTCGGCCGCTTCGACGACATGAGTGAGGCCGGCCGCGCGCTGCGCCACGAGGTGCTGGAGGCGATGGTGCTGATGTTGAACCCGGTGACTCCGCACGCCTGCCACGCGCTGTGGCAAGTGCTTGGCCACCCCGAGACACTGCTCGAGGACCAGGGCTGGCCGCAGGTCGACACTGCAGCGCTTGAGCGTGACACGCAGACGCTGGCGGTGCAGGTGAACGGCAAGCTCCGCGGTACGGTCGAGTTGCCGGTGGACGCCAGCCGCGAAGATGCCGAGGCGGCGGCGCGCGCCGAGCCGTCCGTGGCGCGCTTCATCGAAGGCGCGCAGGTGCGCAAGGTGATCGTGGTGCCGGGCAAGATCGTCAACATCGTCGTCGCCTGAGCCGCGAGGTTAGACTGGCCGCCATGACAGCCCACACCCCACGCACGACGGCGCCGGCGGCGAAGCGCGCTGCCAGATGGCCGGTCGCCATTGCCGTCGTCCTCATGCTGGCGGGCTGCGGCTTCCACCTGCGCCAGCCGGTGGTGTTGCCGCCGAGCCTGCAGCAGTTGCACGTCGAGGTCGCCGGCCACGGCAGCCTGCAGCGGCAACTGACCGCGGCGCTGGAAGCGTCCGGCGTGCAGGTGCGCTCGCTGCCCGGTCCGGGCATCGCCCGTTTGCTGGTGCCGGTGGCGCAGTTCCGCACCGAGGCGCTCACCGTCGGCGACTTTGCCAAGGTGCGCGAGTACACGGTGCGTTACCACGTCGAGTTTTCGCTGGTCGACGGGGCTGGCCGGCCCGTGCTCAGTGGCCAGCACATCGACATGTCTCGCGAGTTCACCTACGACAGCCGGCAGACGCTCGGTACAGCGACCCAGCAGGAGCAGATCCGCGCCAGCCTGGTCGACGACATGGTGCAGGCGATCCTGCGGCGGGTGCAGGCCAGCGCGCGCGCCGCCGACGCCAGCGCCAACGCCGCCGCGGAGTGAGGCGATGTCGCTGAGCCTGGCGCAGTTTCACCAGCGCCTTGCCGGCGACACGCTGCCGCCGGTCACGCTGGTGGCGGGCGCCGAATACGTATTGGTCGAGGAAGCCACTGATGCGCTGCGCGCCCGCGCCCGCGCAGTGGGCTACGCCGAGCGCGAAGTGCTGGATGTCGACCATCGTTTCGACTGGAAGCTGCTGGACGCGGCGGGCATGTCCCTGTCGCTGTTCGCCAGCCGGCGGCTGATTGACCTGCGCCTGCCCACCGGCCGCCCGGGCAAGGATGGCAGCGCGGCGATTGCCGCGTGGTGCGCGTCGCCGCCGCCCGACACCGCGCTGTTGATCACCTGCAACGAATGGAGCAAGGCACAGCAGCAGGCCGCATGGGTACGCGCGGTCGAGAAGGCCGGCGAATTCGTGCCCTTGTGGCCGCTGAAGCCGGAGGCATTGCCGCGCTGGATCGGCGCACGCTTGCGCGCAAAAGGCATCGACGCCGACGGCGCGGCGCTGACGCTGCTGGTCGAGCGCACCGAGGGCAACCTGCTGGCCGCCGCTCAGGAGGTCGACAAGCTGGCCATGCTGCACCGCGGCCGGCTCGACGCGGCGACGCTGGGCGAGCTGGTCGCCGACAGCGCACGCTTCGATGTATTCAAGCTGTGTGACGCCGCCTTCGCCGGCGATGCCGCGCGCGCGCTGCGGGTGCTTGCCGGCCTGCGCGCCGAGGGCGAGGAACTGTTGCGCATGCTCGGTTACGTGCTGCGCCAGCTCGAGCTGGCCCTGCGCCTGGCCAGTGCGCGCGACTTTGCCGCCCAGGCGCGCGCCGAGCACCTGTGGCCGGAGCGCCAGCAGCTGTTCCGCAGCGCCCTGCGTCGTGGCGACGCAAGCCACTGGCGCCATTGCCTGCAGCGCACGGGTCGAATCGACCGCATCGTCAAGGGCCGCGAGGCCGGCGATCCGTGGCGCGAGTTCGAGCGGCTGATGCTGGCCATTGCGCAACCGCGGTTGGCGGCCGCCCTGGCATGAGCGCCGCCGCCCAGCCGCCGCGGCCGCTGGCCATCCTCGGCGGCACCTTCGACCCGGTGCACCTCGGCCATTTGCGCGCGGCCTGGGAAGCAGCGGCGCAACTCGGCGCGGAGGTGCGCCTGCTGCCGGCGCGCACGCCGCCGCACCGGCCGCAGCCGGTCGCCAGCCCGGCGCAGCGCGTGGCGCTGCTGCGTGCCTCGCTGGCGGGGCAGGGGCGGCTGACCCTCGACCTGAGCGAGCTGCAGCGCGACGGGCCGTCGTACATGGTCGACACGCTGGCCGGCCTGCGCCGCGAGATCGGCGCCGAGCGGCCGCTGGTGCTGCTGGTCGGCAACGACGCGTTCGCCGGCCTCGCGACCTGGCATCGCTGGCGCGAGCTGTTCGCGCACGCCCACCTCGGGGTGTTGACGCGTCCCGGCGAGAACGCCGCCTGGCCGCAAGTGCTCGCCGACGAATGCAGCGCGCGCCGCAGGGATGACCTCGGGAGCCTGCGCAGCGTTCCGTCCGGTTGCGTCTTCGAGTTGCACATCACTGCACTCGACATCTCCGCCAGCGCCATCCGCGCGCTGCTGGCGCGCGGCGAGCTGCCGCACTACCTGATGGCCGAGGCCGCGCTCGAGCCGGCGCTGCTGGAACCGTATCTGGCGGGGACCGGGGACCAGGGACCGGGGACCGGGTAGAACCCGCGACCAGAAGCCGGAACTCGGAACTCGGGACCCGGAAAAGCACGGACCGAACGGCGCGGCTTCCGACGAAGTCGGGCCGGGCAATGATCCAACTCCCTCTCCCCCGAGCAAAGCTCGGGGGAGAGGGCTGGGGTGAGGGGGCGGGAGCCGAGCTTCGCGACGATCGTGACGTATTGCCGACCGATCGCCGATCGGCCACGGGCTGTGTCGCAATCATCAAAAGGATTCCGGATTCCGCGCTGCGCGCGGCTCCGGAACGACGGCGGTGGCGGGAGCGCTTCGCGCGGCTCCGGAATGACGGGTGTGGTGTGAGCGCTTCGCACGGCTCCGGCATGAGGGCGCGGTGTCGCAGCTGCAGTGAGACGCGGCCGTGCGCGCCCGCTCTACCCAATCCCCAATCCCGAATCCCGGCTTCCCGTACACTTTCGGCGTGCCCCTGCTCACCATCGCCAACCGTCCGCTGTCCTGGGCCACGCGCCTGCCGACGCGGCCACCCGACGCCATCGACCTCGTCGTCGTGCACTGCACCGAGCTGCCGGACCTTGCGACGGCGCGCCAGTGGGGCGAGGTGGTGCGCTACGACTCGGGCACCGGCAACAGCGGCCACTACTACATCGACCGCGACGGACGCGTCGAGGCGTTCGTCGCGCCGATCCGCATCACGCACCACACGCGCGGCTACAACGAGCGGTCCATCGGCATCGAGCTGGTCAACCGCGGCCGCTGGCCGGACTGGCTGGACTCGCGCCAGCAAACCATGACCGAACCCTACACGGCAGCGCAGATCGAGCAGCTGCTGGCGCTGCTGGCGCACCTGCGCGAAAGCCTGCCGCGGCTGCGCCACATCGCCGGCCACGAGGATCTCGACCGCGAGCGCGTGCCGGCCAGCGACGACCCGACGCTCAGCGTGCAACGCAAAGTCGACCCCGGCCCCCTGTTCCCCTGGCCCCGCGTGCTCGCCGAGTCGGGCTTGGCGCGCTTCGCGCCGGGAATGGAGAATGGGGAATAGAGAATCGGAAAGAGCGCGGCGCCCCCAACCGTTGCGCGGAGCCGAGCGCAGCGCCGCCACGGCCGTCATCCGGAGCCGCGCGCAGCGCGGAATCCGGAATCCTCTTGACGCCCACCGCATACCCAACAAGATTCCGGGTTCCGCCTCCGGCGGCCCCGGAATGACGGGCGTGGTGCCGGGTTCCGCCTCCGGCGGCCCCGGAATGACGGACGTGAGTGTGGGCTTTCGCCTCCGCAGCCACGGCATGCGCACAACGCGCGGTCCACGACAAACCAGCTCCCTCTCCCCTGAGCATCGCTCGGGGGAGAGGGTTGGGGTGAGGGGGCGGGGGCCGAGCCATGCGACGAAGCCGAAGCTGTGACGCGAAACAACCGAGCCGTCCGGCACCACTGCAGACCCAGCAAGATTCCGGCTTCCGCCTCCGGCTGCCCCGGAATGCCGGGCGTGGTCGCGGGTTCCGCCTCCGGCGGCCCCGGACCGACGAGAGGATGCGCGCGCAGCGCCCCCACCACCGTCATTCCGGAGTCGCGCGCAGCGCCGCCACCACCACCGTCATTCCGGAGCCGCGCGCAGCGCGGAATCCGGAATCCTCTTGACGCTCGCTTCAATTCTGTCTGCTGACCGGGGTGCCATAATCCCGTTGCCCCGTCACAGACCCGCCAAGTTGCCTGCCGCAGCCGAATGCCAGGCGCGTTTTGAAACTCCCGTTTCAAAAATTGCCTGGCCGTCCTGGACGACGCGCACGCCCCACCGCGTACCCAGCAAGATTCCGGGTTCCGCCTCCGGCGGGCCCCGGAATGACGGACGTGGTCGCGGGTTCCGCCTCCGGCGGCCCCGGACCGACGGTGTGCGGCGGCCGCGAGCCCGGCCTTGGGTCCCGGGTCCCGGGCCCCCGGTCCCGGCTTCGCCGCCCGCTCTAGTAGCATGCGTGCGGATATCGACGAGACCAGCACCATGCGCGGCACCATCATCCTTTCCCACGGCTTCGAGAGCGGCCCCGACGCCACCAAGACCAGCGCCATGGCGGCGGTCGCCGGGGAACTGGGCTGGCGCACGCAACGCCCAGACTTCCGCGACCTCGATACCCACGGTCTGGAAGCGGCAGTCGCGCCGCGCTGCGAGCGCCTGCGCGAACTGGCGCGCGCGGCCGAGGGCCCGCTGGTGCTGGCCGGCTCCAGCATGGGCGCCTACGTCTCGGTGCGGGTGGCGCACGAAGTGCCCTGCGTCGGCCTGTTCCTGCTGGCAACGCCGGTGGCGATGGCCGAGGCGGTGGAGCCGCTGGAATTGCCGGCTGGCATCCCTGTGACCATGGTGCACGGCTTCGCCGACGAGCTCTGCCCGGCCGACGATGCGCTGGCCTTCGCCCAGCGCCAGCACGCGCACGTGCTGATGGTCGCGGACGGCCACCGGCTGTCGCTGTACGTCGACTGGATCGCCCAGCAATTCGGCTTGTTCCTGCGCCACCTCGGGCAGGCGCCTGCGCGGCCGCCGGCATGAGCCGCTGGTTCGCCACCTGCGCCAAGGGCCTCGAGTACCTGCTGCGCGACGAACTGGCCGCGTTGGGCGCGGCCGAGGTGCATGAGGCGCGCGCCGGCGTGCACTTCGAGGGCGCACTTGAGATCGCCTATCGCGCCTGCCTGGAATCGCGCCTGGCCGGCCGCATCCTGCTGCCGCTGGCGGAATTTGCCGCGCCCGACGACGCTGCGCTGTATGCCGGCGTCGCCGCCATCGACTGGGCGGAGCAGATGGCACCGACCGCTACCCTGGCCGTCGATGCGGTGTGCACGCAGAGCGCGATCCAGCACAGCCGCTTCGCCGCCCAGCGGGTCAAGGACGCCATCGTCGACCAGTTTCGCGAGCGCGCCGGCACGCGCCCGGACGTCGACCTGGAGCAGCCCGACCTGCGCCTCAATCTGCACCTGAAGCGCGACCAGGCGACGCTTTCGGTGGATCTCGCCGGCCAGCCGCTGCACCGGCGCGGCTGGCGCACCGCGGCCGGCGCTGCGCCGCTGAAGGAGGACCTGGCCGCCGCGATTTTGCTGCGCGCTGGCTGGCCCGCAATCCATGCCGCCGGCGGCCGGTTGGTCGATCCGATGTGCGGCGCCGGCACATTGCTGATCGAAGGGGCGCTGATGGCGGCCGGCGTCGCGCCTGGACTTCACCGGGAATATTTCGGCCTGCTCGGCTGGCGCGGCCACGATGATGCGCTGTGGCAACGCCTGCGCAGCGAGGCGCGCGAGCGTGCCGACGCCGGGTTGCGCGCGCTCAAGCCGCTGTTCTTCGGCAGCGATGTCGACGCCGAGGTGCTGGGCGCCGCGCGCCACAACGCGCAGGCCGCCGGCGTCGCCGGCTTCATGCAGCTGACGCGCCGCGAGGCCGGCCAGGTGACTGCACCCGAGGGCGAGACGCGCGGGCTTGTGGTGTGCAATCCGCCCTACGGCGAGCGGCTGGGCGCGCGCGAGTCACTGCCGCCGCTGTACCGCGCGCTCGGCCAGGTGCTGCGCCAGCACTTCGCGAACTGGCAGGCCGCCATCATCACCGCCGCCGAAGGCGACCTCGGCCACGCGCTGGGCCTGCGCGCGCACAAGCACTATCAGCTGTTCAACGGCGCCATCGAATGCGTGCTGCTGCTGTTCGACCTCGCGCCGCCGCCGGTGCGCGAGCCGCGGCCGCTCACGCCGGGCGAGGAGATGCTGCACAACCGCCTGCGCAAGACGTGGCGCCACGTGCACCGGCGGGCGCAGCGCGAGGGGCTGCACGGCTACCGCATCTACGACCGCGACCTGCCGGAATACGCCGCCGCCGTCGACGTCTACGAGGCCTGCCCACTGGAGGCCGAAGGCCCGCTGCAGCGCTGGCTGCACGTGCAGGAATACCAGGCGCCGGCCGACGTGCCGGCGGAGCTGGCGCGCCAGCGCGTGCGCGAGTTGACCCGCGCGCTGGCCGAGGTCTGCGAGGTGCCGCGCGAGCGCATGGCGCTGAAGACCCGCCGCCGCGGCAAGGGCGGCGCGCGCTACGGCCGGCTGGACCGGCGCGAGGAGTGGCTGCGGGTCGATGAGGATGGCCTGGACTTCATCGTCAACCTGTTTGATGCCATCGACACCGGCCTGTTCCTCGACCACCGCCTGGTGCGCGCGCGCCTGCGCCAGCTGGCCAGCGGCCGCGACTTCCTCAATCTGTTTGCATACACCGGCGCCGGCAGCGTGCACGCGGCCGCCGGCAGCGCCAGCCGCACCACCACGGTCGACCTGTCCAGCACCTACTTGGACTGGGCCTCGCGCAACCTGGCCCTCAACGGCTTCACCGGCCCGCGCCACCGGCTGATGCAGGCCGACGCACAGGCCTTCGTCGCCGACGACCGCGGCCGGTACGGCCTGATCTATGTCGACCCGCCGACCTTTTCCAACTCGGCCCGCGCCGAAGACTTCGACGTGCAGCGCGACCACGCGCGCCTGCTGCTGGCCTGCCGCGAACGGTTGCGCGACGACGGGGTGCTGGTGTTCTCCAACAACTACCGCCGCTTCCGCCTCGACGCGGCTGCGCTCGGCGATGCGTACGACATCGAGGACTGGAGCGCCGCCAGCATCCCCTTCGACTTCACCCGCAACCGCGCCATCCACGGCTGCTGGCTGCTGCGTCCGCGCTGACCGACGCGCGCCGACCCGCGTGCCGACCGGCGTCGCGCCGGGTTACGCGCCTGCGGCGCCAACCCGGCCTACGGCTGGCGTAGCTCCGCGAGCGGCGATGCCGACGCGCCTGAGGCCTCAGCGTCGCCGCAAGAATGCCGTCGACAGCGTGCCAAGCAAGCCGGCCAGCGCCAACAGCCAGCGCCAATCGAGCATCGGCACCGGCACGGACGGCTGGATGATTTGCGCAAACGTCGCCGAAACCGAGCACGCACCCTGGATCGGCGCCGTGGTGAACGTGGTGCCCGTGAGCGTGCCGCCGCAGCCGGTGACGCTGTCGATTTCGTAGTTGGGATCGGGCGTGACCGTGAAGACCACCGTGCTGCCGAACTCTGCCATCACCGACGGCGGGCTGATGCTGCCGTGGCCGCCGCTCACGCTGGCGCCGATGGCGTAGCTGTCGGCGGCGAAGGCGGCGGTGACGGTGCAGTCGGCGGTGACTGCAGCGGTGGTGAAGATGGTGCCGGACAGACTGCCGCCGCAGCCGGCGACGCTGCCCGCGTGATAGCCGACGTCCGGCGTCACCGTCAGCGTGGCCTGCGCGCCGTCCGTGATGACCTGGCTCATGGGGCTGAGCGTCCCATGGCCGGCGGGTACGCTGCCCGTGACGGTGTGCGTTTCCGTGCTGCAGGTCACCTGCACGTTGGTCACGTCAGCGTCCGGCATGGTCCCCGTGCCATTGGCGACCGTGCAGGTTTGCGCTGGCGAGTCGGGCTGCGTCAGCACGGTCACGGCGTAGCTGCTGCCGTAGTCGACGCTGGTGCTGAACTGGAACGCGCCGTTGGCGGAAACGCTCAGGTCGTCGCCGCCATTGTCCTGCAACACGACGCTGTTGCCTGCCGCCAGGCCGCTGACCGTGCCGCCGACCGAGTGGTTGTTGATGGCGAAACTCGCGCTGCAGGATTTCGCGGCGTCCATCGTCACGCTGGTGCTGGCGGCCGTGCCACTGCAATCATCCGCCCACTGGACAAAATGCCAGCCCGTGGCGGGCGTGGCGGTCAGGCTCACAGCCTCGGGTGGCGCGTACCAGGCGCTGCAGCTTCCGCCGCTGGCGGTGCAGTCGGCAATCGCGCCGCTGAGCGGCGCAGGCGTGCCTGCTGCATCGACGCGCCCGGAACCGGCCACCGTCACGCCAAGCGGAAACTGGACCTGCTGGGCTTCGACGGCGCCAATATCCACCGTGCCATTGACGATTCGCGCATAACCCGTGCCGCGTTGATCGTAATCCGTGCTCGCGGGAACAAGCGCGTTGTTGCCGGCATCGATCGCCGGACTGCCACCCTGAGGCAACATGGTCTGCGTCGGGCCGCCGTTGCCGGTCAGTGGGCCGAGCCCAGGCGAGTCGCTGAAGATATTGCCGTTGCCGGCAAGATCGGTTTGCAGCGCCGTCCCGAGCAGGCTGTATCCCGCGGTGACATAGTTGATGCTGAAGGCGTACAGATCGGCACCGGTTGTCGCGGTGTTGCCCGAGACGATGGTGTTGCGCAAGTCCACAAGCTCGCTGGCGTCGTTGCCAAGCGTGTAGACGCCACCCCCCTTGTCCGCCGTGTTGCCGCTGATCGTGCTGTCGGTGATGGTTATCGCATTGTCGCTGCCGATTCCGCCACTGGGGCCGGCAGAGTAATTACCGCCGATGGTGCTGTTCGACATGGTGAGCGAGCAG
The DNA here is from genome assembly GCA_035699085.1 of Rhodanobacteraceae bacterium. Taxonomy (GTDB): domain Bacteria; phylum Pseudomonadota; class Gammaproteobacteria; order Xanthomonadales; family Rhodanobacteraceae; genus DASSBG01. Next base: position 112,934 of record DASSBG010000045.1, read on the forward strand.
TACTTGTCGGCGAAGACGCCGCCACCTTTCGATGACGCATTGTTGCCGCTGACCGTACTGTTCGCCAAGGTGATCGTGCTGTGATCGTAGGCATAAATCCCGCCCCCCGTGTTGGCGGAATTACCACTGATCGTGCTCTCCGAAATGCTGACGGTGCTGGAGCTCTCTGCATCGAGGCCACCGCCGCCGGCGCTCGTGGTGTTGCCGCTGATCGCGCTGTTGGAGATCGTGGCTGTGACGCCGGACAAGGCGATCCCGCCGCCGGCAAGCGTGCTGGAATTGTCATTGACCCTGCTGCCGGCAATGACAAGAGAGTCACCACTAGTCGCGTAGATGCCGCCACCCAGGTTCGCCGACCCGTTGCTGATGGTGCTGCCCACGATGCCTATTGTCGCGGAACCGAGGGCGTAGATGCCGCCACCCTGGTTGGTTGCGGAGTTGCCAGTGACGGTGGAGTCATTGAGTTGCAGCTTTGCGTGAGCGCCAAGATCGATGCCGCCACCATTCCCGCTCGCGGAGTTGCCGCTGATCGTGACATTCGTGAGGTCGAGGTTCGCATACTCCATCGTGTAGATGCCGCCGCCATTGGCTGCGCTGCCGCCGGTCAACGTGAGGCTGCTGGCGGTCAGGGTGGCCGTGTCGCGAACGAAAAACACGCCCGAGATGCCGCCCGCATCGATGGTCTGGCCGCTTCCATTCAGCGTGAGCGTCTGGATCGTGCTCAGCGGCGCGCCAGTCAGGACGATCGTCTGGTTCGCCAGCGACGGGTCGAAGTCGATGGTGTCCGGTCCACCAAGGAAGCCGGCCGAGGCGCAGCCGCCAACGAGCGAGTCCGTGTTGGCCGATTCGATCGCCTGGCGCAACGTGCAGCTGGTACTGGTGCTGGTGTCGCCCGGATTCGTCACGGTAACCGTTCCGGCATGTGCGCCGCCGATACCCAGTGCAACGGCCACAGCCAAAGCCAGCGGCTGCCGCGCGCGGTAGCTCTTCGAACCCATCGTTGTCCCCTGTAAACCCCGGTAGTGCAGTCAGGATACGGTGTGCGCCGACACGCTGCAAATGCGCCCCACCGCGTCGCGTGTCAACCCGCCATGCGCGCGAACGAAACTTCGCGTTGCAACCCGCCGATTTCAACGCCGTGCCCCGATGCCGTAGGGCGGGTTTCAACCCGCCAATCCCCGCGGCGGAAATTCGTTCACGCCGTAGGGCGGCTTTCGACCCGCCGTGCCGCGATGCCGTAGGGCGGGTTTCAACCCGCCAATCCCGGCGGCGGAAATCGTTTACGCCGTAGGGCGGCTTTCAACCCGCCGTGCCCGCAAACGGACTTCGCAGGTCGGGTTGGGCCGCAGGCAGTAACCCGACAATGCGACCCGGCGCGTCGCACGCGTGGTGTCGCGACGCGCAGGGCGGGCTCCACCCGCCGCCAACCACCCCCCCAGCGGCGTCACCAGGCGGAGTCGCGTCGTCAAGAAGATTCCGGATCGGCCTTCGGCCGTCCGGAATGACGGGTGCAGAGCGAGCCGCCCCCCAACCCGTCATTCCGGAGCCGCGCCGCCCCCCAACCCGTCATTCCGGAGCCGCGCGCAGCGCGGAATCCGGAATCTTGTTGCAAGCCGCCGCACAGCTCGGCGGCCTCGCCAAGTGCGCTCGCGTCGTCAAGAAGATTCCGGATCGGCCTTCGGCCGTCCGGAATGACGGGTATGGGCGGGCCGCAAAGGATGTGGGCGGGCCGCCCCGCACCCGCGTCACCGCTTGAGGACCGCCTCTTCCATCGCACGGAACTGGTCGCGGCTGATGGGCCGTACTGACTGGACCGGGCAGGGCACGCCGCTGCTGGAATAGACGACGTCGCCCATCTCGCCGCAGACGCGCGGCCGCCCAACCTGGTTCTTGGCCGCGAAATGCACGCTGCCGCCGGTACCGACGCCGGTGCAGCGGGTGCGCAAATACACGTCGTAGTAATCCGGCCCGCTGCTGACGATCAGTGACTTCGGCCCGGTCACGTACCACTCGCGGATGCGCGTGATGTCCATGCAGGCACTGTACGGCCGCAGCGGCGTGTAGGTCACGGCCGGCTGCGACGGCTGGCTGGCACAGCCGGTGGCGCCCAGGGCGCCGAGTGCAATCAATGCGAACGGCAAGCTCTTCATGGTCTGCTCCTGCGGGCCTCCCGCCATGCTAGTGCAACGCGCGGCGCCGGCCGTGGTTGACGGTGCCATCGTACAGCCGCTGTTTGCGTTGGCGTATCCTTGGGCTTTGCCCGAACGCGTCGCCGCCATGCCATCGATCCAGCCGCTGCCGCCCGACCTGATCAACCAGATCGCCGCCGGCGAGGTGATCGAGCGGCCGTCCTCGGTGGTCAAGGAGCTGGTCGAGAACAGCCTCGACGCCGGCGCCCGCCGCATCGAGGTCGAGATCGAGGCTGGCGGCGCGCGCTTGATCCGCGTCACCGACGATGGCGGCGGCATCGCGACCGAGGAGCTGCCGCTGGCGATCGCCGCCCACGCCACCAGCAAGATCGCCAGCTTCGAGCAGCTCGAGCGCGTGCGCAGCATGGGCTTTCGCGGCGAGGCGCTGGCCTCGCTGGCCTCGGTGTCGCGCTTCGCGCTGACCTCGCGGCGCGCCGGCGACGCCACCGCCAGCCGCATCGAGGCGGCGGCCGGCACGGTGCTCGGCCAGCAGCCGGCGGCGCATCCGCCTGGCACCCGCGTCGAGGTGCGCGACCTGTTCTACAACGTGCCGGCGCGGCGCAAGTTCCTGCGCGCCGAGCGCACCGAGATCGGCCACATCGACGAGCTGCTGAAGTCGCTGGCACTGTCGGCGCAGGCGGTCGAGTTTCGCCTCGGCCACAACGGCCGGCCGCTGCGGCTGTGGCGTGCGGCGCGCGACGAAGGCGACGCCGCGGCGCGTGTCGGCGAAGTGCTGGGCGAGGAGTTCGTCGAGCGCAGCCTGCGCATCGGGCAGGACGCGGCCGGCCTGCGCCTGTCCGGCTGGCTCGGCCTGCCGACCGCCTCGCGCGGCCAGGCCGACCGCCAGTACTTCTACGTCAACGGCCGGCTGGTGCGCGACCGCACCGTCAGCCACGCCGTGCGCCAGGCCTACGCCGACGTGCTGTTCCACGGCCGCCACCCGGCCTACGCGCTGTTCCTTGAGATCGACCCGGCGCTGGTCGACGTCAACGTGCACCCGGCCAAGCACGAGGTGCGCTTCCGCGACCAGCGGCTGGTGCACGAGTTTGTCTACCGCACGCTGGACGAGGCGCTGGCCGCGACCCGCGCCGGTGCCGCGATGCCGGGTGGTCTGCCGGCGCCAGCCGAGGCCATGACCGTCGGCGCGGGCGAAGGCCTGGCCGCGGCGCGCGTCGCGTCGCTGCACGCGGCCGCGAACTTCGGCCGTCACCAGCAGGGCATGCCGCTCAATGTACGCGACGAGCCGCTGGCCGCCTACGCCGCGCTGCTCGGCGAGCCGCCGCGCACCAACGGCGAGGCCGCGCCAACCATTCCGGCTGAAGATGCCGAGGGCGAAGCCCCGCCACTCGGCTACGCCCTGGCCCAGCTCAAGCAGATCTACATCCTCGCCGAGAACGCCCACGGCCTGATCCTGGTCGACATGCACGCCGCCCACGAGCGCATCACCTACGAGCGCTTCAAGGCCGACCGCGGCGGCCACGGCATCCGTTCGCAGACGCTGCTGGTGCCGCTGCAGGTGGCGGTGAGCGTGCGCGAAGCCGATGCCGCCGAGGAGCACGCCGAGGCGCTGGCCGACTGGGGCCTGGAGCTGTCGCGCCACGGCGAGCGCGGCGTCACCGTGCGGCGCATCCCGGCGCTGCTCGACGGCGCCAACGTCGAGGCGCTGACCCGCGACGTGCTCGCCGAGCTGGCCGAGCACGGCTCGTCGCGTCGCCTGGCCGAACTGGAAAACACCTTGCTGTCGACCATGGCCTGCCACGGCTCCGTGCGCGCCGGCCGCCGGCTGACGATCCCCGAGATGAATGCGCTGCTGCGTGACATGGAGGCCACCGAGCGCTCCGGCCAGTGCAACCACGGCCGCCCCACCTGGACCCAGCTCGACATGCGCGAGCTGGACCGCCTGTTCCTGCGCGGCCGCTGAGCCGCGAACGCGCCGCTGCGCCCCAAAACTCTCACGTTCCGGAGCCCACCATGATGACCACCGCCCTGTTGCTTGCTTCGGCGATCGCCGCCGCCGCGCCCGCGGCCACGCCGGGCGAGACGCCCGCCGACTACACGCAGACGATCCAGCAGTGGCGCGCCGACCGCATCGTGCGGCTGAAGGCGCCGGACGGCTGGCTCAGCCTCGTCGGGCTGGACTGGCTCAAGCCCGGCGCCAACCGCATCGGCAGCGCCGAAGACAACGACATCGTGCTGAAGGTTGGCCCGCCGCATCTCGGCACCGTCACCCTGGCCGACGACGGCAGCGTTGCGATCGCGCTGGACAAGCCCGGCGATGCGACCATCGACGGCAAACACGTCGCGCACGCCAGCTTGCTCGACGACAGCCACGACCATCCAACCATCGTCGCCATCGGCAGCACCGAGTTCTACCTGATCGAGCGCGAAGGCAAGCACGGCCTGCGCATCAAGAACCCGCAAGCGCCCAGCCGCACCGGCTTCACCGGCATCGACAGCTACCCCATCGACCCGTCGTGGCGCATCGTCGCCAAGTGGGTGCCGTTCGACCCGGTGCACCACGTGCAGGTCGCCACGCGCATCGGCACGCTCGCCGACTTCCCGGTGCCGGGCAAGGCCGTGTTCGAGCGCGACGGCCACACCTACACCGTGCTGCCGGTGATCGAGGTGCCCGGCGACACCGAGCTGTTCGTGATGTTCGCCGACCGCACCAGCGGCAAGACCACCTACGGCGCCGGCCGCTTCCTCTACGCCGCGATGCCCAAGGACGGCAAGATCGTGCTCGACTTCAACAAGGCCTACAACCCGCCCTGCGCCTTCACGCCCTACGCCACCTGCCCGCTGCCGCCGCCCGAAAACCGCCTCGGCCTCGCCGTCACCGCCGGGGAAAAAACCTACACCCACGGCGAGTGATTGCGTTTGCCATCGAAAGCGTCACGCGGTCTCCCGCTCTGTGTCACCCGCGATCCAGCGGGCTCAGCACCCCACAGCCGCCGCGGTTCAGCACGTGAGTGTAGATCTGCGTGTGGCGACGTCCTTGTGGCCAAGCAGCTCCTGTATCGTGCGGATATCGTGGCCCGCTTCGAGCAAATGGGTAGCGAATGAGTGCCGCAACGTGTGGCATGTCGCAAGCTTGGTGATTTGCGCAGTCCGAACGGCGCGCTTCACCGCGCGCTGCAAGCCGGCTTCGTCCAGGTGATGCCGGCGAGTGGTGCCGTCGAAAGGATCACGCGAAAGCACTTTCGATGGAAAGACGAACTGCCAGCCCCACTCGCGGCCCGCCTGCGGGTATTTGCGCGCCAGCGCGTCCGGAAGGCGCGCTTCGCCGTGGCCCGCTTCGAGGTCGCGCTCGTGCAGTAGCCGCGCGCGCTCGATCTGACGCGCGAGCGCCTCTTCGCAATGTTTGCGGCAACGGCACCCGGCGGTCCTTGTTGCCCTTGCCCTCGCGCACCGTGATCTCCTGCCGGGCAAAATCCACATCCTTCACCCGCAGCCGCAAACACTCCATCAGGCGTAGCCCGGCGCCATACAGCAAGCCGGCCATCAGCCAATGGACGCCATCCAGAGAAGCCAGCAACCGGCCCACCTCCTCGCGGGACAACACCACTGGCAGGCGACGCGGGCGCTTGGCGCGCACCACGTCATCCATCCACGGCAATTCGATGTCCAAGACCACGCGATACAGGAACAGCAGCGCTGAAAGCGCCTGGTTCTGGGTGCTGGCGGCGACGTGGTCACGTGTCGCGAGGCCACTTAAAAACGCTGTAACCTCCGGGGCCCCCATGTCGCGCGGGTGCCGCTTGCCATTCGCCAGGATGAAACGCCGAATCCAGCCCAGGTACGCGCGCTCCGTCCGCAAACTGTATTGCCGCACCCGGCAGCAGCTCCGTACCTGGTCGAGCAGACGCGGCGCGCGCGCCGGGCAAGACTCCTGCTGCGGTGACTTCCTGGTTACCGCTCCACTTCGTCCGTGATATGGCATACCGCCCCTCATTGTCCGGATAACGGGGGCAACGTAAGGCACGCCGGCCGCAGCTGAAAGCAGCCAGGTGCCTGACGCAGTGTAGGATTTGTCCGATTGACACGCCGCCGACCAGCGCGCAAAGATGGCGCTACACCCCAGATCAGGGGTGTACTTGGCGTTATGCCCTATGACGGAATTTCCAAAATACTCAGCAACTGCACGAAAGGGCGATGCCGGTCTACGTTTGGTTGATGCGGTTGTCTCCAATGACTTTGGCTGGCTTTTTAAGCGCACGCATCAAGAGCACGATTTCGGAGTTGATGCGCACGCGGAGATCGTCACCCCAGACGGCAAGGTTACCGGCCAATCTGTTGCGTTCCAAATAAAGCATGGACGGTCTTTTTTTCAGGAGAAAAATCGCTGGGGGTATATCTATCGAGGAGAACGGAAGCACTTCAACTATCTTGCAAATTACCCAACTCCAGTCTTAATCGTGATCTGTGATGAAGTCTCGGGCACATGCTATTGGGCACACTTTGATCCGTCAGCCACAAGTACTACTGGGAAAGGTTGGAAGCTAACAGTTCCTGTAGAAAACAAGCTGTCCGGTCAGAAGTCCAGAGTGTTGGAGCTCCTTCCACCAGCCATAGATGCAGCTGAAGCAATGGAGCAGTATTGGGCAGTCAACAACTTGGTGGGTGATAGCGACTACGTTCATTTCATCATAGACAGACCAGAAGTTGAGGCTCTGGATACCACCAGAGCCAGAGAGTTTTTTGACCGTCTCCGTGCTTCAAAGGAGCTTGCTGCGCACTGCCAAGGGACAGTCGAGATTAGTCTTTATGGCTACGATGACGATCACCGGGAGCTTTTTGAGATTCCTCAAGTTCGCACTTATATGACCGTCTTGTTCTCGAAACTGCCGGAAGCATTCTTTTTTCTTAGAACAGGTGACCGCGCATTCTCACTGAAAGCGTTCGCTATGTGTATGTCGGGAACAAAGATTGTCGAGAGGTTTGCGGGGCCAAATGGTGAGCACCATGTGGAATACGATACCAAGATCTTCGTGAGTAAATTTCTGGAGCCAGGGTTCTATGGCTTGAACGAACTTACGAATTGGCTCGGCTATTCGGGAGATGAGAATAAGGAAATATGCGAAAAGCTCATGTCCATGTTTGGTGCGGAGCTGGCCAGCAATGAGGGGTAGGCATAACAGTTCGCTGCAGCCGACCGTCGTCCCGCTACGCGGGCTGCCGGCGGCTGAGCTCAAGCGTTATACGTCATGCTGACTGACAGGCAAATTGAGCGTAACCGGGAAGCGCTGACTTCGGCAGTTCGCTGCCTTGGTGGCCTAAGTATTGGAAGCATGGTCATTTACGCAACCATGCCTATCTGCTTGTTTATCGGGACTGTGAAATCCATGAGCAAGCAAGAACTTCCAGTCCGATTTGTCCACGATAAAAACTGGCCAAAATTGCAAATCGACGCCATGGCGAGTGAAGGTTTTCATACTGGGTTCTCTGTCGCGTGGCAAAATATGAGCTTCAATCCACGCAAATCATTGCTGATAGTCCGGGGCAAAAGTGAGCCTTTCCCCAACGGCTACAAGCTACACCTTCACCTTCGCGGGAGGCGAGCTTCGCGTGACGCATAACTACTCGTTCGAGGCGGACGGCTCCTCCGCCGCTCAACTCAGGCGTTAGGCAATCCAGATTAAGCTATGGGACGCATCTACCGTGACAAGCGATGGGTAGAGTTTCGGGAAGAGGTAGTTGGCCTTGATGGTGATGCATGCGTAAGATGCGGTCGTACCTCACCCGAAGTTGTCCTGCAAGCTCATCACAAAACCTACGAGAAGGGAAAGGCTCCTTGGGAGTATGCACCTTCGGCATGTGACACTCTGTGTAAAGGGTGTCATGCCCGTGAGCACGGGATAATTCGCCCCAGTGATGGCTGGAGTCTGTGCGCGGAAGAAGATTTAGGCGGCCTACACGGCGAATGCGAGTGTTGTGGTACTGCTATCCGCTACGTCTATGTGCTAGAACATCAGGGGTGGGAGCCAATTTCTGTTGGCACTGTATGTTGCGATAATCTAACCGGGACTACCGTTGCAACTGAGCATCGTCGCGGTCTCGAGCGTCGCCGAAGATTCATCTGCTCGAAGCGTTGGAAGCCTTGCCCAACCGGCTTATCCATCAAGCACAGGAAATGGCTTGAGGTTAGGATAGAGCGCGATAACGGAGCATTCCGCGTCTACATGAACAACGTTGCAGGTAATAAGAGATTTAAAACGGAGAACTCGGCCAAAGGTTTCGTGTTTGACGTGATCGAAACCGGCGATGCTCGGAAGTTTGCGGTAAATCATCCACTGCGGTCAGTTTATGTCTAACAGGTCGCTCAACCTGACCGTTTTAACCGCTGGCGCGGTTAAAAATTCCCTCCGCGCTTCGCGCTCCGGCGGCAGGTTGGCTCGGGCGTTGGGCTTCATCACGGTTACCCGCAGCGAACTCGACGAACTCCGTCCAGACGATGTTCAAATACGTCGGGATCGTGGGTTCAAATACGTCGGGATCGTGGCGACTGGATCGATAAAGCGGAGCTTCGAGTTGTTGGACTCATGGCTACGCCGTGACTTTAGCTCCAGCGTTAGGCGTTAACAGAGCAACGGTTATTTCACGAGGTGAATAATGAGCCATGTACTCCCAGTGTTTGCAGAAGATAAGTGTTCACAATGCGGGCGCTGCGTGGCAGCTAGTATCTCAACGGGTGATCCAAGAGACTTTGATTTGCCTTCCTTTCAATCGGAATGTAAAGAGAGTGCCTGCCCAATCAACCAAGCTTACAAACCTAATTCCATCCAGCGGGTTGACATTAGCTTCATACCATGTCCTAAATCAACTGGCGCCAAGGCCTAACAATTCAGGCGGACGGCTGCGGTTCGGTTGCGATAGCATGTTGTGCACAGCGGCGGCCGCCGCCTAACTGAGGCGTTAGGGGGGAGAAGCACATGGCAAACCGACCTCCGCTTACGGACGCTATCGTGATTGCGATTGCTCGCCTCGTGGACGACTCGCAGAGTGAGAAGCGCGAACCAACCCACTCGGATATTGAGTTCCAAATCGATCAAGCGAAGCTTTCTTCCGCCGACCCTGGCAGGCAAGGTTCTAGGCCAGTCGGCAAATCAAAGCGGGTGCGTGGCACATTGAGCTGGGCGCTCTCCAACAATCCTTCCGCTGGGGAGTCTCTCGTCGCCGGGCTTATTTCAACGGTCCAGGGCTACGGCGGGTTCCGTCCGTCCTCAAGCAACTACTGCGGATCGGAGGCAATTACAAACCTCACCACGATTCTCGCAGCACAAGGCTGGGATCTTTTTCCAGACGGCTCCCTTCAGCCGCGCGTACTCGACTCACTAAGCGGCAAGGCGCTTACTTCGGCACTGAAGGCTTATGCTGATCGGGCGAGACACGGCTCGCTGGACAGTCCGTTGTTGGCTGGTACGGCTAAAGATCTGCTGGAGGCAACGGCTGCCCATGTCCTTGTCCAGAAGTGGGGTATGTACCCCAGCACCTCTAACTTTCCCACGCTCTTAGGCCAAGCATTTACGGCCCTTGGCCTCGCAACCCCAACTGACCCTGTCGTCGCTGGTGAGCCAATACATAAGCGCATGGAGCGAGCCGCCTACGAACTTGGTTGCGCTTTGAACGCTCTACGTAACAAGGAGGGCACTGGCCATGGCAGGCCGTGGATTAGTAGTGTCACGCCTTCGCAGGCGCGCTTCTCCATCGAGTCCATGGGCAACATTGCGTCGTTGATGCTCGACGCCCTTAAGCCATGAGGCTGCCCCTGGCAATGCGTTCAAGCCGAAATTGCATCGCTACGCCGTCCACATGGCAGAAACAGCTTGCCATGTGGCTAGATACGCGCTGCAATTCGGCTTCGTTAGGCAGCTGATGGAGCGTTTTATTGTGATACCCGTAGAACATGTCGCTGAGGCCACGCAACTACCTATAACGTGGTGGTCTTTGGTTGCTGCCGCATTCTCGGGTGGACTAGTCGTCAAGATCCTCGACTACGTAGTCTCTTGGCTGACGCATCTCGCAAAGGAAAGAAAAGATGCCAAAAGCTTAGTCGATAAACATCTCGACCCGCTTCTAAAAAGCGCCGATGCAATCTGCGGAAAAACCCTCTCGCTTGCCGAAAGGGACTTTTCTTCGCCCCACGGCACGATCGAGGAAGAACTCGTTGCGCTCACGTACCTTTACGCAGCATTCTGGAGCCGCCTAGTTATTCTGGATCGCGAGAGTCTCGGCGTGTCACTGAGCGGAGACAAACGTGGCAAAAAGGTGGTCGCATTTCGTGCGTGTCTAGAATCGCAGCGCATTAGGTTGGTAGACAAAACCCATCAAATCGCAATTGGGGAAATCGCGACGGAAATGGAAAGAGTTCCACTAAGAACGCGCACTATCGTCGACTTCACACGCAGAGTTGAACAAGACGACTATCTTGCAGCATGGCTCATAACGCTTCGAGCTAAGCTAGACAAGATCAAGATCAAAAAGACGCGCCAACGTTTGTTAGTCTACGGAGTGATCTTGCATGCAATGATCGACACGCTCGACAACAAGCACACATCAACTCATGCTCGTACGCCGCATCCGAACAAGTTGTCAGATGCGTCCAAACGCACCGTTAAGCACTTGGTCTTCGCCAGATACCTCAAGGGAACCGGAGCAATAAACCGGTACACGGCATAAAAAAGGACGCCCGCCGAGCGTGTCGCAAAGCGATAGAGGCACATTGGGCGTCCGTTGCATCTCCTTCGTAGCGCATCCAGCCTTAGATGTCAAACCGTCAGCTTGCCTAACATATCGGTGGAGCGGGCCGTCAGCCCGCTAGGCGGGTCGGCGGCCGCTTACCTCAGGCGTTAGCCGCTGCGGCGGTGCTCGTAGACAAGTGGCAGTGCATCGGTCAGTCCAGCCTCGGAGTAGACTCGTCGCGATGGGGCTCTTGACCTTCAGCATCAACATCACCCTCGACGGTTGCGTCGACCACCGGGAGGGAATCGCCGACGATGAGACCCACGCGTTCTTCACCTGCCTGATGGACCGGTGCGGGGCAATGCTGTGGGGCCGCGTCACCTACGAGATGATGGAGGGCTACTGGCCGGCGGTCGCTCGCGGCTACGAGGAAGCGCCGCCGGCGATGCGCGAGTGGGCGGCCAAGCTGGAAGTCAAGCCGAAGTATGTCGTGTCGTCGACGCGAGCGGACTTTCCGTGGACCAACAGCCACCACATCGCCGGCGATCTGCGCACGAACGTGCAGCAGCTCAAGGATGCAACCCCTGCCGGCGTACTCCTCGGTAGCGGCAAGCTCGCGACCGAGCTGGACCGGTCGGATCTGATTGACGAGTACGAGTTCCTCGTCCACCCCAGGATCGCCGGTCACGGTCCGACCCTGTATCAGAGCGGGCTGCCCCGTACACGACCGCTCGAACGGGTTTCGGCGACGCCGCTCCGCAACGGCGCCGTCGCCATGCACTACCGGCGCGCGCGTGGCTGACAATGGGTTGCAGCGGATGGTCCGCTGCGCGGCCCGCCGCTGAACCCGAGCAACTCAACCCGAGCGTTGGAGCGCGCATGAAGTCATTGGGTCAATTCGGTTCATCAGTCGAGTGTGCGCAGATGCGCCGACTGCTCGCTTCGCGTGGTATTCCAACGTACTGGAATCCGGGTTTCGGTGGTGCGCTGGCGCCGCTGTTCGTATGCATCGACGAGCAGTACGACGACGCCGTGGCGCTCCTTGAGGATCCGCAGCACGTGGTCGCTCATCCTGTAGACGTCGCGGAGTTCCAGCAGGCCGAACGCACGCAGGGGTTTGGTCCCATGCTCATCGGTGGTAGTGCGATGTTGTTGCTGCTCCTGGCGGTCATTGGGGTTCTGCTCGCCATGCATTAGCATGCGTGGTGCGCGGCCTGGCCACGCATTCCCGCGGCGCTGGCATGCAGTAACATGGGGTCATGCGTGCTCCCGCGAGCCGGCGCTTCAATGCAACTGCAGGGACAACAATTCCTCCAGCGACTGTGTACCTCGCGTTCTCGGTATTGTCTTCGTTTGTTCCGCAACAGGCGGCAACGCGGCCACCAGTGGTCGAGTGCAAGCTCTCCATGTACCCGGTCGATCCGCATGGCGACGCAGGCAGTGCGGCGATAGTCGCGCCGGGCGAGGTCTCGTCAATCACCGTCGCCACGGATCCTGTTACTGGCGTGAAGCTGTGGCACGTAAGCCTCACAGCCAAAGGGGCGGCAAGCAATTTTGCGTACACGCGATCTCACATCGGCGACGAAGTTGCCATCTTCTGTGGGGATCGAAAAGTTCAACAGGCGACGATCCAGGCGGCAAGCTCCAAGGAGTTCGTAGTGTCGGCCCCCAAAAACTGGTCCGAGCGCGCGCGTTAAGGCGTTCGCTCAATCCAAGCGTTTGGCACCGATCGAAAACGAAATGAAGGTTCACACACAGATAACTGGCAACATGGGCCTCTACTATGCGTGCTACCGCCTGTCACGCATGGGTTGGAACGTGATGCCGACTGCACGCAACGCCCGCGGAATCGACATCATCGCCTATAACGGAGACGCGACCGACTTCATGGGCGTCCAGGTCAAGGCGCTGAGCAAGCGCAGCCCCGTACCTCTTGGTGGGAGCCTCGACAAGGTCATGGGCCGTTTCTGGATCATCGTGAACAACCTGCTCAAGGAGCCCAGGGCATTCATTCTGCGTCCAAACGAAGTCAAGGAGCTGGCTGCTCGTGGGGAGAAGGATGGGCGGGTCTCCTACTGGCTCCAGCCGGTCGCGTACGACAAGCCTGAGTTCCGCGAAGCCTGGGGCCGCATCGGTTACGGCGATGCTCGGCCTGATGAGGCGCAGCAGCCGACACCACCGTGTAGCCTGCGGGCCGAGCTTCCGCGTCAGGCTGCAAATGCGGTTCCTGGTCACGGGGAGCAGGGGCGGAGGCAAACTCGGCGGTGATTTGAACCCCGGCGACCTGCGGCAAAACGACTGCAGCGAGGCGATCAAGCCGCGATGCCAAGGTCGGCAGGTGCAGCCTGACAACCGATTGCTGCGCACGGTTCGCTGCGCAGTCCGCGGCTGAATTTGGGCACCAGGCGGAGTAAAGCCATGCGCATCGTCATCAACGGCATCGGCGTCGCGGGGCCGGCGCTCGCGTACTGGTTGAAGCGGTCGGGCCACGAGGTCCTGCTCGTCGAGGAGGCGCCGCGGCTCCGCACGGACGGCTACATCATCGACTTCTGGGGCCTCGGCTACGACATTGCAGAGCGCATGGGCCTCATCGACGAGATCCGTGCGCTTGGCTACGAGGTGCGCGAGGTCCGTTTCGTCGACCGTGCGGGGCGCAAGCGCGGCGGCTTCGACGTCGACGTCTTCAGCCGGGTGACGGACGACCGCTTCACCAGTGTAAGGCGCTCCGACATATCGGCAACGATGTACCGCGCGATCGAGGGCAAGGTCGAGGTGATCTTCGGCGACTCCATCGCCAGCATCGACGATACCGGCGACCGCGTGCGTGTCGGCTTCGACCACGCGCCGGAGCGGGATGTTGATCTCGTGGTTGGTGCGGACGGCCTGCATTCGCGCATCCGCCGCCTCGCGTTCGGGCCGGAGTCGGATTACGCGGCCTCCCTCGGTTATCACGTCGCCGCGTTCGAGGTGGACGGCTATCGGCCGCGCGACGAGTTGGTTTACATCAGTCATGGCCTGCCGGGCAGGCAGATCTCGCGCTTTTCGATGCGCGACGACAGGACGCTGTTCCTCTTCGTCTTCCGCGACACGTTCGTCAACGGGCAGGAGGAACCGAAGGCGGTCCTGAGCCGCGTCTTTGCCGGTGCGGGTTGGGAATGGCCGCAGATCGAGGCGGAGATGGCGCGGACCACCGAGATCTACTACGACACGGTGAGCCAGATCCGGATGGATCGCTGGACGAAAGGGCGGGTTGCGCTGACAGGTGACGCCGCGGCCTGCATTTCGCTCATGGGCGGCGAGGGCACCGGGCTGGCAATCGCCGAAGCCTACGTACTTGCGGGCGAGCTGCACGCCTGCCGCGGCGACCATGCGACCGCATTCGCGCGTTACGAGCAGCGACTCATGCCATTTCTGGCGAAGAAGCAGCACGCGGCGTCGCGGTTCACGTCCTCGTTCGCGCCGAAGACTGCGGCGGGGATCGTGTTTCGCAACCAGATCATGCGCCTGATGCGGGTACCCTTCGTTGCCAACCTGGCAGTCGGCCGCGCATTCCGGGACGACATCGTGCTCCCGAGCTACGGCCTGCAGTCACCATGATCAGGACTGCGGCTCGGCGTTGGGCGCAGGAGGTGAGGGTGTCACGCATTGTGTTCCGTGACACGGCTACCGCTCTTACCATGAGTGGGCCGCCAGTGGCGGCTCCCCAGTGCCCTTGACATGCCTTATTTGTACTAGTCACAATATGGCATGTGGAAGATCCTGGAGCACCGACAGGCGGACAAGGAGCTTTCTTCGGGGCGCGTTCCGGTCGAAATTTTGAAGCGCTACGAGAAATGGAAAGACATCGCCATGCTCTCCGGTCCACAAGGGCTCCGTGCCATCAAGGGCTTCAGGGACGAGGCACTCTCTGGCGACTGGAAGGGCTTCAGATCATCCCGGCTGAACGAGCAGTGGCGAGTTATCTACTTCGTGGAGGCGGACGTCATGGTCGTCCAGGTCGTACGTGTTACCCCTCATGACTATCGGAAACGTTGATATGCGCAAGCCCATTCCCGCCAAAAAGCGCATCGATGTCACTCCTGGCGAGTCGGTGCGGATCATCCGTGAGTTGCAGGGCCTTAGTCAGACCCAACTGTCTGCCCTGTGCGGCATTCCACAGACCACCATCTCGAGCATCGAGAATAGCCGCGTCAATTTGGGCGTCGAGCGTGCAAAGGTATTGGGCAATGCTCTCCGCTGCCATCCGGCCGTACTGGTATTCCCGGGCTGGCAGCTCGAGTCTGCCGCCTGACAGTTGTTGCTGCGGACGGGCGAGAAGCCTGCGCGTCGGTTGACTCAAGCTCCGAAGAAGTTACCGTCTGACACCAGCGGCGGCCGTTTCGGCGCCGCTTGACTGAGGGGCGGAAGGGTGAATCATGCGCAGTGCAATGGACCAGGGGGTGTTACGGACGGTCTATGATCGCGTCGCCAGCCGATACGACTTTCAGCACGCTTTCGTCACGGCGGGCTCCGACCAGCGCGGTCGGCGAATACTGGTGGAGCAAGCGGTCGGCCTTGGCGACACCATCCTTGACTGCGGGTCGGGCACCGGTTCGACGGCGCTGCTCGCCTTGGAAAAGGCTGGACCGTCGGGCAAGGCCGTACTCTTCGACATGAGCGACGGAATGTTGGGCGTTGCTCGGAAGCGGGTCGACGAAGCGGGCGTCGGCGACCGGGTCGAGTTCAAGACGGGTGACATGCTCTCGCTGCCGTTCAACGACAACCGCTTCGATGTCGTGCTGTCCACGTACAGCATGTGTCCACTGTATGACCCTGTCGAGGGCGCGCGAGAACTGCTCCGCGTGACCAGGCCCCGCGGTTCTCGTCGGCGTCGCGCATTCAACCGATCCGGCGAGTCCGGTCGTGAAGTGACTGGCTGACCGGGTCGAGGGCGTGGTGTGGCATATCCCGTCGATCTCCCTCGGGTGTCGCTCGGTGTCGGTCCTGCCAGCGCTCGAACAGCTCGGTTGCAAGACGGTGTTCAAACAGCATCTCGGCGTGCCGTTGTGGCCTTTTGTCGTTTTTGTGTCGAAAAAGCCGGCAAGCTGACAGGTCGCGCCGCAGCCGAAGGGCCGCTTACTGCGCTCGCGCCGGGCGGCTGAGCTGGGTGCCAGCCCGCTTCCCCGGCGGACATGGGCGCCGACGCGGAAGAGGCATACACTCCGAGATCAGTCGCTGGTGTCATGAGGAGGCTTGAGGATGACAATCAAGATCTATGGCCACCCCTTTGCCTCCTATGCCTGGAAAGCGCTCATCGCAGCCTACGAGCGGAATGTACCGTTTGAGTTCTGCATGGTTGACCCCGAGCACCCCGACCATTCGGCTCGCATGGCTGAGCTGTCGCCGACCGGCCAGTTTCCCGCGCTGGTTGATGGCGACCGCCACGTCACGCAGTCCAACTCGGTGATCGAGTATCTCGACCGATTCGGCGACGCCGCGCCCATGATTCCCGCTGACCTCGATGCCGCGCTGGACGCGCGCATGCTGGCGTACATCTTCGACTCGTATGTGTCGGGCCCGGTGCAACAGATCGTCGGCGAGGCGCTGCGTCCGACGGACCAGCAGGACCAGCGTCGCGTAACGGAAGCAAAGGGAACGCTGGACAAATCGTATGCCTGGCTGGCCAGCCGCATTGGCGCTGGCTGGGCAACGGGCCGCGGTTTCAGCATCGCGGATTGTGCAGCGGCGCCCGCGCTGTTCTACGCCGATTGGGTGCATCGCATTCCCTCCGGCGCGCTGGAAGCCTATCGGGCTCGCTTGCTCAAGCATCCGTCAGTGGCCCGTGTCGTCGACGAGGCGCGCCCTTATCGTGATTTCTTCCCGCTCGGCGCACCGGATCGTGATTGACCGCTTGCGGGGCATGGAACCGTGACGCAGCGACCGGGCCAGTCCTCAGAGCCCGACCGGTCCAACGGATGGGAGGGGGTCGCGCGGTGGTTCATCAGCCGCAGTCACTTGTCGACCGTGGGCGTGGCGGCTCTCGAGGCTTGGGCCGACACGCTTCCGCCGCGCGCCCGGGTGCTTGACGTAGCGTGCGGTCCCGGGACACCTCGCGCGAACGTGCTTGCCAACAGGGACTTCGCGCTGCATGCGATCGATGCCGCGCCGAGTCTGGCGGACGCCTATCGACGCCGATTCCCGAGCGCGCGCGTTGCGTGCGAGCCGGTCGAGGAGTCGTCGTTCTTCGGCGAGACGTTTGACGGCATCCTGGCTTGGGGCCTGAGGTTCCTTCTGGACGATACGCAACGTGCGGTCATTCCCCGCCTGGCGCAGGTCCTGCGGCCTGGCGGGTGCCTCTTGTACACCGCGCCGTGGCAAGTGGGCACGTGGGACGATGCCTCCACCAAGCTCCCGTCAGTGTCGCTCGGCGCCGACGCATACAAGACGCTACTCGCCGACGCTGGCCTCAGCGTGCGTGCCGAATTCGACGACGAAGGCGGAAACCATTACTACGAGGCAATCAAGCCATGAGCCCAAAGTTGACAGCCCGTGGCCTGACATCCGATTGCAGCGGACAAGCCGCTGCGCAGCCCGCCGCCGCACCGGGTGCTGGCCGCCAAGTGGAAGTGCTCGCACTTTTTGATTTTGATGGAACCATCACCACGCATGAAACGATGCCGGTGTTTCTGCGTCGGTCAACAAGCCGCAGGCGCAAGACGTTCGGTGCCGTTCTTTTCGTACCGCTGGTTGTTGGCTACAAGGCTGGCCTGATTTCCGGCACGACGATTCGGCGGCTGCTCGTGCGCTTTGCGTATCGCGGCGTGCCTTCCGAGGCGCTGGCCATGGCCGGCAGCGCGTTTGCGCGCGGTTATCTGGCCGGAGTGCTTCGGCCGGAGGCTGTTAGCCGCATCGCGTGGCACAAGTCGCAAGGGCACCGGGTCGTGGTCGTTTCCGGCGGCCTGGACGTGTACCTGCGGCCCTGGTGCGAGGCTCAAGGACTCGAGCTACTTTGTTCTTCGCTCCAGCAGCGAGGCGGCATCCTCACGGGCCGGTTTCGGGGGAAGCAGTGTGTACTTGCCGAGAAGGCGCATGCCGTCCGCAAGCACTACAACCTGGCTTCGCACGGCACGATCTACGCATACGGCGATACGCACGAGGATGAACACCTGTTGTCGCTGGCCACGAAGTCGTACTATCGCTGGGAGGAAGTCGGCGCCCGCGATGGTTGCTGACAGC
The DNA here is from genome assembly GCA_035699085.1 of Rhodanobacteraceae bacterium. Taxonomy (GTDB): domain Bacteria; phylum Pseudomonadota; class Gammaproteobacteria; order Xanthomonadales; family Rhodanobacteraceae; genus DASSBG01. The sequence continues at coordinate 131,017 of DASSBG010000045.1, forward strand.
CCGGTCAAGCGTGGGGGGCAAGACTCGCGCCGCGTGCTTCACGCGTTCACCATGGAAAAGGAGGTCGATGCGATGTCAACCAAGCTTCGCGGTACAAGTACATTCGAGTGGCTGATATCCGCGCTCGTGTTTTTTTGTGCGTCCTTCGCGCTGTTTACAGCTGACTTTTCGCTGGGCCGGTCTGTGATCGAGATTGCCGGGGTCGGCTCCGTCGGGCAATCGACGCTTGGCATCGCCGCAGCCGTGCTGTGCGTGATGGGTTCCGTCTGCCTGGCAGTGGGCTCGGTGCGTCTCGACAAGCGCATGCGCGCACGCAAAACAGGCGTGGTCGCGCTGGCGCAAAATCGCGGCTGACGATTCGCTCGCAGGGACAGGAGGAATAGCCATGTTTGCCAGACTCATGGGACTCAAGACGATCTCGCCCAGGGATCTGCATCGAACGATGCGGGATCAATCGACGACCGTCATTGACGTCAATTCCGTGCAAAGCTGGTCAAAGGCACACGTGCCCGGCGCAAGCAACCTGGATCCGGTCAACTACCGGCAGAGTGACCTGCCCGCAGACAAGGCGGCCATGCTGGTGTTCTACTGCTCGAACCCGATGTGCAGAAAGGCGCCGACCGCGGCTCGCAGGGCCAAGAAGATGGGTTACGGCAACGCATATGTCATGTCGGCGGGTATCAATGGCTGGGTCGGCGCGGATTTGCCGACAGAGGGAAGCATGCGATAGCGTCCCGCAGGTGAGTTGACCTCGCGGTCGCAAGCACCGGCGCGCCCAGGTGCACCATCATTCGCGAGTTTGCCGCCGGAGCACGATACGATTGAGTGCGCGGATCCGCTCGTTGACCGTCAAAACAGGAGCGCGTTGTGGCCAGAGTGCGTGTGGAGAGCTTTTCCGTTTCCCTGGACGGATATGGCGCCGGCCCGGACCAGAGGCTCGAGAATCCGTTGGGGAAGGGTGGGATGGGCCTGCACGAGTGGGCCTTTCCGACCGCGACGTTCCAAAAGATGTTCGGGAACGAAGGCGGCACGATGGGCGTCGACAACGACTACGCCGCACGTGGCTTCCGCAACATCGGCGCCTGGATCATGGGCCGCAACATGTTTGGCCCCGTCCGCGGTCCCTGGCCGGATGACACGTGGAAAGGCTGGTGGGGTGAGAGCCCGCCGTATCGCACCGCCGTGTTCGTGCTCTCGCACCATGCGCGCGAGTCAATCGAAATGGACGGCGGCACGACCTTCCACTTCGTCACGGATGGCGTTCGCTCCGCGCTGGACCGCGCCAGGGACGCGGCCAACGGCCAGGATGTCAGGATTGGCGGTGGCGTCGATACGATCCGGCAGTTCCTGCGCGAACGGTTGATCGACGAACTTCACCTCGCAATCGCGCCGATCCTGCTCGGCTCGGGAGAAAGCCTCTTCGCCGGCATGGACATGGTGTCGCTCGGCTATCGATGCGTCGAACATGCGGCATCGGAAAACGCGATGCACGTCGTGCTCAAAAAGTCATGATCGAACGGCAGCGGCGCCTCACCAGTACGTCCTTTGCCCCAGCCGCAGCTACTCGCTCGGCTCGGTTGGCGGCGCGTCGGCCATCGAATACTGGCGGTACACGCCGTAGCACAGGCCGCACACGCCGGTGAGCGCGGCGGGCAGCAGCAGGGCATGCTCGCGCATGTGCGCAAACACCAGCGCGCCGGCGGCGCTGCCCAGCGTGAAGGTCGTGACCACCAGCAGGCACACGCGCAGTCGCAGGTGGTCGACCGGCAGGCCGCGCAGCATGTGGCCGAGGTAGATGCCGAGGTCGGTGAGCGTGCCGGTCACGTGCGTGGTGCGGATCAGCGCGCCGCTGTAGGCGCTGACCATGCCGTTTTGCAGGCCCATGGCGATGGAGGCCAGGTAGAGCCCGGCCGAATTGGACGCATCGAGCAACCGAACGGCCGCGAACAGCAGCAACGACTCCAGCGCCAGGGCCACGCCGTAGCGACGCCCGAGCTTGAGCGTGCTCTGCTGCACGATCATGGCGCTCAGCATGGTGCCGAACACGAAGGCCGCGATCGCCAGCGCCCAGTGCGCGACCTCGCCCGCGTCCGCACGGCTGACGGCGATGCCGAGCAGGCTGGCATTGCCGGTCATGTTGGTGATGGATTGGTGCCGGAAGCCAAGGAAGCCGGTGGCGTTGACGAGGCCCGCGATGAACGCCAGTACCCCGGTGCCGGACCAAGCCCATCGTGGCAGTCTGCGGAGCATGGCGTGGGGCGAGTGCGTGGTGGAATCGCGCGATTTTACCAAGCACCGGCGAGCTGAAGATGCCGTCCACGCCGGTTTCCGTGCCGGCGGCATCGAGGGCGACGTGCGAGCTTCGTACGGTGGCGGTCGCCTGCACGCAGGCTCATGCAGGCGCGCCAAGGAACATGCAGGAGCGAGCGCGCTCGCCATCGGCCGAGGTTTGCAGGTGGCGGTATTCTCGGTCAGGCTTGCCGATGTGCGGGCGGTCGGCAAAATGCGGGAGCGAGCGTGCCCGCAACCGGCAAGGCTCGGCGCGATGTGCATTGGCAGCTGGCTTGGAGGTTGAGATGATCAGCATGATCAGACGCGCGTTGCTTGCAACAGCGACCATGGTCGCCCCCGTTGCGATCGCGGCGACGCCGTCCGGGCGCACCATCCCGACCGTGTACGAGGCGGGGCATTTTTACGCCGTGCCGCAGACGGTGGGCGGCGAGAAGCTGCGGCTGCTGGTTGACACGGCCGGTGGCGGCGGCGCCGGCATGTACTGGATCACTGCAGCGGCCGCGAAGCGGCTGGGGCTGAAGACACGCAATTGCACGCTGGGCGAGGCGTTGTTTCCGGTGGCCGACGTGCCGGACTACGCGCCCGGCCGCGGACTTCCGCCGCCGCTGGCGAATCGCAGTCCGTGCGGCGAAGCCCTGATGATCCAGGCGCGCGATTATTCCGGTGGCGATGGCCAGCTTGGTGCGGGCTATTTTCCGGGCCGAATCTGGACCTTCGACTATCCGCACCGGCGACTGGCGGTCGAGGATTCGTCCTGGCAGCCGAAGGCCGGCGCGCATGCGGTGAAGCTTGGCTTCCCTCGCGATGAGCAGGGTGAAGCCACCAGCGGCTTCGCGCGGATCACGATCCGTGTCGCCGGCAAGACGATCGACATGTTGCTCGACACCGGCGCCACGGCTCATCCGACGAAGGCTGGCGAGAAGGCCAGCGGGCTGCCCACGGTTCATGGCGAAGGCGTTGCCAGTTACATCACCCACGGCGTATTCGAGCACTGGCATGCGAAGCATCCGGAGTGGCGTGTCGTCATCGATGGCGACGACCTGTTCGGTGCGCAGCACGCGGCACGCATCATCGAAGTGCCGCGGGTGGAGATTGCCGGCTGGTCGGTCGGGCCGGTGTGGTTCACCGAGCGCGCGGACGCCAATCTGGACCAGTTCATGCAGTGGATGGACAAGAAGCCGGACGGCGCCGTTGGTGCCAATGTCTTCCGACATTTCGTGATGACCATCGATTATCCGGATGCGACTGCGTACTTTCGCTGCGTTGATGCGTGCGAAGCGAGTGGCCTTGCCCGCTGACGCGGCCCCGGACCGCGCAACCGCTCGCGGCGCTCTGCGGAGCCTGCAGGTCTTTTCGCTCCGTCGTTCCGTGCTTGTCGGCTACCTGCGGCACGATGGATGGCGTAATCTTGACAACGTCGCGTCAGCCAGCGGCGCATTCCTGATGCGCCGGCTGTGGTCGACGTTGATGGGGCGTGTTTCCTGAATGGGGAGAACGGGGTGTCGAAGTCAAAGAGTACAAAGCTGAGCGGCTATCTCTTCATCGTGGCCGGGTGCTTGTTTTTCCTCACCGCTTACCTCGGCGAGCAGGTCACCTTCTACGCACTTGGTGCGGTGTTCGTCGCGCTCGGGGCCTCGCACCTGATGCGCGCCAGGAGTCCCTAGCGTCGCTCAGGCATGAGGTGGTACGTGAAAAACCGCTCATCAAGGCTGATGTGGGTATTCCTGTGTGCCGTGGCCGGTGTGGCTGTTGCGGCACCGGCCACCGCGCAAGCCGCCGCGCCTGGCTTCATACTGAAGCTTGTCGCAAAGTACAAGGCCGCTCCGCAAGGCCACGCACCCAACGCCGTGGTGAAGTACCGGTATCAAGGCGCAACAGTGTTCTTCGTCCCCAAGCTTCCGTGCTGCGACACGATGAGCACGCTGTACGCGGCTGATGGCGCGATCATCTGCCATCCCGACGGGGGTATGGCGGTCAACGGGGACGCCGGCAGGCGCGCCGGGACCACCGTGATCTCGCACCCCTGCAAATGTGGTGATTTCGTCAAACGGCGCAAACATGGTGTGGAGATCTGGCGCAGGCCTGGCGCTCGCCCTGGTTCGACGGTTTCGCGCCGACGGGCGACCATCATGAGACTCTGGAGTTGACGATGAATCCTGGAGTGGCGACCAACGACCGAGGGGTGATCTTGTCGACGCTATGGATAGTTGTCACGCTGAACTATCTGTACTGTGACGTCCTGTCGCTGATGTCTCCCCAAATGCCTGCGGTCCTTGATCGAAACGGGCGGCGTGGGCGGCATGACCATGGACGAAGTGACCTTGCTGGGCGCTGCCGTGCTGTTGGAAATACCCATCGCCATGGTATTGCTGTCGAGGGTGTTGCAGCGCAATGCCAATCGTCTGGCGAACATCATCGGCGGCCTCAGCATGATGCTCGTGATGGCGGGGACGCTGCTCATGGGCGGCGCGGGCTACCATTACGTGTTCTTCGCCACCATTGAAATTGCGGCCACCGTGTTCGTCGTCTGGTTCGCCTGGACCTGGAACGAGCCGGAGGCAGCGCGTGATGGCGCAGGGAGCGGCGTCCGCGGGCCCGCATGACAGCGGTCGCGGACAGGCGCAGCCAACTGGCAGCTGGCGCGCGAGGAACGCGACCAGCAGACGCGTGTCACGCAGGAGGATCGCGATGGACAAGATCACTGGCGGGTGCCTTTGCGGCAACGTCCGAATCGTGGCATCAGGGGCGCCGTACCGCGTCGGCGTGTGTCATTGCCTCGACTGCCGCAAGCATCATGGCGCCATCTTTCACGCATCGGCGGTGTTTCCGCAGGATGCGGTGACGATCGAGGGCGAAACCAGCGCTTATGCCGGGCGGCACTTTTGCCCGCGCTGCGGCTCGCCGGTGTTCGGGCGCACGGGTGACGAAGTCGAAGTCAACCTCGGTGCACTGGACGCCCCCAGCCAGCTCAAGCCGACCTACGAACTGTGGACGGTTCGCCGCGAGTCCTGGTTGCCGCCGTTCGCGTTCACGCGGCGGTATGAGCGCGACCGGGACTCCACAAGTCGTCGCGAAGGGTAGGCTGGCAATGATTGGGGAGGCTTGTGATTCGTCGCATCGTCAGGCAGTCGATTGCCCTGCTGACATTTGCTCGCAGTCATTCTCGCGGAGGTCTGGGTGGTAGCTGACAATCGTTCCTTTTTCCTCCGGCCGGATCGTATATCCGCCGCGCGTTCGCGCCGCGTGATTCGAACGCTGGTCCGGTGAAAGCATTGCTCCAGTGTCCATGGTGCGAATCGGCGATCGGGTTTCCCGCTCGACTGGGCGCTCGCCCCTCCTCGCGTCCGGCCAAGTGGTATCAATTCAGCCGCAGCATCGCCGTCTGCCCCTACTGCAGCAAGCCGGTCAAGGCCAATGCGAGGAGCCGAGCATGGATCCTGCTCACTGCGCCGCTGCTGTTCCTGTGTGTGGCGCAGGTGTGGGTGTTGCCGTTTTACTCCGTACCGACCATTGCGTTCTGGGCGCTTGCTCTTGTCGGGCTTGCAGGCATCGTGTTGTCCCTGTGGACGATGAGGCTGGAACGGGAATGCGACCCATGACTGGACGTACACCGCCGTCCGCCCGTGCGGTTTGCCTGGCACGCCCACCCTCGTCCCGTGTGCGTCGTGGCTGACCACGTCTTTACGTGACCGTGACCCGGGAAGCGCGATATGCTGCAACGGCACCAGCCGCGCCCGGGGGCCGCCGTACGCGCCATCCGGCACCCAACCTCGAAAGGAGGCTGTCATGCCCGCACACGAGAAGATCAACTACGTGGAATTTCCCGCCCGGGATCTCGCCGCAACCAAGCGATTCTTCCAGGACGCCCTCGGCTGGACCTTCGAGGACTACGGCCCCGATTACGCGGCATTCTCCGACCAGGGTCTGGATGGCGGCTTCTTCCGCTCCGAACTGGCGGCGCGGAGCAGCGCGGGCAGCGCCCTCGTGGTTCTCTACAGCGAGCGCCTGGAGGAGACGCTGGCCAAGGTGGAGTCGGCGGGCGGGACGGTCGTCAAGCCGATTTTTGCGTTTCCCGGCGGCCGCCGGTTCCACTTCACCGAGCCCAGCGGCAACGAGCTGGCCGTCTGGTCCGATCCGTCCTGAGGTGGCCGCGGCGCGCGCCGAGCGGTGTGTCGTGATGGGCAAGACGCCGGCGAAATCGCGCTTCAAGGCGCGGCTGCTGCGTCCGGCAAAACCGGGGCGTGGCGCTGCCTGGTCGTTCGTGGTGCTGCCGACATCGGCCAGCGACACCTTGCCACGGCGCGGTCGGACCAGCGTCGACGGCAGCCTCAACGGCCAGCCGTTCCAAGCCACGCTCGAGCCCGACGGGCAGCGCAGCCACTGGCTGAAGGTCGGCGAGGCGCTGCGTGAGGCAGCTGGCGCGGCCATTGGCGACACGGTGGAACTGGAGATCGCGCCGGTGGCGAAGGAGCCGGAGCCGAAGCTGCCGGCCGACCTTCGCCGCGCGCTGTCGGCGGCGCCCGAGGCTCGGCGCGTCTGGGACGCGACGACGACGCTTGCGCGCGTCGACTGGATCCACTGGGTGGAGTCCGCCAAGCAGTCCGCGACGCGCGAGCGCCGGGTGCGCAATGCCTGCGAGATGCTGGCCGCCGGCAAGCGGCGCGTCTGTTGCTTTGATCCATCCGGCTACTACGACCACAGCCTCGGCGCGCCCGAAGCCGCCGACTAGCGCGGTAGCGGCCGCTGTGTGCTCGTTTGAGTAGAATCGAGTGGTCTCTTCCGACAGGTGATGTCAATGTCACCACTGTTCAACAAGCTCAACCTGGGCACCCACCGCCTGATCCACGTGCTGAATGCACCGGCGTCGTTCGAGCCGGAGCTCAAGGCGCTCGACGGCGTGACTGTTCGCCGCAGCGTCACCGGGGAAGTCGGCTTCGCCCTGGCGTTTGTGATCACGCAAGCGCAGCTGGATTCTGCGTCTGTGCAGCTGGTGATAGCGGCGGTGGGCGACGCGCTGCTGTGGATGGTTTATCCAAAAGGCACGTCCAGGCGCTACACCTGCGAGTTCAATCGTGACTCGGGCTGGCGGGTGCTTCGCGATGCGGAATTCGAGTCGGTCCGCATGGTCGCCATCGACGAAGACTGGTCGGCCCTGCGATTCCGCCGCAGCGAGCACGTCAAACCGCGACGCCGGTAAAGCGCGTCGCGGCTTGCATGCTGCGAGCGAATCGAATCCAAGGCAAGCAGCCGCGGTGCCGCGGTGGGCGATGCCGACACGACGGTCAGCCGGCACAACTTCTACCGGAGCCGTGGCCAGTCAAGCCACCCACCGTCATCGGGAGGAGCGTTTTGGAGCAGCACGAAAAAATTGAAGCGATGTACCGGCATATGGAGACGCTGGGTGTTGGTCGCTCCACGGCCGCGCCGCCGGCGTGGCGCCTGATGTGGCGCCTGGGCTGGGATGTTCCGCCGCCCATGTTCCTGCCGTTCTGGCGGTTGGCCTTCGCTGTCGGGCTCGCTTTTGGCCTGCCGTGGGGCGTGGCGCTGATGGTGGTTACCAGCCTGCCGCTGCTCGTCATTGCCGCGGTCGCAATCCTCGGCGGGGCCTGCTTCGGCCTGGTATTCGCTGGCATCATGTACGGTATGGGGCGCCGACACGGTCTGCCGCCATGGTCGGAGTACCGCGGCGAGACGGAGCAGGGCTGACAAGAGCGGGCGTGGGGTTTGCGCAGCCGGCTCAGTGGTCAGTTGCCGGCGCGGGCTTCGAGGGCGGCGACCGCAGGGAGTTTCTTGCCTTCGAGGAACTCGAGGAAGGCGCCGCCGCCTGTGGAGATGTAGTCGATGCCGTCGGCAACAGCGAACTGGTCGATGGCGGCCAATGTGTCGCCACCGCCGGCGATCGAGAACGCATCGGCATCGGCGATGGCACGGGCCAGCGCGCGCGTGCCTTCGGCGAAGGCCTCGAATTCGAACACGCCCACCGGCCCGTTCCAGACAATGGTGCCGGCGTCCGCGATGCGCCTGGCGTAGCGCGCGCGGGTCTCGGGGCCGATGTCGAGGATCATCTCGCTGTCGGCCACCTGGTCCACCGGCTTGACCCGTGCGGTGGCGCAGGCCGAGAACTCGGTCGCCACGACCACGTCGACCGGCACCGGAATGTCGGCGCCGCGCGCGTGGGCCTTGGCCATCGCCTCGCGCGCCGCGTCCACCAGGCCCTCCTCGTAGAGCGACTGGCCGACGGCGTGGCCGGCGGCGGCAATGAAGGTGTTGGCGATGCCGCCGCCCACGATCAACTGGTCCACGCGCTCCAGCAGGTGCTCGAGCAGGCCGAGCTTGGTCGAGACCTTGGAGCCGCCGACGATCGCCAGCAGCGGCCGCCTCGGATCCTGCAGCGCGCGCCCGAGCGCGTCGAGTTCGGCGACCAGCAGCGGACCAGCAGCGGCCTTCGGCGCGAAACGGGCGACTGCGCTCGTCGAGGCCTGGGCACGGTGGGCGCTGCCGAAGGCATCCATCACGAAAACGTCGCAAAGCGCGGCGTAGCGGCGGCCGAGGTCCTCGTCATCGGCTTTCTCGCCGCGGTTCATGCGGCAGTTCTCCAGCAGGACCACGCTGCCGGGCTCAACCTGCGGCGGTTGCTCCAGGTAGTCGCGCAGCAACGGCACCGGGGCACCGAGCCCGGCGGTCAACCACTCGGCCACCGGCGCCAGCGAGGCATCCTCGCTGAAGCGGCCCTCCTCGGGCCGGCCCAGGTGCGACAGCACCAGCACGCGGGCGCCGGCGTCGCGCGCCGCGCGCAGGCTGGGCAGGGCCGCACGCAGGCGCTGGTCGGAGCTGATGCGGCCGCTTTCGATCGGCACGTTCAGGTCCTCCCGGATGAGGACGCGGCAGTCCTTCAGGTCCAGGTCGGTCATGCGCACTACGGTCATGGCGGCGGCTCCTGCCGGCTGCGGAATCGGGCCGCCCATTGTCGGCGCGGCCCATGAACGATGCAAATCCGCGGGCAAACGCGTACGCTTGCGTCAGGTCCCGCTGGAGGCCGTGTCATGCAAGACGAGATCGTGCTGTACAGCTATTGGCGGTCCACCGCCGCCTACCGCGTGCGCATCGCGCTCAACCTCAAGGGCCTCGGCTACCGCACGCAGCCGGTGCACCTGTTGCGGGACGGTGGGCAGCAGCACGCCGAGGGCTACGTGGCGCTGAACCCGCAGCATCTGGTGCCAACGGTGGTCGATGGGCAGCGGGTGCTGACGCAGTCGCTGGCAATCATGGAATACCTCGACGAACACTACGTGGAGCAGGGCGCGCCGCTGCTGCCGCGGGGCACGCGTGAGCGGGCGCGGGTACGGGCGCTGGCGCTGGCGGTTGCCTGCGACATCCACCCATTGGCCAACCTGCGCGTGCTGCAATTCCTGCAGTCGGAATTCGATTGCGCCGACGAGGGCAAGCGCGGCTGGATCCAGCACTGGATTGCCACCGGTTTTGATGCGCTGGAGGCGATGCTGGCGTCGCACCCGGACACCGGGGCCTTCTGTCACGACGACGATCCCGGCATGGCCGATGCCTGCCTGGTGCCGCAGGTCTACAACGCGCAGCGCTGGGGCCTGGCGCTCGACGAATGGCCGACCATCGCCCGCATCCACCACAACTGCATGGTGCTGGACGCCTTCCTGCGCGCCGCACCCGAGCAGCAGCCGGACGCGCCCGAGCCGGCCACCGCCTGACGCGCCCGCGAAAGCCGCGGCCGTTCCAGATCTAGCTCCCTCTCCCCAGAAACGGCTCCATCGTTTGGGGGGAGAGGGCTGGGGTGAGGGGGCGTGGGCCGAGGCTCGCGACGAAGGTGAGCATCGCGCAAGTGGATTTGGTCGCACGCGCGTATCGTCGGCGAGCATCGCGGCTGTGATTCTTCGTGCGAAAGCGAAAGCAAAAGCTTCAGATCGTGGTCATGCGTGGTTTGTCGCGCGGGCGAATGATCGTCGCGGATCAAGGCCACGCCCCCTCACCCCAGCCCTCTCCCCCAACGATGAAGCCGTTGGGGGAGAGGGAGCACTTCTGTGGTGCCCCTAGTCCACCGTATGGTTTGGCGCAATCGACCCGCGCTGCACGCGGCCGCGGAACAGCCTGGGCCCGCGCTTGCACGATTCCCCATTCTCCATTCCCGATTCCCGGCCCTTCAGCGGCCTTCGATGCGCTCGACGCGGCGCAGGCCGCGCGGCAGCAGGGCGCCGCGGCCGGCGCGGCCGCCGCCGTAGTTGACGAGGTCGGCCCACTTCAGGGTGAGCTTCCGCTGGCCGGCGTAGAGCGTCACTTCGCCGCTGCCCTCGGCGACGACGGCGACGCCGACCAGCCGCTCGCCGGCGGCCAGCTTGGCCTTGGGGATTTCGATCAGCTTGTTGCCCTTGCCCTTGTCCAGTGCCGGCAGGTCGGCGACCGAGAACATCAGCAGGTGGCCGGCGTCGGTGACGGCGACGATGCGGTCTCGCGCCGGGTCGTCAACCCGCGCCGGCGCCAGCACGCGCTCGCCAGCCGGCAGGTTGATCACCTGCTTGCCGGCTTTCTTGTTGCCGAGCAGCGCATCGAAGCGCACCACGAAACCGTAGCCGGCGCTGGTCGCAAGCACCAACCGCGCGTCGGCTTCGCCACTGGCGACGGCATCGAAACGGGCGCCGGCCGGCGGGCTGAAGCGACCCGTCAGCGGCTCGCCGTTGCCGCGCGCCGAGGGCAGCGTGTGCGCCGAGGTCGAGTAGGCGCGGCCGCTGGAATCGAAAAACACCACCGGCAGGTTGCTGCGCGTACGCAGCGTGGCCTGCAACTGGTCGCCATCGCGGTAGTTCAGCGACTCGGCGTCGACCTCGTGGCCTTTGGCCGCGCGCACCCAGCCCTGGCTGCTCAGCACCACGGTGATCGGCTCGCTCGGGATCAGCGCACTTTCGTCCAGCGCCTGGGCCGCGCTGCGCTCGACCAGCGGCGAGCGACGCGCGTCGCCGTAGCGCTCGGCGTCCGCGCGCAATTCGTTCTTGATCAGCGTCTTCAGGCGCGCCGGTGACTTCAGCTGCACCGCAATGGTCGCCCGTTCCTCCTCAAGCTGTTGGCGCTCGGCCTCGATCTTCACTTCCTCCAGCCGCGCCAGCTGCCGCAGGCGGGTCTCGAGGATGTAGTCGGCCTGCGTCTCGGACAGCTTGAAGCGCTTCATCAGCACCGGCTTGGGCCGGTCCTCGCTGCGCACGATGCGGATCACCTCGTCGAGATTGAGGTAGGCGATGCGCAGGCCTTCGAGCAGGTGCAGGCGCTGCTCCACCTTGTCCAGGCGAAAGGCCAGCCGGCGGCGCACGGTGTCGGTGCGGAAGCGCAGCCATTCGCTGAGCAGCGCCCGCAGGCCCTTGACCTGCGGGCGGCCGTCGAGGCCGATGACGTTGATGTTGACGCGGTAGCTTTTCTCCAGATCGGTGGTGGCGAACAGGTGCTGCATCAGGCCGTCAACGTCAATGCGGCTGGAACGCGGCACCAGCACCAGGCGCACCGGGTTCTCGTGGTCCGACTCGTCGCGCAGGTCCTCGATCATCGGCAGCTTCTTCGCCCGCATCTGCGCGGCGAGCTGCTCCAGCACGCGCGCCGGACTCACCTGGTGCGGCAGCGCGCTGATCACGATCTGGCCACCCTGGTTGGCGTAGATGGCGCGCGCCCGCACCGAACCCTGGCCGCTCTCGTACATCGCCAGCAGGTCGGCGCGTGGCGTGATGATCTCGGCGGCGGTGGGGTAGTCCGGCCCGCGCACGTGCTCGCAGAGTTCGGCAAGGCTGGCCTTGGGCTCGTCCAGCAGGTGGATGCAGGCGCTGACCAGCTCGCGCAGGTTGTGCGGCGGGATGTCGGTGGCCATGCCCACGGCGATGCCGGTGGATCCGTTGAGCAGCACGTGCGGCAGGCGCGCCGGCAGCCACGACGGCTCCTGCAGCGTGCCGTCGAAATTGGCCGTCCAGTCGACCGTGCCCTGGCCAAGTTCGCCGAGCAGCGCTTCGGCGATCGGCGTGAGGCGCGATTCGGTGTAGCGCATCGCCGCGAAGCTCTTGGGGTCGTCGGGCGAGCCGAAGTTGCCCTGGCCGTCGACCAGCGGATAGCGATAGGAGAACGGCTGCGCCATCAGCACCATCGCTTCGTAGCAGGCGCTGTCGCCGTGCGGGTGGAACTTGCCGATGACGTCGCCGATCGTGCGCGCGGATTTTTTCGGCTTGGCGGTGGCGGCGAGGCCAAGCTCGCTCATGGCATAGATGATGCGCCGCTGGACCGGCTTCAGGCCGTCGCCGAGGAAGGGCAGCGCGCGGTCCAGGACGACGTACATGGAGTAGTCGAGGTAGGCGCGTTCGGCGTATTCCTTCAGCGCGATCTGTTCGAATTCGGGTGTCGGCGTGGTGGTCGGAGTCATCCTGCCATTGTGCCGCAGCGCCGCGTCGCGGCGCCAGACGCGGCGGGCGCAAGTCGCGCCATCAGGCGCCGAGCGTACGCATGCGGAGCTGCGCGACCAGCGGCAGGTGGTCCGAGGCGATGCGCGCCTCCCCGGCGCGATGCGCGGCGACCGCGTCCACCTGCAGCTGCGGCGAGGCGAGAATGCGGTCCAGCGCCAGCAGCGGCAGCGCCGCCGGGCAGGTGGCGACGGCGGCGGCCAGCTGAAGCCGCGGTTGCAGCGCGTGCAGGCGGCGGGGCCGCGCACGCCACTCGTTGAAATCGCCCAGCAGCAGCAGCGGGCGCTGCTCGTCCGCCAGCGCCTGCAGCAGGCGGCGTGACTGGGCCTCGCGTTCGCTGCCGCGCAGGCCGAGGTGCGTCACCAGCACGCGCAGCGGGCCCAGCCGCGGGTCGCGCAGCTCGGCGTCGATGGCCGCGCGCGGTTCGCGGCCGGTGCGGCTGAGGTCAATGTGCCGCGACGCGTGCAGCGGCAGGCGGCTCAGCAGCATGTTGCCGAAGACCTGGCTGCCACGGCGCATTGCCGGCCCTTCGACGCAGTAGCCGTGGCCGCAGTCGCGCAGTGCCGCCACCAGGTCGGGCTTGCCCAGCTCCACCTCCTGCAAGGCGATGACGTCGGCGTCCAGCGCCGCCAGCACGCGGGCGATGCGCTGCGGCCGGTAGCGGCGGTCGAGGCCGACGCCGCCGTGGATGTTCCAGGTGGCGATGCGCACAGTGGCGCCGCTCGCGGCCGGCGCGCCCACCGCGTCAGTCCTGCACCCGCGAAGCGATCAGCATGCGCCGGCCCAGCCAGATGCTGCCGCCGGCAAAGACCGCGCCGGCGATGCCCAGCCATAGGTAGTTGGTCCAGTGCGGGTGGTTGATGGCGGCGATGGCGCGGTCGACGAGGAATGCGTAGAGCACGGCGCCGGGCGTCATGCCCAGTGTGGTGCCGACGAGGTAGTCGCGGCGGTCGATGTGCATGGCGCCGGCTGCCAGGTTGACGATGGTGAATGGCGCCACCGGCACGATGCGCAGCACCGTGATGGCGAGGATCCCGTGGCGGCCCAGCGCCGCACGCAGCCGGCCCATGCGGCCGCTGGTCAGGCGCATGCGCAGGCCGCTGCCGGTGTGGCGGCCGAGCTCGTAGTAGGCCCAGGCCTCAAGCACGCCGCCGAGCACCGCATAGACGGTGCCGAGCCACGGGCCGAAAATCACCATGCAGGCGGCGGTCATCACGTTGACCGGGAATAACACCGCGCCGCCGAGCACGAACACCGCCATCATCACCAGCGGCATCAGCGCGTTGTCGCCGAGGCCGCGCAGCACCTCGACCAGGCGGGTGATGTCCAGCCATTCGCGCAGCGGCGAGAACACCCAGACCGCCGCAATCGCGGCCACCACCGCAACCGTGATGGCGTGCCGGGCGATGCGACGCCGAAGCGAGGGTCGCGCGCTGGGGGGAATCAGCTCGTGGTGCGGCATGCGCAGTCCTGCGGCGGTGCCCTCGATTCTATGGGCTGGCTGCAAGGGCGCGCGTGAACGCGGCTGAACCGGTGCTCATCGGTCCGTGCGCGCGACATCCCGGGCCGCCAGCGGTACGGGCTCGACGCCGATGCCGGACAGTGCCTGTTGCGCCTGCCGTGTCAGCGTGAGCCTGCGCGCATCGGCCTGCCTGGCGAGGGCCGGCTTCGCGGATTGCCGCGCCCAAACGGCGAGCAGCCGCAGCACGTCAGCGTCGCCGCAGTGCGCGACATCGAGCCCCTCTTGCGCCAGCTGCGCAGCGGCTGCCTGGTGCGTGCGAACCGCGATGCTCAAGGCGACGACGCGCAGGGTGCTCAGGCTGGAGTCGTCGGCGTGCGGCGCACTGCGGGCGGCGCGCAATGAAGCCAGGGTGCGTTCCTTGTCACCTTTGACGGCTGCCGCCATGGCTTGCACCAGCGCGCGTTGGTAGTCGAAGGCACGGGAGTCACGCTGCGAGTCGGCGATGCGGTCAATGCGTGCGGCGATGCCACGCAGGGCGGAGGGCTCGGCATTGAGTGCCGCAGTGGCCTGCACCAGCAACATGGTCACCACGATGTTCTCGTTGGGTGGGCTGCTGCCGAGCTCCGCCAGCGCCTGGCGCGCGCCGTCCAGCGCCGCGGCGCTGTCACCGCGGTACCACGATTGCAATGACTGCAGCAGCTGCGAGAAGGCTTGCCACAGCGGCTTGTGACCTTGCTGCGCCAGCCGCCCTACGTCGGCGACGAACGGTGTGGCGCTGTCGATGGCGCCGAGATTGATCAGGTCGATCGCGAGGTTGAGCGCGCTGCTGAGCTCCACCGTGCTGCTGCCTCGCTGCTGCGCCAGCTTCCACGCCCGCGCGTACAGCGGCACCGCCTCCAGCTTGCGGCCCTGGTCGATCATCAGGACGGCCAGGTTGTAGTCGTCGTTGACGATGTTGCCGTCGTCGCCGTTGGCGGTGTCGACCGCCAGCGACTGGCGGCGCGCGGCTTCGGCGGCCTTGGCGTCGCCTCGCGCCTGCGCTTGCAAGGCCAGGCTGCCGTACAGCCGGGACTGCTGACCGCGAAGATGGTAGGTGTCGATGATGTGCCGCGCTCGCTCGAGACTTGCCTCGGCGTCGCCCGTCTTGTGCAGGTGGGTGGCGGCGTCGGCCGCGGTCAGCTCGATCATCGCCTTGATGTTCGCTTTGGCGCCGGCGGCAGCTGCCGTCCGTGCCTGAGCCAGGCTCGTCAGCGCCTCGCGCGCGTGGCGCATGGCCATGTCCAGCAGGCCCAGCTGCAGCCAGGCGGCCGCTTCCTCCGACGGCTGCCCCGCCCGCCTGGCGTCCGCGATCAGCGCGTGCAAGGTCTTGCGCGCCGCGTCCTGCTGGTCCGTGTACATCTGGGCGCGCGCCAGGCGCAGGCGCGCGGGGAGGAAATCGGGGTCGTTGCGCGCCATCAGCTCGAAATAAGGCTTGGCCCGGCGCCAATCACCGCGTACCGCTGCGTCCATGCCGCGGGCGAAGGTCTCCGCCAGGTAGGCATTGGGCGCGCTGGCCTCGAACGGCGGCTGCGCGATCGGATCGAGTTCCAGCCGGCCGCGGATCCGTGCCACCAATGCGACCGCGAGGCGAGCCGGTTTGGCGCCTTGCACGCTGACGTCGAAGGCCGTGTGCCAACGGCCACGCTCGACGTGCGCCTCGAGCTGGTAAAGCCCGTCAAGCAGCTTGTCGAGGCGTGGGTGGATGACCGCGTTGGCGCCCGTGACCCGGCGCAGGTGCGTGTCGCGGTCCTCGCCCTCGGGCACGGCAAAATTCCATGCGCGACGAACCCTGGCCGTATCCAGCACGTCGACATCACCGTGATGCGACAGCAGGCTGGCGAGCAACGCCGGCAGCCCACGCTCGGTCCAGTCCAGCTCCGCTTCGCCCGTATGGTTGCCCAGTGGCGTGACTGCGATGCGCAGCGCCGATGTTGCCGGCGGCGCGTCTGCGTGCGGGATCAACCACAGGCCGACGCCGGTAATCACGATGATCGCTGCCGTTGCGGCCAGCCAACGCCAATGGGCCCGCGGGCGGGGTGGCTGCGCGGCGGGTGCGGTGGCTTGGTCGGTGTCGCCCGCCGCTGTCGCGGCTGGCGGCAGGACCGGGTCCAGCGGCGCGACCCATTGCAGGCCATGGCCGTAGACGGTGCGGATCACCTGCTGTCGCCCGCCGTCGTCGTCGAGCGCGCGGCGTGCCTTGTAGACGAGTTGACTGAGCGCGGCGTCCGTGACCGGCCGGCCGCGCCACAGCGTCTCGACCAGTTCGCGCTTGTCCAGCGCGCGCTGGCGCTGCTCGAGCAGCAGCAGGATCAGGTCGAATACCTTGGCTTCGAGTTCCACCGGCTCGCCGTCCCGCAGCAGCCGCCGGGTGGCCGGTTCAATGGTGAATCGGCCACTTTGGAAGGCAACGGCGGCGGTCTGCTCGGGCATAGGTCTGCAAGGCGCGGCTCGGGCTACGTATTACCACAAACTGTCCGCGCCGGTTGTTCAGCAATGGCGCTGTGGCTCTCCGATCGATCACGCGCAGCCGTCACCAGCGTGCCCGCCCGCTGGTCGCAGGTACGGCGTCGAAGGCAGGCAGGCTGTCTGTCGAGACGACGGGCCGAAGGCCTGCGGCCAGACAGGCTGGCCCAAGCGGTCGAATCAAAACGGATGATGCCCGACGGCCCGCATCGCGCGGCGGCTTGCCCGGCTGCCCAGGCCGGGCTGTGCCGCGCACGACCCTTTGCAAGCCCTCATGCCGGCCGCCTGGGACTACACCGCTAGCGCGGCACGCGGTAACCACCCGGCACACCATGCGGGCTGAGGGTGATCTGCCACAACTGGTCATGGCGCACGCGGAACACCGCCGCCGAGCAGCCAAGGTAGAAGATCCACATGCGCCTGAAGCGCTCATCGTAGTTGGCCGACAGCTGCGGCCAGGCGGCGTCGAAGTTGGCCCGCCAGGCGGTGAGCGTGCGGTCGTAGTCGGCGCCGAAGTTGTGCCAGTCCTCGACCACGAAGAGGTTCTCCAGCGCGGGCGCCACCTGGCTGGCCGCGGGAATCATCGAGTTGGGGAAAATGTACTTCTCGATCCAGGGGTCGGGTCGCGCCGGTTCGCTGTTGCAGCCGATGCAGTGCAGCACCGACAGGCCGTCGTCCACCAGGCAGCGGCGCACGGTCTCGAAGTAGGCGCGGTAGTTCTTGCCGCCGACGTGCTCGAACATGCCGATCGAGTAGACCGCGTCGAAACGCTCGTCCAGCTCGCGGTAGTCCTGCAGCCGGATCTCGATCGGCAGGCCCTGGCAGAGCTCGCGCGCGTACTGCGCCTGCTCTGCGGAGACGGTGATGCCGACGCCCTCGACGCCGTACCGCTCGGCGGCAAACTTCAGCGCCTCGCCCCAGCCGCAGCCGATGTCGAGGACCCGCATCCCCGGCTTCAGCCGCAGCTTGCGGCAGACCAGGTCGAGCTTGGCCTCCTGCGCGTCGTCAAGGTTTTGCGCCTGGGCCCAGTAGCCGCAGGAATAGACCAGCCGCTTGCCAAGCATGGCGCTGAACAGGTCATTGCCGAGGTCGTAGTGCTTGCGGCCCACCTCGAAGGCGTGGTCGCCCTTCTGCCTGTTGATGAAGCGCGCCTTGAGGTGCGCCAGCAAGGTATCCAGCGTGCGCATCTGCTCGTCCAGATGGGAGCCAAGCACCTTGGTGAACATGCCGGCCATGTCCTCGACGTCCCACCAGCCGTCCATGTAGGCCTCGCCGAACGCCAGCGAGCCGTGCGCGAACACCCGCGGGTACAGCTCCGGGTTGTGCACCTGGATGTCGGTCGGCGCGCTGCCGTTGATGGTGATGCCGGCGTGCGTCAGCAGCTCCTCGGCGCGGGCTTTCAGCGAATCCTGGGTCATGCGGGCCTCCCTTCAATGATGCCGAATTCGACGGCGTTGCGGGTGTACACGAGGTCGGCGCCAGCCTCGCGGACCAGGGCCAGCAGGGTGTCGCACTGCGCCGGGTCGACGATGAACTCCACCTTCAGCGGCAGGTCGTCGGCCAGCTCGAAAAAATGCGTCTCGCGCAGCACGCCATGACGGCCGAAGCCGGCCACGGCGCGGAATACCGAACCGCCGCCGATGCCCTCGGCGCGCGCGCGCTCCAGCAGCCATTCGTGCAACAGCGTGCCACCGTGGCGCGCGTTGGCGTGCATGAAAAAGCGCAGGTACACCGCCTGGCGCGTGGTCATGGCCATGCCCGAGATCCTGATCGTTCTCCCCATTCAAGCCCGAGTGAGCACGCGGATCAAGCCGAGGCCGGCCAGCGTCATCAGCAGCGACCCCGCGACATGCAGCACAAGCTGCCCCGCAAACCAGCCGTATTGCTGGCGCAGCAGCAGCGTCGTTGCTTCGGCCGAGAAGGTCGAAAAGGTTGTCAAGGCGCCGAGGAAACCAGTGACGACGGCCAGCCGCAGCTCGGGTGCCAGCGCCTGGAAGTGGGTGAAGGCGCCCAGCACCAGGCCGATCAGCAGGCCGCCCAGCAGGTTGGCCGCCAGCGTCCCCAGCGGCAGGGTCGGGAACAGCGGGTTCAGCCAGAGCCCAAGGCCCCACCGCAGCCAGGCGCCGAGCACGGCGCCAACGCCGATGGCAACGAATGCGGTGATGCCCATCAAGCCTCCTCGTTCGTGCGAACCTGCCGGGTACCCCATACGCACGCACCCCGTTGCAGGCGCGCATGCTCCAGCAGGCATCATCAGCCGCGCCAAGTCAGCGGGGCGGTTCGTCGTCACGACGGGAGGCATGCCATCTCCCGCGGGCATGGTAGCCCAGGTGCGGGGCGCCTGCGGAGGGGATGGATGTGGCACCGGGAGCAGGGCGAAGGGGAACTGGGGGCTACGGCGAAGCGGCGCGCGGCCTGTCGAAGCCCGGATGCATCATAGGTGCGGTGAGCGAAGCGAACCCCAACAGCCGACGCAGTCGGCAGCACGACCCGCGTCGCACCCGCGACGGAGCGCCGCCACGGCGCCGGACACGTCGGATCGTGCCGGGAGCAGGCCGCAGGGCGCAGGGACTTGCCTCAGCCCGGCCGCTCTTCCCTTTTGCCCAAGTTGCGCTAGAATACGCCGTTTGACCGCAGGCGATTCGCGGGTCGCAGTCGTCGCGGTGTCACTGGAGTGTTGCTTACCATGGTCAGAATTCGTCTGGCGCGTGGCGGTGCCAAGGGCCGCCCGTTCTACCACGTCATCGTCACCGATCAGCGCAACAAGCGCGACGGGCGCAACATCGAGCGCCTGGGCTATTACAACCCGATCTGCTCGGGCGCCGAGAAGCGTCTGGAGCTGGACGTTGCCAAGGTTGACGCCTGGGTCGCCAAGGGCGCGCAGATGTCGGACAAGGTCCGCGCGCTGGTCAAGGAAGCCGGCAAGCAAGCCGCTGCGTGAACACAGGGAGTCTCGGCGGTAGACTCGTTCGAGGCGAAAACGTGGCTGCGCGAGAGCAGGGTTTCGCCGGTTCGCCGGCCCATGGTGGTTCCATGGGCCAGGAATCGGCGGAAATATGAGCCGCGCAGACGCGTTTGCAGCCCGGACGATGTCTGCCGCCGAGACTCCAACCCGATGGGTGCCCGTCGGGCGCATCGTCGGTTTGCACGGAGTTCGCGGGGCGTTGCGGCTGGAGTCGTGGACGCAGCCGCGGCGGCGGATTTTCGATTACCGGCCGTGGCGCCTGGGCACTGCGAATGGTGCAACGGCCGAGTTCGACGGCGCCACCGGCCAGACGCATGGCAAGGGCCTGCTGGCCTTGCTGCCGGGCGTCGAGGATCGTGACCAGGCGCAGGCGTGGCTCGGCGCCGAGGTGGCGGTACCGCGATCGGTCCTGCCGCCGGCTGGCGAGGGTGAGTACTACTGGGCCGACCTCGAAGGACTCGAGGTGGTGACGCTGGAAGGCACCGGCCTCGGTCGGGTCAGCCATCTGGTCGCCACCGGCGCCAACGACGTGATGGTGGTACGGGACGGGCACGGGCGCGAGCGATTGCTGCCCTTCGTCCTCGACCACACGGTCCGCGAGGTCGACCTGCAGGCGGGTCGGATCGTGGTCGACTGGGATCCCGAGTTTTAGCGGAGCGACCGATGCGGATCGACGTCGTTACGCTGTTTCCCGAGCTGGTGCGCCAGGTGGCCACCGCCGGGGTGGTTGGACGCGCATTCGAGCGCGGCCTGCTGGAACTGGAAACGTGGAACCCGCGCGACCATGCGCGCGACCATTACCGCTCGGTCGACGACCGCCCGTTTGGCGGCGGGCCGGGGATGGTAATGATGATCGAGCCCGTGCGCGCGGCCCTGGACGCGGCGCGGGCGGCGGCGCCGGAGGCACCGCACGTGGTTTATCTCAGCCCGCAGGGAACGCGGCTGACGCAGGGCAGGGTGGCCGAGCTGGCGGCGATGCCGCGGCTGGTCCTGCTGTGCGGGCGTTACGAAGGCGTCGACGAGCGCCTGCTCGAACATGCGGTCGACGAGGAATTGTCGATCGGCGATTACGTGATTTCGGGCGGCGAGTTGGCGGCGGCGGTGGTGGTGGACGCGGTGGGTCGGTTGCAGGAGGGCGCGTTGAACGACGCGCAGTCCGCGCAGCAGGATTCGTTCTCGGACGGCTTGCTGGACTGCCCGCACTACACGCGGCCACCGCAGCATGCCTTCGGCGAGGTGCCGGCGGTGCTGCTGTCGGGCGACCACGCGGCCATCCGCCGCTGGCGCCTCAAGCAGGCGCTGGGGCGAACCTGGTTGCGGCGGCCGGACCTGCTGCACGAGGTTGAACTGGACAGCGAGGCCCAGGCCCTGCTGGATGCATTCCGCCGCGAGCACGATGCTGGTGCGGCAAACGGCCCCTCCGCCGACGACGGCGACGGGCGCAAAATCGATGAAAAACCGGATGATGTGCCATGAACAATATCGTTGAGCAGTTCGAAGCCGAACAGATGACCCGCGAGCTCCCGGACTTTGGTCCCGGCGACACCGTGGTGGTCAACGTCAAGGTCAAGGAAGGTGCGCGCGAGCGCGTGCAGGCCTTCGAGGGCGTGGTGATCGCCAAGCGCAATCGCGGTCTGCATTCGGCCTTCACCGTGCGCAAGATGTCGCATGGCACCGGCGTCGAGCGCGTCTTCCAGTCGCACAGTGCGGCGATTGACTCGGTCTCGGTCAAGCGCAAGGGCAAGGTCCGCGCGGCCAAGCTCTACTACCTGCGCGGCCTTGAGGGCAAGGCGGCCCGCATCAAGGAAGACATCGCCGCGGCCCAGCGCGCCAAGCGCGCCAAGTAACCCGCGTCACCCGCGATCCCGGCGCGCGGCCCCAGGCCGCGCGCTTCCGCGCACCCGCGTTCCGCACCTCCGCGGGTATGCCCGCCATGCGTCCGTCTCTCGTGCCAGCTTGGCGGAGCGGTAGGTTGGCGGTGAGCCGCAGGCGAACCCCAACTCTCCATGCCCGCCCTCGCCCCGCCAACAGCGACCGCTCGCTGTTGCTTTGCCTATTCCCGATTCTCCATTCCCCATTCCCGGCCCGACAGCAGCAGCGGTCGTGCTCCGCGCGAGTTCTTTTCTCTGCTTGGCCAGAGAAAAGTAACCAAAAGAGAGGCCACCCCGGTCCGGCGCCCACGGCCTTTCGGCCGCGGGTTCGTGAGCCGGCCGGGCTTATCCGACAGTGCGCCCCTGCACTGTCGGAAAAGTCGCTCGCGTCCATGCGAGCGACCCCTCGGGCTGATACCGTCCGGCCCGCCGCCGTACAGGGGACCCAAAGGCGGGCGCTCGCCGCAGGATCAAGTATCCCGCTTCGTCTCAAGCCGTGTGTGCCGGATCGTTATTGACGGCGCGAGTGCGGGCATGGCGTGTTGGGGTTCGCTGCGCTCACCGCCAACCTACCGCTTCGCCAACCTGCGTGGCGCGTCGGCGCGCTGTTGGTCGGCGACGTCGGCGCCGATTGGTTCGGCCCAATCCCCTTGCGGCCCGGCGCGTGCTTTGCCTATTCCCGATTCTCCATTCCCCATTCCCGGCGCGACGACAGCGGTCGCGCCGCTCAGCCGGTGGCTTCGTAGGAGACGACCTTTTCCGGTTCCTGCAGGAAGTTGCCCTGCACGAACTGCACGCCGCAGGAAAACAGGATCGAGGTGCTGGCCGCGTCCTGCACCCACTCGGCCACCGTCATCTGCCCTTGCCGCTTGGCCTCGTTGCAGATCTCGCGGACGCGGTCCTGGTTTTCGGGGTGCTTGGGCAGCTCGGCGAGGAAGCTGCGGTCGATCTTCAGGTAATCGGCCGGAATGTGCTTGAGCAGCTGGAACGAATTGAGGCCGGACCCGAACTGCTCAAGGGCGAAGGCGCAGCCCAGCTCCTTGATGCGGTCGACGAACTGGCGCGCCGGCTTCAGGTTGGTCAACACCTTGCTTTCAGGCATTTCCAGCACCAGCGACTTGCCCGAGATGCCGGCCTTCTTCAACTGCGTGCCGATCCAGTCCGCCAACTCGACGTCATCCAGCGACTGCGGCGTCAGCTTGACCATGAAGATGGTCGGCTGCGGATCGCGGGCGCGCTCTGCCAGCAGGGCGATTGCGCGGCCCAGCACCCAGCGGTCGATGCGCGGCAGCAGGCCGTGGCGTTCCGCGATCGGCAGGAACAGATTGGGCATGATCTCGCCCTTCGGGCCCTGCATGCGCAGCAGGATTTCGTAGTACTCGCCTTCGGCGCCCTGCAGGCTCACGATCTGCTGGTAGAACAGCACGAACCCATCGTCGTCCAGTGCCCGCTCGATCATCGCCAGCCAGCGGCGCTCGCGTTCGGCTTCGGCCTGTTCCTGCGCCGAGGGATTGAAGATGTCGCAACGGTTGCCACCCTCTCCCTGCACCGCGCGCAGTCGTTCGGTTGCCTGGTCGAGCAGGGTCGAGCTGCTGGCGTTCTTCTCGTTGAGGAGGCTGCCACCGATGCTCGCGGTCATGCTGAGCGAGCGTGCGCCGGTATCGAAGATGTGCTCCTCCACCGCCTTGCGCAGGCGCTCGGCGCTCGCGGCGACCGCGGCCTGGTCCCGATCCAGCAGCAGCACGGCAAAGGTGTGCTCGGCGATACGGCCGGCAACGTCGAACTCGCTGAGCTGCGCCGCGATGACCGTGGCCAGGTCGTGCAGCAGCGGGTCCACGCCGCTGAGTCCGATGGCATCGACGGTGGCGCGGAAGGCATCGGGTTCGACCAGCAGCAACGCCTGGTTCTTGCGGCCCTTGGCGGCCTCCGCGACCGCACCACCGATGCGCTCCAGCAAGTGCCCGCGGTTGAACAGGCCGGTGACGGCGTCGCGCCAACGCAGCTCCTCCATTTCCCGCGACACCTCCACAGCAACCTCCTGGTGGCGGAAGATGATCTGCAGGCAGGGCTCGCCCTCGAACGTCGCGCTGGCGAACTGCATCACCGCGGGAAAGCTGGATCCGTCGCTGTGACGGGCGTGCAGCTCCAGCTTTTCGGGCGGCTTCTCGCCACGTACGAGGCGCTGCAGCAGCGCCTTGAAGTCCGGCGCGTCTTCCGGCGCGACCATGTCGAGCAGCGTCAGGCCCTCGATTTCCTCGAAGCTGCCGAGGCCGAACATTTCCAGGTAGGCCTGGTTGGCGCGCACGTACATGCCCTCGTGCACGTAGGCAATCGGATCGCGCGAGGAGTCGAGCAGCGAATCGCAGCGCCGCTCCGACTCGCGCAGCGCCGCCTCCAGCTCGCGCACGTTGCGGCGCATGCTCAACGCCTCGAACTCGCGCCGCACGATCTGCTGCAACTGCGCCGGCCGGCTGGCCAGGGCCAAGCCGCGCATGCCGAGGGCGAAGATTTCGGTAATGAGATCGTCGTCGGTGTCACGGGCCAGCGCGACCACGGCGATGTCCTTGCCGCTGGCCTCGACCGCGCGCATGACGGCATCGGCAGGGATTGAGGCCGTCGGGTCAGCCAGCACCAGGTCGGGCGCGTGCTCCTCGATCACCTGCGGCAGGTCGTCAGCCGTCTCCAGCCCGCTTGGCCGCACCGCAATGCCGCCGTTGCGCAGGATGCTGATGACCTGCTCGATGTCCTCGGCCTTGTCCTGGACGAACAGGATCCGTACGACGTTGTCCTTGTTCATGAATTTCCGTGGAGTGACGGCTGTGAAAATCGCAGCACGCGTCCCGGCTCGGCCGCGCCGCGGGCGCTGGCCGCGCGAGCGCCGCGACACGGCTTCGTTTGTACAACATTCGCAGCGGCAACGCCAGACGGGGCGCGACTGCTGGTGCTTTGGTCCGGGAATGGCGAATCGAGAACGAAGAAAGGGTGGGGCGACAGGGTGCGTGGCTGTCGTGACCTGCGCCTCACAGCGGCGTCTTCGCCGGCTCGCCCGGCAGTTCCCGCACCAGCCGCGGGACCAGGTAGCCCGGCAGTTCGCCGCGCAGCGCCTCGACCAGCGCCCGCGCCCGCACATCATCCACCTCGAAGTGGGCGGTGCCGCGCACGCGGTCGAGCTGGTGCAGGTAATACGGCAGAACGCCGCAGTCGTCGAACAGCCGCCGGCTGAGCGCAGCCAGCGCGGCGGCGCTGTCGTTGATGCCACGCAGCAGCACCGACTGGTTCAGCAGCGTCGCGCCGGCCTCGCGCAGGCGCCGGCAGGCGTCGGCGACGCTGCCGTCGAGCTCGTTGCAGTGGTTGGCGTGGACCACCACCACCACGCGCAGCGGCAGCGCGCGCAGCCAGTCCAGCAGACCGGCATCGACCCGCTCCGGCAGCACCACCGGCAGGCGCGTGTGGATGCGCAGGCGGCGCAGCGCGCCGTGCGGCAGGGCCGCCGTGAGGTCGCGCAGCTTGGCGTTGGACAGCGCCAGCGGGTCGCCGCCCGACAGGATCAGTTCGTCCACCTCGGGGTGGCCGCGCAGGTAGTCCAGCGCCTCGCGCCACTGGCCGGCGGCGGCGATCTCGTCGGCGTAGGGAAAATGGCGTCGGAAGCAGTAGCGGCAGTTGATGGCGCAGGTACCGCTGGCGATCAGCAGCACGCGGCCGTGGTACTTGTGCAGCACGCCGTGCGCCGCCCGCGCCCCGAGGTCGCCAACCGCATCGCTGGCGAAGCCGGCGACATCGGCCTGCTCGGCCAGTTGTGGCAGCACCTGCAGCAGCAGCGGATCGTCCGGATCGCCGCGCCGCATGCGGGCGGCGAAGCCGCGCGGCACCCGCAGCGCAAAGCCGGCGTCGTCCGTCGGCAGGCGCCGGCGCAGGTGGCCCAGGTCCAGCAGGTCCAGCAGCTCGCGGCCCTCCGTGATGGCGTCACGCCACAGCCGGCGCCAGTCCGCGCCGTCCCCGGCGGGCTGTGCGGCGTGCGGGCTTGCGGTTATCATGGTCTATTCCTGTCGCTGCGATGGACCGGTTCGAACCGGAAGCGGAGGGGGAAATCCCGGTTGGCCACGGCCGCCGGCGGTTCCCGCGGAGCTTCCCGGCCCGGCGGCGACGCATATCTTAACCGCCGCTGCGAAGCGGTATCAGTGGAGCTGAAACGCGATGGCCAGTTACGGACTCAACGACGTCAAGTCGGGCGTGAAGATCATCGTCGATGGCGATCCGTACGTCATTGTCGACGCAGACTTCATAAAGCCGGGCAAGGGCCAGGCCTTCACCCGCATCCGCATCCGCAACCTCAAGAACGGCCGCACGGTGGAAAAGACCCTGAAGGCGAGCGAGACCTTCGAGGGCGCCGATGTCGTCGACACCGACATGCAGTACTTGTACACGGACGGCGAGTTCTGGCACTTCATGCAGCCGGACACCTTCGAGCAGCACCAGGCCGACAAGGCCGCGATGGGCGACGCCGCGCAGTGGCTGAAGGGCGAAGAGGAGTGCGTGGTTACGCTGTGGAACGGCGCGCCGCTGGCGGTGCAGCCGCCGAACTTCGTCGAGCTCAAGATCACCGAGACCGATCCCGGCGTGCGCGGCGACACCTCCGGTGGCGGCGGCAAACCGGCCACGCTGGAAACCGGCGCCGTCGTGCGCGTACCGCTGTTCGTCAACCAGGACGAAGTGATCAAGGTCGACACCCGCAGCGGGGGGTACGTTTCGCGCGTGAAGTGACGCGCAGCGCCGCATCGCCACGACCACGCACAGGACAAGCCATGGGAGCCACCGACTGATGACCGATGCCACCGATGCCGCCACGCCCGTCGACCTGCTGATCGAAGCGCGCTGGGTGGTGCCGGTGGAACCGGACGGGGTGGTGCTGGACCGGCATGCGGTCGTCGTCGACGGCGAGCAGATCGTCGCCGTGGTGCCGATCGACGCGGCCCGTGCCCGCTACGCGCCGCGCGAAACCGTCGCGCTGCCGGAGCATGCGCTGATCCCGGGCCTCATCAACGCCCACACCCACAACCCCATGACGCTGCTGCGCGGCATCGCCGACGACCTGCCGCTGAAGGTCTGGCTGGAGCAGCACATCTGGCCGGCCGAGGCCCGGGTGATGGGGCCGGAGTTCATCCGCGACGGCGTCGAGCTCGCGGTGGCCGAGATGCTGCGCGGCGGCACCACCTGCGCCAACGAGAACTACTTCTTCCCGGACGTCATCGCCGCGACCTACCGGCGGCTCGGCTTCCGCGCAGTCATCGGCCTGCCGGTGATCGAGTTCCCCACGCCGTGGGCGCAGACGCCGGACGAGTATTTCGAGCGCGCGCTGGCGGTGCACGACGAGTTGCGCGGCGAGCCGCTGCTGACCACGGCCTTCGTGCCGCACGCGCCCTACACGGTATCCGACGCCAGCTTCGAGCGCATCCGCATGCTGGCCGATCAGCTCGACATCCCGGTGCACCTGCACTGCCACGAAACCGCCGGCGAAATCGACGACAGCCTGCGCGACCACGGCGCCCGGCCGATGGAGCGGCTGCGCCGCCTGGGCCTCGTCAACGACCGCCTGATTGCCGTGCACATGACCGCGGTCACCGACGGCGAGATCGCGGCTTGCGCCGAGAATGGCGTCTCCGTGGTCCACTGCCCGGAATCCAACCTCAAGCTGG
The DNA here is from genome assembly GCA_035699085.1 of Rhodanobacteraceae bacterium. Taxonomy (GTDB): domain Bacteria; phylum Pseudomonadota; class Gammaproteobacteria; order Xanthomonadales; family Rhodanobacteraceae; genus DASSBG01. The sequence continues at coordinate 158,256 of DASSBG010000045.1, forward strand.
CGTCGGGGTTCTGTCCGGCCGAGGCGTTCCGCGCCGCGGGGGTCAACGTCGCCATCGGCACCGATGGCTGCGCCTCCAACAACGACCTCGACATGTTCGGCGAGATGCGCACGGCCGCGCAGCTGGCCAAGGCCGTGGCGCGCAAGGCCGATGCCTTCAGCGCCCGCTACACCCTGCGTGCCGCAACGCTCAACGGCGCGCGCGCGGTCGGCCTGGAGCAGCGCGTCGGCTCGCTGGAGCCGGGCAAACAGGCCGACATTGCAGCCGTGCGGCTGGACGACATCGAGTCACTGCCGCTCTACGATGTCGTCTCGCAGCTGGTCTACGCCACCGGCCGCCATCAGGTCAGCGACGTCTGGATCGCCGGCCGCCGTCGCCTAGCCGACCGCACGCTGACCGACATCGACTTGCCGGCGCTGCAGGCAAAGGCCCGGGACTGGGGCGAGCGCATCGCCGCGGTCTGAAGCCGGGGACCGGGGACCGGGGACCGGGGACCAGGGACCAGGGACCGGGGACCAGGGACCAGGGACCAGGGACCAGGTGAGCGCGGATCAGTGGGATGGTTCCCGGTGGCTGCGTGGCCGTGCGCCGACCTGAAACACCCGTCATTCCGGGGCCGCGCACAGCGCGGGGCATGCGCCCTCTCGCTGCGCTCGCCTCGCTCCGCTCGCCCGGAATCTTCTTGACGGTTGCGACAGAACCCGGAAGCGCAGCGAATCGCGAGTGCGCGCGCTGGCAGCGCCGTATCGCCGCTGCCGCCACCAGCTGTGTGCACCGCCCGCTGCGCCGACCTGCGCGGCAACGTCAAGAAGATTCCGGATTCTGCCTTCGGCAGCTCCGGAATGACGGTGTGGTTGGCGCGCAGCGCTCGGGTTTGGGAATTGGCGATGGGATCGAGTGGCGGCACGGGTCGCTGTTTCCTGCGCGAGGTGGGCTGCGCGTGTCGGGTTCGCCTGCGGCTCACCGCCAACCTGCCGTAGTGCCGGCATCACGGTCCGCCCGCTCACCGCGCTTGCTCCGCTTCGCTTCGCAGCGCGGGAATGGCGAACCAGGAATGGCAAGCCCACTTCGCCTTGCCTTTCCCGTCCACCGCCGGCCGTCCACCGCTTCCACTACAATGGCGACGTGAGCACGCCACCGCCCAATGTCGATGCCGCCGAGGTTGCCCGCTTCGAGAAGCTGGCGGCACGCTGGTGGGATGCCGACGGCGAATCTCGGCCGCTGCACGACCTCAATCCGCTGCGCACGGCTTTCGTCGCCGAACGCCAGCCGCTGGCCGGCGCGCGCGTGGCGGACGTCGGCTGTGGTGGCGGCCTGCTGAGCGAGGCGCTGGCGCGTGCCGGCGCCACCGTGGTCGGCATCGACCTGGCGCCGGCCTTGATCGATGTCGCCCGCCTGCACCTGCACGAGTCCGGCCTCAAGGTCGACTACCGCCTGCAGTCGGCGCACGAGCTCGGCGCCAGCGACGGCGGCAGCTTCGATGCCGTCTGCTGCATGGAGCTGGTTGAGCACGTGCCGGATCCGGCTGCGCTGGTACGCGACCTGGCGGCACTGCTGAAGCCCGGCGGCAAGCTCTTCATGTCGACCGTGAACCGTACGCCGACGGCCTTCGCCGCTGCCATCGTCGGTTCGGAATACGTACTGCGCCTGCTGCCACGTGGCACGCATCAGTACGCGCGCTTCCTGCGGCCGTCGGAGCTGGGCGGCATGCTGCGGTCCGCCGGTCTGGTGCTGGACGAGGTGCGGGGCATGCGCTACGACCCGCTGCGGCGCAAGGCCTGGCTGGCGGAGAGCACGGCGGTCAACTATCTCGTCGCCGCCCATCGTCCGTGAGTTTTCGCCCGCCGCAGCCGCTGGCCGGCGTGCTGTTCGACCTTGACGGCACCCTGGTGGACAGCGCCACAGACCTCTACGCCGCGCTCGAAGCACTGTGCGCCGAGCAGCAGGTGCCGCCGCCGCCGTATGCAGCAATGCGCGAACGGGTTTCCCGCGGTGCCACCGCCATGCTGCGATCCGCCTTCCCCCAACATGATGACGCGGCGATCGCGGCATTGCGTCCGCGCTTCCTTGAGCTGTACGCCGAGCTTCTGGACGGCGCGACGCGCACCTTCCCCGGGGTCGATGCGCTGCTCGACACGCTGGAGGCACGCGGCATCGGCTGGGGCGTCGTCACCAACAAACCGGCCGCCCTGACCGGCCCGCTGCTGCAGCGCCTCGGCCTCGACCATCGCTGCGCCGCGCTGGTCTGCGGCGACACCTTGACCGTCTGCAAGCCTGACCCCGAGCCGCTGTTGCACGCCTGCCGCAGCGCCACGCTGGCGCCGGCACAGTGCGTGTTCGTCGGCGACGATCGGCGGGACATCGAGGCCGGACGCGCCGCCGGCATGCCAACCATCGCCGCGGCCTGGGGCTATCTGGACGGCGGCGACCCGCAGCAGTGGCAGGCGGACGCGGTGGCCAAGGACGTGGCGCAGCTGGCACGCCTGCTGGCCTTGGCGTGAGCGACGGCGCGTTCGAGTCGCTGGTCGAGGCCTGGCGGCGTGCGCGGCCCGAGCTGGCGCTGGCGCTGCCCTACCTGCGCGGTGCCGAGCGCCAGCCGCGGCTCGCGCTGGCCTGTCTGGAGCAGCAGTGGCTGGAGACAACCTACGGCGTGGCCGAGAACGAAGTGGCGGCGGCCAAGCTGGGCTGGTGGCTTGAGGAGCTGGAGGCGGCCCGCCTGGGGCGAGCCCGCCACCCATTCACGCAGGTCCTTTTCGCCGACGATCGCGCACGTTCACTGCAAATGTCGCTGTGGCAGGCCCCAATCCAGGCCGCGTTGCGCCTGCGCGACACGCCCGGTGGGGCCGCTGACCTGGCGGCGCAGCAGGCCCGGGATGCACCGTTGCACGAGGCGCTGGCGCGGCTGGAAACGGCGCTGTGGTTCGGCCCGGGGGCGCCGGCCGGGCGCGCCGCCGCGGCCTCGGGGCTGGGTCATCGGCTGGCGGCGCTGGCCCGCCTGCCCGAAGCACCGCATGCCGGTGCCGGTCCGCTGCCGATGAACCTGCTGGCGCGCCACCAGCTGCAGCTCGGCGCGCTGGCGCAGGACGATCCGCTCCTCGCTGCGGCCGTGCGCGACCAGCTCGATGCCCTGGACTGCGCCTGGACGCGAGCCCAAAAACTGGTGGGCCCGTTGAGCCTGCTGCGCGCGCTGGCCGAGCGCGCCGACCGCCGGCTGCTGCGCCAGGCCCGGCGCGACCGCCAGCCGCTGCGCCGGCTGTCACTGGGTCCCCGCCGCGCCGGCCTCGGCGACGCCCTGGCCGCATGGCGACTGGCGCGTGCAGTGCGCGGTGGTGCGCTGGACAATCGCCGTCACTGACCCCACGTTAAACTCTCCGCCCCGCTGACCAGTGCACCGAACCATGACCGAAGCCGATCGCGCCCGCCTGCCTGACGTCGCCAGCGCCGCCGTCCCGCAACCCGCTGCCGAACTGGCCTGGGTCGGCATGCAGGGCATGGCCATGCCGCTGCAGCTCGATGGCAACCCCGCGGAACAGCGTTGCGGCAGCGCCCGGGTCTCCGCCTGGGTCGACCTGGCCGAACGCCAGAGTCGCGGCATCCACATGTCGCGTTTGTATGCGCTGGCCGGCGAGACGCTGGCCCGCGACAGCCTTAGCCCGACGGCGCTGCGCCACGTGCTGCGCGGCTTCCTCGATTCCCACGAGGGCCTCAGCACGCGCGCCCGGCTGCGTGCCGATTTCGAGCTGCTGCTGCGCCGCCCGGCGCTGAAAAGCGACCGGCACGGCTGGATCGCGTATCCGGCCAGCGTCTGCGCCACGCTGCAGGGCAACCAGTGCAGCATCGAAATGACGGTCACGGTGAGCTACTCGTCCACCTGTCCCGCCTCGGCAGCGCTGTCGCGGCAGGTCGTGGCCGAGCATTTTGCCGCCGAGTTTGCCGACGATGCGCCGCTCGAGCGCGAGGCGGTGCAGCGCTGGCTGGCCAGCGAAGCCGGCATGGCGGCGACGCCGCACAGCCAGCGCAGCGAAGCCCGCGTGCGCGTGCGCCTGGCGCCATCGCTGCACCTGCCGCTGCGCGAGCTGGTCGACACCATCGAGGCCGCGCTGCAGACGCCGGTGCAGGCCGCGGTGCGGCGCGAGGACGAGCAGGCCTTCGCCGAGCGCAATGCCGCCAACCTCATGTTCTGCGAGGACGCCGCGCGGCGCCTGCACGCGGCGCTGGATGCCGATGCGCGCTACGCCGACTTCCATATCCGCGCCAGCCACTTCGAGAGCCTGCATCCGCATGATGCGGTGGCGGTCGCGGTGAAGGGCGTGGGCGGCGGGTTCGATGCTTGAGCGGGACCCGGGTCCCGGGTCCCGCCGACCCGGTCCCCGGTCCCCGGTCCCCGACCCTAAACCACCACCGGCTCCGGTTGCAGCGTCACGCCGAAGCGTGCGGCGACGCCATCGCGCACGCGGCCGGCCAGGGCCCACAGTTCGGCGCCGCTGGCGCCGCCATGGTTGACGAGCACCAGTGCATGGCGGTTGGATATGCCGGCATCGCCCTCGCGCACGCCCTTGAAGCCGCAGGCCTCGATCAGCCACGCGGCCGACAGCTTGGCCTGCGCGCCATCGGCCAGCGGCCACAGCGCCAGCGCCGGATGCGCAGCCTTCAGGGCCTGCGCCTCGGCCAGCGGCACGATCGGGTTCTTGAAAAAGCTGCCTGCGTTGCCGATCACTGCCGGGTCAGGGAGCTTGCGCGTGCGCAGGTGCACGACGGCTTCGGCGACGTGGAAGGGCGCCGGCCGCTCGACGCCCATGCGCGCCAGCTCCTCGCGCAAGCCGGCGTAGTCGGTGCGCGGCGCCGGCGCGCGTGGCAGGCGGAAGCGCACGGCGGTGACGATGTGGCGGCCCGGTTCGCGCTTGAAGCGCGAGTCGCGGTAGCCGAATGCGCAGTCGTCGCGCGCCAGGCTGACGAAGCGGCCAGCCTCGCGGTCCCATGCCTCGACGGCCTCGATGAACTCCGCCACCTCCACCCCGTAGGCGCCGATGTTCTGGATCGGCGCCGCGCCGACGGTACCGGGGATCATGATGAGGTTTTCCAGCCCGGCGTGGCCCTCGGCCAGTGACCAGCGGACGAAGTCGTCCCAGCGTTCGCCGGCCGCCACGCGCAGGCCGACGCCGCCGGCGTCGGTGACAGTCAACTCCACGCCCAGCGCCGCCATCACCAGTACGGTTCCGGGGTAATCGCCGGTAAACAGGATGTTGCTGCCCGAGCCCAGCACCAGCAACGGATGGTCGCGCAGCTCGGCGCGCGCCAGCAGCTCCGGCAAGCTGCCCGGCTCGCGCAGCTCAACCAGATGCCGCGCCCGTGCCGCCACCCGCAGCGTGTTGCGGTCGCCAAGCGGCGCGTCGGCGACCAGGCCCGCGCCGCTGTCGGTTGCGTTGCCGGCCTCACTCGCCATGCGGGCCGCCGCCGTACTGGCGCACGATCTCCTCGGCGCACTCTGCGAGCAGCGCCGGACCGCGGTAAACGAGGCCGCTGTAGAGCTGCACCAGCGTGGCGCCGGCGCCAAGTTTGTCGGCGGCGTCGGCGCCTTCCATGATGCCGCCCACGCCGACCAGCGGCAGCCGCCCGCCGAGCCGCGCCGCCATGCCGCGCAGCACTTGGGTGGAGCGCGCGAACAGCGGGCGTCCGGACAGGCCGCCGACCTCGTCGGCGTGCGCCGCGCCATGCACAGCCTCGCGCGCGGTGGTGGTGTTGGTGCAGATGACGCCGTCGATGCCGGCATCGAGCAGGGCGCCTGCCAGGGTGTCGAGGGCGGCCTCGTCCAGGTCCGGGGCGATCTTCACCAGCAGCGGTTTGCGCGCGCCGTGCCGGCCAGCCAGCCTCTCCTGCGCCTCCCGCAATGTGCCAAGCAATCCCCGCAGCGCCTCACCCTGTTGCAGGTCGCGCAAGCCTTGGGTGTTGGGTGAGGAGATGTTGACTGCGACGTAACTTGCGCGCGGGTACACGCGCTCCAGGCAGTGCAGGTAGTCGGCCGCGGCTTCGCTGTTGGGCGTGTCGCGGTTGCGACCGATGTTGATGCCCAGCACGCCCGTGTAGCTGCTGCGGTCGAGGTTGCGCAGCAGCGCATCGACGCCGTCGTTGTTGAAGCCCATGCGGTTGATGATCGCTTCGTGCGCGGGCAGCCGGAACAGGCGCGGCTGCGGGTTGCCCGGTTGCGGACGCGGCGTCACCGTGCCCACCTCGATGAAGCCGAAGCCGAGGCTCGCCAGCGCATCGATGTGATCGCCGTTCTTGTCCAGTCCGGCAGCGAGGCCGACCGGGTTCGGGAAGTCGATGCCGAAGGCGTGCACCGGCATCGGCGGCGGCGGGCGCCGCAGGCGATGGGCGAAACCGCTGCGCTGCGCCACGCCCAGCGCATAGAGCGTGGCGCGGTGGCTCAGCTCCGGGTCCAGCGCAAACAGCAGCGGTCGCAAACGTTCGTACATGCCGCGCATGGTAGCGGAGCGCCAAAACCGGGGTCCAAAACCGGGGTCAGAGTGCACTTTCAAAACCGGGGTCAGAGTGCACTTTTGGACCAATTGGCGGCTAGCGGCCGCGCCCGCCAATCAAAAGTGCACTCTGACCCCGGTTTTGGAGCGAAAGTGCACTCTGACCCCGGTTTTGGGCGGCAATCAGACGTTGAACTTGATGCCTTGCGCCAGCGGCAGTTCGTCGGAGTAGTTGATGGTGTTGGTCTGCCGGCGCATGTAGGCCTTCCAGGCATCGGAGCCGGACTCGCGGCCACCGCCGGTCTCCTTCTCGCCGCCGAACGCGCCGCCGATCTCGGCGCCGCTGGTGCCGATGTTGACGTTGGCGATGCCGCAGTCCGAACCCATCGCGCCGAGGAAGCGCTCGGCGGCCTTCAGGTCGCGGGTGAAGATGGCCGACGACAGACCCTGCGGCGCGGCGTTCTGCATGGCGATGGCCTCGTCCAGCGTCTTGAATGGCATCACGTAGAGGATCGGCGCGAAGGTCTCGGTCTGCACGATCTCGCTGTCGTTGGCGATGCCGCTGATGATGGTCGGCAGCACGAAGTTGCCCGGTCGGTCGCCCAGCGCGGCGCCGCCGGTCTCGACCGTGCCGCCGGCGGCCTTGGCCTTTTCGATGGCGTCCACGAAGCGCTTCACCGCCGCCTGGTCGGTCAGCGGGCCCATCAGCGTGTCCGCCTTGGTCGGGTCGCCGGTTTTGCCTTCCACCTGCTTGTAGGCGGCGACCAGCTTGGCCAGCACGTCGTCGTAGATCGCTTCATGGATGAACACGCGGCGGGTCGAGGTGCAGCGCTGGCCACAGGTGCCGACGGCGCCGAAGACGATCGCGGGGATCGCCAGCTTCAGGTCGGCGGTCTCGTCGACGATCATGGCGTTGTTGCCGCCGAGCTCCAGCAGCGAGCGGCCCATGCGCGCGGCGACGCGCTCGCCGACCATGCGGCCCACTTTGGTCGAGCCGGTGAAGCTGATCAGCGGGATGCGCTTGTCGTCGACAAACTTCTGCGCCAGCTCGGTGCCGGCGTCGTTGATCAGGAAGAAGATGTCGGGGAAGCCGCCGTCCTTCAGCGCCTCGTTGCAGATCTTCATCGTCGCGATGGCGGACAGCGCGCCCTTCGGCGACGGCTTCCAGATGCAGATGTCGCCGCAGGCCGCGGCCAGCATCGCATTCCAGGCCCATACCGCGACCGGGAAGTTGAAGGCGCTGATGATGCCGACCAGGCCCAGCGGGTGGTACTGGTCGTACATGCGGTGGCCGGGGCGCTCCGAATGCATGGTGGCGCCGTACATCATGCGGCTCTGGCCAACCGCGAAGTCGGCGATGTCGATCATCTCCTGCACTTCGCCGTCGCCCTCGGGCTTGATCTTGCCCATCTCCAGGGCGACCAGCGAACCGAGCGCGTCCTTGTGCTTGCGCAGTGCCTCGGCACACAGCCGCACCGCCTCGCCGCGCTGCGGCGCCGGCGTGGTGCGCCAGACCTGGAAGGCCTGCTGGGCGCGCTCGATGATGGTCTCGTAATCGGCCGCGCTGGTCGCGTGGATGCGCGCGATCGTCTCGTTGCTCGAGGGGTTGTTGGCCTCGATGGTGCCGGCGTCGGTGGCCTTGGACCATTCGCCGCGGCCCAGGTAGGTGCCGGAATGCGTGTCGGTGAGGCCGAAGGGCTGGAGAATGGCGTTGGACATGGTCGCTCCTGCTGGTTCGCGAAGCCCGCGCCGCCACGCCGGACAGCGCGCCGCGCGGGCAAAACGGACATTGTAGCGCGCTCGCGCAGCGGGCGCTCGGGACCAAGGAGCAGGAAGCCGCAAAAGCAAAGGCGAAGGATCGCAGGCCCGGCGAAGCCCGGAAGCATCGTAGGTTGGCGGTGAGCGAAGCGAACCCCAACAGCCGGCGCAGTCAGCACGATCCGCGACGCAGCCAAGCGAAGCCGCCGGCACCCACCCGCAACGGACGCCGCGCTCCGGCAACGCTCGCTGGGCCGGTGCTTCACGCCCCGAACGACGCGCGGCAGCGAGAGCATTTTGCCACGGACTGGAATCCGCGCTCTTCGGGTCCCGGGTCCCGGGTCCCGGGTCCCGGGTCCCGATCCCCAGTCCCGCGCCGCGCGCCCAGCGCGGCGCCCGCTATACTCCCCCGATGATCGAGGTTTACCGGGATGCTGCGGGGTCGTGCCTGGCTCCGGGCGGCAGCGTCGTGGCCGTGGGCGCATTCGACGGGCTGCATGTCGGCCATCGCGAGCTGTTGGCGCGCGTGCGCGAGCGTGCGCGGGCGCGCAGCTTGGTGCCGGCAATCGTCAGCTTTGAGCCGCTGCCGCGGGCGTTCTTCGCCGAGCGGCCGTTGCCGCGGCTGGCCTCGCGGCTGGAAAGGATCGCGGGCCTCGACGCGGCCGGCATCAAGAGCGCGCTGATGCTGCGCTTCGACGCTGCGCTGGCTGCCATGTCGGCCGAATCGTTCGTGCGCGAGGTGCTGCTGGCGCGGTTGGGGACCCGTGAGGTGCACGTCGGCGAGAACTTCCGCTTCGGCCACCAGCGTCGCGGCGATCTCGACCTGCTGCGCCGCATGGGCGCGGCCTCGGGATTCGAGGTGCGGGTGATGGCGCCGGTCGAGGTCGACGGGGAGCGGGTGTCATCCTCGCGCATCCGCGCCTTGCTGGCAGCCGGCGAGTTCGATGCCGCCGCGCCGCTGCTGGGCCGGCCGTTCTCCATTTGTGGCCGGGTCGCCTACGGCAACCAGCTTGGCCGCACCCTTGGCTTTCCCACCGCCAACATCCATCTTGGCAGCCGGGTCAGTCCGATCGGCGGGATTTTCGCGGTGCGCGTGGGCATCGGCGACGAATCGCCAACCCGGCCGGGCGTCGCCAGCCTCGGCACGCGGCCCACGGTCAATGGCAGCGAGCCGCTGCTCGAGGCCCACCTGTTCGATTTCACCGGCGACCTCTATGGCCGCCGCATCACCGTCGCGTTTGCCGGCAAGCTGCGCGACGAAACAAAGTTCGACGACCTCGACGCCATGGTCGAGCAGATGCACCGCGATGCCGCCGACGCGCGTGCGGTGCTCGGCATGGACGGCGCGAGCACATCAGCCTGTGGATCAAGCGACGCATGAGTGCCGATTACAAGAACACCATCAACCTGCCGCACACCGACTTCCCCATGCGAGGCAACCTGCCGCAGCGCGAGCCGGACTGGCTGGCCGAGTGGGAGCGGGTCGGCCGCTACGCGCAGATCCAGCACCACACCGCCGGCCGCGAGCGCATGTTCGTGCTGCACGATGGCCCGCCCTACGCCAACGGCGTGATCCACATCGGCCATGCGGTCAACAAGATCCTCAAGGACGTGGTGGTGAAGTCGAAGCTGCTGGCCGGCTTCCGCTCGCCCTACGTGCCCGGCTGGGATTGTCACGGGCTGCCGATCGAGATTGCGGTTGAGAAAAAGTATGGCAAGGCGGGCGACAAGCTCGACGCCGACGCCTTCAGGCAGAAGTGCCGCGAATATGCGCTGGCGCAGATCGACCTGCAGCGTGCCGACTTCAAGCGCCTTGGCGTGCTCGGCGAGTGGGAACGGCCCTACCGCACCCTCGACGCCAGCTACGAGGCCGGCATGCTGCGCGCGCTGGCGCGGATCGTCGCCAACGGCCACGTCACCCGCGGCTTCAAGCCTGTGCACTGGTGCTTCGACTGCGGCTCGGCGCTGGCCGAGGCCGAGATCGAGTACCAGGACAAGCAGTCGCCGGCGATCGACGTCGCCTACGACGCGCTGGACGGCTCGGCGCTGGCGGCAAAGTTCGGCCTGGATGACGTGGGCGATGCCATGGTCGCCGTGCCGATCTGGACCACCACGCCGTGGACGCTGCCGGCCAGCCTGGCGGTGAGCCTCGGTGCGGACTTCGACTACGTGCTGGTCGAGGGTCCGGCGCGTGATGGCGAGCGGGTTCTGCTGGTGGTCGCCGAGGCGCTGGCCGAGAGCACGCTGGCGCGCCATGGCGTAAACCGCGTGGAGATCCTCGGCCGCGTGCGCGGCGCCGAGCTGGAAGGGGCGCTGCTTCACCACCCGTTCTACGCCGAGCGCGAGATCCCGCTGATCCTCGGCGAGCACGTCAGCGCCGAGGACGGTACCGGCGCCGTGCATACCGCGCCCGGTCACGGCGTCGAGGACTTCCAGGTCGGCCGCCAGTACGGACTGGTGGACAAATTCCCGGCCAACGTGTTGAACCCGGTCGACGCGCGTGGGCTCTACCTGCCGGGCACACCGCAGTTCGCGGGCCAGCACATCTGGAAGGCCAACGCGGCCATCGTCGAGCTGCTGGAGCGGAACGGCCACTTGCTGGCGCACCAGGCCATCACGCACAGCTACCCGCACTGCTGGCGGCACAAGACGCCGGTGGCCTTCCGCGCCACGCCGCAGTGGTTCATCGGCATGGCCACCGCCGGACTGCGTGACACGGCGCTTGCGGCGATAAACAACGTGCGCTGGGTGCCGTCTTGGGGCGAGGAGCGGATCGCCGGCATGGTCGAGGGCCGGCCCGACTGGTGCATCAGCCGGCAGCGCACCTGGGGCGTGCCGATTGCGCTGTTCGTGCACAAGCAGACGCAGCAGCCGCACCCGCGCAGCGTCGAGCTGCTGGAGCAGGTCGCGCAGCGCGTCGAGCAGGGTGGCATCGACGTCTGGGAGACGCTGGACCCGGCCGAGCTTCTCGGTGAGGATGCGGCTGACTACGAGAAGGTCAACGACGTGCTCGATGTCTGGTTCGACTCCGGCGTCACCCACGCCTGCGTGCTGGACGCGCGCCCGGAACTGCAAGCCGCGCCCGGTCAGGAGCGCCGCGTGATGTACCTGGAAGGCTCGGACCAGCACCGCGGCTGGTTCCAGTCATCCTTGCTCACCTCCAGCGCCATGCATGGCCGCGCGCCCTACGACCAGGTGCTGACACACGGCTTCGCCGTCGACCAGCACGGCAAGAAGATGTCCAAGTCGCAGGGCAACGTGGTGGCACCACAGAAGGTGATGGATTCGCTCGGCGCCGACGTGCTGCGGCTGTGGGTGGCGTCGACCGATTACCGCAACGAGATGTCGGTGTCCGACGAGATCCTCAAGCGGGTGTCGGACAGCTACCGGCGGATACGCAACACCTGCCGATTCCTGCTTGGCAACCTCGACGGCTTCGATCCCGGCAAGCACCTTCTGCCGGTCGACCAGTGCCTCAAGCTGGACCAGTGGGCGGTACAGTGCGCGCATGACGTGCAGCAGTCCGTGACGGCGGCCTACGAGCGCTACGACTTTCCGGAGATCGTGCAGCGCGTGCAGAACTTCTGCACCAACGAGATGGGCTCCCTGTACCTGGACATCACCAAGGACCGGCTGTACACCATGCCCACCGACAGCCGCGGCCGGCGCAGCGCGCAGAGCGCGATGTTCCGCATCGCCGAGGCGCTGGTGCGCTGGCTGGCGCCGATCACCAGTTTCACCGCCGAGGAGATCTGGCCGTATCTGCCGGGCGAGCGCGGCCAGTCGGTGCTGTTCGAGACCTGGTACGACGGCTTGGCGGCGACCCAGGGCGCGCCTGAGCAGCGCCGCTGGTGGGCGGACCTGCTGGCGATCCGCGAGGCGGCCTCCGGCGTGCTTGAGGGCATGCGCAAGGGCGGCACCATCGGTGCGTCGCTGCAGGCCGACGTCGACGTGTATCTGGACGACAAGCTGCGCTCGCGCTACGCCGAAGCCGCCGGCGAGCTGCGGTTTGTCTTCATAACCTCCGGCCTGGCGCTTCATCCACTGGCCGACAAGCCTGCCGACGCGGTGGGCGTGACGTTGGACGCGGGCGAGGCCTGGGTCGCGGCGAAGCCCAGCAGCGCGGCCAAGTGCGTGCGTTGCTGGCACTACCGCGACGACGTCGGCAGCCACGCGGACCATCCGGAACTGTGCGGGCGTTGCATCGACAACATTGACGGCCAGGGCGAGGACCGGCAATGGTTCTGACGCCCGCGTCGCGGCCGCGCGCGCTGGCGTGGCTGGTGCTGTCGCTGGCAGTCGTCATCGCCGACCAGCTGACCAAGCTGTGGGCGCTGTCGAGCCTCGCGCCCTACAACCCGCAGCCGGTGATCAAGGGCTTCGTCAACTGGACGCTGGCCTTCAATACCGGTGCCGCCTTCAGCTTCCTCAGCAGCGGCAGCGGCTGGCAGCGCTGGTTTTTCGTCGGCCTGGCGGTGGCGATCTGTGCGGCACTGTGCGTGTGGTTGTGGCGCACGCCGCGGCGCGACTGGCGGGTGGCGGCACCGCTGGGGCTGATCATCGGCGGCGCCGTCGGCAACCTCATTGATCGCGTGCGCCTGGGCCAGGTCACCGACTTCATCCAGGTCTACTACCGCGCGGCCGCATGGCCCACGTTCAACATCGCCGACTCCGCGATCACCGTCGGCGCGGTCGCGCTGATCGTGTTTGGTCTCTGGCCGGGCAGCCGCCGCGCGATCTGAGAAAAACCGGGGTAAAAACCGGGGTCAGAGTGCACTTTTCCCCGACCATACCGGTCGGCCGCAGCATTCGCTCCGAAAAGTGCACTCTGACCCCGGTTTTGACCCCGACCCCGGTTTTGACCCCGGTTTTCGGCCGCTCGTCCGGCCCGACGCGCCGTTCATCGGGAACTGCGCCACTTTCGCGCGGCGCTGCCTATGCTTTGATATGCAGCATAGCCACAGGACGGGGAAGCGGCCGATGCCACGCCAGTCACGACAACCAGAAAGCACAGCGCGCGGCTTCACGCTGCTGGAGCTGATGTTCACCATCGCCGTGGCGGCGATCCTGATGGTGATCGCCATTCCCAGCTTCACCCACGTCATGGCCAGCACCGACGCGGCGCAAACCAGCAACTCGCTGGTGTCGGCCATGCACCTGGCGCGCACCACCGCGGTCAACAACGGCCGCGTCGCCTGCGTCACGGCAAACGCCAGTGGCTGGGCCTCCGGTTGGGACGTCAAGCTCGACATGGACGGCGACAGCGCCTGCGGTGCCGCCACCGACACCGTGGTTCGCAGCTACGGTGCGCTCGACAGCCGATTCCACCTGAGCTCGGCCACCAGCGAGATCGCCTTCACCTCCACCGGCGCCCTGGTCGGCGCCAGCGACACCTCGGTCACCGTCTGCCGCACCGGCGACCACAAGGCCCAGGCCGTCAAGATCACCGTGCGCAGCTCGGGCACGCTCTCGTCCTACCGTGACGACAGCGTCACCGGCGCCACCTGCAGCTGATGGAGAACGCGCGCATGCCCGCCACCCGCAACCGTACCGGCTTCGGCCTGATCGAAGTGCTGGTCGCCGTGCTGGTCTTCAGCCTCGGCCTGATCGGGCTCGCCGGCCTCATGGTGATGTCGACCCAGGCCAATCACGGCGCCTTCATCCGTACCCAGGCGACCTTCCTGGCGCAGAACATGGCCGACCGCATGCGTGCCAACCCGGTTGGCCTTTGGGCCGACGCCTACGACGACACCTACCCCGTCACAGGCACCGCCCTGGCCTGCAGCGAGGCCTCGCCCTGCACGCCGGCGCAGGTGGCGGTGCGCGACAAGCAGCAGTGGAGCACGATGCTCAAGCAGCTGCTGCCCGACGACGACAACCTGAAGACCACCAGCATCGAATGCACAAGCGACGATGCGACGGCACTGGCATCGATTCCCTCCTTCAGCGCCAAGCGCGCGCCCTACGACGGCACCTGCACCATGAAGATCACCTGGACCGAGCGCAGCCTGTCGATCGGTGAAGCTGCCGCGCCGCAAACCTTTGCCTGGGTGTTCCAGCCATGAGCGCACGCATTGCCATGCCCGACGCCATCGGCCACGGCCGCCGGGGCTTCACCCTGATCGAGCTGATGGTTGCGATGGTGCTTGGCATCATCGTCAGCGGCGGCATCATCAGCCTGTTCCTGTCGACCAGCCGCGCCAACAAGGTGCAAGCCAGCCTTGCCCACATCCAGGAAAACGGCCGCTTCGCCGTGGCCCGGCTCAGCGACGATCTGCGCATGACCAACGCGCAATACTGCAGCAACACCGGCGGCCCCTCGGCGATGGCCGTCAGCGGCTACGTGTTCCAGCCCAAGCTGCGGGCGCCGACGGTGCTGGCCAAGACGCTGACGCTGTCCGACGGCAGCCAGCCGCTGGCCAGCGCCTCGATCAGTGGTGCCTACTCGATGCCATCGGACTTGTTCCTCAGCGGCTCCGAATGCAGCGACACCAGCTGCACGCCGGCTGCGCCCGCCGGCCTGCCGGCTATGGGCACCACCGCTGGCAAGCGGGTGAAAGGCGCGGACGTGCTGAGGATCCGCTACCTCAGCGGCGATGGCTGGACGCTCGGCCTCAGCAACTCCTCGCAGACCTGCAACGGCAGCAACAAGCTCGGCAGCATTGCGATCAGCCCGTCCTCCAGCGAGCCGCCAGCCACGACCTTCGAGTCCGGCGACCTGGCAATGCTGGCCGACTGCTCGCAGTCCCAGGTGTTTGCCGTGACCGTGGCGGGCACCGGCTCCCTCACCGTCGACAGCGGCAGCAACTACAGCGGCGCCAACGTCGCCTGCGTGCAGCCGCGCAATGGCGGGCGGCTGTTCGATTTCAACAAGGACTTCGTCACCGTCACCTACTACCTCGAGCTGAAGACCGACGACAATCCGGACGCGCCGTCCGGCCACCTGGTCGCCGTGCTCATGCGCAAGCTCAATGACGAGGCGGCGCAACCGGTGGTGCGTGGCGTGGAAAAATTCGATGTGCAATACGCCGTCGAAGACAGCCTCGGCCGCACTGCCTATCTCACTGCCGATGATGTCGAAAGCGGCGACACCGGCTCAGGCGGCAGCCTGGCGTGCCCGCCGCAGGCACCCAACCTGCCACCCGACGTCACCAGTCACTGCCTGTGGGGTGCGGTCAAGGCCATCGAGGTCAACCTGCTGCTGGACAGCGTCGACCGCATGCCGTCGCTGCCGGCGCCGGAGCTGGTCTACAACTACCCGCCCTCGGGCGCCAGCCTGCAGTCGCCGCCCACCAGCATGACCAACGGCCTCGACCGCCAGATGATGCGGCGCGGCTTCAATTTCGTCGTCAGCGTCCGCAACTACAACCCGTGACCGGGAGCACCCGCAACATGATCCGATCCCGCCCTTTCCATGGCCCCATCCCGGCCCGCCGCCAACGCGGCGTGGTGCTGGTGGTGGCGCTGATCTTCCTGGTGCTGCTGACCCTGCTGGCGCTCAGCTCGTCAGGCTCTTCGCTGCTGCAGGAGAAGATGGTCGGCGGTACCCGCAATGCGCAGCTTGCGGAGTTCGGTGCGGAGTCCGCCCTGCGCGCCGCCGAGGCGCGGCTGTGGAAGGCGCGCACCATGGGGGTCAGCGACTTCGTCAACTGTGGCCGCGATACCAGCGGCGCCTGCTACAAGTTCGACCCGGCGGACCCGGTCAGCGCGGTCAGCAACTTCCGCAGCAAGACCGATCCCGGTTGGACCGCAACCGGCGCGCAAACCTACGACGTCGCCGACCTCACCGCGGCGGGCGAGGGCCCCGAGGTTGCTGAACTCGCTCGCGCGCCTACCTACATCATCGAGGACATGGGACTGGAGCGCCCGCCGGGCGCCGGCACCCTGCATGAATCCGGCGCCGGCGGCCAGGGCGACGGCGCGACCGGCTTCGAAAACCACATCTACCGCATCACCGCGCGCAGCGTCGGCGGCAACGACAAGATCGTGCGCGTGTTGCAGAGCACCTTCGCGGCCAAGGCCAACTGAGCGGGAGCATCGCCATGATTTCGCTTCACAGCATCGCCCGGCACTGCATGCACGGCGCCTTGGCGCTGGCGCTGACCTGCGTCGGCGGCCTGGCCGCCGCACCGGCCTCGGCCACGACTGTCAGCACTGCGGACGCGCTCATGACAGGACTCGCGCTGGTGCCCGCGGCTGCGGCCACCGTCGTCGACAGCACCGTCAACCTAAGCGCCGCGCCACCCGACCTCAACACCACCGTCGACCCCAACATTGTCATCACCTTCGACGACTCGGGCTCGATGGCGTGGGACTACATGGGCGACTATCCGCCTTGGGCGACATTGACGACGAGCTACTATGGGACGCAGGCCGATCCCGATTGGAATGACGGCCCCTGGTACTGCGCCAACGTGCTCGATCCATCGGCCAGCAGTGGCTATTTGGCGCTGGCCATGAATGGCGTGTACTACAACCCGAACACCAAGTACGTGCCGCCGCTGTACGCCGACGGCTCGTCTTTTCCGCAAGCCGACGCGACGCTGAAGTCGGTCTGGTACGACGGCGTCTCCGCCAACCGCCCGCGCAACCCGGGAAGCAGTAGTGGAAAAGATTTCACGGGTACCAACCTGCCCACAATCACCACAAAGACGGATACGGGCTCTTGGAACGGCGGCGGCAACAAGTGGAACAATGCCCAATGCAGCAGCTCCGCCGATACAGGCTCGTGCGCCTGCATAAAAGACCCGGACGACGGTCGTGTGCTCCAGTGCACCTGGACCGAAACCAGCTATGGCACCGACAATCGGTGGACGTGCCCTGCCGACAGCACGAGCCCTTTGGGCGAAAATGGAGGGCCCTATTATTACACCTACACTGGTCCGGCGCTGACCCTGGACGCGTTCGGCAATCCCGATGCCACCAGCATCAGCAACCTGTATACAGCGAGCAACTGGACAGCCGTTGCGGTCCCTGCGGACCAGTACCAGAACTGGGCCAACTGGTACGCGTACTACCGCGACCGCAACATGATGACGCGCACGGCGCTATCGCGTGTTTTCGGCCAGCTGGGTGGCAACATCCGGGTTGCCTGGCAAAACATCAACAGCAGTACCTACGACCTGCCGGGCGAGGCGATCATTGCGAACCTGCTGAACACCAGCTCGTCGTGCTCGGCCTCCAGCGTCAGCCCCAGCAGCGAACAGACCGGCTCCAGCAGCGGCTGCTACCGCGACGCCCTTTTCAACTGGATTTTCTCGACCGGCGCCAGCGGCGGCACGCCCGACCGCGGTGCCACCAAGCGTGCGGGTTCGTTCTTCTCGCGGACGCTGACCAAGAACGCACTCGATCCCTATTGGAACGGCAAGTCCAACACCAGCGACGATACCACCCTCGCAGCCGACCTCAGTTGCCGGCAGAACTACCACATGCTCGTCACCGATGGTTACTGGAATGGCAATAGCGGCATCGGGGTACCCGACGACGCCAGCACGTTCACGTCGAGCACAACGCTCACCCTGCCGGACGGGACGACATACGATGGTGGCGCGTCAACGCAGACGGTAATCTACAAATCGGGCGGCGACGCCAACAACGAGGCGAACATGACCGATATCGCCTTCTACTATTGGTCGCACGACCTGCAACCTGATCTGGATGATGGGGTCACGGCCTTCGTGCCCGACAAGACCACTGACGTCACTGGAACAACAGCGCTGACCGCCGGCGATGACCCGCTCTCCAACAAGGAGATTTACTGGAATCCCAAGAACGATCCAGCAACTTGGCAGCATGTCGTGCAATTCATGGTGACGCTCGGCATCAATGGCTATCTCCACTACTCGGAAGACACCGACTGCAGCGACAGCGACAGTGATGCCTGCCACCTGCGCAAGGGCGAGACAAACTCGACCGGGTCGGCGGGATGGCCAAAGACCACAAGCGGTGATGGTAGTACTGGCTCGCCTGCGACCATTGATGACATGTGGCACGCCGCCCTGGCCAGCCGCGGCTCCTACTTCAGCGCCAGCAACCCGACCGCGCTGGTTGACCACCTGACGCAGATATTCCACAGCATTTCCGACCGCGCCGGCTCGGCCGTGGCCAACACCGTCAACTCCGGTGTCTGGACCTCCGAGAGCGTCGCCTACAAGGGCACCTACAACAGCGCCGACTGGAGCGGCTCGGTCACGGCCTACGATCAGGTGCTGAAGCTGACAAAGGACGCCGATGGCAACGTCACCGGCAGCGAGATCACGCTCGGCGACGAGTTGTGGGACGCCAACTGTCTGCTCACCGGTGACGGCTGCAAGTCGGGCAGCAACACCATCAGCACGGCGCGCGACCCTGACACCCGGGTCATCCTGACCAGCTCGGGTGTTGGCGCGGACAAGGGCGTGGCTTTCCAGTGGGACAACCTCAGTGCGTCGGAGCAGCAGGCGCTGAATGCCGATCCGGCCACCGACCGGACCGACGCCACCGTGGTCAGTGACGGCCACGGCCAGGACCGGCTGGATTGGTTGCGCGGCGACCGCAGCAAGGAAGGCACCGAGTTGCGCTCGCGCGGCTCGGTAATGGGCGCGGTGATTCGGTCGCAGCCCTTGTACGTGGCTTATCCGGACAGTGGCTACCGCGACCAGTTCCCGGCCAGTGGCAGCAGCACCGCACCCGAAAACGCCAGCGGCGTCGATACCTACGAGACCTTCGTGTCGGACCACAAGGACCGCAAGCCGATGCTTTACGTGGGCGCCAATGATGGCATGTTGCACGCGCTCGACGCGGCGACGGGCGAGGAAAAATTCGCCTACGTCCCCGCCTCGGTGTATTGGCGCTCGCCGCCGGTGCCGGCCAGCAGCGGCAGCACCGGCGACGCACCGGGCGTGCCGGAGCTGAGCAAGCTGACTGCGCCCGGCACCGATGATTTCACCCCAACCGTCGACAACACGCCGGTGCAGCGCGACGTGTTCTTCAACAGCGAGTGGCATACCATCCTGGTCGGCACCCTCGGCATGGGCGGCCGCGGCGTCTACGCGCTCGACATCACCGACCCCGACGATGTCACCGAGAGCGCTGCCAGCGACACGGTCCTTTGGGAGTTCAACTCCACCTCCACCGGCGGTGCCAACATGGGCTACACCTACGGGCAGCCCGAGATCGCCCGGTTGGCGACAGGCAAGTGGGCGGTGCTGGTGCCCG
Source organism: Rhodanobacteraceae bacterium (assembly GCA_035699085.1). GTDB lineage: Bacteria > Pseudomonadota > Gammaproteobacteria > Xanthomonadales > Rhodanobacteraceae > DASSBG01. The sequence goes on from DASSBG010000045.1 coordinate 177,686, forward strand.
GGGGCTATTTTCCGCAGGATCCGCTCGACCCCAACCATTATGTTGCTGCCGCCGGCAACAAGTTCAGTTCGCTGTTCGTGCTGGATGCCGAAACGGGCGCGCTGATCAAGGAATTGAAAACCTCCGACGCCGCCACCGGCAGCGACGTCACGAGTTTCGGGCTCTCGACACCGGTGTTGGGCGACTACGACGACAACCAGGTCGACGATGTCGCCTTCGCGGGCGACTTGATGGGCAATATGTGGCGCTTCGACATCAGCAGTTCCGACACCGACAAGTGGCAGATCGACCTGGTCTATGAGGGCGCGGTGGATGATGCAGGCCAGCCGACCCAGCCGATCACGGTCAAGCCGCGGCTGTTCCCGGACCCGACGACCAACCAGTTCATGGTGGTATTCGGCACCGGCAAGTACCTCGGTACCGACGACCGCCTGAAGAGCGGCACCCCGACGCAGGCGATCTACGGTATCCGCGAGCAAGGTGCCTCGACTGACACGTCCAGCTATTACCCGGTGGACAAGACCAAGCTGGTGAAGCAGACGATGTCGGTGGACAGCGACGGCACGCGCTGGCTGTCCGACAACCCCGTGCCCGGCGGCAAGACCGGCTGGTCCATCGACCTGCCGGTGACCGGCGAGCGCGTGGTCCAGCGGGCAGGTGCTCTGTTTACGACAAACCAGGCACTGATGACCACGCTGATCCCGGCAGGCGACGATCCCTGCAATCCCAGCCGCACGGGCGCGCAGGTGCTGATAAGCGCAGTGACGGGCGGCGGTGGTGTCGGCTTGCCCAGCCTGGGCGAGCCGGTCAGGAACGACGCCGGCGAGATCACCAAGGCGGCCGTGGGCAAGAGCTTCCCTCCATCGGGCACGCCGCCGCCGCCGAGCGCTACACTGCCATCCACCGGGGACAGCGGTAGTGCGCAGCCGGTGATCGTCGAGCCGGGCGGCTGCCGGGGCGTCACCGCCGCGGGGCTGAACATTCCGATGTCCTGCTGGCGCCGCCGTTCGTGGCGGGTGCTGCTGGACGGCCAGTAAGGGGGCACCATGCATATGAACCCGCAACGCAAGCCGCAGTGGAGCCGCCGCAAGTTCGGCGGCTTCACCATGCTCGAGCTGATGATCATCGTCGCGATCATCGCGCTGCTGGCGGCCATCGCCATCCCTTCCTATGGCCGCTATGCCTACCGCGCGCGGCGGGCCGACGGCAAGGATGCCATCATGCGCATCGCCAATGCACAGGAGCGGTATTACACCGCGCACAACAAGTACGCCGCAGCGCTCAGCACCCTCGGCAGCGGCTTCGACGCGTCGGAAAAGGGCTACTACGCACTCGGCGTGGCGACCAGCAACAGCGACCAGAACTACACGATCACCGCGACTCCGCAAAACGGGCAGACCGGTGACGCCTGCGGCAACCTCACGTTGACCGACCAGGGCGTCAAGGACCAGTCCGGCGACACCAGCAACGGGGCGTGCTGGTAAGAAAAACCGGGGTCAGAGTGCACTTTTCGGCGCGAAAGCCGCCGCCGATAACGATGGTCGAGAAAAGTGCACTCTGACCCCGGTTTTTCAAAGCCGGTGGCCACGTCACCGCTTCTTGCGGTACGGCTCGGCGGCGACGCTGACGAAGCGTGGCTCGTTCGGATCGTCGAGCTGCAGCGCCGTCAGGCGGCCGCCCCAGACGCAGCCGGTATCAAGCGCATAGACGCCGAGCCCCGCGAAGCGGCCCAAGGCGGACCAGTGCCCGCAGACGACGTTGCCCGTGCGCCGTTTCATGCCGGGGACGGCAAACCACGGGTACAGCCCCGCCGGCTGCGTGCCAGGCACGCCCTTGGCCTCGAAGGCGATGCGCCCGCGCACGTCGCAGTAGCGCATGCGCGTGAGCACGTTGATGGTGGCGCGCTGCCGTTCAAGGCCGCGCAGCCGCGCCGTCCAGCGGGCCGGGCTGTTGCCGAACATGCGCCGCAGCAGGCGCATGTGGTCCGGTCCACGCAGCACCCGTTCGACATCGCGTGCCTCCGCCTGGGCCTGTTTCAGCGTCCAGTACGGCGCCAGCCCCGCGTGCACCATGGTGAAGCCGGCGGCGGCATCGTGGTGCAGCAGCGGTTGGCCGCGCAGCCAACCGAGCAGTGCCTCGCGGTCCTCGGCAAAAAGTACGCTGCGGAACTCCTCGTTGGCCCGCGCCTGATCGGCTTCCTCGCGTGCCGACACCGCCAACAGACTGAGGTCGTGGTTGCCGAGGGTGACCAGCACCTTGTCGCCGAGCTCGCGCAGGAGGCGCAGCACCTCCAGCGACTGGCCGCCGCGGTTGACCAGGTCGCCGCAGAACCACAGGTGGTCACGGGCCGGGTCAAAGCGGATGGTCTCCAGCAGCCGGCTCAGCTCCGGGTAGCACCCCTGCACGTCGCCGATGGCCCAGGTGCTCATGCGGCGCCAGCCACCTGAGCACGGCGGTGACCGCGCTGGCCGTATGCGCATGTGCGCCACGCGTGCATCGGCGCGGCCAGCGTCGCTGCGTGATCCGGGCAGTCCATCGCCCGATTGTAGAAGCCACGCCGGCGCTTGGCGAACATGCTGCCGCGGCTTCCGGCCGCGGCCGCCGGTGCGGTCATGGCGGCAGCGCCGCAGCCAGGGCGACGAAGGCCGCCGGCGGCAGCGTCTCGGCGCGCGCAGAGGCATCGATGCCGGCGGCCCTGATGGCCGCTGCGTCAAGCAGGGGGCGGAGGGCGTTGCCGAGCGTCTTGCGCCGCTGACCGAACGCGGCACGCACCACCGCCTGCAGGCGCTCGTCCACCCGCGGGCGCTGCGCGAGCGGGCACAGCCGCATTACCGCCGACTCCACCTTGGGCGGTGGCGTGAACGCCTCGGCCGGCACCGTGAACAGCAGATCCACGCTGCACTGCAGTTGCAGCATCACGCTGAGCCGTCCGTAGGTCTTGCTGCCGGGTGCGGCGGCGGCACGCTCGACCACCTCGCGCTGCAGCATGAAGTGCATGTCCTCGATCCGGTCCAGTGCCTGCAGGCAGTGGAACAGGATAGGCGATGACAGGTAGTACGGCAGGTTGCCAACCAGCCGCAGGCATCCCGCGCCGGCGGGACCGCCTGCGTCGCGCGCGGCCAGCGCCGCAAGGTCCACCCCCAGCACGTCGCGGCCGATCAGCTCCAGCGTGCCGTGAGCTGCCGCGCGCCGGATCAGCGGCTGGTGCAGGTCGCGGTCCAGCTCGATCGCGGTCAGGTGGCCGGCAGCGTCGAGCAGCGGCATCGTCATGGCGCCGTCGCCGGGGCCGATCTCGACCAGCTGCTGGCCCGGCCGCGGGTCAACCGCATGGACGATGCGCGCGATGACGTCGCGGTCGTGCAGGAAGTGCTGCCCCAGCCCCTTCTTCAGCCGCGGGCTCATGCGCGCCCTGGCGTGGCAAGCGCCATCGCGGCGCGCGCGGCTGCGATCATGCTTGCCGGGTTGGCCAGCCCGCGGCCGGCGAGATCCAGCGCGGTGCCATGATCGACCGAGGTGCGCACCCAGGGCAGGCCGAGCGTGATGTTGATGGCCTCGTCGAAGGCTTCGGCCTTCAGCACCGGCAGCGCCTGGTCGTGGTACATGGCCAGCACCGCGTCGTAGCGCTGGCGCTGCGCCGGTGTGAAGGCGGTGTCGGCCGGCAGCGGGCCGAGCAACTGCATGCCCCGGGCACGCAGCCGTTCCAGCAGCGGCTCGACGACCTCAATCTCCTCGCGCCCGAGGTGCCCGGCCTCACCGGCATGCGGGTTGAGGCCGAGCACGGCGATGCGGGGCTGCTCGATGCCGAAGCGCTGGCGCAGCCCGTCGTGCAGCAGGCGCAGTGCCCGCTCCAGCAGCGCCGGCGTGATCGCCGCCGGCACCGCGGCGAGCGGCAGGTGCGTCGTCGCCAGCGCCACCCGCAGCCGCGGCGAGGCCAGCATCATCAGCACGTCGGTGCCGGCAAGACCGGCGAGGAATTCGGTGTGGCCGGTGAAGCGCATGCCCGCTTCGTTGATCACCGACTTCTGCACCGGTGCGGTGACCAGTGCATCGAAGCGGCCGGCGCTGCAGCCCGCGGCGGCCTGGCGCAGTGTTTCCAGCACGTAGGCGGCATTGCGTGGGTCGGGCTGGCCGGGCTGCTCGGCAACGGCCAGCGGCACCTCGGCCAGGCGCAGCTTGCCGGCGTCACGACGTGTCAGCGGCCGGCCGTCGTCAGCGCGCAGTTCCAGCGCCAGCCCGCACTGTGCGGCGGCGCGTTGGATCAGGCCACGGTCGCCGATGGCAACAAGGTCGGCCGCGATGTCGGTGGCTGCCAGCCGCGCGACCAGCTCGGGCCCGATGCCGGCCGGCTCGCCGCAGCCCAGGGCGAGACGCGGCAGCGTCCCGCGCGCGTTCACGAGGTGCCGCTGGAGGCGTCCGGGTCCAGGCGGTTGTCGATGTAGGCACGCGAGCGCAGCGTGCGCAGGAAGTCCGTGTACACGTCTTGCGACTTGCGGCTGGCGATGGCGTCATGGGCCTGCTGGCGCTCGACTTCCGCAGTGCGGTCCTGTTGGCGCTCGGCCAGCAGCTTGACGATGTGCCAGCTTCCGCCCGCCTCGAACGGCTGCGACACCTCGCCGTTCTTCATCTGCTTTATCTGCTCGGCAATCGCATCGCCCCAGGCGCCGATCGGGAACCAGCCCATGTCGCCGCCCTCGTTCGCAGTGGTGTCGTCGTCGGAATCTTTCTTGGCGACCTCCTTGAAGTCGGCCTTGCCGCTGACGATCTTCTGGCGCAGCTCCTCGATCTTCTGCTTGGCCTGGCTGTCGCTGAGCAGCAGCGTCGGCTGCACCATCAGGTGCAGCGCGTGGTATTCCTTGACCACCGTGCGTGGGGTCGCGCGCCGTCCCGCCAGCTTGATGATGTGGAAGCCGGCCGGACCACGCACGGCCGGCGACACCTCGCCCGGCTGCATGTTGGCGATGATCTGGACAAAGGCGCTGGGCAACTCGTCCAGGCGGCGCCAGCCAAGGTCGCCGCCTTCGAGCGCGTCGGGCGCGTCCGAATATTCGATGGCCGTGGCGCCGAAGTCGGCACCTGATTGCAGCGCCGCCTCGACCTTGGCGGCCTTGGCCTTGGCCGCGTCGACATCCTCGGGGCTGGCGCCCTCGGGCACGTTGATGGCAATGTGCTGCAAATGCACTTCGCCAGCGCTGAAGCTCGGGCTCTTCAGCAGGTTGTCCACCTCGGCATCGGTGACCGTGACTTCGCTTCGCAGCACCTGCTGGCGCAGCTTCTGGATCAGCAGTTGGTCGGCGATCTGGTCGCGGAACGAGGCAAAGCTGATGCCGCGCTGGTCCAGCGCACGGCGCAGCTGGTCGGTCGTGATCTGGTTCTGGCTGGCCACGCCCTGGACCGCGCGGTCCACCTCGGCGTTGGTGATGCGGATGCCCATGGCGTGGGCGCGGTCCACCTGCAGGCGCTGCAGGATCAGGCGCTGCAGTACCTGGTGGGCCATGACCGAGCGTGGCGGCAGCTGCGACGGGTCGCCCTTGTACTGGCTCAGCACCGTCTGCAGCGCCTGGTCCAGTTCGCTCTGCAGGATGACGCCATCGTCAACGACGCAGACGATGCCGTCGAGTTCCTGCGGCTGGTTGCTCTGGCCGGGGGGCAGCAGTTGGGCGTTGGCGGCGGGTGCGGCGGCGCCGGCAGCGAGAAACGTCGACAGCAGCAGGGCGTAAATGGCTTTCATGGACTCAACGTCATGCGGGCCGCGCGGCGGCGCGACGAGGGGGGTGGGCTACGGCGAATAGCCAAGAATAGCATGCTGCAGGAAATTCTCCGTTCGCTGGCCAAAGGCGCCAAGGCCCTTGAGCACGATCTGCAGCATGATGGTATTGCCCGTGTCGCCCGCGGTGTTGCGTACGTAGTGACGCCCCAGGACGCGGATGGCCACGCAGCAGGTGTCGTACTGGAATCCGGCGAATGCATCGAGGGTCTTGTGCTCCTGGAGGGCGACCGTCCAGCCGCCCACCAGGCGCCAGCGCTCGCCAAGGGGATAGACCGCGGAGGTGCCGAACTGTTCCAGGAAATCGCGGCGGTATCGATACGAGATGTTGAACAAGCCGTCCCCGGCGAAGCGCCGCTGCAGGCCGATCGTCGACAAGTCGGTGCGGTCGGTGTTGGGGTTCCACTGCTGGGCGGCCTGCAGGTTCCAGGCGTCCGACAGGGCCACGGAGAATTGGCCGACGTAGGCCGAGCCGGCATAGTCGGTCACGGCATGGCCCGGCAGCTGCACGCGCTGCGGCTCGAAATAGCGGATCTCGCCGATGCTGGCCGCCAGCCGCTGCACGCCGTTGGCGTCGAGCAGGCGGCTGGTCAGGGCCAGGGTCAGGTTGTTTGCGTTCATCTGGCGATCGGCGCCGGAGAAGCGGTTGGGGCTGAACAGCTGCCAGAAATCGAAGGTCTGGGTGCGGGTGTCGAAATCCGGCAGATCGCTCTGGTCGCGGTACGGCACGCGCAGGTAGTAGAGGCGCGGTTCCAGGGTCTGCGTGTAGCTGGTGCCAAACAGCGAGGCCTGGCGCTCGAAGGTGAGGCCGGCATCGACGCTGGCGATGGGCAGGGCGCGGCTTGGTGACGCGTCGCTGTCGCGGTCCAGGCGGTAGCTGGTGTAGCGGTAGGCCAGCCGCGGGCGCAGATGCCAGGCGGCGCCCTGCAGCGCCCACTGCACGAACGGGTAGAGGTCCAGCCGGCGGCCCTCGATCCCGGTATCGCGGCGGAAGGACACGGCCTCGCTGTCGATGCCGGCGCTTAACCCGCCCGCCAGCGGCAGGTCGGCACTGAAGAGCGCGCGCGGCATGCGCCGGTAGGGCTCGTGGGCCTCGCTCAGCGTCGGGTCCGTGATCTGGTGGCGGTCGGCGCCGACCGCGGCGTTCCACCAGGGACCGCTGCCGCGCACGTAGATCGACGAGGTCAGCAGGTGCGTGGCAGCGCCGTACAAGCCGTCGCCGAAATCCTCGAAGTAGCGCGCGTCGGAGACGTGGTTGATGTTGACGTCGAGGGACCAGTCCGGCGCCAGCCGGGTCACGCTGCGCGCACGCAGCAGACTGCGCGATCGGTCGGCGACGCGGTCGTCGGGCAGGTAGTCATGGCGGAATTCGCCGCGGCTGATGCCGGTGAGGTAGCGGAACTCGGTGCCCAGCATCAGCCCGCGCCTGCTCAGCAGCCGCGGGTAGAGCGTGGCATCGTAGTTCGGCGCCAGGTTGAGGTACACCGGCACCGTCACGTCGAAGCCGCGGTCGTTGGAGTAGCCGAGGGTCGGATAGAGCACCCCGGTGTGGCGGCGGTCGTCGATGGGGAAGCGTGCGTAGGGCAGCCACAGCAGCGGTACGCCGCCGACGCGGACCGTCACGTCGTGGGCGCTGCCCATCCCGCTGCGTTGGTCAAGCTCGATCCGGTCGGCACTCAGCAGCCAGCCCGGATGGTCGATGTCGCAGGTGCTGTAGCGGACTTCGCGCAGCTTTGCCTGGTCCTCCGGCAAGGTCTTTACGCTGCTGGCGGTGCCGTTGCCACGCGAGTCGCGCAGCTGGTAGCGGACATCGACGGCGGTGGCCTGGCGCGGCGTCGTCGTCCCCTGCATGCGGTCGGCGCGCAGCAGGAGCGAGCCGTCCTGGTAGCGCACGGCGCCCTCGGCCTCGTAGTGGCCGCTGTCGCGCTGGTACTGCGCCTGGTCCGCGCGCAGCAGCTGCTCGCCATGCTGGATGCGTACGCTGCCCTTGAGCGTGAAGAGCTGGCTGTCGGGGCTGTGCATGGCCTGCGCGGCGATGTCGGTCGCGACCGTGTCGCCGCTCTCGTGCGGCAGGCCGAGTACGAGGTCGGCATACAGGGTTGGCCGGCGGCATTGTGAGTAGTCCCAGCTTGCCGCGGGCGCCGCCCGGCTGGTGCCGGGGGCCAGCGCCAGGGCGACGGCGGCGGCCAGGGAGGATGCGGCGGAAGCTTGGCTGAATTTGCGGCGCACCCCGGGCATCCCGACTCGACGAAGGGCGTAAGCTAGCAGAAACTTCCGCGCGAGCGAGTGCTGCCATGCCTGCACGAGTGCACAAAACCGACGAGGAGTGGCGCCGGCAACTGGGCGAGGAGCGCTATGCCATCTGCCGGCTGGCGGCCACCGAGGCGCCCGGCAGCGGTCGCTGGTATGGGCATTTCGATGAGGGCACCTACAGCTGTGCCTGCTGCGGCGCCGAACTGTTCGGCTCCGACGACAAGTTCCGGTCGGGCTGCGGCTGGCCCAGCTTCTCCGCACCAGTGACGGCCGAAGCGGTGACCGAGCGCGAGGATGCCAGCCATGGCATGCAGCGCATCGAGATCCGCTGCGCCAACTGCGACGCCCACCTCGGCCACCGCTTCACCGACGGCCCGCCACCCAGCGGCATGCGCTACTGCATCAATTCGCTGGCGCTCGATTTCGAAAGCCGCGACTGAAAACCGGGGTCAGAGTGCACTTTTCGGCACGAACGCGGCTGCCAGTTGCCATGGTGGTGGAAAAGTGCACTCTGACCCCGGTTTTTGACCCCGGTTTTTTTCGGACCCGGTTATCTTGGCCGGCGCTCGTGGTGCCAGAGGACTTCGCCGCGGCCGCTGCGCCGCGCCAGCACGCGCGCCAGCACGAACAGCAGGTCCGACAGACGGTTGAGGTAACGCTGCGGCTGCGGCCGCACGTCCTCGTCGCGCGCCAGGGTCACCACCGCGCGCTCGGCGCGCCGGCAGATCGTACGGGCGACGTGGCAGGTCGCGGCCGGCATGCCGCCGCCGGGCAGGATGAATTCCTTCAGTGGCGGCAGGTCGGCATTGAGCGCGTCGAGCCGCTCTTCCAGCCGCGCGACGTCGGCGTCCTCGATCATGGCCATGCCCGGGATGCACAGCTCGCCGCCGAGGTCGAACAGCTCGTGCTGGATCTGGGTCAGCACCTCGACCACGTCGTCGCCGAGGCCATCGCAGGCCAGCACCACGCCGAGCTGGCTGTTGAGCTCGTCAACGCTGCCGTAGGCAACCACGCGCGGCGCATCCTTGGCGATGCGGCTGCCATCGCCGAGGCCGGTGGTGCCGTCGTCGCCGGTGCGGGTGTAGATCTTCGACAGCCGGTTGCCCACGACGATGCGCCGGACGCGCGCCTCAGGCCGCCTGCGGCTGGGCCTTCAACGCACCGTAGCGCTGGCTGAGCAGGGCGAAGCCGCCAAACAGCGCGGCGCTCCAGCCGAGGCTGCCGAGCAGTTGCCACTGGTAGAACGGGATGCCGGCGGCGAAGCAGGCGCCGAGGCCGGAGCCGGTCAGGGGGTACATGCCGCTGGTCAGCCAGACGGCGAAGTTGGTAACCAGGAAAAAGCCGGTGGTGCTGGCGACCGCTGCGACCGCCACGCGCACTGCACTGGCGCGCTGGCGCAGCGCGCCGCCGGCCCAGACCGTGAGCGCGATGCAGGCGTAGATCAGCGGGATCAGCGGGTGCAGGCCGATCACCAGGTCGGACAGGAACATCGCGCCCAGCGGCACCAGCAGCGCCAGCCGCCGATCGGCGAAGAAGGCGCCGCCGAACAGCGCGATGGCCTCAACCGGAGTGAAGTTGTACGGCAGCAGACCGGGCATGAAATGGATCACCAGCCGCACGCCCACGGCCAACGCAATCATCGCCACCAGGACCAGGTTCCGCGGCGCAAACGGCGCGCCAGGTGGGTTCATGCGCTTGCTCATGGGCTTACTCCGGCTGGAATCGCGAGACGTTCGAATAGCATACTTCAAAGTGTTCCTGCCGGCACTTGATGCAGGTCACGTGCGCAGGCTGGATGCGCAGCGAGGCGCTGCGCTCCGGCGCCAGGCCCAGCGCGTGGCAGAGCAGCGCGCGGATCACGCCCTGATGCGCCACCGTCAGCACCAGATCGTCGGCGTGGGTCGAATCGAGGAGGGCCGCCAGCCAGGCGCCGCTGCGCCGCAGCAGGTCGGCAAAACTCTCGCCGTCCGGCGCTGCCTGGATCGCCCAGTGGTGCGACCAGGGTCGCCAGGCGTTGCTGTCTTCCGCCAGCACCTCGGCCCATGGGCGGCCTTCCCAGCGGCCGTAGTCGAGCTCGCGCAGGCGCGTGTCGACCAGCGGTTCAACGGCGAATCGCGCGGCGAATACCTGGGCGCCCTGGCGCGCGCGTTTCAAATCCGAGCTGAACACGAAGCGCGGCGCGCGGCCCTCCCAACTTGCCGCCAACCGTTGCATGGCGGTGAAGCCGGCCACCGCCAGCGGCGTGTCTGTCTGGCCGAGCACCACGTTGTCGGGAACATCCACGGCGCCGCGGCGCACCAGCATCAGCTTCATGCAGCCATCATACGACCGGTGGCGGCTATCATGCGGCGCATGAGCGAACGCTGCGACATCCTGATCGTCGGTGGCGGGCTGGTCGGCGCCAGCCTGGCCATTGCGCTGGAGCGGGCCGGCCGCCGCGTGGTCATGGTCGAAGCGATGGCTCCACGCACCGGCGGTGGCGCCAGCTACGACGAACGCAACCTGGCGCTGGCGCGCGCCAGTGTCAATGGCCTGCAGTGGCTGGGCGTGTGGCCGCTGGCGGCGGCGCAGTCGACGCCGATACGACAGATCCACATCAGCCGCGCCGGTGACTTCGGCGCCGTGCGCCTGTACGCCGAGCGGATGGGTATCGACGCGCTCGGCCACACCCTGCCGGCGCGCGAACTGGGCAACGCGCTGCAGCAGCGGCTGGCGCAGTGCCAGCGGCTGCAGCGGCACGCGCCGGCGCGGCTGGTGGCGGTCGAGCCGCGCGACGGCGGTTGGCGCGCGCGGATCGAAGCCGGCGATGGTGGCACGCTTGAGATCGATGCCGCCCTGCTGGTTGGCGCCGACGGCAGCGAGTCCTTCGTTCGCCGCGCGCTGGGCATTGCTGCCGACCGCTTCGATTACCGGCAGGCGCTGTTCGTCGCCACCGTGACGCCGCAACGGGCGCCGGATGGTCGCGCCTTCGAGCGCTTCAGCGACGCCGGGCCGGTGGCGCTGCTGCCGTTGGCGGCGGGCCGCGCTGGCCTGGTGCTGACGGTTGCGGCAGACGAGGCAGACGAGGTGGCGGCGCTGGACGATGACGCATTCATCGCGCTGGCGCAGACGCGGTTCGGCCACCGCCTCGGCCGACTGCAGCGGCCGGGCAAGCGACAGCCGTGGGTCATCCAGCGGGTTGCCGCCAGGTCGCTGGTGGCGCCGCGTGCCGTGCTGGTCGGCAACGCCGCGCAGACGCTGCACCCGATCGGAGCCCAGGGCTTCAACTTGGGGTTGCGCGACGCGCTGACGCTGGCCGAGCTGGCCGCCGAGGGCGACCCCGGCGACCCGGCGATGCTGGCCGAATACGCGGCGCGGCGGCGTGTTGATCGTGAAGGCGTGATGGCTTTCAGCCATGGCCTGGCGCGGCTGGCCTGCGCGCCGCAGGGACCGCTGTCACCGCTGCGCAGCCTTTCGATGCTGGCCTTGCAGCAGCCGGCGTGGCGGCATGCGGTGGCGCGGCGCGGCATGGGCTTTCATGGCCGCGCGCCGCGCGCGGTGCTGGAGCGCCAGCCATGAGTCGGCGGCGGCCCCTGGACGCCGTGGTCGTTGGTGGCGGCCCGGTCGGTGCCGCCGCCGCGCTGGCGCTGGCACGCGATGGATTCGACGTGGCCGTGGTGGAGGCGCACGAGCCGCAGCCCTGGCAGGAGCAGGAGCCGCTGGACCTGCGGGTACTTGCGTTGGCGCCCTCCGCGGCGCGGCTGCTTGCCGACCTCGGGGTCTGGGACAGCCTGGCGCAGGCGCGCGTGGCGCCTTACGCGCGGATGCAGGTGGTTGACGCTGCCAATGGCGGCACGCTCGATTTTGATGCGGCGGACCACGCCCGTGACACGCTCGGCTGGATCGTCGAGAACCGCCTGCTGCAGAACACGTTGTGGCGCGCGCTGGAGCCGGCCGGCGCGCAGCGGCTGTGCCCGGCGCGGCTGGAGGACCTGCAGGTTGGCGACGATCGCGTCCGCCTGACGCTGGGCGACGGACGCGAGCTGGCGGCGCGGCTGCTGATTGCCGCCGATGGCGGCACCTCGCCGCTGCGCCAGCGCTTCGGCATCGATTGCAACGACCACGACTACGCGCAGCGCGCGGTTGTTGCGCACGTGCGCGGTGAACGTGCGCACGACAACATGGCCTGGCAGCGCTTCCTGCCCGGTGGCCCTCTGGCGCTGCTGCCGCTGGCCGACGGTCGCGCTTCGCTGGTCTGGTCGCTGCCGTCCGCCCATGCCGAGGACGTGCTGGCACTCGACAATGCGCGCTTCATGGAGGTCCTCGCGGTAGCCAGCGACTTCCATCTCGGCCGCATCGTCGAGACCACGCCGCGCGCGGCCTTCCCGTTGCGCATGCGGCTGGCGCGCCGCTACCACGCGCCGCGCGCGCTGCTGGTCGGTGACGCGGCGCACGTGGTGCATCCGCTGGCCGGGCAGGGGGTGAACATCGGCTTGCGCGACGTCATCGAACTGCGCAAGGTGCTGGGTGAGGCGCGGCGGCGCGGGCGCGACATCGGCGCCGAGGATGTGCTGGCGCGCTACGCGCGGCGGCGACGCAGCGCCGGCAGCCTCGATGCCTGGTCGATCGACGCGCTGGCGCGCGTGTTTGCCTGGCGCGCGCCGCCACTGGTCGGCCTGCGTGGCGCGGGTCTGCGGCTGGTTGACCGCATCGGCCCGCTGAAGCGGGCCCTCAGCGGCCACGCCCAAGGCTGAGGATTTCGCGCTTCCGCGCCCCGACGGCGTCGGCACGTTCGCGGCGCCGTAGGATGGCGGTCAGCGAAGCGAACCCCAACACCCGTGCCTTCTCTCGCGCCGTCAACAACGATCCGTGCTCTCGCACTTCCCATTCCAATTTCCCATTCCGATTCGCTGCGCGACAGCGGTCGCGCTACGCGCGAGTCACTTTTCTCTGCTTGCCCAGAGAAAAGTAACCAAAAGAGAGGGCACCGGGCAGCGCGCCTGGCGCGGCTTGCGCCGCACCAGGTTCGCGTGCGGGTTGCGGGGCTTTTCGACGGTGCGTCCCTGCACCGTCGAAAACCTGGCCGGCATCCATGCCGGCCACCCTTCGGCCTGGTCCTCCACCCGCCCGCCGCGCCGCAACGGGATTTGGGCGGATCAACCTGCGCTGGCTTCGCCCACCAAAACCGCGCCGACGCGTGACGCGGAAGGTTGGCGGAGCGGTAGGTTGGCGGTGAGCGAAGCGAACCCCAACACGCCATGCCCGCCTCGCGCCGTCAACAACGATCCGGCAAAGGCACACGTGGCTTGAGGCGAAGCGGGATGCTTGATCGCGCGATGCGTGACCGCTGTTGGATCCCATGTACGGCGGTGCGGGCCGGACGGATCAGCTCGAAGGCTCGCTCGCATGGACGCGAGCGACTTTTCCGACAGTGCAGGGACGCACTGTCGGAAAAGCCCGGCCGGTGCGCACGAACCCACGGCCGAAGGCCGTGGGCGCCGCACCGGGGTGGCCTCTCTTTTGGTTCTTTTCTCTGGCCAAGCAGAGAAAAGAACTCGCGCATCAGCGCGAACAACTGTCAAGCTGACACAAAGGAACTCGCGCTCGCACGAAACTTTATGGGGAAGGCGCGCCGAGGTCACGCGGCGAGACGTGCGCGCCGGCTGAAGCGCGGCTTAAGCGGTGGTGCGATCCGATTGACCAGAAAAAACACGGCGTGCTACATCCTGAAGCTCCACTTGGAGATGGAGACAGGAAGATGAATGCATCACGCAATGCACTCCTTGCAGCGCTGGTCTGTGCAGCGATGAGCCTGGCCGCCAACGCGCACGTTGCCCCTGCACCAGGTCTTCACTCACCGTGGACAATCCGCGGAGACACGGGGGCTGCGCCGGCCCTCCGCAGCACCGGCGTGGCGATGCTGTCGCCAGCCTTCGCGGCGGACACCGCCGATGACTGCAGCGACGAGGAGGATGCCGTGATCGACGCGGGTATCAACGCCGCGTGGGCCTGCGGCTTCGGGCCCGGTGCGGGTGACTGCGATTACTACACGGCGATGTACGAGGCTGCACAAGCCGCCTACACCGAGTGCGCCGGCCACCCGCTGAGCTAGGGTCTCGCCGCCGAACGCAGGCCTGCAGGGCGTCCGCAGGGTTGCGCCCTCGGCGCCAGTTCGCTCGCCGTGTATGGTCTGGCCGGCGCCAACCGCATCGCCGGTTGGCGCCGCACCTGCCTGGCCCCGGTGCGCGGATCCGTCCTAGCTGCGGCGTTCGACGGCGAAGCGGGCGAGGGCGGCGAGCGCGTCGCGGTATTCGGAATCGGGCAGGACGTCGAGCGCCGCGATCGCCGCCCGCGCATGCTGCTGCGCGCGGGCACGCGTACGCTCCAGCGCGCCGCTGGCGCGGATGCTGGCGATGACCTCGTTCAGGGCGCCGAGCCCGCCGGCCTGGATGGCCTTGCGGATCGCCTTGGCTGCCGGTGCCGCGGCCGCCTGCAGCGCGTAGATCAGCGGCATGGTCGGCTTGCCCTCGGCGAGGTCATCGCCGACGTTCTTGCCGATCGAGCCGCTGTCGGCGACGTAGTCCAGCAGGTCATCAGCAATCTGGAAGGCATAGCCAAGTTCCATGCCGTAGCTGCGCAAGCCGGCGATCTGCTTCTCGCTCAGCCCGCCCAGGATGCCGGCCAGCGCCGCGGCGGCGGCGAACAATACCGCCGTCTTGCGTTCGATCACGCGCAGGTAGGCCGCTTCGGCGACGTCCGCGTTGCCGATGTTCAGCAACTGCAGCACCTCGCCCTCGGCGATGGTGTTGGTGGTGTCGGCCAGCACCCGCATCACCGGCATCGAGTCCAGCTGCACCATCAACTGGAACGAGCGCGAATAGAGGAAATCACCGACCAGGACGCTGGCGGCGTTGCCCCACATGGCGTTGGCGGTGCTGCGGCCGCGCCGCAGGCTGGATTCGTCGACCACGTCGTCGTGCAGCAGCGTCGATGTGTGGATGAACTCGATCACCGCGGCCAGCTTGATATGGTCGTGACCCTCGTAGCCGGCCGCCCGCGCGGCCAGCACGTGCAGCATCGGCCGCAGCCGCTTGCCGCCGCCGCCGAGGATGTGCTCGGCGATCTGGCCGATCAGCAGCACGTCGGAGGACAGGCTGTGGCGGATCAGCGCGTCGACCCGCGCCATGTCCGCGGCCGCCAGGGCGCGCACGTCGGCATAGTCGACGGCAGGGCGGCAAACGGCGGCAGGCATCGAACTCATGGAGGGGCACGATAACGGGGCGAAGCGGCGATTATAAGGTCTGTGCCGGATTTCCAACGAGCCGCCGCAGGCTGCCATTTATACTGTGCCGTTTCCCTGCCGCCGAACGGCCCCGTGAGCAAACTCAGCCGCACCGAGCTCAAGCACGCGTTCGCGCTGTCCGGCGTGGTCGGGCTGCGCATGTTCGGCCTGTTCGTGATCCTGCCGGTGTTTTCGCTCTACGCGGCGCGCTTGCCGGGGGCCACGCCGCTGCTGATCGGGGTCGCCATCGGTATCTACGGCTTTGGCCAGGCGCTGTTGCAGGTGCCGATGGGCTGGCTGTCGGACCGGATCGGCCGGCGGCCGACAATCACCCTGGGGCTGCTGGTGTTCATCGGCGGCAGCATCGTGGCTGCGCTGGCGCATGGCATGGCCGGGCTGGTCATCGGCCGCGCGCTGCAAGGGCTTGGCGCGGTGTCGGGGGCCAGCCAGGCGCTGGCGGCAGATTTGTCCAGCGACGGCAACCGCAACAAGGTCATGGCCATCATCGGGATCAGTGTCGGCCTGGCGTTCGTGCTGGCGATCGTGCTGAGTGCGCCGCTGGCGGCGGTGGCTGGCTTGTCGGGCCTGTTCTGGTTGACC
This sequence comes from Rhodanobacteraceae bacterium, assembly GCA_035699085.1. Classification (GTDB taxonomy): domain Bacteria; phylum Pseudomonadota; class Gammaproteobacteria; order Xanthomonadales; family Rhodanobacteraceae; genus DASSBG01. The sequence goes on from DASSBG010000045.1 coordinate 193,564, forward strand.
GCGCTGCTGCTGGCGCTGGCCATCGTTGCGCTGTGGGCGGTGGTGCCGGAGCCGCTGCGGCGGCGGGGCGAGGCGCTGCGCTGGACGGCTGTCTGGCGCATGGTGCGGCGTCCGGAGCTGTTGGTTCTGAACGGCTCGGTGCTGTGCATGCACGCGCTGCTGACCGCCTGTTTCGTTGCCCTGCCGTTGCTGCTCAGCCACGAGGCCGGCATCCCGCCGCCGCACCAGTGGCTGCTCTATCTGCCCGCGATCGTGATCGCCGCGTTGGTGATGGGCGCGGTGCTGCGCAAGGTGCAGGGCCTGGCGCAGAGCATGGCGCTGGCGACGATCTGCGCGCTTGCCCTGGCGCTGTCGCTGGCGCTGTTCGCCGCCGGCAGCCGCTGGGCATGGCTGCTGTGGCTGGCGGCGACGCTGTTCTTCAGCGCCTTCAACCTGTTGGAGGCGACGCTGCCCAGCCTGACCTCCCGTCTGGCGCCGGAACCGATGCGTGGCGCGGCCATGGGCGCCTACGCCACCTGCCAATTCTTCGGCGCAGGCCTCGGCGGTGTGCTTGGTGGACTGGCGCTCAAGAACCTGGGCATCGACGGCCTGTTCCTGGCGGCAGCAGTGGCCGGGCTGCTGTGGACGGGCCTGCTGGCCTGGGGCCGGCGCCACGCCGTTGCCGTCGCTGCCTGATCAACGCCGCATGCGGGGGTCATCTGACGGCCTTTCCCTACGCGCCAACGCTGCCTTCGCGTACAGGCCAAAGCCGCTGCTGTGCTAGCATTCCGGCCTCCGAAATTCGCATCAGCAGAGGGTCCAAACCATGGCACGCGGCGTCAACAAGGTCATCCTCATCGGCAACCTCGGCGCCGATCCCGAAAGCCGCTCCACCACCAGCGGCGGCCAGATCGTCACCTTCAGCCTCGCCACCACCGACAGTTGGAACGACAAGCAGTCGGGCGAGAAGCGCGAGCGCACCGAATGGCACCGCATCAAGGCCTTCGGCCGCCTGGGCGAGATCTGCGCGCAGTACCTGAGCAAGGGGCAACAGGTTTACATCGAAGGCCGCATCCAGACCGACAAGTTCACTGGCAAGGATGGGGTGGAGAAATATTTCACCGACATCATCGCCAACGACATGCAGATGCTCGGCGGCCGTGGCGAGGGCGGTGGCAGCCGTGGCAGCTCCGGCGGCGGTTATGATCGACCGCAGCAGCGCCCGGCCAACGCGCCGGCCGCGGCCATGCCGGCCGACGACATGCCCGAGGACGATATTCCGTTCTAGCATTTGCCTGACGGTTCCATATCGTGGAAGGCTTTGATTGAACAGATCCAGATACGCTTGCAAAGCAAGTACACGAGGCAGGCTCTTCACCGGCATGAGCGTATCCGCCTCGCGTTTGAGGTGACCAAGAAGCGACTCGCCGGTGCGGAGAAGAGGCAGCGAGACCCCACCGAGCTGGTTCGTGTCCCGGCCGCGCGAATCGCGAGACTCGAAGCGGAGAATGACCGCTTGCAACATGAAAACGCGCCTTAGAGCAGTTCGTTCGTTGGGCTTACAACGCTTACACGCGAGGTTTGGATGAAGCGTTCTTGTTGAGCAGGCCTCTGCCGCCAGTGGATAGGCGTCCGACGAGACGTGCCGCGTCGGGAGAAAGCCATGAACGCCGTTGAAATCGAAAAGGCCATCACCGACCTCGCGGAGCAGCCCTTTGACCCCGTAGAGTTCCCCTATGCCTTCCTCGAAGCCTTTGGCAACAAGGCGACGACCATCAAGCGCTTGCGCTCCGGGGCCTCGAACAAGTCCGACCTCGGCGGTGTTCTCCAGACCAGCAACATCCACATCCTGACCTGCGACGCAGGACGGGTGACGCAGACGCTGGCCGCTCTCAAGGCCAGCCCGGCGACGGCCAAGGCCAAGGCGAAGTTCATCCTCGCCACGGACGGCGTGGACTTCGAGGCCGAAGCCCTGACCAGCGGCGAGACCGTCGCCTGCGCCTTCAAGGACTTCCCGGACCACTTCGGCTTTTTCCTGCCGCTGGCGGGCATCAGCACCGTCCGCCAGATCAGTGAAAACGCTTTCGACATCCGGGCCACCAGCCGCCTGAACCGCCTGTACGTCGAACTGCTAAAAGACAATCCCGAATGGGGTAAGGCCGAGCGCCGCCACGACATGAACCACTTCATGGCGCGGCTCATCTTCTGCTTCTTCGCCGAGGATACCGACATCTTCGTCGGCAAGGCCCGCTTCATCGAAACCGTGGCAACGATGAGCGCCAAGGACTCGACGAATACGCACGAGGTCATCGCTACTTTGTTCCGTGCCATGAACACCAAGCGCGAGGATCGGGTAGCCGCCAACATCCCACGATGGGCGGAGGATTTCCCCTATGTAAACGGCCAGTTGTTCGCTGACAGCGACGCAGTGCCTCGGTTCAGCAAGATCGCCCGGTCCTACCTGCTCCACGTTGGCGGCCTCGATTGGACCAAGATCAACCCCGATATCTTCGGCTCGATGATTCAGGCCGTCGCCGACGACGAGGAGCGCGGCGAGCTGGGCATGCACTACACCAGCGTTCCCAACATCCTTAAGGTGCTGAACCCGCTGTTCCTCGACGACCTGCGTGCGCGACTGGCAGAGGCGGGCGACAACCACCGCACCCTGCTGAACCTGCGCAAACGCATGGCGAAGATCAGGGTCTTTGACCCCGCCTGCGGTTCCGGCAACTTCCTTGTTATCGCCTATAAGGAAATGCGCGCCATCGAGGCCGAGATTAATCGTCGGCGCGGCGAGCCTGACCGTGTATCAGAAATCCCGCTCACGAACTTTCGAGGGATCGAGCTGCGCGACTTCCCGGCTGAGATCGCACGCCTCGCGCTGGTCATCGCCGAGTACCAGTGCGATGTGTTGTACCGAGGCCAGAAGCTAGCGCTCTTGGAGTTCCTGCCACTGCACAATGAGAACTGGATCACCTGTGGCAATGCGCTTCACCTTGATTGGCTGAGCATCTGTCCACCAACAGGGACCGAAGTAAAGCTTATTAGCGACGATCTATTCCAGACGCCGATGGATCAGGCGCAGATCGATTTTGAGAATGAGGGCGGGGAGACGTATATCTGTGGGAACCCACCATATAGAGGCAGCAAGTGGCAAGATCAAGAGCAGAAGGCGGATCTCGCGCGTGCTTGGTCCGAGCACCCGCAACTCGCCAAGACTACCGACTTCGTATCGGGCTGGATCGCTGCATATCTCAAGTATGCCCGCTTGGTGCCAGATGCGATGGCGGCCTTCGTTACCACTAATAGCATCTGTCAAGGTCAGCAGGCATCCGAGATTTGGCCCGTGGTGACTCAACAAGGGAGAGAGCTTCGATTCGCACACGCTCCATTTACGTGGAAGAATCTCGCGGTCCATAACGCCGGCGTCACTGTGATCATTATTGGTCTAGGTCCAAAATCGTCTTCGTCGAAGCGTGTGTTCGGAGACGATGGCCTCGTACGCGAGTGTGAAGTCATCGGGCCGTATCTCGTGCCCAATATGCCCGATACCGTCACGAAGGCCAACAGACCGTTAGGCCCTCAATCCACTATGCTGTTTGGAAACATGCCTCGAGACGGAGGGCACTTGTTCCTCACACAGCAAGAAGCGAGCGAGCTTCGGCTGGACCCCACCACCAACTCTTACGTGCGCAGATTCCTTGGCTCCGACGAACTGATCAACGGCAAGCTTCGTTTTTGTCTCTGGATCGAAGAGGGAGAGGCCGAGGCGGCTAAGAGAAATTCATTCATCGCCGACCGGCTCGCACTCGTTGCTGATAACAGGCGCCGATCTCCGGCCGAATCTACGCGCGCGTTCGCGGACTCACCTCACCGCTTTGTCCAGATTGCGGGCACGGCGAAGAGATCGGCGATCGTCGTGCCAAGGGTATCCTCTGAGAACCGCGAGTATCTGCCGGTCGATCTCGTGACCGCCGACTGCATCATTGGGGACCGAAATTTCGCTCTTTACGATGCGCCCCTTTGGAACATGGCGCTAATAGCCTCTCGTCTGCACTGGGTCTGGATAGGCACGGTTTGCGTCCGCATGCGCACTGACTTCTCTTACTCAAACACGTTGGGGTGGAACACTTTCCCGACCCCGCTCTTTACCGAAAAGAACCAGAGTGATCTCAATCGATCATCGGAAAACATTCTTATTGCGCGTGAAAGGCATTTTCCCTGCACTATCGCCGAGCTTTACGACGCGAAGGCCATGCCGGAAGACCTGCGCGAGGCGCATCGCCAAAATGATGAGTTGGTCGAAAGAATCTACTTCGGTCGCCGGATGAAGAATGACACGGATAGACTGGAAAGTTTGTTCACACTGTACCGTAAGGCGGTGGTGAGATGAGTTGCTTTGCACACAATCATCCTTCTGGCACGACAACGCTGTCAGAGATCGCTCGGGTAAGACTTGCAATTTCTGCAGATGAATTCTTCGGATGCTTTGCTTATGCAACTCAGTCGGGCTTTCGAGTGTTCGAGTTGAGTGTCGGAAAGAATTTCTGGTCGGAGACTAGGTCGCGATGGCTGTTTGGTATCGACTATGGCAGGACGGACCCGCGCGCACTACGTGAAATTGCAGGTCGTACCAATACGGAAGTCAGAATTTTTGACGGCCGCTTCATCGTTGATCGAGCTGGCCTTGATCCTCGTCGCGACTTCCACCCAAAGATCGCGATGATGAAGAACACGACCACCAAAATGCAGGGGGTTGTGCTGGGTTCCGGCAATTTCTCGAACAATGGTCTTCGACGCAGTGTAGAAGCTGGCGCGACAATCATTTCTACGAAAAAGGCTCATCTTGATGAGCGCATCAAGCCTGTGCGTTCTGTGTTCGAAGAACTGTGGAGGCAGGCTTGCCCGCTGGAAGATATTGTAAAGAGCTATGAAGATCGTTTGGCGGCTCTGGTTGGTTCACGCGATACGACGAGATCTGCCAAGGTCGCAGGCTCGGTTAGAGGTTTTTGGATCGAAGCAGGCTACGTTACAAAGAATCGTGGGCAAGATAAGCCAGGAAATCAGATTTTTGCTCCTAATGGATTTCGAAGCTTTTTCGGACTAAAGAAGGGCAAGAACACATCAACCCACATCGGCGAGATCACCTTCAAGACTGAGGTGGGCCCTATGGTCACGAAGAATTATCGCGAGAATGATAACGGCATGGAAAAGTTGACACTCCCAATGCCCGAAGATCATGGTTTCGGTGTTTATGATGGAAAAGTTTTGGTCTTCGAGCCGGAAGGTAGCAATTTTTTGTTAACTGCAGTTGAGCTTGAGGATTTTGATATGGTCTATGGACATCGGCTGGCGAATGTTCAAAAAATGGCTGGTGGAAGGCGTTTCGGGGGGTTGATTTAGCTATGAAGGCTGTTCCGTCAGTCTCCGTTTCCTACGCCCAGAATGGCTGCTCCACCAAGGCCAACGCCCTTGGTATGCGTCCAATGCAGGAGCGCGCCTATGAGAAGCGCGGAGAGCAATACTTCCTCATCAAGTCGCCGCCCGCCTCGGGCAAAAGCCGCGCGCTGATGTTCGTGGCGCTCGACAAGCTCAAGAACCAAGGCTTGAAGCAGGCCATCATTGTCGTGCCGGAGAAGTCCATTGGTGCGAGCTTCAACGACGAGCCGCTGTCGAAGTACGGCTTCTGGTCCGACTGGCACGTCGAACCTAAGTGGAACCTGTGCAATGCGCCGGGCAACGACAACGGCGGCAAGGTCAAGTCGCTGGGCGCATTCCTCGAAGGCGACGACAAGGTGCTGGTCTGCACGCACGCCACTTTTCGTTTCGCTGTCGATGCCTACGGCGTGGAGGCGTTCGACAACCGTCTGATCGCCGTCGATGAGTTTCATCACGTTTCGGCCAACCCCGACAACAGGTTGGGCACGCACCTGGGTCAATTTATCGCGCGGGGAAAAACGCACATTGTCGCCATGACCGGCTCCTACTTCCGAGGCGATGCCGAGGCTGTACTTGCGCCGTCGGACGAATCGAAGTTCGATACCGTCACCTACACCTACTACGAGCAGCTCAACGGCTACGAGTACCTCAAGCAGCTCGACATCGGCTACTTCTTCTACAGCGGGCCTTACGTCGATGACATCCTCAACGTCCTCAACCCGGCCGAGAAGACCATCATCCACATACCCAACGTCAATTCGCGCGAGAGCACGAAGGACAAGATCCGCGAGGTGGAGCACATCATCGAGGCGTTGGGGGAGTGGCAGGGCATCGACACAGCCACTGGCTTCCAGCTCGTCAAGCGCCCGGATGGCCAAGTGCTGCGCATTGCCGATCTTGTCGATGATGATGCCGCCAAGCGCGACCGCGTATCCGCTGCGCTCAAAGACCCGGTGCAGAAGAACAACCGCGACTACGTGGACATCATCATCGCCTTGGGCATGGCCAAGGAGGGTTTCGACTGGATTTGGTGCGAACACGCGCTGACCGTGGGCTACCGCGCCAGCCTGACCGAGATCGTGCAGATCATCGGCCGCGCCACTCGCGACGCGCCGGGCAAGACCCGCGCGAGGTTCACCAACCTGATCGCCGAGCCGGATGCGGCCGAAGAAGCCGTCACCGAGGCCGTCAACGACACGTTGAAGGCCATCGCCGCCAGCTTGCTCATGGAGCAGGTCTTGGCTCCGCGCTTCGAGTTCAAGCCCAAGAATCCCGACGGCGTCCCGACGCCGGGATTTGACTATGGCGAGGGTGGCTATGATCCGGGCCGCTGCAATATCGGCGTCAATGAGCAGACAGGGGCGTACCAGATCGAGATCAAGGGCCTCGCCGAGCCCAAGAGCAAAGAGGCAGCGCGCATTTGCCAGGAAGACTTGAACGAAGTGATCGCGGCTTTCGTGCAGGATAAGCCCACCATCGAACGCGGCTTGTTCGATGAGGAGCTAGTGCCCGAGGAGCTGACCCAGGTTCGCATGGGCAAGATCATCAAGGACAAGTATCCCGAGCTTGACGCCGAGGATCAGGAGGCCGTGCGTCAGCACGCCGTCGCCGCGCTGAACCTCACACAACAGGCCAAGCAGCTTGTCACCGAAGGCCAAGGGGAGGGCGACGCATCGCCCAACACCGCTCTGATCGACGGTGTGCGCCGCTTTGCGATGGACGTGCGCGAGCTGGACATCGACCTGATCGACCGCATCAACCCGTTCGGCGAAGCCTACGCCATCCTCGCCAAGACCATGAGCGAGGACAGCTTGAAGCAGGTCGCGGCGGCCATCTCGGCCAAGCACACGAGTCTGACGCCGGACGAGGCTAAGGAAATGGCCGTTCGCGCCGTCCAGTTCAAGAAGGAGCGCGGCCGCATTCCTGCGCTCGATTCCCAAGATGCCTGGGAGCGACGCATGGCCGAAGGCGCGGCCGCCTTCATGCGTTTCAAGGCGGAGGGACGCTATGAGTAACTCCGATCTTGACGAACTCGCTGCGGAGCTTGCCGAGTTCGCACCGCCTGAGAAGAAGAATGGACGCCCAGCCAGCGAGAAGCGTGTCATCGCTGGCTTCGCGGAAATCCAGCGCTTCACCGAGCAGCACGGGCGCGCTCCGCAACATGGCGAAGACCGCGACATATTCGAGCGCCTATATGCCGTGCGGCTCGACCGTCTATGCGCGCTCCCGGACTGCCGTGCCTTGCTTGACCTGCTAGACCATCAGGGCTTGCTTGCTGGGGCACCGACCGTGGCTGCTTCGGCGGACGAAACCATCGACATCGACGGCCTGGCTGCCGAGCTGGCGGATGTTGCCGGCGCGGACGACATCACGGTCCTGCGTCATGTCCGCACCAGCGCCGAAAAGCGCGCCGCCGACGAGATCGCGGATCGCAAGCCCTGCGAGGATTTCGAGACCTTCCGGCCCTTGTTCGAGCGCGTGCAAGCGGAAGTCAAAACCGGCATGCGCCAGTCCCTACCCATCGAAGCGGGCCGCCGCGCGATTGAAGCCGGGGACTTTTTCGTTCTTGATGGCCTTACGCTCTACGTCGCAGAGGTGGGCGAGCCACTGAAAACGACCGCCGGCGAGGTGGATCGTCGCCTGCGTCTTATCTTCTCCAACGGCACCGAGAGCAATTTGCTGCTGCGCTCGCTCCAGCGCGCGTTCTACAACGACTCCGCCGCACGGCGGCTGGCCTCGCCCGAGAGCGGGCAACTTTCCTTCGGCGGCGAGCTTGAAGCCGATGATGTTGAAAGCGGCACGATCTACGTCCTGCGCTCGTTGTCCGATCATCCCTACGTTGCGGAGCACCGCGACATCATCCACAAGGTAGGTGTGACCGGCGGCAGAGTGGAAGCGCGCATCGCCAACGCCGAACACGACTCCACCTACCTGCTGGCGAAGGTCGAAGTGGTGGCGACCTACAAGCTCGCAGGCATCAACCGCACCCGTATGGAGAGCCTGTTCCACAGGCTGTTCGCACCCGCGCGATTGAACATCACCATTAACGACCGCTTCGGCCATCCCGTGCAGCCCGAGGAGTGGTTTCTCGTTCCGCTGTTCGTCATCGACGAGGCCGTGGCACGCATCAAGGATGGCAGCATCACCGGCTACATGTACGACCCTAAGACCGCCAAGCTGGTGAAAGCATAGGACAGGCCAAATGCATGAATAGCCCTGGCCGCTGGCTAGGATCGACGCCAGGAGAAAGCAGCATGACGAAGCCGTGCCGGAAAGATAAGGACGAGCCGTTTTTCATCACCGAGGACGTGGCGGCCGAGATGGCTGTTGCCGGCTACGAGTTCAGGCCGCCAGGCCATGCCAGAACGAAGAACGTGCGCGACCTCTTCGGATGGCAGTTCGGCGAAACGCTGGAGGAGGCCATGCGCAGGCACCAGGGAAAGGCTGATGCAGCTAGCGAGTACGAACCCAGAGGCGAAGGCGTATGACAACGGAAGCAGAGGCGCTCGCCAACATCCTTGCGTGGTCTGTTGATAGTCCTGGCTGGCAGCGCGACGCACTGCGCCGACTTGCAACACAAGCGGCCCTGGTGCCGGCCGAGATCGACGAGCTGGCTTCCATCTGCAAGGGTGACAATCCGGCGGTCCCGCTGGAAGCGGAGCACCTTCGCGGCCCGAACCGTGATCATGGGGAAGTCTATCTACGCCAAGTACATGGAGTTCGGCATGTCAACGCCCTGGCTCCCGACCAGCGGCTGACGCTTCACCGTGTCGGTTTGACCATCATCTACGGCGACAACGGATCAGGAAAGTCCGGCTACGCGCGGATTCTCAAGAAGGTATGTCGCGCCCGTATGTCTGGCCGAGCCGAAGAAATCGTTCCCGACATCTATGACGCTGCACCAGGCACCCCGAGCGCCACGATTGAATACGCGGTCAGCGGCCAGAACCGCACTTGCGCTTGGCAGCTTGGACAGGCTGCCGATACTGCGCTTTCAGGCATCAGCGTGTTCGATTCCCGCGCCGCGAATGTCCACGTGCACGATACGAATGACGTGGCTTACACGCCGTTTCCACTCAAGCTGTTGGGTGCGCTGGCGCAGCTCTGCAAGTCGGTCAAGGACAAGCTGGCAGCCGAGATTGCGCAGATAAAGGCGCAAACGCCCGAAGCGATCAGGACCCCGGCATGCAGCCGGGAAACAGCGGTCGGCAAGCTCATGGCCCGCATCACCGCCAACACTGCGCCGGCGACGGTCGAGGCGTTGGCAACGCTCACGCAAGCAGAGCAAGACCGATTGGCGCAGCTCACAGCGGACCTGGCAGGTGATCCGGCTCGCGCGGCGCGCCAGCTTGCGGCGATGAAGGCCAAGGTTGACGGGCACATTGCCCGCCTCGATCGGCTATTTGCTTCAGGCAGCGACGATACCGCCAATAACCTGCGCCGCCTTGCCGTTGATAGCGATGCTGCACGTCGGGCGGCAGAAGCTGCTTCCAGTGCGCTTTTCCGCGACGAACCGTTGCCGCAGATTGGGTCGGATGTTTGGCAGGCGCTATGGGCCAGTGCCCGAGCATTTTCTGACGCGGAAGCCTATCCCGAACGGCGATTCCCCGTCACAGACCCCGGCAGCGTATGCGTGCTTTGTCAGCAGGAATTGACGCCCGTCGCCGCTGATCGGCTCAATCGCTTCGAGGCTTTTGTGCGCGACGACAGCCAGCAACGTGCCGATGCTGCGCGCGTCGCATACGACAGGGCGCTGGCAACGTTCAAGGGTGAGGCTGTTTCGTTGGCCGAGCTGGCGAACATTGTGGCAACCGTCCGCGACGAACTGCGCCAGGATGCCTTGGCGATGGAGATCAGGGGCGCGACCCTTCGCGCCCTGTGGCGTCATCGCCAGATCAGGCGATGCCACGCGAATTCAAGCGCCGCTATTGACGTGCCCGTTACGGAATATTCGCGTAAGGCGCTGGTCGATCAAGCGGCGGGCATTGAGACTCGGGCGAACGCCCTTGCCGCGGAGGCTGGCTCTCCAGCTCGCGCTGCCTTGCTTACCGAAAAGGCCGAGCTTGTGGATCGGCAATGGCTTGGTGGCATCAAAGCCGATGTTCTTGCCGAAATCGAACGCCAGAAAAAAATCGCACTGCTTGAGACGGCCCAGCGGGACACTGCTACCAACCGCGTCACCACAAAGAGCACCGAGATCGCTCAGGCTTTGGTGACGGACGCGCTACGCGCGCAATTTGCTTGCGAGGTGGCGACCTTCGAGATTGCTGGCCTCGCTGTGGAGCTTCGACAGCAAAACAGCGTTCAGGGCATCCCTCGCTTTAAGGTCGCACTTACACGGAAGCCCACGGCTGCGGTGGGACAGGTTTTGAGCGAGGGCGAGCATCGCTGCGTTGCCTTGGCCGCATTCATGGCCGAACTCGCCACCACCGAGAACAAGTCCGGCATCGTCTTTGACGATCCCGTTTCCTCGCTCGACCACATGCACCGGGAGGCCGTAGCTAAACGACTGGTTGCTGATGCCGCCCATCGCCAAGTCATCGTCTTCACCCATGATCTCGCGTTTCTGTTCGAGCTGAATCGCGCGGCTGACGATGCGCAGCCAAAGCCGCCGGTTGCGATTAGCTCCATCAGCCGGGGTGCTGACAAGGCAGGCTTCTGCCGCAGCGAGCCGCCATTCAAAGCGCGTCGGGTCAGCGACATCACCACAAGTCTGAGCAATCAGCTTGCCGGTGAACGCTACCATTTCGAGCAAGGCAATCAAGACGAGTGGCGAAAGTCCGTCAAATCCATCGCCGCGACGTTGCGCGATACGTGGGAGATCGCGGTTGAAGAAGCTGTCGGGCACGTCATCCGGCGGCTGTCCAACGAAGTGAAGACGCCTGGCTTGGTCAAGCTGACCGCGATCACAGTTCCCGACTGCGAGGCCATGCGTGACGGCTTTGGTCGCTGTTCCGAACTGCTGCATAGCGCCGCCGCTGCGTTGAACCGCCCTCTGCCGAGGCCAGAAGCACTGACGGCCGAGATTGATGCCCTGGCGACCTGGGCGGACAGCCTTCGGCAGCGTCAGGGCGCTGCGAGGTTGCCCTGAATCCTCGATCGAATTGTTTACCCTTAATCGAGTGGTGCTCGCGATTGGGGCAGTAAGTTGACTCAGTCGCGTATCCGACGAATAGTTTCGGAGAAATAACTAAGTATTATCAGACAGATGAAACTATGTGGACATGTGTAAGGTATACACAACCATTCTAGACGGGGATTGGTGATTCGGGACTCGGGGTGCCGGGCTTTGGCCGAAGTCCGGCCAGCAGGCTGCGATCGTTGCCTTTGCCAGCCTCAGGAGTCCTTGCGGCGCGCGTCCATGCGTGCCTTCAGCCAGGCGAACACGCCTGGCAGCAGCGACAGCACGATGATCGCCAGCACGGCCAGGGTGAAGTTGTCCTTGACCCAGCCGATGTTGCCGAACAGGTAGCCGGCCACGCTGATCGACACGACCCAGACGATGGCGCCGCTGACGTTCCACAGCGCGAAGCGCGGGTAGTGCATGCCGCCGATGCCGGCGACGAAGGGTGCGAGGGTGCGGATGATCGGCATGAAGCGGGCGATGAAGATGGTCTTGCCGCCGTGGCGGTCGAAGAACTCGTGGGTCTTGCGCAGGTGCTCGGGCTTCGGCCAGCGCCAGTGGCCGTTGACGATGCGCTGGCCAAAACGTGCGCCGATCCAGTAGTTGACGGCGTCGCCCAGCGCCGCCGCGACGATCAGCAGCGGGATCACGATCGACAGTGGCAGCACGCCGCTGGCCGCAAGCGCGCCGCAGATGAAGAGCAGCGAGTCTCCGGGCAGGAACGGCCAGATCACCAGACCGGTTTCGATGAAGACCACTGCGAACAACAGCAGGTAGACCCACGGCCCGTGCTGCAGCGCGAATGCCTGCAGGTGGGTGTCGAGGTGCAGCAGCCAGTCAATGATGGCGGGCATCGGCAGGACCGTCAGTGGCGGAGTGTGCGCGTCTTGCTGGCTGGCGGGCTCGGCAAGCGGCGGGCGCCGCGCAGGCAGGGCCGGGCGCGGAGGCGTTTAATCGATCTCCAGCTTCTTCAGCTTGTAGCGCAGCGCCCGGAAGGTGATGCCCAGGCGCTTGGCCGCGGCGGTCTTGTTGTAGCGCGTTTCTTCCAGCGCCTTGATGATGGCCTCGCGCTCGAGATTGGAGATGTAATCGTCCAGCGGCACCTTGGCGTCGGGCGCTGTCGCCCCACCGGCCCCTGCAGGCGCGGGCGCGGGCGCGACCGCGGCCGTGGCCACGGGCGTGGCTGGTGGCTCCGGCGTGGCCGGCTCCGTCGGCTCGAGGTCGGCGGCACTGCCGGCGCCCTGCGGGATCATCAGGTCGGCTGCGCCGATGTCGCCGCCGTCGCTGAGCGCCATCGCCCGCTCGAGGATGTTCTCCAGTTCGCGCACGTTGCCGGGGAAGCTGTAGCGGCCGAGCGCCGCCAGCGCCGAGGCGTCCAGCTTGGGCCGGGGCGAACCGCCTGTTTCGGCCAGCCGGTCGAGGATCTTCGACGCCAGTGCCGGCACGTCCTCGCGGCGCTCGCGCAGCGGCGGCACCGGCAGCTCGATCACGTTGATGCGGTAGAACAGGTCCTGGCGAAACAGGCCCTGGTCGACCAGCCGCGCCAGGTTCTTGTGCGTGGCCGACAGGATGCGCACGTCCACCGGCACTTCGCTGCGGCCGCCGACCGGTCGCGCTGCCTTCTCCTGGATCACGCGCAGCAGCTTGACCTGCATGTGCATGGGCAGCTCGCCGACCTCGTCGAGGAACAGGGTGCCGCCGTTGGCGCTCTGGAACAGGCCTTCCTTGTCGGCGTGGGCGCCGGTGAAGCTGCCCTTCTTGTGGCCGAAGAATTCGCTCTCCATCAGCTCGGCCGGGATGGCGCCGCAGTTGACCGGCACGAACGGCCCCGCGTTGCGCGGCCCCTGCTCGTGCACCAGCCGTGCAACCAGCTCCTTGCCGACGCCGGATTCGCCGCTGATGTAGACCGGAGCCTGGCTGCGCGCCAGCTTGACGATCATGGCGCGCACCCGCTGCATGGCCTGCGAGTCCCCGATCAGCCGGCCCAGCGGCGGCACCTCGCGGTGGCTGCGGGTGATGTTCAGCGCCGTCTGCACCAGCCGGCGCAGCATGTTGATGTCGATCGGCTTGGAGACGAAGTCGAAGGCGCCGGCCTTCAGGGCGTTGACCGCGGCGTCGACGCTGCCGTAGGCGGTGATCATGGCCACCGGCGTGTCCGGGCAGGTCTCTGCGATGTGCTCGATGATCTCCTGCCCGGAGCCGTCGGGCAGGCGCATGTCCGTGAAGCACAGGTCGTAGGCGCACTCGCCAAGCATGCGCACCGCCTCGGTCTTGTCGGCGGCGGCGTCCACGTCCAGGTCCATGCGACCCAGCGTGATGGTCAACAATTCGCGGATGTCGCGCTCATCGTCGACGATCAGGACGCGTTGTTTGCTCATGGGTGCCCTGTTGGCATGGCGGTTGGGCACCTAGGGTAACGCGTCGGCGGCGTCCGGCAAAGACGAGCGGTTCTCGGTTTCTCAGCCGGCTTCGGCCGAGGGCGCCTTGGCCGGCGGCATCAGGGTCAGGCGGAAGCAGCTGCCGCCGCCGGCCACCGGGACGTACTCCAGCGTCGCCTGGTTGGCCTCGCACATTTGCTTGGCCAGGTAGAGGCCGAGGCCGGTGCCGTACTCATGGGTGGTGAAGAAGGGCTCGAAGATCTGCGCCGCCACCTTTTGCGGTATGCCGGGGCCTCGGTCGGACACCTCCAGCGCCGGCGCGCCGCTGCTGGTGTGGCGCGCCGCGATCAGCACGCGGGCCGGCTCGCCGGGCATGCGGCCGTAGCGCAAGGCGTTCTGGACCAGGTTCCAGAGCACCTGCTGCAGGTGTTGCGGGTCGGCCAGTGCGGCCACTTCGGTGTTCTGTACCACCGCGCGCAGCGAATCGCCGCCCATGTCGTTGGAATCGATGTACTCGTCAACGAAGGTCAATGCCCAGGCGTTGAGGTCCAGCGTCTCGGGCCGCGAACGCTCGCGCCGCGACAGCTGCAGGATGTTTTCGATGATCTCGTTGAGCCGGGCGCAGTGGTTGTTGATGATCTCGATCATGCGTGCGTCCGCCGGCACGATGTCGTGCGACTCGGCCAGCAGTTGCGCCGAGTAGCGGATCGCCGCCAGCGGGTTGCGGATTTCGTGCGCGATCGAGGCCGACAGCCGGCCCAGCGAGGCCAGCGTCAGCTCCTCGGCGCGCCGCGACAGCAGCGAGGTATCGTCGAGGAAGATCAGCATGTGCGAGTCGTCGTTTGGCGCCAGGCGGGTGAAGCGTGGCACCACTTCGGGCACGCCGTCGGCCAGCGTCACCGCGGTTTCGTCGGTCTTGCCCGAGGTGCGCCAATGGAACAACCTGCGCGACAGCTCCGGCGCCATCGCGCCGAGGTCGCGCTGCTCGGCCGGCGGCGTGCCCAGCAGCAACCAGGCCGATTCGTTGATCTGGTGGATATGGTTGGCGTCGTCGACCAGCAGCACGCCGGTCTTCATGCGCCGGATGATCAGCTCGTTGACCTGCGACAGGTTGGCAAGGTCCACGCCACGTTGCGCGGCCAGCGCCTCACTGGCACGGATCTGCCGGCCCAGGGCAAAACACAGCGAGGCCGACGCGAAATAGGCCAGGCCGAACAGCCCGCATTCCAGCAGCTCGCTGTTGCTGCCGCTGAGGCCCTCGGGGTCGGCGACGGTATGGCCAACCACCGCCAGCGCGGCCAGCGCGGCGAACAGCAGAGCCGGGCGCGGCTGCAGCATCAGCGCGCCGGCGCCAATGTTGACCACCAGCATCATCTCGATGCCGGTGCGCGAGGAATGCATGGCGATGATCGCCATCAGCGCGGCGGCGATGTCGACCATCAGGGTCAGGGCCACCTGCCGGGGCAGGTGGCGCGCCCAGGGCCGTGTGCGCAGCCAGGCGAACAGCGCGAAGGCCAGGTAAAGGGTCGCCAGCACCCGCGCCAGCACCGGCATGCGCAGGTGGGTCCAGCCCAGAAGCGGGCTGAAGGCCAGCGCCATGTAGACGCAGGCCTGCAGCACCCGGAACAGGTTCAGGAAATAGAACTCATGGCGAACGCTCTCGCCCGCAACGTTTGCGCTCATCGGCGATCCGCGGCCGTCCCGTAGGCGGGGCCGAGTATAGCTGGGCGAGACGGGGCTCGGGACTCGGGGCTGGGGGCTGGGCGCGGGACCCGGGACCCGGGAGCGATCCGGGGCTTCACGATCGGGGAATTGCATGCCGTGGCCCGGGAACCAGGGACCAGGGACCGGTAGAAGCCGCGGGAACAACCGATCGTGAAAGAGAGGGGTTGCGGGGGATGGTCGGCGCGAGCTCTTTTCCCTCTCGTATTGTCCCCAGTCCCCAGTCCCCAGTCCCCGGTCCCCGATCCGTATGCGACAATAGCGGGCTCACCTGCCGTCGTCGCGTTCCCGGCGCCCTCCGCGCCGCTGCCGCGCCCGGTCCGGTCGGCGCGCCGCCCGCGTGCCGCGTCATCCGCTCAACGCAGGACGCCAGCATGAATTTTCACGAATACCAGGCCAAGCAGCTGTTCGCCCAGTACGGCATTCCCGTGCCACCGGGCCAGGTGGCCAGTTCCCCCGATGCCGCGGTCGAGGTCGCCAAGCAGCTTGGCGGTTCGCAGTGGATGGTGAAGGCGCAGATCCACGCCGGTGGCCGCGGCAAGTCCGGTGGCGTCAAGTTCTGCCGCAGCACCGACGAGGTGCACGCGGCGGCCAAGGCCATGCTCGGCTCGAGCATGGCGACCTACCAGACGGCTGGCCGCGAGCTGCCGGTGAACCTGGTCCTGGTCACCGACGCCACCGACATCGCCCGCGAGCTGTACCTGTCGGTGCTGGTCGACCGCGACGCCAAGGCCATCTCCTTCATCGCTTCCCAACACGGTGGCGTCGACATCGAGCAGGTGGCGCGCGAGACGCCCGACGACATCCACACCATCGAAGTCGATTTCGTCGAGGGCCTGCAGCCCTACCAGTGCCGCAACGTCGGCTTCGCGATGGGCCTCAAGCCGAAGCAGGTGAGCCAGCTGACGCGCATCATGCTGGGCCTGTACAAGCTGTTCAACGAGAAGGACCTGTCGCTGGTCGAGCTGAACCCGCTGGCGGTGCTGGAGGACGGCAAGCTGGCCGCGCTGGACGGCAAGGTCAACTCCGACGACAACGCCGAGTTCCGGCACGCCGACCTCGCCGCGATGCGCGACCTCAGCCAGGAGGACGCGGCCGAGGCCGCGGCGGTCAAGAACAACCTCAACTACGTGACCATGGACGGCAACATCGGCTGCATGGTCAACGGCGCCGGGCTGGCAATGGCGACCATGGACGTGATCAAGCTGGCCGGCGGCGAGCCCGCCAACTTCCTCGACGTCGGTGGTGGCGCCACCAAGGAGCGTGTGACCGAGGCTTTCAAGCTGATCCTGTCCTCGGACAAGGTCAGGGCGATCCTGGTCAACATCTTCGGCGGCATCGTGCGCTGCGACCTGATCGCCGAGGGCATCATCGCCGCGGTCAAGGAGGTGGGGCTGCAGATTCCGGTGGTGGTGCGCCTGCAGGGCACCAACGTGGACAAGGGCCGCGAGCTGCTGGCCGAGTCCGGCCTGGCGATCACGCCGGCCGATGATCTGAACGACGCCGCCAGCAAGGCGGTGGCCGCGGCCGCTTGAGCGCCTTGATCTCAATCCGGCGGCGTTTTTTGAACCCCCTTGAGTCAAGGGGGGCGGCATCGGCGCGCAGCGGCGATCGGGGTTGCGGGAGCATGCCGGGCCGGTTCGTCGCGGAGCGGCGGACGGTGCTGGCCGAGGCCCCTGCCGCTGACATCCAACAAGAGGATTAACACGTGTCCGTTCTCGTCAACAAAAGCACCAAGGTGCTGGTGCAGGGTTTCACCGGCCACCAGGGCACCTTCCACGCCGAGCAGGCGATCGACTACGGCACCCGCATCGTGGGCGGCGTGACGCCCGGCAAGGGCGGCAGCGAGCACCTCGGCCTGCCGGTGTTCGACTCGATGGTCGAAGCGGTCGACGAGACCGGCGCCAATGCCTCGGTGATCTTCGTGCCACCGCCGTTCGCAGCCGACTCCATCCTCGAGGCCATCGACGCCGGCATCGGCGTCATCGTCGCCATCACCGAGGGCATCCCGGTGCTGGACATGCTGCGCGTGCGCAACGTGCTGGACGCGCACCCGGAGACGGTGCTGATCGGCCCCAATTGCCCCGGCGTCATCACGCCGGGCGAGTGCAAGATCGGCATCATGCCTGGCCACATCCACCAGCCGGGGAAGGTCGGCATCGTGTCGCGTTCGGGCACGCTGACCTACGAGGCGGTGTTCCAGACCACCAACGAGGGCCTGGGCCAGAGCACGGTCATCGGCATCGGCGGCGACCCCATCCAGGGGATGAACTTCATTGACTGCCTCAAGCTGTTCCAGGACGACGAACAGACCGAGGGCATCATCATGGTCGGCGAGATCGGTGGCAGCGCCGAAGAGGACGCGGCCGAGTTCATCGCCGAGTACGTGAGCAAGCCGGTGGTGTCGTTCATCGCCGGTGCCTCGGCGCCGCCGGGCAAGCGCATGGGCCATGCCGGCGCCATCATCTCCGGCGGCAAGGGCACGGCAGCGGCCAAATTCGCGGCGCTGGAAAAGGCCGGCGTGACCACGGTCAAGTCGCCGGCCGACCTCGGCAAGACGCTGGCGCAGAAGATGAAGTAGGGCTGGCAAGCCCCGCCGGCGAGCGGCGTTTCGGCCGCCCGCGGCGATAGAATGGCAAGGCCGCGCGCGTCGCGGCCTTGCTGTTTTCGGGTCCAGCCCCTTGCCGGAGGGAATCATGGCGACAGTGCGATTGGCCTTGGCTCAGCAGGATTTTGCGGTCGGCGCGATGGCCGACAATGCGGCGCGCATCGGCGCGCTGGCGCAGCAGGCCAAGGCGGCCGGCGCGCAACTTCTGGCGACGCCGCAACTGGCGCTGAGCGGCTATTCGCCGCGCGACTGGCTGCTGCGCGATGGCCTGCTCGACGCCTGCGACCAGGCCATCGACTCGCTGCTGCCGGCAAGCGACGGGCTGAGCCTGTGTGTTGGCCGGCCGCAGCGGCAAGCCGATGGGCGGCGCTACAACGCCGTCGGCGTGCTGCGCGATGGCGGATTGCAGGCGCTGGCGCGCAAGCAGGTGCTGCGTGACGACGGCGTCATCGATGAGAGCCGCCATTTCAGCGCTGGTGGCGAGAGCAGCGTGATCGAGGTCGAGGGCGCGCGCATCGGCCTGCTGGTCGGCGAGGATCTGGCGCAGCCGCAACCGGCGGCCGCGGCGGCCGCGGCTGGCGCGCAGCTGCTGCTGGCCGTCGACCAGGCGCCGTGGCGTGCCGGTGTCGCCACCGAACGCGAAGCGCTGCTGCAGGCGCGGGCGCGGGAAACAGGTTGCGCGATTGCATGGCTGAACGGCATCGGCGGGCAGGACCAGTACGTGCACGACGGCGGTTCGCTGCTGGTCAATGCCGACGGCCACATCGCCGCACGCGCGCCGGCGTTCGTGGACGCGCTGCTGCTGGCGGAATTCGACCCGCAGGCGCGGACGCTGCGTGCAGACGGCTGGCCTGTGGTGGCCGACGAGAGCCCCGAGGCGCAGTTGTACGCCGCGCTGGTGCGCGCGCTGCGCGACTATATCGACAAGAACCATCTGCCGGGCGCGCTTCTCGGGCTGTCCGGCGGCATGGACTCGGCGCTCACGCTGGCGCTGGCAGTGGATGCGCTTGGACCGGAGCGGGTGACGGCGATGATGCTGCCGACGCAATACACGTCGGACGTATCGCTCGACGGCGCGCGCCAGCAGGCGGAACGGCTGGGCGTCGACTATTTCGTGGTGCCGATCGAGACGGCCTTCACTGCACTGGCCGGCGCGCTGCGCGAACCCTTTGCTGGCACGAAGGCGGACACCACCGAGGAAAACCTGCAGGCGCGCATTCGCGGCGTGCTGCTGATGGCGATGAGCAACAAGCATGGCCGCCTGCTGCTGGCGACCGGCAACAAGAGCGAGGTTGCGGTCGGCTATGCAACCCTCTACGGCGACACTTGCGGTGGCTTCGCACCGATCAGCGACATCTACAAGACCGAGGTCTACGCGCTGGCCCGCTGGCGCAACGCAGCCGCGGCCGGTGCGGTCGGCGTGCGCCGCAGCGGGCCCGTGATTCCGGAGGCGGTGATCGAGCGCGCGCCGTCAGCGGAGCTGAGCCCGGGGCAGACGGACCAGGACAGCCTGCCGGATTACGACGTGCTCGATGCCATCCTGCGCCGCTACGTCGAGGGTGGTCAGCCGCCGGCGCGCATCGTTGCCGAGGGTGGCTTCGATGCCGGCGTCGTGGCCGACGTGGTGCGGCGCGTGGTGGGCAACGAGTTCAAGCGGCGCCAGGCCGCGCCGGGGCCCGGCGTCAGTGCGCGGCCCTTCGCCAGCGGTTGGCACGTGCCGCTGACCTGCGCCTGGCGCGACTGAAGTCTGCTGCGCCTCGCTGCGCCTCGCTGCGCGGGATCGGGAATCGGGCATCGCGCCGACATTGGTGGCGCCATTCCCGATCCGGAATATCCGGTCCCGGATCCAGGCTTGCGGGCAGGAGGGTGGTGAGGCGCGGGCGGGGCCGGACCGGCCGCCTCAATCGTGCGAGGCGAAGGGGATGGCGCGGCGCCAGGTGCCGGGGAAATCAGGCCAGTCGTCGTCGTGCAGGAAGGGATGGTCGGGATAATTGGCCTTGAGCACCTTGATCGCGTCGCCGGCCAGCTTGTCGCGGCCCAGCTTCTCGTAGGCCTTGGCCATCACGGCCAGTGCGTCGCCGGTCTGCGGCGAGGTCTGGTAGTGCTCGATGATGTACTGCGCCCGGTCCGCGGCACCGACATAGGCTTGGCGGCGCAGGTAGTACATCGCCACGTTCAACTCATGCTGGGCCAGCTGGTTGCGCAGGTAGATCATGCGTTTTGCGGCGTCCGCCGCATATCGGCTGTCGGGATAGCGCTGCAGCATCTGCGAGAAGTCGGAAAAGGACTGCAGCGCGAAGCTCTGGTCGCGTCGCGACCTGTCACGGTGCGGCAGCAACCGGTCGCCCAGGGCGGCGCTGCGGTTGAAATTGATCAGCCCGCGCAGGTAATAGGCATAGTCGATGTGCTTGTGCGCGGGGTAGGTCTTGATGAACCGGTTGATCCCCGAGTACGCGTCGTCGGGCTTGTCAGCCTTGAACTGCGAATAGACCAGGTCGAGCTGGGCCTGTTCGGAGTAGGGCCCGAAGGGGAAGCGGGCCACCAGCCGCTGGAACACTCTCTCGGCCTGCGCGTAATCGCCATCCAGCATGGCCGTGTTGCCCTTCTGGTACATCGCCGAAACGGGCAGGGTCTCGAGCGGGTTCTTTTCGCCGCCGAAGGATGCGCAGGCGCCCAGCGAAAGGGCGGTGATCAGCAGCAGCACGATACGCAGGGCGTGGGAGAGGCGCATAAACTGTCCGGATGGGCACAACAAACGAGCATGATAGCGGAAATGGCGGCGATCCAAGCCCTGGGCAGCAGGCCGTTCGCCGCGAAGCGCGATTGCCGGAGTCCGCAGCCGGCCAGCGGTTGGACCAGGCGCTGGCGACGCTGTTCCCGGAGTTTTCCCGCACGCGGCTGACCGGTTGGCTGCGCGAGGGCGCGGTCACGGTGGACGGCGCGCCCGCGCCACCGCGGCGGCCCGTGCGTGGCGGCGAGCAGGTGGTGCTGGAAGTCGAGCTGGAGCCGCAGGTGGCGATGCGCCCGCAGTCGATTGCGCTGGACATTCGCCACGAGGACCAAGACCTGCTGGTGCTCGCCAAGCCCGCCGGCCTGGTCGTGCATCCCGGCGCGGGCAATCCCGACGGCACCCTGCAGAACGCGCTGCTGCACCACGATCCACGGCTGGCGGCATTGCCCCGAGCGGGGATTGTCCACCGGCTGGACAAGGACACGTCGGGGCTGATGGTGGTGGCGCGGTCGCTGGCCGCGCATACGGCGCTGGTGGCGATGCTGTCGCGCCATGCGGTGCAGCGCCAGTACGAGGCCGTGGTGCAGGGGCCGATGATCGCCGGCGGGACGGTGGAGGCGCCGCTGGGCCGGCACCGGGTTGACCGCCTTCGCCAGGCGGTGGTCACCGCCGAGACCGGCAGGCACGCGGTGACCCACTACCGCGTGCGCGAGCGTTTCCGCGCCCACACCCTGGTGCAGTGCAATCTGGAAACGGGCCGCACACACCAGATCCGTGTGCACCTGGCGCATGCCGGCCACGCGCTGGTCGGCGACCCGCTCTACGGCGGCGGGCTGAAGCTGCCGGCGGCGGCAGGCAGTGAGCTGGTCGAGGTGTTGCGCGGCTTCCGCCGGCAGGCGCTGCACGCCGAGCGGTTGGCCTTCGAGCATCCGGTCAGCGGCGAGCCCATGGCCTTCGAGGCCGCGCGCCCGGCGGACATGCAGCGGCTGGTGGAGGCGCTGCGCGCGGACGGCCGGCATTGGGGCGCACGCGGCGCGGCGGAACCTTAGGTTCGGGCGAGCAGGGGCAGGGAGCAGTGAGCGGCCTGCCGGCGTTGGTCTTACCGTCGGTTCAGCTGCACGATGCGCCAATGCGGGGATGGCGAAGCTTCGCATCGGCATCTCGGGCTGGCGCTATCCGCCGTGGCGCGGGCGCTTCTATCCGGCGGACCTGCCACAGCGTGCGGAGCTGGAGTTTGCCGCGCGCCACTTTGCCAGCATCGAATTGAACGGAACATTCTATTCCCTGCAACGGCCTGAATACTTCGCCCGTTGGCGCGACCAGACGCCGGCCGACTTCGTATTCTCGGTGAAGGCGCCACGCTTCATCACGCACATCAAACGCCTGCGCGAGATTGGCAGCACCTTGCCCAATTTCCTTGCTTCGGGCTTGCTCGAACTGCGCGGCAAGCTGGGGCCCGTCCTCTGGCAATTGCCGCCCTCGCTGCGCTACGACAAGGACCTGATCGGCGATTTCCTGCGCAGCCTGCCGCGCGACACCGAGCAGGCGCGGCGGCTGGCGCGCCGGCACGACGAACGCGTCAAGGGCCGCGCCAGCCTGACGATCGATCGCAACCGCCGCCTTCGCCATGCGCTGGAGGTGCGCCACCCGAGTTTCTGCGACCCCGGATTCGTGGCACTGGCGCGCCGCCACGGCGTCGCCATCGTCGTCACCGACAGCGCCGGCCACTGGCCGGAGATCCAGGACGTGAGCGCCGGGTTCATGTACCTGCGCCTGCACGGCGAGGGCGAACTCTACGCGGGCGGCTACACCGAGGACGCGCTGGACGATTGGGCGCGGCGCATCCGCGCATGGAGTGGTGGTGGCGAACCCGGTGACGCCAAGCGCGTCTCGCCGCGGCCGCCGCCGGCGCGCAAGACGCGCGACGTCTACTGCTATTTCGACAACGACGCCAAGGTCAAGGCTCCCGGCGATGCGCAGAGCCTGATGCGGCGCCTGGACCTGCACTGGGGCCGAGACTAAGGATCGGCGATTCCGGCGACAACCACGGCATCACCGGCGCGATGTTGGGGTTCGCCTGCGGCTCACCACCAACCTACAAAAGCCGCAAGGGGATTTTGGGCGCCCAATCCGCGCCGGCTTCGCCAACCGAGAGCCGCGATGCGGGGCGCCGTTCCCATTCCCGATTCTCGATTCCCGATTCCCGCGCAGCGAAGCAGAGCACGGCGTGAGCGCAGCGAACCCCAACACGCCATGCCTGCACTCGCGCCGTCAACAACGAGCCGGCGCTGCTGTCCCGATCCCGGTCCAGGTCCCGGTCCTGCATCACCAATCCCGCGCCGACGCAGTCGGCGCTCAGAGCCGGCGTTTGCGGGCCTTGGCGCGGCAGTCGTTGGCGGCGTGCTTCGGGTCGTCGTGCAGCAGCTTGCGGGTGACGCCGTTGGTCCAGCCGAAACCATCCTGCAGCGGGTACTCGCCGCCACCGCCACCGACCGAACCTTCGGCCTTCTTCTGCAGCCGGTACTTCTCGACGAGCTTGCCCTCGCGCTCGTAGAGGCTGCTGACGGTCTCCAGCCAGCGGTTGGCGATGTCGTGAGCCAGCGCTGCCTCGTCGTAGGCCATCAGGCCGCACATCGCCATCCACTGCAGCGGAGCCCAGCCGTTGGGCTGGTCCCATTGCTCGTCGCTGTCGTGCTCGCTGGTGGCGATGCCGCCTTCGTCCAGCAGCCGTTCGCGCATGCACTGCGCGGTGCGATGGGCCTGCTCGGGGCTGGCGACATTGGCGAACAGTGGCGCGGCGGTGGCGGCCGTGAGGTTGCTGCGCTGTTTCTCGCGTTGCCAGTCGTAGTCGAAAAAGGCGCCGGCCTTGTCGTTCCAGAGCAGCGTGTCGATGGCCTGCTTGCGGGCACGGGCCTTCTTCTCGAAGTTCTCGCCCGCGATGTCGTCGCCGACCTTGCGGCTGAGCCAGGCGATCTGCGACTCCATCTTGTGCAGGAAGCAGTTCAGATCGACCGGGACAATGGCCGTCGTGCGGATGCTGGCCAATCCCTGGCCCTCGTCAAGCCATCGCGAGCTGAAGTCCCAGCCGGACGCGCAGCCGGCGCGCAGGTCGCGGTAAACCTCATGGTTGGGCCGCGACGTCTGCCGCGCGGTCGTCACGTCTTCCAGGTACGACTCCTCGCGCGGCGTTTCGCGGTCGTCCCAGTAGCGGTTGAGGACGGTGCCATCGCTCATCCGCACGCAGCGCTCGGCCACCTCGCAATGGCCGAGATCCTCGCAGCCGGCCATCCAGTAGGTGTACTCCTTGCGCAGTTGCGGCAGGTATTCGACCGCGCGGTGCACGCGGTGGTGCTCGAACAACTCCACCATCAGGGGAAACAGCGGCGGCTGCGAGCGGCTGAGGTAGTAGGTGCGGTTGCCGTTGGGCACGTGGCCATAGGTGTCGATCAGGTAGGCAAAATTGTCCGCCATCGCTCGCAGCAGCTGCGGCCGGCCGCTCTCGGCCAGGCCGAGCATGGTGAAGTAGGAGTCCCAGTAGTAGATCTCCCCGAAGCGGCCGCCGGGGACCACGTAGTCGTAGGGCAGCGGCAGCAGCGAGGACATTTCCGGATGCTGTCGCGGCTGGCGCGTCAGCGCATCCCAGAGCTTGTCGATGTGCTCGCGCATCGGGCGGTCGGGGTCCGAGACGTAGTCGCTGAGATGCGGTTTCTCGGGCTTGAAGTGGGCGTGGACGAAAGCCTTCAGGTCGAAGCCTTCGCCCTTGCACTGCTCGCGGTAGGCCTGCAGGATCTTCGTCGGCGGCTGCAGCGGCGCACAATCGACGAAGGTCTTGCTGTCGTCGAACACGCGCCCGGTTTGCACCGCCACGAACAGCTCCTCGTAGCGATCCGCGGGATTCAGCGTGTCGGCCTGCGCCACCTCGGCGGCCTTGGCGATGGCTTCCTCGGTGTGGGCGGGGTCGTTGACTGCGTTCATCGGCTGGCTCCTTGATCGTCCGCGCTCGGCGGGTAGGCGACGCGGCCATCGGCCTGCGGCCGGGCTGCCGGCGTCGGCGTAGCGTCGACCGTTTGCGTCGCCGACAGGATGTGGCGCACGCGCCGGCCGCGCGCCAGCAGGTAGTCGGCGATGATGCGGCGATGGCAGCGCCACCATACCGCCTCGGCGCACATGACGGCGCTGCGCCGGTCGCTGGACTCCGTCAACAGCCGCTGCAGCGCCGCCGCAAAGGGCTCGCCCATGGCGTAGTCGGCGTAGTTGTGGAAGCCGGCATGCTGCCAGTAGCCGTTCACCTCCGGCGGCAGATGGCTGGCGGGGCGGTGGCCGCCGAGGTCCGGCGCGTGCCGGTAATCCATGCCGTCTGCATTGAGCGCCGCAGCCAGCGCCGGTCCGTCGAAATGAGGCCATTTGCGCGAGCTCGGCGCCGAGCGTACGTCCACCACGGCCGCAACCTGTTCGCCATGCAGCAGCGCCAGGAACGCCTCCAGCGTGCGGTTGGAATGGCCGATGGTGAAGATCGGCTCCGCCGTCATTCGTGCAACCCGCACCAAGGTGGCACGACCGCGCGGCGGCGCTCGCCGCCGCCGGCCGGAGCCGGCGCCACGGGTGCCATACGGGTCACTGGCCGGCTTGCGCGCGTCATCAGCCCAGCCTACGGCGCCGCGGCTGGCTGCAAACCAAACGCGCACAGCCGGGTATGCTGGAGCGCCGGTCCCTGCACGCACGTGCCCCGACATGCCCGACGCCTGGATCCACCCCGACTGGCCCGCGCCCGAGAACATCCATGCCTGCGTCAGCACGCGGCTTGCGCCCGGTGTTTCGCTGCCGCCATACGGCCCGTGCAACCTCGGTCTCCGGAGCGGCGATGACCAGGCGGCAGTCAGGCGCAACCGCGAATTGCTGGCCGAGGCCCTGGCGCTGCCCGCGCCGCCGTCCTGGCTGCGTCAGGTCCACGGGAGCGGCGTCCTGCGCCTCGACGCGCCAGTGGCCGACGAGCCCGAGGCGGACGCGGCAGTCGCCTCGGCGGTGGGCGTGGTGCTGGCGATCCTGGTGGCCGACTGCCTGCCGGTGCTGTTTTGTGCCGTGGACGGCAGCGAAATCGGCGCCGCCCACGCCGGCTGGCGTGGCCTTGCCGCCGGCGTGCTCGAAAACACGGTGGCGGCAATGCGGGCACCGCCCGATCGCCTGCTGGCCTGGCTCGGCCCCTGCATCGGGCCGCCGTCCTTCGAGGTGGGCGAGGAGGTCTGCGCGGCCTTCATCGATCACGACCCGCAGGCTGCCGCGGCGTTCGCGCCAGGCCGGTCCGGTCACGCCTTTTGCGACCTGGCGGCGCTGGCGCGCCAGCGGCTCGCCGGCTGCGGCGTCACCGCGGTCGGCGGCGGCGGGTTCGACACGCGCACGGACCCGCGGCTGCACTCATACCGGCGCGATGGGCTGAGCAGCGGGCGACTTGCCGCGCTTGTCTGGCGCAGCGTTGCCGTGTAGCGCGCGCAGGAAACGGTTGCGCCAGGCGCCGATGTCCTCGTGCTCCAGCAGGTCCATCAGCGCGCGCCAGCGCTTCACCCGCTCGCGCAGCCGCATCGACAGCGCGCGCTCCAGGGCCTCGGCAACATCGTCGGGGTCGTAGGGGTTGACCAGCAGCGCTTCACGCATTTGTTCGGCGGCGCCGGCGAAGCGCGACAGGATCAGCACGCCCGGATCCTCGGGATCCTGCGCCGCCACGTACTCCTTCGCCACCAGGTTCATGCCATCGCGAAACGGCGTCACCAGTGCCACCCGCGCCAGCCGCAGGTAACCGTTGAGGAGCTGTGGCCGGATGGTCTTGCAGACCAGCCGGATGGGTACCCAGTTGGGATCGCCGTACATGCCGTTGATGTGGCCGGCGCGGCGTTCCAGGTCGCGCCGGATCGAGCGGTATTCCGGCACCTCGCTGCGCGATACCGGCGCGATCTGCAGCAGGCTGACCCGGTTGCGCAGGCTGTCGGCGTTGGCCAGCAGTCGGCCGAAGGCGTCGAAGCGCTCGGGGATGCCCTTGGAATAGTCCAGGCGGTCGACGCCAATCACCAGCGCGCGGCCATCCAGGCTGCGGCGCAAGCGAGTGACCGGCGTGGTGGCCGCGGACTCTCGGGCACTGGCGATGACCCCGGCGGTGTCGATGCTGATGGGAAATGCCAGCGCGCGAAACTCCTTGCCGTCGACGTCAATATAGCCACCGGGCTTCAGCGTGGCCTCGAACTCCTGCGCGAAGTACTCGCGCAGCGCGTGCAGGTCCGACTGGGTCTGTACGCCGACCAGGTCGTAATCGGCCAACGCGCCGATCACCTTGCGGTGCGGCGGCAGCACGATCAGCAGGCTGGGGGCGGCCAGCGGCGTGTGCAGGAAAAACCCGATGCGGTTGCGTATGCCGCGCTCGCGCAGCATCGCCGCCAGCGGGATCAGGTGATAGTCGTGCACCCAGATCTGGTCGTCCGGTTTTATCAGCGGCGCGAGGTGATCGGCAAACAGCGTGTTGACACGAAGATAGCCCTCGTAGTTGCTGCGCCGGAACTCGATCAGATCGGGCCGGTAGTGAAGCAGCGGCCACAGCGTGCGGTTGGAGAAGCAGTTGTAGTAGGCGTCGTACTCGCTGCGTGTCATGTCCATCGTCACGTAGCTGATGCCTTCGGCCTCGGTGTGGTGCAGGGCGCCTTCTTCCTTGCGGCTGCCGAGCCGGCCGCTCCAGCCGAACCAGACCCCACCGTGCTCCTGCAGGGCCGCGTGCATCGCCGAGGCGAGGCCACCGGCGCGGGTCTCGTTCGGCAGCGCCACGCGGTTTGAAACGACGATCAGGCGGTCCATGACGGCGGCATCCTGCGCGGCGATGGTGGGTACATCATGATCGGTCTTGGCGTGCGGCCCGGGCACAGGAGCAGAGCCAAGCGTGCACGGCCGCGACATTATGCAGCGTGAACAAAGCCGCGCTGGGCGTGCGATTGCCGACCCGAACGCTGATGCCGCCGGCAGCGTTGACTGCGGCAAAAGCGTATTCGTCGGTGAGGTCGTCGCCGCAGTACACCGGCCGGCGGCCACGGAACGGCGGCTCGCCCATCAGGCGCCTGACGGCGGCGCCCTTGTCCTGGCCGGCAGGCTTCAACTCCTGGATATGGTTGCCGGCCTGCACCTCGTAGCCGGGAAGATGCGCGGCCAGCTCGGCTGCGCCACGCGCCATCGCCGCGGCGTGTTGCGGCGCCTCGCGGCAGTGCAGCGCCAGGCAGGGCGGTTTCTCCTCCAGACGGATGCCGGGCAGGCGCGTGGCCAGCGCCGCGGCGCCTTCGCGCAAGGCTTGCCAGCGTCCGGCATCGAGCGGCGCAGCGTGGCGCCGGCCATCGCCGCCGCGCCACTCCAGGCCGTGCAGGCCGGCGACCGGCCACCCCGGATGACCGAAAAGCCCGTCAATGAAGTCGATGCCGCGGCCGCTGACCAGTGCCAGTGCGCCACCCAGCGCCGCGTGCAGCGCCGCCAGGGTGCATGGCAGCTCCGCTGGCACCTGCACCGCCGCCGGATCGTCGACCAGCTCCAGCAGGGTGCCGTCGACGTCGAGGAACAGCGCCCAGTCGTCCGCCTCGGCCAGCGGTGGCTGCGGCCGTGCCTGCGCTTGTGCTTGCGCTTGCTTTGCTGGGGTCACGCCGCCTCCGGTGCGGGCGATGGGCTGCGGCAGAGGCCACGCGAGCGGCGCAGTGCCAGCCGGGCGAGTGACTCGACCGGCGCGTTCGTTCCCCAGGCAACGCCTGCATTGTGCCGCAGCTGGAGTATTTCGGCAAAGCGGTGGTTGCGGCCGCTGCGGGCCGCGGCCGCGGCCTCAGCCGGTGCGGGCGCAGGCCGGGTCTGCGGCGGCGTCCGCCGCGGCCAGGCGGCCGAAGCGGCGCTCGCGCTGGCGGAAGTCCGCCAACGCCTCGGCGAGGTCACTGGCGCTGAAGTCCGGCCAGAGCACGCTCGAGAACAGCAGTTCCGCGTACGCGCACTCCCACAGCAGGAAGTCGCTGAGCCGCTGCTCTCGGCCGGTCCGGATCAGCAGGTCGACATCGGGCGTGCGTGGGTCACCGTGCTGTGCGCGGGCGAGCAGCGCGACGAACTTCTCGCGGCTCGGCGGCGGGCCGCGATGCAGCGCGGCGGCACCGGCGATCGCGTCGCGTGAGGAATAGTCGACCGCGAGGCGCAGGTCGAGCACAGTGCCGCCGCTGGTGGCCTGTTCGGCCTGCTCGATCATCTCCACCAGCGCCGGCGCGATGCGGTCGCGGCGGCCGATCACGGCCAGGCGTACGCCGTCGCGCTGGCAGGCATCGACAGCCGACTCCAGAAAGCCGCGCAGCAGGCCCATCAACGCCGCCACCTCCGCCGGCGGGCGGCGCCAGTTGTCGGCGGAGAAGGCGTACAACGTCAGCGTCGCTATGCCGAGATCCGGCGCCGCCTCGACCGTGCGCCGCACCGCCTCGGCGCCGGCGCGGTGGCCACGGCTGCGATGCCAACCACGCTCCTCGGCCCAGCGGCCATTGCCATCCATGATGATGGCTACGTGCAAACGGTTCGAGTTCATGGACGAGGATGAAAGGACCAGGGAGAAAGGTGCGGGAGCTGGCCAGCGGAGCCGGCAGCGGTCAGTCGCCGCCGCGGGTTGCGGCGATCAGCGCCTCCATGTGCCGGAGGTAGGCGTCAAGGGCGCGGCGGCCCTTGGGCGTGATGCGGTAATCGGTGCGCGGCACGCGCCCGTCGAAACCCTTGCGGCAAGCGACGTAGCCGGCGTCCTCCAGCTTGCGCGCGTGGACGCTGAGGTTGCCGTCGGTGGTGTTGAGCAGGCCCTTCAGCTCGGTGAAGCCGAGCCGTTCGTTGACCGCCAGCGCGCTGATGATGCCCAGCCGCACCCGCTCGTGGATCAGGCGGTCGAGCTGCGCCGTCTGCTCCACGGTTCCGGCCACGGGGACCAGGCTTGCGGCCCCGCCGTCCTGCGGCTGCTCTGTGCGGGCGGTCGAGTGCCTAGCCACCGTGGCGCCTCGCGATCAGCCAGCCAAAGACGATGTGCAACCCGCCGAAGCCGGCGCCGAGGCAGATGGCCGGCACCGGTGCCGGCGTGAACAGGGCGA
Source organism: Rhodanobacteraceae bacterium (assembly GCA_035699085.1). Lineage (GTDB taxonomy): Bacteria > Pseudomonadota > Gammaproteobacteria > Xanthomonadales > Rhodanobacteraceae > DASSBG01. Next base: position 223,658 of record DASSBG010000045.1, read on the forward strand.
CGGTGCCGAGAAACAGGAACAGCACGCCCATCAGCGGCACCACGCGAATCGAGAACGTGCCGCCGGCGATGACGGCGGCACCGTAGAGCAGCAGCCAGAGCCCCGGGATCGGCGCGTCGACGCCGGCGCGGTACAGTGCGGCGGTGAGCAGCGCCGCGCCGAGGATCGCCGGCAGGAAGCCGAGCGCAAACTGCCGCGCCGGGCGCGTCAGCAGGGGCAGGCCGGCGCTGCGCGACTTCAGCAGCACCGCCACCAGGCCGATGGCGACGGCGAGGCTGGCCGCGGCCAGCCAGGTAACCAGCCAGGCCAGCCGCGTCGGCTGCGCCGGGGCGATGATCGCGCCGGCCAGGCCGATCAGGCCCATCAGCACGCCGCCCCAGCCCGGCACCGCGGTGAACGAGCCGGCCCGCTCCATCGTGTCGCGGATGAAGATCAGGTTCTCCGCCGCGTGCTCGTGCAGCGAAGTCGGTCGTTGGCGGCGCGGCTCCATGGCTCGCAAGCTAGTCGTGCCCGCGGCCTCTGTCAAGTACTTTGCGCAAAAAAGTGTGGGCGGCCATTCAACCCGCCGGCGCATCCCTCCACAGGGGCCGTGAGCGGTGAGCGGCGGCAAAGGGCACGCCGCACACGGTAGGTTGGGCGGTGAGCGAAGCGAACCCCAACACGCCATGCCCGCGCTCGCGCCGTCGACAACGACCCGATCGCAAAGGCCGCGATTGCCCGGCGGCAACGAAGAGCGGAGCGGTAGGTTGGCGGTGAGCGAAGCGAACCCCAACACGCCATGCCCGCGCTCGCCACGATCCCATGGGGAGATGAGAAACGTCAGCGTGAAACGTCGGCGGTGGCGGCCGCGGCGGTCGAAACCCGCGCTACGGCGCTGGCATGCGCCGGGTGCCCCAATCCCGAATCCTCGAGCCGGGAGCCAGTCAGACAAAGCCGATCGGTCGCCCGGCCCGCGGCTTCATCGCGACCTCGGCGCGCAACAGCTCGACGACGCGCGCTGCGCTCGCCGGATCGCGCGTCAGGCGCAGCTGCCGCAGGACGTTGGCGAAGTCGCCGGGCGTGACGTGCTCCAGCCGTTCGATGGCCGCGCAAGCGGCGCGGGTCGCCGCGTCGGTGTCGTCCGCTGTGTCGGCAACGCGCAGCAGCATCGCCCGCCGCTGAGCGCGGTCCATCGCATCGAACTTCAACTTGAAGTCAAAACGCCGCAACGCCGCGGCATCCAGCATGTCCAACAGGTTCGTCGAGGCGACGAAGATGCCGTCGAAAGCCTCCATCTGGGTCAGCAGCTCGTTGACCTGCGACACCTCCCAGCTGCGCTCGGCGCCGCGGCGGTCGCGCAGGAAACCGTCGGCCTCGTCGATCAACAGGATCGCCTGGTCGTCGCGCGCCTGCTCGAATGCGCGGCGCAGTGCCTTTTCGGTCTCTCCGATGTACTTGCCGAGCAGGTCCGAAGCCCGCCGCACCAGCACCGGCCGGTCCAGCTCGCGGCCGAGGTGGTGGGCGAAGGCGCTCTTGCCGGTGCCGGGCGGCCCGTACAGGCACAGGCGCGCGCTGCCGCCGCGCTTCAGGCCGCGCACGATGCCGTCCAGGTCCGCATCGCAGCGGAGGAAGGCCGGGTCGTAGTGCGCCGGCAGCACCGGTTTCGGTAGTTGGCGATGGTACCCGCTGGCGCGTAGCGAAGTGGTCACGATTTGCTCCGCCTCGGCGTCGCGCTGGCTGGCGCTGCGCGTGTGCAGGCTGCGCAGCACGCGTGCGGTGCGCTCCAGCGCCGCTGGCGTCAGCGCGTCGACCTCGGCCAGTCGCTCGGCGCATTGTGCGCTGATCTCACCGCGGCGAAAATGCCGGTCGATCATGCGCCGGCGCGCCGTGCGGGTCAGCCGTCGAAACTCGACGGCCAGATCAAACCGACGCAGATACGCCGGGTCCATCGCGCCGATCGAATTGCATACCCACACCGCCGGCACCGGGTTGGACTCCAGCGTCTGGTTGATCCAGCTTTTGCGCAACGACTCCGCATCGCGTCCACCGCGCCCGCTACCGCCGAACAACTGGCTGAAGATGGACCAGTCGCCGCTGCCGAAGACATCCTCCACCTCGTCGAACAGCAGCATCCGGCCACGTTCGCCGCCGAGCAGCTCCTGACAGATGCTGTAGCTCTGGAAGCGCTCCTTGCCGGAGATTGCCTCGTCGTCGTCATCGGAATTCGGCACTTCGTACAGTTCGGTCCCCAGCGTGGCCGCCAGGACTCGCACGAATTCGGTCTTGCCGGTGCCCGGCTCGCCATACAGCAGCACGTTCACGCCGGTGCGGCGCCTGGCCAGCACCTCGCGCATGTAGCGTGTCACCAGGTCCAGTTCGTGCACATGCGCGAAGTCGACGAGTGACAACGCCGCAGGCGGTGCCAGACGGACCAGTGAGCGCAGCAGGCGGGCACCGTCGAAACGTGGCGACAGCAACATGTCAGCAAGACCGTCGCGCAGCTCCAGTGGCTCATCGGATGTGCAACCGGTGAGCAGGTGACTGCGCTTCAACGTGCTTTCGTCGCCAAGCGCATTGATCAACTGGCGGCGGCATTGGCCGGTCGCGACTTGCAACGGCCCAATGACATCACGTCGCCTCTCCCGCGCAAGCTCCAACAGCGTGCCAAATTCCGTGACCAGGGACGTGACGACCGCAAGACGCAACAGCGCACATTCGTTTTTCTGCAGCCCGAGCAACTTCCCTACACGCTCGATATTGCGCGCCAACAAGTCATGGTGCCCGCGCACTTGCGGCTTGAGGCGTTCCATCTGCCGGGCAAGAGCGGCTCGCAAGGCGCCGACATCGCGCCGGTCAAGCTTGTCCGCGTCCGCTTCAAGGCCGACCAGCCCAAGCAGTTCCGATTCGTACGCCGTCTCCGTCACCAGGTTCTGCCAGCGACGGTCGACAAGTATGCGCAACGCGTAATACGCCGTCTCGCGCCGGAGTGCGGACCGCAAGCGGACCGGCCGGAAGCGAGCCGGCCCCTCACCGTCGGGGAACTCGCGGTATATCAAGGGATTGGATCGTGCCGACATGGCGATCTCCGCGCTGTGGAATGTCCATCATGCAGGCATCAAGCGACAGAACCTGTCGCTTGTGGCAGGATGATCGTCGAAGGCTGGCGGCTGGTTTCGGCCGGGTCGTAGTGGGGAAATTCCAAATGAGCGAGACTTTTTTGCGTCACATCGACCTGCTTGGACTGGTGCCGCTGAGGCCACGCAAGGCTTCGGTGCGCGACTTGCACCGGCGGCTGCAAGGCTACGGGCACACGATCGACGTGCGCAGCATCGAGCGTGACCTGATCAAGCTGTCGGGTCGGTTGCCGCTGGCGCGCGATGGAGGCAAACCGGCCGGCTGGTGCTGGACCGAGCGGCACCGCGGGTTCGCGCCCATGGACCCGTCGTCCGCGCTGGCGCACCAGTTGGTGGCGCGCTTCCTGGAGCCCTTGTTGCCGCGTCGCCTGGCGTCCGCCATGGCGCCGACGCTTGAGGATGCGCGCGCGGTGCTCGACGAGTTGTCGGGGCGCCCGCTGGCGCGCTGGTCGAAGCTGATCGCCGTGGTACCGCAGCAGCAGGCCCTGCTGCCGCCGACGGTCGCGAATGAGGTGATGGAGGTCGTGAGCGAGGCGCTGCTTGCTGGTTGCCGCTGCGAGGTCGGCTACCGCTCGGCGCAGGCGCCACGCGCGCGGCGAACCGTGCTGAGCCCGCTCGGCCTGGTGCTTCACGGTGGCTTGCCCTACCTGGTCGCGACCGCATGGGACTACGACGATCCGCGCATCTTCGCGCTGCACCGCATGAGCCGCCCGCGCCTGCTGGACAAGCAGCCGGTCACGCCGCCGCCGGGCTTCGACCTCGACCGTTACGTCAACACCCAGCGCCAGTTCGACCAGCCGCGCGGCGGCGTCCTGCGGCTGGAACTGCGCGTGTCGGAATGGCTGGCGAACCACCTCGACGAGCGCCGCCTGTCGGCCGACCAGCAGATCACGCGCCCGCCGCACCGCGCCGCAAACGTCGCCGCAGCGGACGAGCACAACGAGCGGCCCATGCGCGTGCGCGCCACCGTTGCCGACACCGAGCAATTGCGCTGGTGGCTGCGCAGTTTCGGCCCCGGCGTCGAGGTCCGCCGGCCCGTCGCCCTGCGCCGCGAACTCGCCGCCGAATACGCCGCCCTCGCCAAGACCTACGGCGGCAGGACGGGGTAGAGGATTTCTCCGAAGTCGACGTCGGGGTGGGCCAGCATCAGTTCGAGGATGACCGGCAGAAGTGCCGACAGCAGGTTGGCGCCGTCCTTGACTTGCGCGCGGTTGATGCTGCTGTTCCAGGTGGCGCCGCCGTGGAGCAGTTGGTTGCGCAGCACGTAGAGGCGGGCAAAGACCACGCAGAGCACCTTGTCGGCGCGGTTGCCCATCAGCGCGCGCAGCGCGGCCTTGTTGCTGCCGTGGAATTCGCGTTCCCAGTGATCGCTCGGATCGTGCTCGCGCATCGCCTTCCAGAACGGCTCGAACACGAACTTGTTGTCGATCAATGTGCGGATGGGCCCGGTGAACTGCGAGAACAGGAGGCCGGCGAGGCGCTTGTCCCCGTCGAGTCCGACCAGGCGCGCGAAGAACGCCTCAAGCTGCTGTCGCGTGCTGGTCTCGCTGCCGAACTCCTGGGCGTAGGCCGCATTGAACGCGATCCAGAGGAAGACGAAGCGGGCGTCGGGATCGTCAGCCTCAGCCTCGGCGCGGGCCAGCCAACTGATGGCGCGGTGGATGCGCACCCGCGACGGCTCGGGGTGCCTGTCCCCGACTGCGTGCAGCATGTCCTTCAATTGCCCGGCGTCCGCCATCGACCGTGCCCCCTGCGGCCCTCCTGTCAGTGAGTATAGACGACAGATGGATGCAGACAATCGGGTGGCTCGGCGGGGCCCGGGTGAGCGGGTGCGCTTGCGACAGGATGTGTCGTGACCGCGCACTATGCTGCCCGCACCATCCACAATCGGGAGAGCAGGCATGGCAACACCGCGGCAATACACCTGTGACGTGATCGTTCGCGGCAGAGGCACCGCCACGGGCGTGGTTGTCTGGTTGACAACGGCCAGCCAGACGGAAGCAAAAAAGGCGGCGCAAACGCAGTTCCCGGGGCATCCGATCCTCGCGGTCAGCAATATCAAGCTGAAGAAGTAGCCGCGCCTGCCGGCGGGTCCAGCGGGCGGGCGAGGGTGGGTCGGGCAACGGTCGTTCCGGCTGGCGCAGGCTTGGAAGCGGGCGGTGGCGGCCCTATTTCGTGGCCATGCGGCGATCGCCGCCTTCGCTTCCGGAGACCGCCCATGCGGATGGACAAGCTCACCTCGCGATTCCAGCAGGCGCTGGCCGACGCCCAGTCGCTGGCGGTGGGCCGCGACCACAACATGCTCGAGCCCGTGCACGTGATGACGGCGCTGCTGGACCAGTCCGGCGGCTCGACCACGCCGCTGCTGTCGCAGGCGGGCGTCAACGTGCCGGTCCTGCGCCAGCGGCTGGGCGAGATCCTCGACGGGCTGCCCAGGGTCGCTGGCCAGGAGGGCAACCTCAACGTCGGCAACGAGCTCAACCGCCTGCTCAACCTCACCGACAAGCTGGCCCAGCAGCGCGGCGACCAGTTCATCGCCAGCGAGCTGTTCGTGCTCGCGGCGCTGGAGGACAAGGGCGCGGTCGGCAACGCGTTGAAGGCCGCCGGCGCGAACAAGGCGACCATCGAGGCCGCCATCGACAAGGTTCGCGGCGGCGAGAGCGTGCAGAGCGAGGGCGCCGAGGACCAGCGCCAGGCGCTGGAGAAGTACACCATCGACCTCACCGCGCGCGCCGAGTCCGGCAAGCTCGACCCGGTGATCGGCCGCGACGAGGAGATCCGCCGCACGGTGCAGGTGCTGCAGCGGCGCACCAAGAACAACCCGGTGCTGATCGGCGAGCCCGGCGTCGGCAAGACCGCGATCGTCGAGGGCCTGGCCCAGCGCATCATCAAGGACGAGGTGCCCGAGGGCCTGCGCGGGCGCCGCGTGCTGGCGCTGGACATGGGTGCGCTGATCGCCGGCGCCAAGTTTCGCGGCGAATTCGAAGAGCGCCTCAAGGGCGTGCTCAACGACCTCGCCCGGCAGGAAGGCCGGGTGATCTTGTTCATCGACGAGCTGCACACCATGGTCGGCGCCGGCAAGGCCGACGGCGCTATGGACGCCGGCAACATGCTGAAGCCCGCGCTGGCTCGTGGCGAGCTGCACTGCATCGGCGCCACCACGCTCGACGAATACCGCAAGTACATCGAGAAGGACGCGGCGCTGGAGCGGCGCTTCCAGAAGGTCTACGTCGGCGAACCCAGCGTCGAGGACACCATCGCCATCCTGCGCGGCCTGAAGGAGCGCTACGCCGTGCACCATGGCGTCGAGATCACCGACCCGGCGATCGTCGCCGCGGCGACCCTCAGCAACCGCTACATCACCGACCGCCAGCTGCCGGACAAGGCCATCGACCTGATGGACGAGGCGGCCAGCCGCATCCGCATGGAGATCGATTCCAAGCCCGAGGAACTCGACCGCCTGGAGCGGCGCCTGATCCAGCTGAAGATCCAGCGCGAGATGCTCAAGAAGGAAAAGGACGAGGAGTCGAAGCAGCGACTGGCCGACCTGGAATCGGACATCGACGAGCTTGAGCGCAAGTTTTCCGACCTCAACGAGATCTGGAAGTCCGAGAAGGCGGCGATGCAGGGCACCACCCACGTCAAGGAGCAGATCGAGCAGGCGCGGCTTGAACTGGAGGCGGCGCAGCGCCAACAGGACTACGCCAAGATGAGCGAGATCCAGTACGGCACGCTGCCGCAACTGGAAAAGCAGCTCGCCGCGGCGCAGGCCGCCGAACACCAGGACTTCACCCTGGTGCAGACCCGTGTCACCGCCGAGGAGATCGCCGAGGTCGTCAGCCGCTGGACCGGCATTCCGGTCAGCAAGATGCTCGAGGGCGAGCGCGAGAAGCTGCTGCAGATGGAGCAGGCGCTGCACGCGCGCGTGGTCGGCCAGGACGAGGCGGTCACCGCGGTTGCCGACGCCATCCGCCGCGCCCGTGCCGGGCTGTCGGACCCCAACCGGCCCTACGGTTCGTTCCTGTTCCTCGGCCCCACTGGCGTTGGCAAGACCGAGCTGTGCAAGGCGCTGGCCGAGTTCCTGTTCGACACCCAGGACGCCATGATCCGCATCGACATGAGCGAATTCATGGAGAAGCACTCGGTGGCGCGGCTGATCGGCGCGCCGCCCGGCTACGTCGGTTACGAGGAGGGCGGCTACCTGACCGAGGCCGTGCGCCGGCGGCCCTACAGCGTGATCCTGATGGACGAGGTGGAAAAAGCGCATCCGGACGTCTTCAATATCCTGCTGCAGGTGCTCGATGACGGCCGCCTCACCGACGGCCAGGGCCGCACGGTCGACTTCCGCAACACGGTCATCGTCATGACCTCCAATCTCGGTTCCAACCTCATCCAGGAGATTTCGGAGAATGACGGCGAGGGCGAGGCGCAGTACACCCAGATGAAGGCCTCGGTGATGGGCGTCGTGCAGGCGCATTTCCGCCCGGAGTTCATCAACCGGCTGGACGAGATCGTGGTGTTCCGGCCGCTGCAGAAGGCGCAGATCCGCGCCATCGCGCGCATCCAGCTCACCGGTCTGGAGAAGCGCCTGGCCGAGCGCCAGTTGAAGCTGGAGGTGTCGGACAAGGCGCTGGACCTGCTCAGCAACGTCGGCTTCGACCCGGTCTACGGTGCGCGGCCGCTGAAGCGTGCCATCCAGCAGCAGCTGGAGAACCCGCTGGCGCAGAAGCTGCTGGCCGGGGCCTTTGCGCCCGGCGACACCATCCACGTCGACGCCACCGACGGGCGGTTGACGTTCGGCTGAGGCAGGCGCGGGGACTCGCGAACGACGCGGGACCCGGTACCCGGTACCCTGTACCCCGCGACCCCGGCACCCGATACTCCGGGAGCCGTAAAAGCGGTGCCGCACGGGGGATCGATCCGGCCAGGGCCTCTGTTGGCTGATCGATTTGATCGCCCCCGGCGAGGTTTTCGCTCAGCGCTGACCGCCCACCACTCACGCTTCCGCTCACCGTTCAGCGCCTGAGATGCCGGCATTCGGTAGGATGGTGGCGCTGCCGGCTCGCGCCGGCACCGCGGCCAGGGAATGCGCGGAGCATGGGTGTATCGATGTCCACCAGTGGCACAACAGCGGGACCGCCTGCGGTGGCGTTCCTCGCGGGGGGCGGTGCGCTGGGCACCATCATCGGCGAGTTCGACTGGGCCGCGACGTCACTGGGGCCCATTGGAGCCTGGCCGGAACGCTTGAAGACGACGACCGCCATCGTGCTGCACTCGCCGGTGCCGATGGCGTTGCTCTGGGGCCCGGACGGCATCCTGATCTACAACGATGCCTACGCTGGCATTGCGGGGCAGCGCCATCCGCGGTTGCTGGGCTCGAAGGTGCTCGAAGGCTGGCCCGAGATGGCCGATCTCAACCGGCACGTCTTGGAGGTGGTGTTGGCTGGGGGTTCGCTGGCCTACAAGAACCAGGAACTGACGCTGTATCGCGCCGGCGAGGCAGAGCAGGTCTGGATGGATCTGAATTACTCACCGGTGCCTGGCGAAGACGGCCGACCCGTGGGCGTGGTCGCCATCGTCGCGGAAAACACGCAAAAGGTGCTCGGCGAGCGCAAGACGGTCGCTGAACTCGAGGGGCTCACGCAGATGTTCGAGCAGGCGCCGGGCTTCATCGCCCTGCTGGCCGGGCCCGAACACCGCTTCGAGCTGGCGAATTCGGCGTACAGGCAACTCGTCCGCCACCGGGATGTGGTCGGCAAGACGGTGCGTGAGGCGCTGCCCGAGATCGAGTCACAGGGCTTCCTGATGCTGCTCGACCAGGTCTACCGGACCGGCGAGACCTTCGTCGGCAAGGCGCGGGAGGTGGATCTGCAGCCGGCGCCCGGCATGCCGGCGGAGAAATGCTTCGTCGATTTTGTCTACCAGCCATTACGGGACGCTGACGGCACCATCACGCGGATCTTCGTCGAGGGCTCCAACGTGACCCGGCGGGTACGTCTCGAGATGGCACGGGCGGCGGAGAAGCGGGCGCTCGAACTTGCCGTCGCCGCGGCCCCCTTGCCCGAGGTGCTGGCCATGCTGGTGCGCACGGCCGAGTCGTCGTCCGAGGACGCGATGCTTGGTTCGATCCTGCTGCTCGACCGCGACGGCGTGCACCTGCGTGATGGCGCCGGGCCGAACCTGCCGCAGGCCTATCGCGACGCCATCGATGGCCTTCCCATCGGGCCGCAGGCGGGATCCTGTGGCACCGCCGCCTTCAGGAAGCAGGCGGTGCATGTCAGCGACATCGAGAAAGATCCATTGTGGGCGGACTACCGCGAGCTTGCGCTGCGGCACGGCCTTCGAGCCTGCTGGTCGACGCCGGTGCTGTCGGCGCGCGGCCAGCTGCTCGGCACCTTTGCCATGTATTACCGGCAGCCGCAGGCGCCGCGGGCGGCCGATCTGGAAATGGTCGAGGTGGTGACGCGCACGGCGGCGCTGGTGATCGAACGCAAGCGCTCGGAGCAGGCCTTGCGCGAGAGCGAGGCGCGCTTCCGCAAAGTGTTCGAATACTCGAACGACGCGATCTGCCTGCTCGATCCGGAGCGCGACGCGGTGCTGGAGGCCAACCCTGCCGCAGTGGCCATGTTCGGCTATGCCAGCCGTGACGCGTTTCTCGCCACGCCGGTGTCCGCCTTCCTGCCGGACGATGCGTCGACGATCCGCAAAGTCGTGCGCGGCGCCAGTGGCGAACGTTCGGGCTGGACCGGCGAGCTCACCTGCCGCGGCAGCGGCGGTGCCTCGATCGACACCGAGATGTCGGCCTCGACGCTCACCGTCAATGGCCGCCGCTGCATGCTTGCGCTGGTGCGCGACATCGGCGAACGCAAGCGTGCGGAACGGCATCGGAAGATGCTGCTGGACGAGCTCAACCACAGGGTGAAGAACACGCTGGCTTCGGTGCAGGCGATCGCGGCGCAGACATTTCGCGACGAGGCCGGCGATGCGCGTGCAGCGTTCGAGGCGCGGCTGTTCGCGCTGTCGAGCGCACACAGCCTGCTGACAAGCCAGCAATGGGAAGGCGTGGAGCTGCGTGAGCTGGCATTGCGGGTCCTCGATCCCTTCATGGGCGCACGGGCCGCCGAGCGGTTTCATTTGCAGGGCGGCGACGTACTGCTGCCGCCCAAGGCCGCGCTGGCCATCAGCATGGCGTTGCATGAACTGGCCAGCAATGCGGCGAAATACGGCGCCCTGAGCGTGGGCTCGCACGGCCGTGTCGAGCTGAGCTGGGCGACGGCCGATGGGCGCCTGCGCCTGCGCTGGGAGGAGAGGGACGGGCCACCCGTCGTGCCGCCGACGCGCAAGGGCTTTGGCTCACGCCTGATCCAGGCGGGCCTGGCGCATGAGTTGGAGGGCACCGCCACACTGGACTGTCGCCGCGAGGGGCTCGTCTGCGAAATCGACATGCCCGAACCCGCCGTTTCGCGCAGGTTGCCGGACGACAACAATCCACGCAGTGGAACAACCGCCACGCAAACCGGTGGGGCGCGAGACCCGGAAAACGACCCAGGTCCTGGTCGCTCCGCATAGGCCGAGCCGTTCCGGCGCGGGCGGCGGGCATTGCCGACCCCTTCGGTGCGTATGCCGCGATGGAATCCCGCGGCCCGTGCGGGCCGCCGCGGCCTTCGGCCCGGCGGTCACTGCTCGGCGGTCGCTGGTTCCGCTGGCTGCGGGCGCGTCTCCGGCATCATCTTCAGTGCATTGGGCGTGGTGCGCAGCATCGGCCGGAAGTTGTTTTCGGTGGCCTGCTCGCGGCGGAAGATCAGGTAGCGATACCCGGCGTACAGCGCCAGCAGGCCCTGCATCAGCGCGAACCAGGCAAACAGCGACCATGCACCCAGTGCCGACATCAGCGTGCCGGCGACCAGGGGGCCGGTGGCCGAGCCGATGCCGTAGATCAGCAGCACGCTGCTGCTGGCCGCCAGCAAGTCTTCCTGCGCCAGGTGGTCGACCAGGTGGGCGACGACGATCGGGTAAATCGCGAAGGTCATGCCGCCGTAGAGAAACACCTGCACCAGTGCCAGGGTCGGGGTGCGCGCGGCCGGCAGCGCCAGCAGCGCCAGCAAGCAGGCCGCCGCGCAGACGAGCGAGAGGGCGATGCGCCGGTCGTGGCGATCCGACAGCCGCCCCAACGGCCACTGCAGCGCGGCACCCCCGACGATGGCCACGCTCATGTAGGTGCCGACGGCGGTGGTGTCGAAGCCGATGCGATGCGCATACACCGGGAGCAGACCCCACAGGGCACCCATCGCGAGCCCCGACAACGCGGCGCCGACCGCGGCGCTGGGGGCGAGGTGGAACAGCCGCCCCAGCCGCAGCCGAGGCGTGGTCTGCGGCGCCGGCTGCGCCTGCCGCGTCACCATCACCGGCAGCGTCGCCGCGCACACCAGCAGCGCCACCACCACAAACAGCAGGAACGGCTGGCCGGCCACCCGCAGCAGCTGCTGGCCAAGCGCCAATGCGCCAAGGTTCACCACCATGTAGGCCGCGAATACCGCACCGCGCTGCGCCGGCTGGGCCTGCGCGTTGAGCCAGCTCTCGATGATGGTGTAGAGCCCGACCAGCGCGACGCCCGCCACCAGGCGCAGCGCCAGCCACAGGATCGGACCGTCACTGAGCGTGTGCAGCAGCACCACGCAGGCGGCGCAGGCGGTGCAGAAGGCAAAGGCGCGGATGTGTCCGATGCGCCGGATCAGCGGCGGCAGGGCAAAGGTGCCGATGAAGTAGCCGACGTAATAAGCCGACGTCAGGCCGCCGAGCAGCGTGTTGGAATAGCCGATGGCGGCGCCGCGCAGCGGGATCAGCGTGTTGAGCAGGCCGACGCCGCCCAGCAGCAGCGCGGTGCCGCCGAGCAGCGAGGCAACAGGACGTAATGTGCGGACCACGGCGCGCCCGTGTTCGGATGGAGGGCCGAACATAACAGGCGCGACGATTTTCCGCCTGATTCGCGTCTGTCCAGCCGTCGTTGTGCCCGCCGCGGCCCGGACGTGCCCGCGTCAGGTGGTTTGGGCGCTGCCGAAGCTGGTGCCCTCGTACACTTCCATCGGCACGCCGATGAAGGCGGCGATGCGTTCCGCTTCCTTCTTCAGTGGCATCGATCGCACCAGCGCACCGATCATGCCGCCGATGCTCATGGTGCGGGTGTGGCTGCCGAGCGCAATCTGCTGCGCGTCGCGTGTGTGCAGGAACACGCTCGAAGTGACTTCGGTCTCGTAACGCTGCGAGCCGTCGGCGCTGTTGTTGCGCAAGCGCTGGGTGGTGCTGCTCCTCAGTTGCACGGAGAGGACGTCGGTCAGCGCGAAGCTGTGCGAGCTTGATGCGGAGAACAGGCGCCTGGAGGCGATGCTGCTGTCGCCTGACTTGGCCAACACAATGTGCGTGGCTTTGGACAGGCACGCCACCAGCGCGCCAATCACCAGCAGCGCCAGCCCGAGCAGGGGCAGCCACCACAGGCGGTTGAGGTAGCCCATGATGACAATGCCAATCCCGCCCAGGCAGAGGATGGCCCCGGCCGCGACCGGCATGCACAATGAGTTGTCGATGATCAGCTGTTCGGGCGCCTGGCGGATCTTCATGGGTCGCGACTCCGGTGAACGTGCAGGTGGAAGGTGTGAACTTGCGCTGCCCGCGCTTGCGGCGTGATGGCGGGCACGGCGCCGATGGTGCCGGCCGCGAGGTCGGCAGCGCTCGGCTGGCGTGCACGCTCGGCGGCGGTACCCATCACGGTGGGCTACGATGCCAGGTCATCGCGGATCAGCAGGACGGCGGCGCACAGGAGTGCCACGGACGGCTGCCGGTCAAGCATGGAGGCCGCCGCTCATTGCGAGCCATCGAAGCCGTCGCGGAACAGGATGCCCGACTCGACCGCGCCGAGCGCGCAGGCCGCTGGATGGTAGACGCCAATTCCGCTGTCGTTGTAAACCCACTTTCCGCGCGGCCGCGTCACACCGCGTTCGTCGTTGGCCACGGCGGCGCAGCCATCGCCGGAGGGTTCGAAGCCGCGGCCCTTGGCGCCATTGATTGCCGGGCTTCCCGGCAACGGCATGAGCACCGGCAGGCCGTTGCCGCCCCACGCGTAGGCGGCGTAGCTGCCACGCGGCGGGGCGAACATCGGGTCGCCTTGGGTGTCGGGGGTGCCGCAGCTGGTGTCGTCGCTGAGGTTGTCGTCGATGAACTCGAAATCGGAGTCACCCTGGACGTTGCAGTTGTTCAGCCGCGCCGCCGTGTGGGCCCAGGCGATCTGGTTGGCAGCCACGATGCTGTTGGAGAGCGTCAGTTTGGCGTTGTTGTGGTTTTCGATTCCGCCGCCGCCGCTGAAACCGTCAGCGCCCGCGGCGCTGCCGTCCGCACCCTGGCCGCCGCTCCCTGTGGTGGCATCGTTGTAGCCTATGCTTGTGTGGACGAGCAGGGAATAGGTGTCGCCCTGGTTCCAGTTGAAGAGGGCGCCGCCCTCGGCGACGCCGCCGCCACCGCCGACGCCGCCCGCGCCCGACGCGCCTGCGGTGCCTGTCGGGCCCTGGATGTTGCCGTTGCCGCCCGCGCCGGCGTCGCCACCCGCGCCGTGCTCGCCGCCGTCGCCGCCGGTCGCGCCCGGACCGAAAAAGGACAAGCCGGTGATCGCATGGTTGCCCGCAAGGGTCGAGTTGACCAGCGTGACGACGCCGCCGCCATAGATCGCACCACCGGCGGCCCAGCCCATGCTGCCGCCCGCCCCGCCATCGCCACCCTGGCCGCCGTCGCCTCCGGTGCCGCCGCTGCCAACGGGCAAGCACACGCCGTCGACAAGAGCGCAGGGACTGTTGCCACCGGTGCCGCCCCTGCCGCCGCTGCCACCCGAACCTCCGTCGCCGCCTGGCCCGCCATCAACGAACGAGTTGCTGATCGTCGTGCTGTCCAGGAACAGCGTGCCGCCAGCCGTGATGGCGCCGCCGTGGGCGTCGCCGCCGGTGCCGCCAACGCCGCCGGTGCCGCCGGCAGCGCCGGGTTCGCCCGGCGCCCCGGTGCGGTTGTTGGCGCCATCAGCGCCGCCGGTGCCGGCCGCTCCGGCACCACCGTGGCCGCCGGGGCCGCCGAGGGCAAGGCAATTGGTGACAAGGTCGAAAGCCAGGTGCAGCGTATTGTTCGTGCCCAGATAGATGCAGCCGCCGGTGCCGGTGCCGCCTTTCCCGCCACCGCCACCGTTGGCGCCCGGCGTGGTGGCGTCCGCGCCGGGCGCGCCCGTGGCGCCAACCGACCAGCCGGCGGTGATGGTGAGGTGGTCGATGGCGACCTCGGGCGCGTTTGCTGCGCCATTCGGCATGAAGAACACGCGGCTCGCGCCGGCACCGGAGACGGACAGCTTGTCGAAGCCCGGGCCGTGGATGGTCAGCCCGGTGTCGATCTCCAGCGGTTCGGCGTTCTGCAGCGTGATGGTTGCAGGCAGCGCATAGCCGCTCAGGTTGAATTGGATGGTATCGCCGTCCTGCGCGCTGAAGATGGCGTCGCGCAAGGTGTAGCACTGATGGGTGCTGGTGTTGCATTCGACGCCGGGCGGCGCGTCGTCCTGGTTGGTGGTCACGGTCCACGTGGTCGCCGCGCCCGCGGCCATGGAGGTGGCCACGGCGATGGACGCCAACGCCCATGCGAGGCGGCGAACTGTGCGGCGGGCAGGTCGGCGCGTGCCGGCATCCGTGCGGCTAAGGTTTGACGGCGTCATGTGCAGGTCCCCGGGGGTGAGCTTCGGCCCACCATGGGCCCCGCTCGTCCGCACTGTCACGTGAGCAAGCGTCAGTACGCGTCACGCGGCGTTATTTGTCAGACGGATCAGTCGCTTGCGAATGGTCGCCCGACCACCATGCGATGGTGGCAGAATGGCGAAAAGTGCCGGGGGAGCAGTCGTGCTGACGGACGGCGGCAACGAGGGGATCGGCGGCTGGCGATTCGGCGGGTTCGTGCTGGATCCGCTGCGCCGCCGTCTGCTGCACAACGGTTCGCCGGTGCATGTGGACGAACGGCCGTTCGACCTGCTGGTCCTGCTGGCAAGCCACCATGATCGGCCGCTCGAGCGGCGCGAGATCACGACGGCGCTGTGGGGCGCCCGCCCCGTCGGCGACAACACCTTGCGCCAGCTCGTCTACAAGGCGCGCCGCGCCGTTGGTGACGATGGCGAACGCCAGAGCGTCATCCGCACCCTCCATGGGCGGAGCATGCAATGGGTGGCGCCGCTGGAGGCGGTCGAGACGCCGGCGGCGGGCCCTCGTGCGGCGCCGCCGGGTGCCACGGCGCGCCACGCCCGCGCGCGGTGGTGGCAAGCCGCGGTCATTGCGCTCGCGATCCTGTGCATCGCCATCGTGTCGGTACGCCGCGCCGATGCACCGTCTCACAACAAACCGCTGCGCCTGGTGGTTGCGCCGATCAGCAACCAGACCGGCGAGAAGTCCCTCGACTGGATCGCCCAGGGCCTGCCGGGTCTGCTCGTCGGGCTGCTAGGGCAGGCCGGAGGAATCGACTTGGTCGATCCGCTGGCCGCGGCCAGGGAGTGGCGTTATCGGCCGCAGCAGGGTCGGACGCAAGAGCAGCAATTGCGCTACGCCACCGGCGCCACCGCGTTGATCGGCGGGGATCTGCACAAGCTTGCCGAGGGGCTGTATCGACTTGACCTGCACTTGGTGGTCGGTGACAAGGCTCCGGTACAAATCACGCTGACGGGTGGCAAGCCCGGCGCGTTGGCCGCAGACGCGCTGCCGCGTATCCGCCATGCGCTGCGACTGGACAAGCCCGCGGTGCCCAGCCGATTGCCCCACGATGCCTTCCTTGCCGAAGCCTACGCGCGCGGCATGGACCTTGTCGCGCACGGCAAGTGGAACGAGGCAATCGAATACTTCCGGCTGTGCGCCAGAAGCGCGCCGGACTTCCTTCCTGCGGCATACGCGTTCGGCGTCGCACGGTACGAAACCGATGATGTCCCCGGGGGCGAACAAACCCTGCAGATGGTAGCCAGGCAAGCGAAACGGCAGGGCGACACGCACATGCTGGCGAGCGCCCTGCTGCAGTTGGGCCATCTGGCGCGTACCTTCGACAAGAATGCGCAAGCCCTGCAATATCTTCGGCAGGCCGCCGCGGCGACAGGCGACGACAATGCGCGTACGTCCATCGAGGTCCATGCCTTGCTGGCCGATGTCCTGCACAAGTTGCAGCAACCTGCCGCGTCGCAGAGCGAACTGCGCAAGGCCAGGGTGATTGCGGCGCAGCACCCCGACCTGGTCGTGGCGCGCGCGCTGCTTTACGACATGGAAGGTTCCATCGCGTTCGACGCGGGCGATTTGGCCGGTTCCGTTGCGGCCGACCGTGAGGCGTTGGCCCTGCGCGAATCGCTCGGAGACGAGCATGGCGTGATCGTCGGCATGTTCAACCTCGCCAACGCGCTGCGGGCCATGCACCGAAATGCCGACTCGTTGACGCTCAGCGCAGACAGCTACCAGCGGGCGCTGGCCGCCGGCAGCCTGAACATGCGCTTCGCCGACGGTGCCAATCTTGCGGCGAGCCTGGTGAGTCTCGGCCTGTCGCGGCCGGCTGTCGCGGCGGCCATGCGCCTCACCCCGCTCGCCGAACAACTGCACAGTGCGGAGTACCAGGTGCTGGCGTTGCAGCTGCGCGCCATGGGCGAGATGCAGCTGGGCGATTTTCATGCCGCGCTCGTCGACCTGCGCAAGGGCGACGCGCTCGTCGACGTCAGCAAGCTCGAATACGCGACGTTCCTGCAGCAGGAGACTTACGAGGCGATGGCCTCGTTCGAGGCCGAGCCACCGGCCACGGTCGCATTGAGCAAAGCGTTTGATGCTCTGGCCGACGGGCACATGCACGAGGATGGTTATGCCAGACGACGCGCCGTGCTGCATGCGCTGGCAGCGGCAGCGGCTCGTCGACCGGTCGCTGCAAGGAACTATTTGCGCGAGGCGGCGGCGTTGCCGGCGCTTCCCGGCGACAGCGACTTCGAACTTCGCATGCCGTCCCTGCTGGTTGCGCTCGCTGGTAACGATCTGGAAGCCGCAGAGATCGCGCTAAAGGGCTACGACCCGGCGACCACGCCCGATGCAGGCGTGCTGCCGCTGTATGTTCGCTGGGCCACCCAGCGCGGCGACAAGGTCAACGCGGCGCGGGGACGGGCGCGGTTGGCGGTGTTGCGCAAGCAAGGCATCGACGCTCTGGTCGCGACGGGCCTGGGGCCGGCCGACCCGCTCGCGGTGCCAGCCCCGGCCCGGGCCCCGGCGGCGATGGGCGGCGGCATCTGACGTCGGTGCCAGACCACCGCACGCTGGTGCCGATCGTCGGCAGCACCGTTTGATCGCCCGTTCTTGAGTTTTTGCCTGCGCGCCGCGATATTGGCTGCGCGCCACGGGTGCGCGTGGAGCCACCTGCGCTGGCGAGGGAACGACCAATGCCGATCTACGAATTCGAATGCAGCGACTGCGGTCATCGCTTTGACCGCTTGCAGCGGTTGTCTGACCGCGATCCGGAAATATGCCCGCAATGCGGCGAACGCGGCCTTCACCGCTGCGTGACCGCGCCCGCGTTCCGGCTGGCCGGCAACGGCTGGTACGAGACCGACTTCAAGAAGGCCGGCGACAAGAAGCGCAATCTCGCCGACACGGGCGGCGGCGCCTCCAGTGAGGGTGCCAAGGCCGGCAAGACCGATGGTGCGCCCTCGAGCGCACCCGCCAAGCCGGAGAAGGCCGCGAAGCCGGCAGAATCCTGAGCCGCGCCGGAGGCGGCGACGGCGTTGCCGCGGCGATTTCGATGGACAGCCCCGGCCACATCGGGTACATACATGCCCAGCGTCTGTTCGGGGGATCCACTGGCGTCGTCATTCGCGCGTCCGCGCGCCGTCGCGTGCCGCTTGTCCTGCGGCGCCTGCCACGCAGGCGTGGCGAAGCGGCCCGCCCGACGCGCGTCCACGGCGGCGCGGCGCACCACGCACAGCATGCGGTGCATTGCCGGCGGTTGGCCCAGGGCTGGCCTGGCCGCGGCATCGGGCGTGACCGGGATCGGGTCGTTCGGGGCGGATGTTCGGGTGGGGCAGGGGCCGGTGTCTACGGTTCCGCTGCCACTGCGTTGCGTTTCATTGCTCCTGCGTGGCGCGGGGTGCCACGCGGGCTCGCCGGACTTCCCGGCACAGTACTCAATGGAGAACGTCCATCATGTTCCGTCGCTTCCATCCGATGGCCAGCCGTGCGCTGGTCGCCAGTGTCCTGCTCCTGAGCCTCGCCGGTGTGGCGCAGGCCCAGCATCGCCACCGCTCGTCCAGTGACCGCGGCCCGCGCACCGTGTCCTGCGCCAGTGTCGACAACAAGACCCACTACTGCCGCGTCTCCTGGGATAACGCACGCCTGGCTCACCGGGATTCGCGCGCGGCCTGCGTGCGCGGCAAGAGCTGGGGATTCCACCGCGGCGCGATCTGGGTCGCCAAGGGCTGCCGGGCGCAGTTCGCGCCGGCGCGATCCAGCCGCCACGACAGCGCCCGTCATGACCGGCGCGAAGCCTCGCGCAGCCACCACGACGCTGGGCGGCGCCACAGCCGGCATCGCGACATTCGCCTCAGTTGCGCCAGCCACGATTACGCATACCGCCGCTGCCGCGCCGAGATCCACCGTGGCGCCCATGTGGTGCTGACCCGGCAGGAGTCGAGCAGCGCCTGCGTGCGCGGCCGCTCGTGGGGCTGGGACCGCGATGGCATCTGGGTCAACCACGGCTGCAGCGCACACTTCGTCGTGCGTTACGACTGACGCGTTGATTCCATCCTTCGCAGCTGTCACCGGCGTCACTGCGCGCAGGTCGCATGGTATGCGCTGCCGCGAGCGGTCGGCCCGCTGCCGGGCCGGCCACTCGACCGCGGCGCGACGGGCGGCAGCCGCTTCCGGGTCGCCGACGGCCTTGCCAAGGCCGGCCGGCGGCCGCTTCCGTGCTAGCATTTCCGGTCTTTTCCACGCCTTCCCGCCGCTTTCGTGAGCGGCACGGAGTTGTCCGCGCATGCGCACCCATTACTGCGGCCTCATCGACCAGGTCACCCTCGGCCAGCGCCTCACCCTGTGCGGCTGGGTCGACGGCATCCGCCTGCAGAGCCACGTCGCCTTCATCGACCTGCGCGACCACGAAGGCATTGCCCAGGTGGTGGTCGACCGTGAGAACGCCGAGGCCTTCGCGGTTGCCGGCGAGGTCGGCTACGAATACTGCCTGCGTGTCAGCGGCACGCTGCGCAAGCGCAGCTCGGTCAACGACAAGCAGAGGACCGGCGAGGTCGAGGTGCTGGCCGACACGCTGGAGGTGCTGAACGCCGCGCGCGGCCTGCCGTTCGCGCTGCACGAGCACCCAAACGCGGACCTGCGGATGACCTACCGCTACCTCGACCTGCGCCGCCCCGAAATGCAGCAGATGATGCGCACGCGCACGCGGCTGGTGCAGGCGCTGCGCCGCCGCCTCGACGCCGCCGGTTTCCAGGACATCGAGACGCCGATCCTCACCAAGGCCACGCCCGAAGGCGCGCGCGACTACCTGGTGCCCTCGCGGGTGCACGAGGGCCAGTTCTACGCGCTGCCGCAGTCGCCGCAGCTGTTCAAGCAGCTGCTGATGATGGCGGGCTTTGATCGCTACTACCAGATCGCGCGCTGCTTCCGAGACGAGGACCTGCGCGCCGATCGCCAGCCCGAGTTCACCCAGCTGGACATGGAGTTCGCCTTCGTCGAGGAGCGCGACGTGCAGGACTGCGTGGAGACGCTGATGCGCGAGGTGTTCCGCGAAGTGGTGGACGTAGCGCTGCCGTCGCCGTTCCCGCGGATGGGCTGGGCCGAGGCGATGCGCCGCTACGGCTCGGACAAGCCCGACCTGCGCATTCCGCTGGAGCTGGTGGACATCGCCGAGGCGGTGAAGCACGTGGAGTTCAAGGTCTTCGCCGAGCCGGCCAACGACCCTGCCGGGCGTGTCGCGGCACTGCGCGTGCCGGGCGCCGCGGAGCTGTCGCGCAAGCAGATTGACGAGCTGGCCGCGCACGCGGCGAAGTACGGGGCCAAGGGGCTGGCCTGGATGAAGGTCGAGGATCCGGGCAGGGGTCGCGACGGCGTCACTTCGCCCGTCGCCAAGTTCCTCGACGACGCCGCGCTTTCGGTCGTGCTCGCCACCACCGAGGCGCAGGCGGGCGACCTGCTGTTGTTCGGCGCCGGGCCGTGGAAGACGGTCAGCGAATTCATGGGCGCGCTGCGCCTGAAGGTCGGCAGGGACCGTGGCCTGGTCGGCGAGGGCTGGGCGCCGTTGTGGGTGACGGACTTCCCGATGTTCGAATACGACGACGACGAACAGCGTTTCGTCGCCCTGCACCATCCGTTCACCGCGCCGGCGGTGGACGACGTGGACGAGTTGCGCGTCAATGCGGCGACCGCCGTCAGCCGCGGCTACGACATGGTGCTCAACGGCGCCGAGATCGGCGGCGGTTCCATCCGCATCCATCGGCCGGAGATGCAGGCCGCGGTCTTCGAGCTGCTGGGCATCGGCGCCGAGGAAGCCGAGGCCAAGTTCGGCTTCCTGCTGAAGGCGCTGACCCTCGGCGCGCCGCCGCACGGCGGCATCGCCTTTGGCATCGACCGCATCGCCGCCCTGATGGCCGGCACCGAATCAATCCGCGACGTCATTCCCTTCCCCAAGACGACCAGCGCACAGGATCTGATGACCGACGCACCCTCGCCCGTGTCGCCGGCGCAGCTCGCGGAGCTGCATGTGGCCGTGAAGCCGGGAATAGTGAATGGCGAATAGGGAATCGTGCAGGCCAAAGCGCGCGGCGCGGTATGCCGAAGCAACCCGAGGTTCCGGCGCACTTGTAGCGCGTAGGGCGGGTTTCAACCCGCCGTAGCCGCCGGGAGCTCTGGCATGGCGTGTTGGGGTTCGCTGCGCTCACCGCCAACCTACAAGCGCCAACGGCGCCGCACGCGTGCCGCATGGCCGCTTTTCCGGGTCCCGGGTCCCGGGTCCCGGGTCCCGGGATGCAAGCGTCACGTCGCGGGGAGCTCTGGCATGGCATGTTGGGGTTCGCTTCGCTCACCGCCAACCTGCAGACGCCAACGCCGCCGCATGCGTTTCGCGTGCCGGATAGCCGCTTTTCCGGGTCCCCGGTCCCGGGTCCCGGGTCCCGGGACGAAAGCGTCACGTCGTCGGGAGCTCCGGCGTGGCGTGTTGGGGTTCGCTGCGCTCACCGCCAACCTACAGACGCCAACGCCGCCGCACGCGTGCCGCATGGCCGCTTTCCCGGTCCCGGGTCCCGGGTACCGGGTCCCGCGCCCCCGGTCCCCGGTCCCCGGTCCCCGGTCCCCGGTCCATGCGCCCACTCCCTGCTCCGCGCCACAACGCGTAAAATCACGTTTTCCGCAGCACACTCACAGGACATCCCATGGGTAGAGGCCCGACCGTTGCCGCACGCAAGAACGCCGAGGATGCCAAGCGCGGCAAGGTGTTCACCAAGCTGATCCGCGAGATCACCGTCGCCACCCGCGCCGGCGTGCCCGACCCGGCGCTCAATGGCCGCCTGCGCGCAGCCGTGGACAAGGCGCTGGCGGCGAACATGACCAAGGACACCATCGAGCGCGCCATCAAGCGCGGCTCCGGCGCCGATGGTGGCGCCGACATGCAGGAACTGCGCTACGAGGGCTATGGCCCCGCCGGCGTGGCACTGATCATCGACTGCTTCACCGACAACCCGACCCGCACCGTCGCCGACGTGCGCCATGCGCTGTCCAAGCACGGCGGCAACCTCGGCACCAGCGGCTCGGTCGCCTTCCAGTTCAGCCGCGTCGGCGAGTTCGTCTTCGCCACCGGCGGTGACGCGGCGGCCGAGGAAAAAGTGCTGGAAGCGGCGCTCGAAGCGGGCGCCGACGACGTGGTCAATGAAGCCGGCGAGAGCACCGTGCTGTGCCAGCCGGACGATTTCGAGGCGGTGCAGCAGGCGCTGCAGGAAGCCGGCCTGGACTGGGAGCACGCCGGCGTCGGCATGCGTCCCGACAACCGCGTCGCCGTGCCCGAGGAGGCGCAGGAGACCCTGCTCGACCTGATCGACAAACTCGACGAACTCGACGACGTCAGCGAGGTGTATCACAACGGCCTGCTGCCAGCCGATGGCTAGCAGCAGGGCCGGGAATGGGGAATGGGGAATGGGGAATGAGGCAAGCCGCTCCGTTCGACTTTCGTCCCGTGCTCCACGCACCGGAGCCCCCGTCAGTGCCGGCGGCTCCGAAAGCGAGGCAGAGCGCTCCCATTCCCCACTCCCCATTCCCCATTCCCGATCCGCAAGGATCATCGGCATCGACCCCGGCAGCCAGTGCACCGGCATCGGCATCGTGGATGTCGATGCGGCGGGGCGGCCGCGGCACGTGTTCCACGCGGCGGTGGCGGTCGGCGGCGAGGCCAGCTTCCCGCTGCGGCTGAAGCGCATCTACGATGAGGTCTGTGCCATCATCGGCACGCATGCACCGGACGAATGCGCCATCGAGCGCGTCTTCATGGCGCGCAATGCCGACTCGGCCCTCAAGCTGGGGCAGGCACGCGGTGCCGCGATCTGCGCTGCGCTGAGCCGGGGGATGGACGTGCACGAATACGCGGCATCGGAAGTGAAGCAGGCGGTGGTGGGCGGCGGCCGCGCCGACAAGGCCCAGGTGCAACACATGATCTGCATGCTCCTGGGACTGGAGGCGCCGCTGCAGGCGGACGCCGCCGATGCCCTGGCCATCGCGGTCACCCATGCGCACACGCGCAGCGGCGTCGAGCGCATCGGCCTGCCGCGCAGCGCCTGGCGGCGGCGCCGATGATCGGGCGGCTGCGCGGAACCCTGGCCTCGAAGCAGCCGCCCTGGCTGCTGATTGACGTCGGCGGCGTCGGCTACGAGCTGGAGGCGCCGATGTCGACGATCTACGACTTGCCGGCTACCGGCCAGCCCGTCACCTTGCTGACCCATCACGCGGTGAAGGACGACAGCGTCGCACTGTATGGCTTCGCGCGCGAGGCCGAGCGCACGCTGTTCCGGCACCTCCTGAAGGTGAGCGGCATCGGCGCGAAGATTGCGCTGGCCGTGCTGTCCGGCGTCGCCACCGACGAGTTTGCGCGGCTGGTGCGCGCCGGCGACAGCGCGGCGCTGACGCGCATCCCGGGCATCGGCAAGAAGACCGCCGAGCGCATCGTGGTGGAACTGCGCGACAGGGTGGGTGCCGACGGCACCTCGGGTCCGGCCCGGCCCGGCGGCGGCGACGTGCCACGCGACGCGCGCGGCGAGGCCGAGGTGGCCTTGCAGCAGCTGGGCTACAAGCCGGCCGAGGCGGCGCGGCTGGTGCAGAAATGCGCCGCCGATGGCGACGACGCCGAGGCCATCATCCGCAAGTCGCTGCGCTCCGCGCTGGGTGGCTGAGGCGGGCCGTGGCCAACGACGCTGCCAGCAATGATCCGGCAACCGCCGACGGCGAAGCCAGCCACGGCAGCCGCAAGGCCCTGATTCTCGGTGCGATCGGCGTGGTGTTCGGCGACCTCGGCACCAGCCCGCTCTACACCATGAAGGAGGCCTTCCACGGCGAGCACGGCATGCCGGCCGTGCCCTTCAACGTGCTCGGCGTGCTGTCGCTGATCCTGTGGACCCTGATCATCGTGGTGGCGGTGAAGTACGTGACCCTGGTGATGCGTGCCGACAACAAGGGCGAGGGCGGCATCATGGCCATGATGACGCTGGCCCAGCGAGCTGCGCGCGGCGAACCGAAGGTACGCAAGCTGGTGATGTTCATGGCGCTGCTCGGCGCGGCGTTGTTTTACGGCGATGGCGTAATCACGCCCTCCATCACGGTGCTGTCCGCGGTCGAGGGTTTGGGCGTCGCGGCGCCGGGGTTGCAAACCTTTGTCGTGCCGATGGCGGTGCTGGTGCTGATCGTGCTGTTCTCGGTGCAGCGTTTCGGTACCCAGAAGGTCGGCGTGGTGTTCGGCCCGGTGATGTGCGTCTGGTTCCTGTCGCTGGGCCTGATCGGCGTCTGGAACATCGTCCAGGAACCGCAGGTGCTGGCAGCGCTCAGCCCCTGGTACGGCGTCAACTTTTTCATGCACCACGGTTGGGGCGGGTTCCTGGTGCTGGGCGCGGTGGTGCTGTGCGTGACCGGCGCCGAGGCGCTGTACACCGACATGGGCCATTTCGGCCGCTTCCCGATCCGCGCCGCCTGGTTCGGCTTCGTCATGCCGGGGCTGGTGCTGAATTACTTCGGCCAGGGCGCGCTGCTGCTCGGCGACCCGCTGACCTCGCGCAACCCGTTCTACCTGGCGCTGCCGTCCTGGGGGCTCTACCCGATGATCGGCCTTGCCACGGTCGCTGCCGTGATCGCTTCGCAGGCGGTTATCTCCGGGGCGTTTTCGGTGACCCGGCAGGCAGTGCAACTGGGCTTCGTGCCGCGCATGAAGATCGTGCACACCTCGGCGCGCGCGATCGGCCAGATCTACCTGCCGTGGGTCAACCGTTTCATGCTGCTGGCGGTGGTGCTGGTGGTCATCGGCTTCGGCTCCTCGCAGGCGCTGGCCGGCGCCTACGGCATCGCGGTCACCGGCACCATGGCCATCGACACCACGCTGACCATGATCGTGGCCCGGCGCATGTGGCGCTGGAGCAGGCTGGCGGTGATCGCCACCGGCCTGCTGCTGCTGATCGTCGACCTGTCCTTCTTCGGTGCAAACACGCTGAAGATTCCGGACGGCGGCTGGTTCCCGCTGGTGCTCGGCGTCGGCCTGTTCGCGGTCATGACCACCTGGCGCCGCGGCCGCGAACTGGTGATGCGCCAGATCAAGCAGGGCGCGCTGGCGCTCGAGCCTTTCATCGCCAACCTCAACGAACACCCGCCGATGCGCGTGCCGGGCACCGCTGTGTTCCTGACCGCCAACGGCGACGCCGTACCGCACGCGCTGCTGCACAACCTCAAGCACAACAAGGTGCTGCACGAGCGCAACGTGATGCTGACGGTGGATATCCTGGAGACGCCCTACGCCGACCACGACGACCGCATCGAACTGCAGGCGCTGGGCTACGACTTTTTCCGCCTGGTATTGCGCGTCGGCTTCGCCGAGGACCCGGACGTACCGGAGCTGCTCAAGCTCTGCGGCGCCAAGGGCCTGCCCATCGACCTGATGGACACCACCTTCTTCATCAGCCGCGAGACCATCGTCGCCGACGAGCGCGCCGGCATGGCGCTGTGGCGCGACCGCCTGTTCGCCTTCATGCAGCGCAACGCGCTGCCGGCCACCGCCTTCTTCCAGATCCCCGGCAACCGCCTGATCGAGCTCGGCACGCAGGTGGCTATTTAGGGACCAGGGACCAGGGACCGGACAAGCGCGTACGACGGACGACGCAGCTCGGCGGGGGGGTCAGACTGCAGTTTTCGCTGAGGCGAAAAGTGCACTCTGACCCCGGTTTTGCTGACCCCGGTTTCGATCCGGGAAGTCGGCGGCGATCAGCCAGGAGCGGGCGGCCCCCGATCGCCGATCACGAGACCGATGGGGATCAGCAGCGGCAGGTACAGCGGTGACGTCAACAGCAGCAGGGCCAGCCCGATATTTGGCCCGCTGTAGTTGAGGCTGGAGTAGTACAGGCTGCCCCACAGCAGCGCCGACCCCGCCAGCAGCAACAGCATGGCTGCTGGAGTAGTACAGGCTGCCCCACAGCAGCGCCGACCCCGCCAGCAGCAACAGCATGGCCGCCCAATTGCCGCGCTGCTCATCGTCGTCTCGCCGCAGGGTGGCCCGTCCATAGGTCGGCGGGTTGCAGACCTGCCTTGGGGGCTTCAGAGTGGTGCCGACGATGGCCACACTCTCCAAAATCCTGTTGTCATTCGTGCTGCTGGCGATTGTGGTGGGCGGAGCCTTTTTCTGGCTCTGGCCATCGCACGACGCGGGGCACATGGCACCCGCGAGCGCTGAGCCTGTCACCCGTATCGGCGATGCTGGTGCTCCTGCGCCAGCACCCTCTGCCACGTCTTCGGACGTGCCGTGGAGCGAAGACGGTGCGGTCCGGCCTGCCAGGAAGATCGCGCCTGTCGGGGCGCGTCAGCTGTTCGCCAATACGAACCTGACGCTTGGTGATCGCTTCAGGGGCTTGGTTGATCTCGCCTTTGCCGGCGACGAGACGGCTGCGCATCTGGCGGTGCAAATTGCCAATCAGTGCAATGCAGCCAGCCAGGCGCCGGTGGACCAGTCACCCGTCGGCCATGAGCACGCCACGCAATACCAGATACGGGTCCACCGGCAAACGCAGGCGGACTGCGCTGCGGTCCTTGCGGCGCCTGAGTTTGACGATCTGCAGACCATGGCGCAGGCGCACCCGGTCGATGCACTCGACGCATCGGTGAAGGATACGATCCGTCATCGGTTTGCGGACCAGGGTGCGGATGCCGCGCTGGACGCGGCGGTCAGCGCGATCATGGCGCGACCGGACGAGACGACGGCGATGGTCGTCGCGGACCAACTTGCGGACCTGGACATCTCCTCGGTCTACATGCAACCGCAGCTGCAGTCGGTCTCGTCGGTCAACCCGCAGCAACGCAACATGCTGATGCGTTACGCCCTCGGATTGCTGGCTTGCGACTACGGCAGACCGTGCGGACCCGATTCGTTTGCGGTCCGTTCCACCTGCTTCGCTCTTGGCGCCTGCGTGCCAGGTGCTGACCTGCAGATGGTGTATGAGCAGCAGCTTCTGACCGGGCAGCAGGTGCAAGACGTGCGTGCGTTGCTCGCCTACCTGCGCAAGGTCAACGGGACCATGGTCCACCGCTGGCGCTGATTGCCAGTCGCGAAAAATGTCTCGCGTCCGCGGAGCGTGTAGGGCGGGTTTCAACCCGCCGCGCGCTCCGACGGAGGCCGATTGGCACGATACGCGCCAGGAACACGCAGCAGCGGCGCGCCAAGGCTCGCCATCCGCACGCCACGCATGCACGTGCAACCGGAGACGACGCAGCTCGGCGGGGGGTCAGACTGCAGTTTTCGCCAGGCGAAAAGTGCACTCTGACCCCGGTTTTGATCCGGGAAGTCGGCGGCGATCAATCAGGGGCGGCGGGCTGGCGGTAGCCGATCACGAGGCCGATGGGGATCAGCAGCGGCAGGTACAGCGGCGACGTCAACAGCAGCAGGGCCAGCCCGATATTTGGCCCGCTGTAGTTGAGGCTGGAGTAGTACAGGCTGCCCCACAGCAGCGCCGACCCCGCCAGCAGCAACAGCATGGCCGCCCAATTGCTGCGCTGCTCGTCGTCGTGTCGCCGCAGCTGCACGACGACGGCAAGAATGAAGAATGGCAGTCCGGCTCTCAGGCTGTTGTCGAACAACAGGCGCGGGTCCTCGCCTGGCCACGGTGCGTGGTGTCGCAGGCTGAGCAGGAAACCGCCGATCCAGACC
Organism: Rhodanobacteraceae bacterium; assembly: GCA_035699085.1. GTDB lineage: Bacteria > Pseudomonadota > Gammaproteobacteria > Xanthomonadales > Rhodanobacteraceae > DASSBG01. The sequence goes on from DASSBG010000045.1 coordinate 251,224, forward strand.
ACCAGCAGAGGCCAGGCAACCACCAATGACCATGCCGGAACCAGCGGAAGATCGGATCGCTTCATGGACGCTCAGGGTTCGAAGCCGTCGATGAAAATGATGTCGCCGTCCACAGGACCCTGGCTTTCGAAGGCACCCATGTCGATTCGATCGCCGGACACGCGGGGGTAGCCGGCGCCGCGCTGGTCGTAGGAAGGTCCTGGCGGTGAGGCGAACAACGGGTCGCCCGCATTCCACGCCGGCGACGCGCTGGTGATCGCCCTGGTCCAGGTGCTGCCGCCATTGTCTGCGAGCGGCATCAGCAAGGGATCCACTCCCACGAGGTTGCCGTCGACACCGCCGGTGATGTCGCCGTTGCCCGGGTCTTCGATCAGCGAATAGCTGGCAACGAACGAGCCACCCAGGGCAGCAAGGTCGTTCCCTGTGTCGGCGGTATTGCCGGCAACAATGCTGCCGGTGATGTGGACGTCGACCTCGGACTGCGTGAGGACGCCACCGCCCTCGCCGTTGCTGGCAGTGTTTCCGCTGATGGTGGCGTGCTCGATGGCGACAGTGCCGACACCGGCGTTGCCGTAAGAGACGAAGATGCCGCCGCCGTCGCGCGCGGAGCGGTTTGCCACCAGCGTGCTGCTGCGCAAGGCGAATGCACCATAAGGATCAACGTAGAGGGCGCCACCGTCGCCCGTGTCGGTGGTGAAGTTGTCCGTCAGCAAGCTGCGCTCGATGGTGAGCGAGCCGGTCGAATCGGTCAGCACCGCACCACCACGGAAGCTGGCACTGTTGTTGCTGATGGTCGAGCCCAGGATCACGCCCGACTGGTTGACGCCCATGTCGATGGCGCCGCCGTTGACCGCGCTGTTGCCGTCCACCAGGCAGTTCGTCATCTCGAAACTGCCATCGCTGGCACTCATGTTGAGCGCGCCGCCGCTGATGTTTGCCTGATTGCCGCGCAGGATGCTGTCGCTGATGGCCAGTTCATTTTGCACTTCCAACCCGCCGCCCCAGTTGGCGCTGTTGCCTTCGATGATCGAGTTGGTGACGGTCGCCGTCGTGCCCGCATACCCGCCTCCACCGGCGTTCCCATAATCGATGCCGGAGTTGGTGTTGTCCGCGACCCGGCAGTTGTCGAGATCGACATTGCCGAAAGCAAAGAATCCCCCGCCAAACCCGGCGGCAGTAGTGTTGCCTGCAATTTCACTGTCCGTGCAGCTGAGCGTGCTGCGGGTATACACGCCACCGCCGTCACTGGCGGCCCAGTTGTCGCTGATGATGACGTTGTCAAGCGTGATCGGCCCCCGCTGGTAGACGCCTCCGCCAGCGTCGCTGGCGCGATTGCCGGTGATCACCATGTCGCGCAGGGTCACCCGCCTGGCGTCGGCGTGGATGCCGCCGCCAGCGTTGGCATCGCCGCCCGTGATGGTCAGTCCGGAGACCGTCAGCTCGGACTGGCCCGACCCAGCTCCCAGGTCCTCAAGGACGGTTGGAGCACCATTGCCGTCCACCGTCAAGACATCAGCGCCGGGTCCGACGATGTGCAGGCCGTACTCGATGGAGATGGTGCCACTGCTCAAGGTGATGGTGCCGGTGAGGCCGCTCTTGAATTGCACGGTGTCGGTTGCGATGGTGCGGTTGGCCGCGTCAACCGCCTCGCGCAACGTGCAGTCGGTCGCGTCGCACGGTCCATCGCCAGGGTCGGCGAGCGTGTCGACAATGAGTGTCGTCGGCGCCTGCATCTCGAACGCCCCCATGTCCGGTGCCGCACCGACAACGCGCGCAAAGCCGGCGCCACGCCCGTCGAATGCCGGCGGCGTCGCCAGGCCACTATCGCCTCCGGCGTCGATGGCTGGCGATCCTGTGTCCAGGCCGAGCAACTCGATCGGGCCGCCGAACGTCTGCGGTTGCGTGAGCTTCGGGTCGCGGCCAACGATGTTGCCGTTGACGCCGTCGATCACGCCCGTGCCGCTGGCATTGGCAAGCAGCGAGTTGGCGATGTCGAAGGTGGTGCCCGCGACCGCCGAGATCTCGGTCGAGTCGCCATACAATATCGAATTGCGCAGGGTGAGCGCGGCAGCACTGCCACTGATGGCGAGCGCGGTCTTGTTGCCGCTGAAGGTGCTGTAGTAGATGCCGACCGATTCGCCGACGCCGGCAGACTCCACGGCACTCTGGTCGGCTGTGGCGTAGTCATTTGCATAGATCGTGTCATTCACCAGCGTGATGGCAGCGCCGCCATGGATCGCCATGCCGGCGTCCGCCATGTTGTTCTGCAGGAAGCTGGAACGTATGTCAATCGCGCCCTCCGCTCGCAGGCCGCCGCCTTCCGTAGCAGCCGTGTTGTCGACAACCTCGCAGGCGCTGAGGGTGGCGCTACCGGTCGCATAGAGCCCGCCGCCGTAACCGCCGTCGGGACCCGACGCCTGATTACCCTCCAGCAGCACCCGTCTCAAATCGGCGTTTCCGCTCACGTAGGCGCCGCCGCCGTTGCTGACCATGACGAAGAAATCGAACGTGCCGGCAGTATTGCCCCGAATCCGGCTGTCGCTGGCGATCAAATTGCCGTTGGCGATGTAGATACCGCCGCCGTCGCCGGACGCGCGACCATGTTCGATCGACACATCATCGACACGGACGCTGTTGACGGCGAGAATGTTGCCGCCGTTCTGAGCGTTGTCGACGAAGCCCCCGGTCAGCGTCATCCCGGAAATCGCCAGAAGGCTCGCACTGGCGCCGGCGTTGAAGATGCGGGATTCGGCGCCCGCCTGGATTGTCAGTTGGTCCGCGCCCGGCCCTGTGATCGTCACGGCGTCGCTGATCTGGATTTCACCACCGCTGAGGGTGATGGTGCCCTGGACGGCGCTTGCATCAATCGTGTCGGCCCCGGGGTTGGCGTTGGCGTCCAGGATCGCCTGGCGCAGCGAGCCTGGCCCGCTGTCGGCGGTACTGGTGACCGAATAGGTGCTGGCGCGGGCTGGTACGGCGGCGGCCAGAACAAGAATCAGGGCCACTACCGGCAGCGCCCTGGTCGCCGGACGCACCTTGAGCGGTGGCCGTGCCCGCGGGCGAACCCGATGGCGTGGCTGGCGCAAGCGGCGCTCTTGCATGGTGTGCCCCTCGTGACGCCGGGGCAGGCCCTGAGCGTGCTCGGAGCAAACCCCTTCTTCCGGATTACAGCACCCGAGCAGCCAGCTTGCAAACGAGCGGGCCCGGGCGCAGAACGAAGGAGCCGCTGCGCCGCCACACGTCATGCGGAGCCGCGAAGTCGAACGTTCGACCATTCCCCATTCCCGATCCGGCCCGCCATAATGGCGGCATGACGAGCGACGAACGCGTGATTGCGCCCGGGGCGACGGCCGACGAGGCGGCCTTGGAGGCGAGCATCCGGCCGCGCAAGCTCGACGAGTACGTCGGCCAGCCGACGGTGCGCGAGCAGATGGCGATCTACATCGAGGCGGCGCGCCGGCGCAGCGGTGCGCTCGACCACGTGCTGATTTTCGGACCGCCGGGTCTGGGCAAGACCACGCTCAGCCACGTCGTCGCCAACGAGCTCGGCGTCAGCATGCGCTCGACTTCGGGCCCGGTACTGGAACGCGCCGGTGACCTCGCCGCGCTGCTGACCAACCTGGAGCCGCACGACGTGCTGTTCGTCGACGAGATCCATCGCCTGTCGCCAGTGGTCGAGGAAGTGTTGTATCCGGCGATGGAGGATTTCCAGATCGACATCATGATCGGCGAGGGCCCGGCCGCGCGCTCGATCAAGCTCGACCTGCCGCCCTTCACGCTGATCGGCGCCACCACCCGCGCAGGCCTCTTGACCGGCCCGCTGCGTGACCGCTTCGGCATCGTGCAGCGGCTGGAGTTCTATTCGCCGGCGGAGCTGGCGGCGATCGTCCGACGTTCGGCGCGCATTCTGGACATCGCCTGCGACGACGGTGGTGCCGAGGAGATCGCGCGCCGCTCGCGCGGCACGCCGCGCATCGCCAACCGGCTGCTGCGGCGGGTGCGCGATTACGCCGAGGTGCGCGCCGGCGGCGGCATCGACCGCGCCGCCGCCCAGGCGGCGATGCAGATGCTGAAGATCGACGCCGAGGGCTTCGATGAGCTGGACCGGCGCCTGCTGCGCATCATCATCGAAAGCTTCGATGGCGGCCCGGTCGGTGTCGAGTCGCTGGCGGCGGCGCTGAGCGAGGATCGCGGCACGCTGGAAGACGTGGTCGAACCCTACCTGATTCAGCAGGGTTTCATCCTGCGCACCGCGCGCGGCCGCATGGCCAGCGCGCGCGCCTGGCGCCACCTCGGCCTGACGCCGCCGCCGCGGCAGCCGCAGGCCGGGGACATGTTCCTGGAGCAGGGACCGGGGACCGGGGACCAGGGACCGGAACGTCGGTGACCGTTGCGCTTGGTATGCTTCGCGCTTCGTATGGCACGCAGGCGTTCTTTGCGATGACCGACACAACGCACGTGCGACACCGGCGCTCAACCTGCGCCCTGGCGCAGGTCAGCCGATGCCTGCCGTCCCCGGCGCGGCAGGTGGGGTGCGCTGACACGACGGCGCTGACTGCGCTTCCGGTCCCTGGTCCCCGGTCCCCATCCCACATCCGAATCGCGCGCGACGTGGCACGTTGCTGGTGAAACCCGGACAGCACATGTTCCACTGGCGCATGCGCGTGTACTGGGAGGACACCGACGCCGGCGGCGTGGTCTACCACGCCAATTACCTGCGTTTCCTGGAGCGCGCGCGCAGCGAGTGGCTGCGTTCGTGCGGGGTGGTGCAATCGCGCCTGCGCGAGCGCGAAGGCCTGGCGTTGGTGATCAGCGCGGTCGACATCAAGTTTCTGCAGCCGGCACGGCTGGACGACGAAATCGAGGCCACGCTGCGACTCGACCACCTGCGCGCAGCCAGTATGATCATGTCGCAGCAGCTGACCCGCGTCGCCGACGGCGCGCTGCTGGCCCGCGCCCGCGTGCGCGCCGGCTGCGTCGACGCCGCCAGCCTGCGGCCGGCGCCGCTGCCCAACCACCTGCGTGAAGGACTGTCCCCACAATGAACGGCAACTTGAACATCCTCGCCCTCGTGGCGCATGCCAGCGTGCCGGTGCAGATCGTGCTGGTGCTGCTGGTGCTGGCCTCCTTCATGTCCTGGGTGATCATCTTCCGCAAGCGCGCGCTGCTGGCCCAGGCCCGGCGCGAGGCAGACGCGTTCGAGGAGAGATTCTGGTCCGGGGCGGACCTTGCCGTGCTCTACCGGGACATCGGCGACAGCGAGGACGAGGGCGGCCTCGCCGGCATCTTCCACGCCGGTTTCCACGAATACGCGCGTCAGCGCCAGCGGCGAGGGCGAGACCTGCGCGCGGTGCTGGAAGGCGCGCAGCGCGCGATGCGCGTGGCGGTAACCCGCGAGGTCGACCGCCTGGAACACAACCTGGAGTTTCTTGCCAGCGTTGGCTCGATCAGCGTCTACGTCGGCCTGTTCGGTACGGTCTGGGGCATCATGGTGGCCTTCCAGGGCCTGGCGCACGTGCAGGAGGCGACCATAGCCAGCGTCGCGCCCGGCATCTCCGAGGCGCTGATCGCCACGGCGATGGGCCTGATCGCCGCCATCCCGGCGGTCTGGGCCTACAACCGCTATGCCAACGGCGTCGAGCGCCTCAGTTCGCGCTACGACACCTTCCAGGACGAGTTCTCGTCGATCCTGCAGCGGCAGATCGACGCCGACGAACACGCCGCCTGAGCGGAGCAGCCGATGCGAACCCCGCGCCGCCAACGCCGCCGGCTGAAGGCCGAGATCAACGTCGTGCCCTACGTCGACGTGATGCTGGTGCTGCTGATCATCTTCATGGTCACGGCGCCGCTGCTGCACGTGGGCGTCGACATCAAGCTGCCGCAGGCCTCGGCCAAGGCGCTGCACGAGGACAAGGAGCCGGTGCTGGTCAGCCTGGACAAGCAAGGCAACCTCTACCTGACGCTGGGCGGCGCGCCGCGCGAGCGCATCGATGCCGACACGCTGGTGAAGAAGCTGGCCGCCTTCGAGCGCCAGAACCCGGGCGTCCCGGTGCGCTTCGGCGGCGACAAGGACGTCGACTACGGCCAGGTGATGAAGGCCATGGTGCTGCTGCAGCAGGCCGGCGTGCCCAACATCGGCCTGATGACGGAGCCGCCGCCGCAGGCGGCCGGGTCGGGGCATGGCTGAGCGACCGGGGCAGCGGTCGGCGCTGCTGTGGGCGGCGCTGCTGCATGTCGGCGTATTCGCGTTCCTGCTGCTGGCGACGCTGCCGTGCACCAGCTGGGAATCGCTGGCGCAGGCGCTGCACCTGCCGGCGGCGCTCAACCCGGTGCAGTGTTCGCGGCCGCTGGCCACGCCGGGACCGGTGATCGAGGCCACCTTGGTGGGGCCGGCCGCGGCGCCCAAAGCCAAGCCGCGCAAGCCGGCCACGCCGCCGCCGCCCGTGGCGCCGACCAAGGTCGAACCGCCCAAGGTGCCGGTGAAGACCCTGCCGCCGCCGGCGGTGCATCCGGACATCAAGGCGCAGCAGAAGGTGGCCGAACTGGCGCGCGAGGCGCTCAAGGCGCAGCAGGCCCAGGAGGCGCGCGAGAAGCAGCACCAGGCCGAACTGGAGGCGCAGCAGCGCAAGGCCGACAAGCTGCTCAAGCAGCTGGAGGCCATCCGCCAGCAGCGCGAGGCGGCGCAGAAGGCCGCGCAGGAGGCGGCCAACGCCAAGACCGAGAAGCCTGCACCGGCGGCGCCCGTGCGCGAGGCCGAGCAGCCGCGCAGCGGCCAGGGTGGCGCCGACTCCGCTCTGGCGGCACAGTATGCGGCGGCGCTGACCAACACCATCACCCGCAACTGGCTGCGGCCGGACAACATCCCGAAGGGCGTCACCTGTCCGCTGCGGATCGTGCAGATACCGGGCGGTCAGGTCATCAGTGTCACGGTATTGCCGAGCTGTCCTTTTGATGAACCGGGGCGGCGCTCGGTGGAGAACGCGGTGCGACGCGCGCAGCCGCTGCCGTATAACGGCTACGAGAGCGTCTTCCAGCGCAGCATCATCCTGAACTTCAAAGTCGAAGAGTGAGGTTTACATGACGGCATGGCGCACGATTCGAAACGGTTTGCTGCTGGCCCTGGTGGTGGCGGTTTGCGGCGCAGGCGGCCGCGCCTCGGCGCAGGGCCTGACCCTGGACATCGTCAATGGCGTGCCCTCGGCGGTGCCGATCGCGGTGGTGCCATTTTCGTGGGAAGGCAGCGGGGTGCCGCCGGCCACCGACGTGGCCAGCGTCATCGGCATGGATCTCAACCGCTCCGGGCAGTTCCGCACGCTGCCGAAGGATGACGTGGTCGAATTCCCGCACCGCGGCAACGATGTGAAGTTCGCCACCTGGAAGCTGCTCAAGCAGGACTACCTGGTGATCGGCCGCCAGGTCGACGCCGGCAACGGGGCCGTGCGGGTCGAGTTCGAGCTGTACGACGTACCCGGCCAGCGTCAGTTGCTGGCGCTCTCGGTCACCGGCCAGCCGGCCGATCTGCGCGGTGTGGCGCACCAGATCGCTGACCTCATCTACGAAAAGATCACCGGCGTGCGCGGCGCCTTCTGGACCCGCGTGGCCTACATCACCGCCACCGGCACCGGCCACAACATGGAGTATTCGCTGGTGGTGGCCGATTCCGACGGCCACAACCCGCAGGTGGTGGTGCGCTCGCACGAGACGCTGATGTCGCCGTCCTGGTCGCCTGACGGCGGCAAGATCGCCTACGTCTCCTTCGAAAGCGGCAACTCGGCGATCTACATCCAGGACCTGTCGACCGGCTCCCGGCGGCTGGTCAGCAGCCACTCGGGCATCAACGGCGCACCAGCCTTCTCGCCCGATGGCACCAAGCTGGCGATGAGCCTGTCCTACGTCGGCAACCCGGAAATCTTCGTGATGGACCTCGCGACCGGCGACATGCGGCGCCTGACCCACCATTTCTCGATCGATACGGAGCCTGAGTGGACGCCCGATGGACAGAGCCTCGTGTTCACCTCCGACCGCTCCGGAAAGCCGCAGCTTTACCAGATTGCCGCCACCGGCGGCACGCCCGAGCGGCTGACCTTCAGCGGCGAGTACAATTCCGATGCCTCAGTCGGTTTCCGCAACAAGCGCATCGCCATGGTGCAGGGCGCCGGTAACGTGTATCGTATCGCCATCATGGACCGTGGGCTTGGGGGGCAGGAGCACATGGTTTCGCCGGGGAACATGGACGAGTCGCCGAGCTTCGCACCCAACGCCAGCATGCTGCTGTACGCGGCATCGGACGGGGCACGCGGCGTGTTGTACGCGGTCTCGGCCGACGGCCGTGTGCGCCAGCGGTTGGTGCTGGCCAACGGCGACGTGCGCGAACCGGCGTGGGGCCCGTTCCGGCCCCGCTGAACGGAACGCGTCCGCCGCGGCCCTGTTAGCCGTGCATTTCAAGTCGCTGTTTCATCATTCGCTCAGCCGAAGGAGTTGTCATGAACAAGACCATACGTGTGACGTTTGCCGCCGTGCTCTGCATCGGCCTGGCGGCGTGCGCCACGAAGCAGGAAGTGAAGCCGTCGGCAGCACCCGCTCCGGCGCCGGCCCCCGAAGTCACCACCCAGCCGACCGAGCCCACGGGACCGGCTGCATTCACGCCGGCCGACCTGTCCAGCAACGATTGCCTGCTGCGACGGACCGTGTATTTCGACCTCGACCAGAGCGTCATCAAGCCGCAGTTCCAGGACGCCATCGCCTGCCACGCCAAGTACCTGCGTGACCGCCCCGACGCGCGCATGACGCTGGAAGGCAACGCCGACGAGCGCGGCTCGCGCGAGTACAACCTCGGCCTGGGCGAGCGCCGTGCCAATGCCGTGGCCAGCGCACTGGAGGCCGAAGGCGCCTCGGCCGCGCAGATCAAGGTGGTGAGCTATGGCGAGGAGCGTCCCGTGTGCCGCGAGCACAACGAGAGCTGCTGGTCCAGGAACCGCCGGGCCGAAATCGTCTACACGGTGAAGTGATGTCGACCTGGCGCAGCCAAGGTGCGCTGGCATGGCTGGTGGCGGCCACGATCGTGGCCGCCGCCTTCCCGCTGGCCGCCAGTGCCCAGGTTCAGGTCAGCGGCCAGCGCCTGAGCCTGGCTGACCGCGTGGCGCGGCTGGAGCGCCAGGCGCAGGACCAGGGTGGCGTCGGCACCGTCAACCAGATGCAGGCGCTGCGCTCCGAGGTGCAGCAGTTGCAGGGCCAGGTGGAACAGTTGCGCCACCAGCTGCAGCAAATGCAGCAACAGGCGAAGGCGCAGTACATCGACCTCGACTCGCGGCTGGGCCGGCTGGAAGGCCGGCCGGCCGGCAGTGGTCCGGCCGCCGCCGCCAGCAGCGGTGACGACACCACCGAGCTCGGCGACGTGGTGCTTGGCGGCGCCAGCGCCACGCCGGCGGCACCGGCTGCACCGGCCGCGGACGCCGCCGGCACGGTGGCTCCGGCCGGCGCCCAGGCCACCGCCCAGGCCGACTATGACAACGCCTTCGCGGCCTTGCGCAGCGGCGCGTACCCGACCGCGGCGCGGCGCTTCCAGGCCTTCATCCAGCAGCACCCGCAATCCGAGCTGGTGCCCAACGCCTATTACTGGCTGGGCGAGTCCTACTACGGCACCCAGAACTACCCGGTGGCGCTGCGCACCTTCCAGCAACTGGTGCAGCTCTACCCGGACACGCCCAAGGCCCGCGACGGCCTGCTGAAGATCGGCTACTGCCAGTACGAACTGCAACAGTGGGATGCCGCACGCGCCACCTTGCAGCGCGTGGTGCAGCAATACCCGAACAGCAGCGACGCACGCCTCGCCCAGGACCGCCTGCGCGCACTGGACCTGCAAACCAGCGCGCAGTGAAACCGATGATGGCCGAATCGCTGGCGCCGGCGCGGGATGCCGGGCCGGCGTTGCGCCTGCGCGTGGCGGAGATCTTTCACTCCATCCAGGGCGAGGCCGACGCCGTCGGCTGGCGCACGGTATTCGTGCGCCTCACCGGCTGCCCGCTGCGCTGCACCTGGTGCGACACCGAGTACGCCTTCCACGGTGGCCAGTGGCGCGACATAGACGCCATCCTCGCCGAGGTCGCCAGCCACGAGGCCCGCCACGTCTGCGTCACCGGCGGCGAGCCGCTGGCGCAGAAGCGTTGCCTGGTGCTGCTGGAGCGGCTGTGCGACGCGGGCTACCAGGTGTCGCTGGAAACGTCGGGCGCGCTCGACATCGGCGCGGTCGACCCGCGTGTGCACCGCGTGGTCGACTTCAAGGCGCCGGGTTCGGGCGAGAGCGCGCGCAACCTGTGGAGCAATGTCGGCCACCTTGGCGCCAACGACCAGGTGAAGATGGTGCTTGCCGATCGCGGGGACTACGACTGGGCGCGGCAGGTGCTGGCCGAGCACCGGCTGGCCGATCGTTGCCAGGTGCTGCTGTCGCCGGTGGCCGGCGTGCTGCCGCCGGGCCAGCTGGCCGACTGGATCCTCGCCGACCGCCTTCCCGTGCGCCTGCAGTTGCAACTGCACAAGCTGCTGTGGGGCGACGTGCCGGGCCGCTGACGCCGACGGATGCCATACCGCGGGCTTCAGCCGACCGGGATGCCGTAGGGCGGGTTTTCAACCCGCCGTTTCATCGGCAAGAAATGCAGACAACCCGAATGCCGGATGGCGGTTTTCAAGGCCCCATCCGGCCCGCAACAACCCAACGCCGGCGGGTTGAAACCCGCCCTACATCGATGACTGATACGTTCTCACAACGCAAGGCCGTGGTCCTGCTCTCCGGCGGCATGGACTCCGCCGTCACCGCCGCGATGGCGCGCGAACAAGGCTTCGCCGTGCACGCCCTCAGCGTCGACTATGGCCAGCGGCACCAGGCCGAGCTGCCGGCCGCCGAGCGCGTCTGCGCCATGCTCGGCGTCGCCGCGCACAAGACCGTGTCGCTGGATCTGCGCGCCATCGGCGGCAGCGCCCTCACCGCCGACATCGACGTGCCCGAGCACGGCGGCAGCGGCATTCCCGTCACCTACGTGCCGGCGCGCAACACCATCATGCTGTCGCTGGCGCTGGGCTGGGCCGAGGTGCTGGGCTCCAGCGACATCTTCTGCGGCGTCAACGCCGTCGACTACTCCGGCTACCCCGACTGCCGGCCGGCCTTCATCGCCGCCTTCGAGCAGCTGGCCAACCTCGCCACGCGCGCCGGCATCGACGGCGCCGGCATCCGCGTGCACGCGCCGCTGATGGACCTCAGCAAGGCCGACATTGCGCGCGAGGGCACGCGGCTCGGTGTCGACTTCGCGCAGACCGTCAGCTGCTACCAGGCCGACGCCGAAGGCCGCGCCTGCCGCCACTGCGACGCCTGCCACCTGCGGGCCGCGGGCTTCGCCGTCGCCGGGCTGCCCGACCCCACGCGCTACCGCGACGACCCGCCGGCCGCCTGAGCCGCGGGTTTGCGGGCGCGGATGTCGGCGGCCACCTGCCGGGCTGCCGCCGCCGAGGCCGCCAGCGTCCGTGGATCATCCGGCCTGCCCGGAGCGCGCCTGGCCGGGCTCCGTGTCGCGATTGTTGGGGCGGGTCTCCCAGAGCGTCCGACCGTCTGGCAGTTCCACGGTCACCGTTTCGCCGGTGCCGTTTGCCAGCAGCCGGGCGATGGTCCGCAGCGCGTTCAGCACGTCGCGCGACATCGCCGACCATTGCGAGGTCAGCGCGCGCACGTGGGTGTTGGTCATGCGGATCGTCGGCATCGCCTCAGCGCTCCAGCCGCTGCGCAAGCCGCACGCCGGCCGCGCCGCGGACCATCTGTGTGTCAGTCATCGTCAGCATCCCCAGTCTCCGTCGTCATACGCGATTTCCGCCAGCGGTCGCAGACCGGTCACGCGCCGCAGGTGACGCACGCAGCCGGCGGCCCTGCCACGCCTGTCATTGGTGTTCGCTGCGGGCCGCAACACGCGCCTTGATTGCCGCGACCTCCGCTTCCTGACGCTTCAGGAACTCGGCGCGCGCCCGCTTCTCGTACGCCCTCTGCGCCTTGCCGTCGGGATCGCGGGCGACCAGCAGCACCAAGCCGACAGGAATGACGACCAGCCACAGCAGGATCACCAGGACAGCAACCGCATCGCTCATTCGTTCTCCTCATCGTGTATAAGCGCAACCGCCTGCCGCCATGACCGGACATCTCCGTAGAGCGGGTCAGGCCGCAGGGCGTAACCCGACACGTTCGACGATCGGGTAGCCCCTGGCGTACCCACGCCGCCACGACCCACACACTGGCAGCCTGCCGTCTCGCAGCCTGCGACGCCAGGCGCGACAAAGCGTGCAGCCGCGCTGGTGTAGAATCGGCCACCGCCGCGCAAGCGCACGCCACGCCGTGCCGCGCGCCAGCCGTAAACCGCACTCGCAATCCCGGGCCGTTAGCTCAGTTGGTAGAGCACCGGACTTTTAATCCGATGGTCGTCGGTTCGAATCCGACACGGCCCACCATCCCGAAACCAGGCGTGCGCAAGTCGCTGGCGGCAAACGTCAGCGCAGGTCGCGGGCGATGAGGTGGCGCTGGATGGGGCGGCTGGCGAGCGCCAAGACGAGGCCAACGCCGATGGCGACGGCGGCGATGGTGGCGTAGATGTGCGGCATCTCCTCCACGTTGTGGGCACTGAAGCGGCCGGCGATCAGGCCAGCCAGCAGTTCGCCCAGCGCAGTGAAGAGGAACCAGGTGCCCATCAGGCGGCCGCCGTAGCGGCGCGGCGCCAGCTTGGTGGTGGCCGACAGGCCCACCGGGCTGAGGCACAGCTCGCCGATGGTGTGCAGCAGGTAAGTCAGCCCCAACCAGGTTGGCAACACGGTGTTGCCGCCCACCACGATCCAGGCGGCGCCGACCATCACCACGAACCCCATGCCCATGAAGATCAGGCCGAGGGCGAATTTCAGCGGCGTGCTCGGGTCGAGGTTGCGCCGCCCCAGCCATACCCACAGCCAGGCGAAGAACGGGGCCAGCAGCAGGATCAGCAGCGAGTTCTCGCTCTGGAACCAGGAGGCCGGGAAGGCGAAGCCCAACAGGCTGAGCTCGGTGTAACGCTCTGCAAACAGGTTGAAGTTAGACCCGGCCTGCTCGTAGCCGGCCCAGAACAGCGCCTGCACCAGGAACAGGATGGCCAGCGCCACCAGCCGCTTGCGCTCCTTCGCGTCGAGGCCGCCGAAGACGAACATCCAGCCCATGAAGCCGAGGCCCAGCAGCAGGATCACCAGCCCGAACCAAGTCGAGATCGCCACCGGCGCATAGACGATCACCCCGGTGTAGCCGAGCACCACGAGCAGCACGAGCACGCCGACGCCGGCGGCCAGCGCCAGCCACGAGCGGCGCAGGAACTGCGCCTGGCGATCCGCTTGCTCATGGGCCGGCTCGGCGTGCGTGCCGCAGTTGCCCAGGTATTTCTGCGTCATGCGGTACATGACCAGGCCGAGCACCATGCCGACGCCGGCGGCAGCGAAGCCGTAGTGCCAGTTGACCTTCTGCCCGAGGTAACCGCAGACCAGCGGCCCCAGCAGGCCGCCGAGGTTGATGCCCATGTAGTAGATCGAGAAGCCGGCATCGCGGCGCGCGCCACCTTCGGGATAGATGTCTCCGACCAGCGTGCTGGTGTTTGGCTTGAGCAGGCCGGTGCCGACCACGATCAGGATCAGGCCGATGAAGAACGTGATGTGGCTGGGAATGGCCAGCGTGAAGTGGCCGGCGGCGATGATGATGCCGCCGTACCAGACGGCGCGCTGCTGGCCGATCAGGCGGTCGGCGATCCAGCCGCCCGGCAGCGAGGTGAGGTAGACGCCCGCGCCGTAGAGGCCGTAGATGGCGGTGGCGCTGACGTCGTTGAAGCCGAGTCCGCCCTTGTCGATGGTGGCGACCATGAACAGCACCAGCAGGGCGCGCATGCCGTAGAAGCTGAAGCGCTCCCACATCTCGGTGAAGAACAAGGTGGCAAGGCCGCGCGGGTGGCCGAGCCAGGTCGCGCCGGGCGTGCCGTCGATCGCGTTCATTCGGTCTCCCCGTGGAAGTGCAGCGATCGAGGGTCGCGCAAGGCTGCGGCGAGGTCAAACCGGCGCCTTTCGCGGCGCCGGACGCGCTTCCTGAACATGCGCGGGGGCGCACGCCATGCCGGTGGCCGATGCCCGTATACTCGGCCATGCGTCACTCCGGCGCGTGCAGGAACAACGAGGCCACCGTCACTTGACCACCACCGATTCGCGCGCCCATGCGCGCCATCCCGAAAGCCGCGCGCCCCGCCGGGCCGCGCCCGCCGACACGGCACCCGCGGCGCACGCCGCCACTCCCCATCCTTCCCACCGAAAGCCCCCGGCCCACGCTGCCGAGCGCCAGTTGCGCGCGCACGTGGCGCAGGCACTGGAGGAATTGAAGGCGCGTGACGTGCGCGAGATCGACGTGCGCGAGAAAAGCTCGGTGACCGACTGGTTGGTCATCGCCTCCGGCACCTCGTCGCGCCATGTGCGCTCCATCGCCGAGGAGGTGGTGCGCCAGTGCAAGCAGGCCGGCATGCCACCGCTTGGCGTCGAGGGCGAGGACGAGGGCGACTGGGCGCTGGTCGACCTCGGCGACGTGGTGGTCCACATCATGCAACCGCGGGTGCGCGAGTTTTACGGGCTGGAGCGCCTCTGGACCGTCGGCGACCAGGCGCCCGACACAGCCGCCGAAGCCGGCTGAAGCGTGGTGCCCGATGCGCGCGCGGCTGATCGCGATCGGGGAACGCATGCCGCCCTGGGTTGCCGAGGGCGTCGAGGAGTACCGCAAGCGGCTGTCGCACGAGCTGCCGCTGCAGCTGGTGGAGATCAAGCCGGCGGCCCGCGGCAAGGGCGGCGACGGCGGTCGCGCGCAGCGTGACGAGGGTGCGGCGCTGCTTGCGGCGCTGCCGCGCGATGCGCACGTGGTGGCGCTTGATGGCAGCGGCAGCGCCTGGTCCAGCGAGGAGCTGTCGCGGCGGCTGGCGGCGTGGCGAATGGAAGCCCGCGATCCCTGCTTCCTGATCGGCGGCGCCGACGGCCACGCGGCCGAGGTGCTGGCGCGCGCCGACGAACGCTGGTCGTTGGGCCCGCTGACGCTGCCGCACATGCTGGTGCGCCTGATCGTGGCCGAACAGTTGTATCGTGCCGCCAGCATGCTTGCCGGCCACCCCTATCATCGCGCCTAGGATTGTCCAGTGTCGCCGCCGCACCCGCCGTCCACGCGAAACCTCGATGACTGGCTGGCCTACCAGCAGCAGTTGCACGCCCAGGCCATCGACCTCGGTCTGAAGCGCGTACGCGCGGTCTGGCAGCGGCTGGGGAGCCGGCGGCCGGCGCCGCAGGTCATCACCGTGGGCGGCACCAATGGCAAGGGGTCGACCGTCGCCATGCTGGAGGCGATGCTGACTGCAAATGGCCGAACCGTCGGCTGTTACACCTCGCCGCACCTGCACCGCTACAACGAGCGCGTGCGCCTCCGCGGGCGAGAGGCGGGGGACGCGGCGCTGGTCGCCGCGTTCGAGCGAATCGAGGCAGCGCGCGGTGGCACCCCGCTGACCTGGTTCGAGTTCGGTACCTTGGCCGCACTCGAGCTGATGGCGGATGCGGGCCTCGACGTGGCGGTGCTCGAGGTCGGGCTTGGTGGGCGCCTCGATGCGGTCAACGTAATCGACGCCGATGCGGCCATCGTGGTCACGGTCGACCTGGACCATACCGATTACCTGGGCCCTGATCGCGACGCCATCGGCATCGAAAAGGCAGGCATTTTCCGGCCCGGGCGCCCCGCCATCATCGGCGATTCGCGTGCGCCGCACGGCCTGGTCGACACCGCCGAAGCTGGCGGTGCCAAGGTCTGGCTTGCCGGCCGCGACTATCGTCTGCTGCGCGAGGTCGATGGCACCGTTTGGCACGCGGGGCGGCAGTCACTGCGTTTGCCGCCGCTGGCGGTGCCGGGGCCGTTTCAGGCCGACAACGCGGCCGCCGCGCTGACCGCGTTGTACGCGCTGCGCACCACCCTGGGCTGGCCGGCGGCAACCTACGCGGCGGCACTCGCCCATGTCGAAGTACCGGCGCGGATCCAGGTCGTGGCGGAGGCGCCGACGCTGATCGTCGATGTTGGCCACAACCCGCAGGCCGCACGCGCGCTGGCCGACTGGCTGCGCGCCAACCGCGGGTCAGGTCACACGCTGGCGGTGTTCAGTGCACTGGCGGACAAGGACATCGCCGGCATCGGCGCAGCCCTTGGCAGTTGCATCGACCACTGGTTCTGCTGCGGCATTGACGACGCCGGCCCGCGCGGCCTGGAGGCGGGCGAGGTCGAACGGCGCTTGCTGGCAGGTTGGCCGGCGGCCGAATCCAGCCGCCACGCCGACGTGCCCGGGGCGCTGGCCGCCGCGCGCGCCGTGGCCGCACCCGGCGACCGCATCGTCGCCTTCGGCTCCTTCCATGTCGCCGCCGCCGTCCCGCGCGGGAGCGGTAAAGCGTGAGACGTTAGACGCGAGACAAAAGACGGTGAGCGGCAAAGGCCGAGCCGAGCGGCCTTGGCCGGTCCCTTTCCCCATTCCCGGCGCCGCGAAACGCAGCTTCGTCATGGACAGCGCGAGCGCAAGCATGGCAGGTTGGGGTTCGCTTCGCTCACGCACATGCTCCGCTTCGCTCCGCGGGAATGGGGAATGGAGAATCGGGAACAGGAAGAGCCGTAGATTGTTGTTGCGCCGCGATGTTCGACAGCCCCGGTCCCGGTTTCCGGCTGTTGCCGTGACCCCGCGCGGCCGCGCCACCAAACGAAGCTGCGGCGACCGAACCGCGCATTTCGGGTTCCGGGTGCCGGGTCCCGGGTCCCGACCCGAGTCCCGTATAATCACAGCCGCTGCAAGTCCACCGAGGTCACGATGGAGCCCGCCTTGAAACAACGCCTGCTGGGCGCCGCCGTGCTGATCGCCCTCGCGGTGATCTTCCTGCCAATGTTCTTTTCCGGCGCGCCGCCGCAGTCGCAGGACCAGAGCATCAGCCTGGCGATCCCTGCGGCGCCGGACAGCGACCTGCAGACCCGGACCTTTGACGTGTCGCCGGCAGCCGGCGGCAGCGCCTCTGCCGCACCCGCCGATCGAATAGTCACGCGCGTGATTCCCGATCGCGCGCCGCCCCCGCCGCAACCGACGCACGCCAGCGCACCGTCTGCGGCGCCGGGCGCCGAAGCGCCGGTGCAGCCCGGCAACGCTCCCTCGGCGGGCCCCGACACGTCGGCAGCGGAATCCTTGCCGCCTGCCGCACCAGGCCGTGGTGCCGACCAGCGCTTCGCCGTGAGCGTCGGCGTGTTTACCGACGCTTCGGGTGCCAGGCGGCGCGAATCGAAAGCACGCAGCGTCGGCTATCCCGTTTTTACCGAGCAGCTGCAGGTTGACGGCAAACCGGCGACCGGCGTGCGCCTCGGACCGTTCCGCGGCCGCGCCGCGGCCGAAGCGGCGCGGCTGAAGGCGCAGGCCGCGCTGCCCGGGGTACACCCCTCGCTGGTGGCCTGGAGCCAGGGCCGCGCCAAGGACGCCCCGGCCAGCGCTGTGGCCGCCGACCAGGCGGGTGGCTGGGACGTGCAACTGGCGGCTTTCAGCGACAAGAGCGACGCGCTGGCCATGCGCGACCGCGCACGCCACCTGGGCTTTGGCGCCTTCGTCGACAGCGTACCCGGCGACAAGGGCACGCTGTGGCGCGTGCGGGTGGGCCCGCGCACGCAGCGCAGCGATGCGGAAAAGCTCAATGCGCAACTGCAGGGCAAGATGAAAATGAAAGGCATCGTGGTGCCGCACCGGTGAACTGGGTCGACTACGCCATCATCGGAATGCTGGCGCTGTCGGTGCTGGTCGGCTTGTGGCGCGGCCTGATCACCGAGGTGCTGGCACTGGTGATATGGGTGGCTGCCTTCTGGGTTGCATGGACTTTTGGCGAGCGCGTCGCCGCCGTGTTCGCCAGCAGCATCGAGCTGCCGTGGGCGCGCCTGGTGCTGGGCTACACGCTCTGTTTCGTCGGCGTGCTGGTTGTGGGCTCGCTGCTGCGCTTCGTGCTGCACAAGCTGATCGATGGCACCGGCCTGAGTGGCAGCGACCGCATGCTCGGCATGGTATTCGGCCTGGCCCGGGGGGTACTGGTGGTGACGCTGGTGGTGCTGCTGGCAGGCTTCACGCCGATGCCGGGCGCGTCGTGGTGGCAGCACTCGCGCGTGCTGCCGGGCTTCCAGGAGGCGGCGCAGTGGCTGGGCACGCGGCTCCCCGGCCAGATCAACCAGTACATCAGCTATGCGCCAAAGCCCGTGCCGGCGGCCTCGCCGGCCAAGCCTCCGGCCACGGTGCCGGGTTCGCTGCCCAAGGCGCTGCCGCCACAGTTCGTGAAGCCGGTGGTCGTGGTGGCCGAGAAACTGGCAACCGCCGCGGCCGCCGCCGCGCCGGGAGCCGCCCCGCGTGCCGAAGCGCCAGCCGAGACACGCCCCGCGTCACAACCCGCTGCCGCGGCCAGCAGCCACTGAGCAGACCATGTGCGGAATCATTGGAATCGTAGGCCGGACCGATGTCGCTGGCGCGTTGTATGACGGCCTGACGGTGCTGCAGCACCGTGGCCAGGACGCCGCCGGCATTGCCACCCAGCACGGCCAGCGGCTGTGCCTGCACAAGCGGCGCGGACTGGTGCGCGACGTGTTCCAGCCCGGCGACATGGGCAAGCTGCGCGGCCACCTCGGCATCGGTCATTGCCGCTACCCGACCGCCGGCAGCGACGACGCGGGCGAGGCGCAGCCGTTCTATGTCAACTCGCCCTACGGCATCGCCTTCGCGCACAACGGCAACCTTGTCAACACCGCGGCGCTGCAGCGGCAGATGTTTGCCGAGGACCTGCGCCACATCAACACCGACTCCGACTCGGAGATCCTGCTCAACATCCTGGCCCATGAGCTTCAGGCGGAGGAGCGCGCGCGCTTGACGCCGCAGCGGCTGTTCGACGCGGTGCGCGGCGTGCACGCGCGGGCGCGCGGCGGCTACGCCTGCATTGCGCTGGTGCTCGGCCACGGCCTGCTGGCCTTCCGCGATCCGCACGGCATCCGCCCGCTGGTGCTGGGCGAGCGGCAGACCGCGGGCGGGCACGAGTACGCGGTTGCGTCGGAGTCTGCTGCCTTCGACACGCTGGGCTTCCAGTTGCTGCGCGACGTGAAGCCGGGCGAAGCGGTGTTCATTTCCGAAGATGGCCAGCTGCACGCGCAGCAGTGCGCCGACGCTGCGGCGCTGGCGCCGTGCATCTTCGAATACGTCTACCTGGCGCGCCCGGATTCGATGCTGGAGGACGTGTCGGTGTACAAGGCGCGCTTGCGCATGGGCGAGCGGCTGGGCGCCAAGATCCTGCGCGAGTGGCCCGACCACGACATCGACGCGGTGATCCCGATCCCCGACACCGCGCGCACCGCCGCCAGCACCCTGGCAGCGGCGCTCGGCGTGCCGTTCCGCGAGGGCCTGGTGAAGAACCGCTACATCGGCCGCACCTTCATCATGCCGGGGCAGAGCGAGCGCGCGCGTTCGGTGCGGCGCAAGCTCAACACCATCGAGCTGGAGTTTCGCGGCAAGAACGTGCTGCTGGTCGACGACTCGATCGTGCGCGGCACCACCTCGCGGCAGATCGTGCAACTGGCGCGGGATGCCGGCGCCGCCAAGGTCTACTTTGCCTCGGCTGCGCCGCCGGTGCGGTTCCCCAGCATCTACGGCATCGACATGCCGGTGGGCTCGGAACTGGTGGCGCACGGCCGCAGCGTGGAGCAGGTGCGCGAGGCGATCGGCGCGGACTGGCTGGTCTACCAGGACCTCGAGGATCTGGTCGCCGCGGTCGCCGAAGGCAACGAGCACCTGCATCAGTTTGACACCTCGTGTTTTTCCGGCGAGTACGTGACCGGCATCGACAGCGGCTATCTGGAGCAGCTCGAGCAGCTGCGCAATGACGCGGTGCGGCAGCAGGGCGCGGCGGGGGAGGGCGGTCGCGGCATGCCTTAGGCTGCGCTTCGCGGGCATGGGGAATCGGGAATGGGGAATGGGAAAGCTGGCGCCTTGGTTTTGCCGCTCACCTTTCGCCGCTCGCCTCCGGCGGCCCGGCCGCGCATTGGCCAGTACCGCTGCGCTTGGGCCATAATGCCGGCACGTACCGGCGGCAGCCACGCGCCGGCACCAGCAGGGGGTCACGGGCCGGATTTCGTCATGGAGTGTCGTCAGCTGACCGCCACGTACCGCGCCGGGCCGCGCGCGGGCATCGTTGACCGCTCGGGCCTGCCGTGGACCGCATGCGCGGCACGTTGATCCGTGGCCTGGCCGGCGCCCTCGCGCTCGGCCTGTTCTGGTTGCTGCTGCTGGCAGCCGCGGCCGGCGTCGGCCCGGGGCAGCCATGGTCGCCGGTGCAGCCGCTGCAGCTCGAGCCGGGGAAGGTCCACACCGTGTTTGGAAGCGCCGAGGCGGCCGCCGACGGC
The DNA here is from genome assembly GCA_035699085.1 of Rhodanobacteraceae bacterium. GTDB lineage: Bacteria > Pseudomonadota > Gammaproteobacteria > Xanthomonadales > Rhodanobacteraceae > DASSBG01. The sequence continues at coordinate 271,721 of DASSBG010000045.1, forward strand.
TTGCGCGTCGACGCCCTCGGGGCGCGGGCGCTGGGTCTGCAGACCTGGCGGGTGTCGCTTCAGGCCGAAGACTACGACCTGCTGCACTACCGTTTCGAGGGCCTGCCGCGCAGCCTGGCCATCGACCTGGTCTTCCGCCGCGCCGCCCAGCCGGAAAACGTGGTGACAACGACCCTGCCGGCGCCGGTGCTCGGCAACGGCACGGTGGACCTGCAGGCACTGCCGCAGTGGCGCGGTCGCATCACCGAGTTGGGTTTCTCCGAATACCCGGACCCGCAGCTGGTGCCGGCGACGGCTCCGGTGGAGCCTTTCGTGCTGGCCGGTGCCGATCTCGAGCAGCGCAGCTGGCTTGGCGCCTTGCGCTTGCTGGCCAGCGACTGGCTGGGTTACCGGCCGTGGCGGCAGAGCTCGATCAACGCGCTGGATGAGCAGGGACCCGGGGGGCACTGGCCGCTGGTGCCGGTGCTGGCGCTGGGCGCACTGGGCAGCCTGGTGCTGCTGGTCTGGCTGCTGCGCGTGCCGCCGCGGCCGGCGCTCATGGGCGTGGTGCTCGGCATCTGGCTGCTGCTCGACGCGCACTGGCTTTTGCGGCTCAGCCAGCGCCACGGGCAGGCGCGCGCGGCCTATGCCGGCAAGAGCTGGCCGGAGCGCCGCCAGTTCCAGTCCGATCACGCACTGGTCGAGGCAGCGGCGCGCATCAAGCATGCACTGGTAGGCGAGCCGCGCGATCGCCACGTGCTGCTGTGGGCCGACGACGGCTTTGTTCGCGGCCGCCTTGGCTATCACCTGCGCCCGCTGAACGTCGGCAACTGGACGCCGGCTCGCGGTGGCTTGCGCCGGCTTGCCAGCGGCAGCCTGCTGGTCGTCGCTGACCGTGGCGGCCGCTGGCGCTTCGATCCGGCCAGCGACATTCTCGACCTGGGTGCCGATGCGGTGCGGGCGCGCCGCCTGTGGCATGGGGGCAGTATCAGCCTCTACCGCGTGGAGCGGCCGTCGCCGTGACGATGCTGCTGGCCTGGCTGGCCCCCTGGTTGCTCGGCAGCGGCCTCTGGCTGCTTGCCGATGGACGGCCGCGATCACCGGCGGCGTGGGCGGCGGCGCTCGGCGGCGGCTGGATCGTCGGCATGCTGCTTACGTCGTGGCTGCTGGCGGCGCTGGCCGGCGTGGTGTCGCCGCGTGGGTGCGTGTTGCAACTTGGCCCGTGGGTCGCTGCGGCCGGGGCGCTGCTGTGTGCGCTGGCATTGTGGCGGCGAGCGCCGGTTGCAACCGGGCTGCAAGGCCGTTCGCGCCTGGCACCCTGGTCGCGCCCGCTCGTCGCGCTGCTGGCGCTGTTGCTGCTGTATCACGCCTGGCTGGTGTTTGGCGAGGCTTCGCTGCGCCCGTTGTTTGCCTGGGACGCGTGGCTGGTGTGGTCGGTCAAGCCGAAGGTCTGGTACCTGCTTGACCACTGGGTGCCGTTCGTCGACACGGCGCGCTGGCTGGCCGACGCCGGCGGTGGCGCATACACCGATGTCGCGCCGTTCTACCCGGCGCTGCTCGGCCGCCTGCAGGTCTGGTTCGCCAGCGCCGCCGGCTGCTGGTGCGGGCCGTCCTTCATGGTGTTGTGGCCGAGCCTCTGGGCCGCGATGCTGCTGGCGGGCTATGGCCAGTTGCGCCTGCTTGGCGTGGCCGCTCTGCCGGCTTGGGTCGCCACCTACGCGCTGGGTTCGCTGCCGCTGCTCAACACCCACGCCGCGTTGCCCGGCTACGCCGACGTCTGGCTTGGCGCCTGCTTTGCCCTCACGCTGTTGTGCTGGTTGCACTGGCAGTTGCGGCGCGACTGGCGGCAGCTGGCGCTGGCACTGGCGCTGGGCTTTTCGATGCCCTGGATCAAGCTTGAGGGCGCGGTCTGGCTATGCCTGTGGCTGGCGGTGCTGGGCCTGGGACTGGTACCGGCGCGCTGGCGCCTGCGCTGCGTGCTCGGGCTGCTGGTTTTGCTGGCGGTTGGCCTTGCCGCCGGCGGCTTCGCCCTGCCGCTGCCCGGGCTCGGGCTTGTCCACGTCAGTCTGGACCAGGTCGTGGTGCCGGAGATGTCGCCCTTCGCACTGGACTGGCACCCGGTGCTGCCGCCGCTGGCCCGCGTGCTCTGGGTGCTGCCCAACTGGCACCTGCTGTTCTACCTTGCGCCGCTGCTGGTGGCATGGCGCTGGCGGGCGGCATGGGCGTTGCCGGGCGTGAACCTGCTGGGCCTTTGCCTGCTCGGTGGCGCGCTGTTCCTGCTGTTCCTGTTCACCTGCACCGGCGCCGCCGTGTGGGCTGCGAACTACACCAGCAGCGCGCGGTTGCTGCTGCAGTGGGCACCGGCGCTGGTGTTTTACCTGGCGCTGCTCTGGTCGGCGCGCACCACACAGCCGTCCCAGTCGCGCAGCATGTCCTGATACAGCTTCAGCAGCGCGTGGGTCGCGGTGTCGTCGCAGAAGTGGCTTTGCCAGCGGGCGTGGCCGGCGGCCGCGAGCGCGGCGCGCCTGGCGGGGTCGGCCGCCGTCTCGCTGAGGGCGTCGGCCAGCGCCTGCACGTCGCCAGCCGCGGCGAGCCGGCCGGCGCGGCCATCGTCCAGCACGTGGTTGATGCCGGAGCCCGGGACCAGGCTGGCGACGACAGGCAGGCGTGCCCGCATCGCTTCCAGCAGCACCATTCCGAAGGCTTCGCTGCGCGCCACCGAGGACAGGCAGAACAACTCGGCGGCGGCGTAGGCGGCGTCGCGTGCGTCGTCGTCAAGCGCGCCGCACATCCGCACGCGCTGCTCCAGCCCCAACTCGCTGCGTAATTGGCGCAGCGAGCTCTCGCACTCGCCGCTGCCGATCAACACCAGGTTGATGTCGCGGGTGCGCGCCAGGGCACGCAGCAGGACGTCGAACCCCTTGTAATGGCTGAGCCGGCCGACCGCGAGCAGGCGCAGGCCCTGCACCGGCCACAGCGCGCGCGCGGCCTCGACCGCGGCCGGCGGCGGGCCGGGCTGCTGGGCGAGGGTCAGGGGGATGACGCGCACCTTGTCGCGCCAGCGGGTCAGCGGTTCGCTGGCGTCGATGTAATGCGGCGAGGTGGCGATGATGCGCTGCGCACGCGCCAGCAGTGCGCTCTGCCAAGGCCGGTAAAGCGGGTAGATCAGGCGAACGGGCCCCGGTGCCTGGCGCAGCGGGATGTCCGAATGCCAGTGCAGTACCCAGGGCAGGCGGCGCGCCGCCGGCAGCAGCAGCGGCCACAGCGCCGCGGGGTTGGGCATGTGCAGGTGCAGCAGGTGCGGCCGGCGCTCGCGCAGCATGCGCGACAGCACGGGCGCAAAGCCCGGGCCGACCGGGGTGTAGGCGAGCTGCACCGGGCAGCCGACAAGTTCCACATGCACCCCGGCGTCGCCAAATGCCTGCCCCCGCCACTGGCCCGGTGCGGCATGGGCAAGCACGTCGACGGTGGCGCCGGCCGCCGCCAGCCGACTGCACAGGCCGTGCATGGAGCGCTCGACGCCACCCGCGTAAGGGGGCCAGAATTTTCCGATGTGGAGGACACGCATGCGCTGCAGTGTACCGGTGCCCCGGCGCGCGCGCGCCCTCCGGCGATTCCTCGGCAAGAGTCTGTACAGGTGGCGGCCGCGAGAGCGGTGGTGAGGTGAGCAGCACACGGAAAAAGCCCGCGCGCCGGCTTTCCCCGTTCCCCATTCCGCACTCTCCATTCCAGCGCAGCGCAGCGCAGCAACCGAAGCTATGCTTGCCGCATGTCCGATGTGCTCGACCTTGCCTGCGAATTGATCAGCCGTCGCTCGCTGACGCCGGACGATGCCGGCTGCCAGGCGCTGGTGGGCGAGCGGCTGGCCGCCGCCGGCTTCCGTGTCGAGCGGCTTCGCGTTGGCACCGTCGACAACCTCTGGGCTACCCACGGGGAGGATGGACCGACCCTCGCTTTTCTCGGCCATACCGACGTCGTCCCCAGCGGCCCGGAAGCCGACTGGCAGTCGCCGCCGTTCCAGCCGACGCTGCGCGGCGGCCGGCTGTTCGGCCGCGGCGCTGCCGACATGAAGGGGTCGGTGGCGGCGATGGTGGTGGCGCTGGAGCGCTTCGCCGCGAGCCAGCCGCACCACCGGGGCCGCCTGGCACTGCTGCTGACCAGCGATGAGGAAGGCGATGCCGTCGATGGCGTGCGTGCGGTCGCAGACCGCTTCCGCGGTGACGGCACGCGCATCGACTGGTGCGTGGTGGGCGAGCCGTCGGCGGAAGCGCGGCTCGGCGATCGCATCCGCGTTGGTCGCCGCGGTTCGCTGTCGGCGACGCTGCGGCTGCGCGGCGTGCAGGGACACGTCGCCTACCCCGAGAACGCGCGCAACCCCATCCACCTGTTTGCACCCGCGCTGGCCGAACTGCTGGCGCAGCGCTGGGACGACGGCGATGCGGATTTTCCGCCCACCTCGCTGCAGGTGTCCAACCTCAACGCCGGCACCGGCGCGACCAATGTCATCCCCGGCCTGCTGACCGCGCTGTTCAACTTCCGCTACGCCACCGCCAGCCGGACGGAGGATTTGCAGGCGCGGGTCGAGGCGCTGCTCGCGCGCCATGGCCTCGACTGCCAGATCGACTGGCACGACTCCGGCCGGCCGTTCCTCGCAGAGGCCGGCGGTCGGCTGCGCGAAGCCGCGGTGGCGGTCTGCCGCGAGCTCACAGGTGAGGCGCCGGAACAAAGCACCGGCGGCGGTACATCCGACGGCCGCTTCATCGCGCCGCTGGGCGCCGAGGTGGTCGAGCTTGGGCCGGTGAACGCCAGCATCCACAAGGTCGACGAGTACGTCGCCGTCGCCGACCTCGAGCGCCTGCCGGCCGCCTACCTCGCACTCTGCGAGCGGCTTTTGCGGCCGCCAGCATGAGCGACCCGACACGCGACGACCTGGCGGCGCTGCAGGGCTGCTGGAAGCAGACCGGCCTGGAGGCGGACGGCGTGGTCGATCCGCCGGATGAGGTCGGCGGCACCGATGCCGTCACCACGATCAGCGGCATGCACTTCACGGTGCGCGCGCCTGGCGGCACGCTGCTGCTTGAAGGCCGCTTCACGCTCGATGCCACCACCACGCCAAAGTCGATCACCTGGATCGATTCGATGGGCGAGGACGCGGGCCGGCCATTACCCGCCATTTATCGCCTTGACGGTGAGCGTTTCGTCTTCATCGCCGCCGGCACCGGCATGCCGCGACCAACGCGCTTCCGCACCGAACGCGGCCAGACTCTGCGCCGCTTCGTCCGCGCGTAGGGCGGGCTTCAACCCGTCGTCGTGGTGGCCGAGCTGGCCGACCGGCGCGCGCGTGACGGCATCCGGTGCGGCGGGTGGAAAACCCTCGGTTTTGGCGGTCCGAGGGCCGCCCTGGGCGGCCTGCGACAGCCTCGGTTCGCGCAGAACCCGCGCCACGCTTGGTTCTCACACTCCTCTTACGTTGCCTGCCTAGGCTTCAGCGCGAGTTCATGTTTCCGGACGTTCGCCTGCTCCAGGCGCCGCACCCGGCCGTTCTTCCATCGAGGCGCTTCAACAATGAAAAAGCAACCGGCAAAGGCCAACCAGGGCGGTTTCACATTGGTCGAGATGGCCGTCGTTTTGGTCATCATTGGCCTGATCCTCGGCGCGGTTTCCATCGGCAAGGATGTCCAGCGCAACGCCGAGTACACCAAGATCAAGCAGAAGTTCGTTGACCAGTGGACCGTGGCCTACAACACCTACACGCAGCGCACCGGCGTGGTGCCGGGCGACAGCCAGATCCAGCCGCGGCTGATGGTCAATGGCGCGAACTACGTGGCGGGTGCCGGCGCCCCGATCTCCGGCGGCAACATGTCGGGCGCCACTGCGCCGGACGCGGTCTGCCACGGCTCGGCCGGGCAGAAGATGGCACGCGCGATGGAGGGGGGCTTCGACCTGCGCACCCTGATGCAGCAGGCGGGCGTGCGCATGCCGCCAGGCCGTGCCGAGGGCTCGGAAGACCGCTACGTCTACCTTGACAGCAACGGCAACCCGCAGGAACTGCAGGTGTGCTTCCAGTGGAATCCGCCGGGCGACGCGGCCGGCTCCGGCAACGTCATGGTGCTGTCGGGCCTGACGCCGGACCTCGCCCGCTCGCTGGACCAGATGATCGACGGCAAGCCGGATGCGCGTGAAGGCCGCTTCCGCCAGGAAGGCGTCACCAACGACAGCAACGGCGTGCCGGGCATCGAGTGGGCGCTGACCAACACGGCGCAGTACGGCGGCGATCCGAATTCGAACCTCGACGAGGACCAGATCGACGTGGTCGTCGCCAACCTGAAAATGAACCAGTAACCCGAGGAATCCGTCATGACAATGCGAAACAGCCGCACCCGGGGAATGACCGCCATCCAGGTCGGCTTCACCCTGGTCGAGATGGCCGTGGTCCTGGTCATCATCGGCCTCATTCTCGGCGCGATCTCGGTCGGCAAGGACGTCCAGCGCAACGCCGAGTACACCAAGGTCATCAACAAGTTCGGCAACGGCTGGAAGAAGGCCTACGACGAGTACTACCAGCGCACCGGCGTCGTCGTTGGCGACAGCCAGACCTCGCCGACCTACATGGTCGACGGCGGCCAAGCCACCATCGGTGGCGCGACCACCAGTGACGGCGGCAACCTCAATGGTGCGGTCGCCGGCATTCCGGAGAACTTTGCCAACACCGGCCGGCGCATCTGCCACGGCCAGGGCTACGCCGCCAATTCCGTCGGCGCCGGCGATCCGCCGCTGGAGCAGACGGTTGACCTGCACGCGCTGATGGATCGCATCGGCATCCGCATGCCGGCCGGCCGTGGCGAGGGCCGTGAGGACCGTTACGTCTACAACGACAGCAACGGCAACCCGGTGGAACTGCAGGTGTGCTTCCAGTGGAACCCGCCGGGCACCATCAGTGGCGCCGGCAACGTCATGGTCCTGCGTGGCCTGACGCCGGACCTGGCGCGCCTGTTCGACCAGACGGTGGATGGCAAGCCGGATGCGCTCGAGGGTCGCTTCCGCCAGCAGAACGCGGGCAGCAACGACGGCGAGCCGTCCAGCCAGCGCCCCGGCATCCAGTGGGGCTCCAACAACACCTATGCGCAGAGCGAAGCCGGCGCGACCACGGCCGAAGGCACCGGCCGCGACAAGGATGAGGATCGCGTGGTGCTGGTCACGGCCCACTGGGTCATGGATCAATGAGCACGACCGCATCCAGCGAACGCCTGACCTGTGCTGCCGGGCTGCGTGCCCGGCGGCGCAACGTCCTGGTCGGCTTCGTGCTGGCGCTGCTGGTCCTCGGCTTCGCCATGTGGATGTTCGTCCGCGCGCACCGCGCCAGCGCCGAGGCCGGCTTCGAGTTGCAGCAGGCCCGGCAGGCGCTTGTCCAGGCACACCACCAGCAGGACCTGCGCAAGCAGCAGGCAGCACTGCACCAGGCGCTCGGCACCCTGGCGGCGGAGGCACACGCACGCGGGCTGGCGCCGGACCAGTGGTCCGAGCGCCGCGTCAGCCTGCGCCAGCAGGCCATCGGCCGCGCGGCCGCCGATGACGTGCTGACCAGCACCGGGCGCGGCAATGGCCACCTGTTTGCCGCCGAGTCCTTCGACTTGTCAGTCACCCGCGCCGACGAAGGCCTGTTCGAGCTGCCCGCCGACGCCAACCAGCCGCTGCGCCTGACCATGAGCGGCACGGCGTTCTTCAGCACCCGTGGAGCCCGCTGATGTCCATGTTGACTCTGTTCCATCTTGGCGGACGCTGGCTGGCGCTTGACGGCGCGCGGCTGGTGCCGTTGGACGAATACCCGACGCTGGATTTGCCCACGCTGGTGATCAGCGACTTCGATCACGCCCTGACTGGGGTGATGTCGCTGGAGGCCAGCCCGCGCATGGCTGCGCCGCTGGTCGAGCGGCGCCTGCGTGACGAGGGCCTGGTCGAAGGCGAAACCCGCCTGGAGATTTCCGAGCTGGTTCGTGTCGGCAAGGGCTTCCAGGCGCTCTACAGCGCCGTTCCGATGGGCGACTGGCAGCGCATGATCGGCTGGGCCAACGGCAACCGCGACCACTGCCTGGTGGTGCCGCTGCTGAGCGTGGCCAAGCGGCTGCTGCAGCCGGGCCAGGCGGTGGTCCTGCGGCATGGCAACCAGGTCACCTATCTTGCGGTGGATCGCGATGCCGTGCAGCATGCCGAGACGCTGGCCTACAGCGACGACACCGACGGGGTGCTTGGTTCCATCACCGCGCTGGCGGATCGCGTACGCGCGCTGCTGGTCAACGGGCACGCGCCGCGCAAGGTCATCTGGTACGGCCTTGACGTGCGCCCCGGGCAAGACGACACCGCCTACGCCACCTTGTTCGGCCAGGCACTGAAGCTCGAGGTGCAGATGGCGGCGCACCACGCCCTGCGGCTGGACGACGGCGAGACGGTCCAATCCGCCATTCCGGAAATCGCCCGCGCCGCGCGCATCGGCGATGCCGCGTCGCCGCAACTGTCCGGCGCGTTGATCCATGCCGAGCGCTGGCTGCCGCTGGCCGCCGCCGCCGCGGCCGTGGCGGCGCTTGGCCTGCTGCTGTTTGCCTGGCGCGTGGACAGCCACGCCAAGGACAAACTGGCGCAGGCCGCGCAGCTGCAGGCCGAGGCCTCGCGCGCCGTCGCCGCCGCATCGGCGCCGGATATGGACGAGCTTCGGCACACGCGCGATTTCGTCAAACGCCTGGCAGCTGCCGCCGACGGCCAGGACATGAGCGTGGCGCTGGCCAAGGTGCGGCAGTCGGCGCAAGCCTGGGTGCACGTCCTGCGCCTGAGGATGGACGAGCGGACGCACCAGATCTTCGTCGAGGGCGCCATCGACCATGGTCCGGACGGCGCGAAGCACCTGGGCATGTTCATCGCCAACCTGCGTACCGCGGGCTTCCAGCCGTTGGCGGTTGACCCGCCGCTGGGCACGCGCTCGGCGGACTATTTCTCCTATGCGTTGCAGCCGGCCGCCAGCGCGCCGGTGGCTTACGCGTTGCAAGCGAGCGCGCAGGGCGCGCCCGGGAGGTCGCCGTGAAGTATCTCGCACTGGTCGGGCTGGCATTGCTGCTCGCCGTGGTCGCGGTTGGCGCGCGCAGCGTGGTGCACCAGGGGCCGCAACCACGCGTTCCCGAAGCACCGGCAACGGCTGCCGATGGTGCGGCGACGGTACGCGAGATCGCCGCCGCGCGTGCCCTCACGGCGCGCCTGGATGTTGTCGCCGAGCGCGCCTTCGCCAAGCGCCCGGACGGCCCGCTGCTCGCCTATGTGCCGACCCGCAATGCCGACGCCCGCAGCGTCCAGCCGCCGCCGACCATGGGCAACGCGCCGGTACCGCCGCACCGCGAGGTGTCGCTGTTGTATACCGGCACCGACGGCTTCAAGCGCGCGATCATCGATGGCAAGTACGTGCGCGCCGGCGACCGCCTGCCGCGTGGCGGACGCGTGGTCGCCATCAACGGCGACAGCGTCGTCGTTGATGGCGTTGCCGGGCGGCGCACGCTGCGTGTACGCCAGGCGCGTCACGCCGGCGGCCACGCACGGTGACGGGGGCGGCATGAATCGCGGCGCTTCCCTGGTCCTTGCTGCCGTCCTTGGCGGAGTCGTCGTCGGCGGCGTGGTCTGGCTGGCGAAGCCGGACGCGCCGGCCGCGGCGGCGACGGCTGCGCCCGCGCGCCCGAGTGCGTCCGCACCGCAAACCGCCCGGGCGACATTGCCGCCGAGCACGCCCGTGCAGTCCCAGCCGCCGCCGTGGGCGGCGAGCGGTGCGGTGACGCCGGCGCCCACCGGCCTTGCTGCGGCGATCCGCCCCAAGGCCATTGACCCGCAACGGGCCCAGGCACGCGCCGCGCTACGGGCGAGACTGCAGCGCCTGACCGCCAATGGCCGGCATGCGACCCTCGCGGAAGCGAGCTCGGTGCTCGGCGAGCTCGAGAAGCTTGATGGCAGTCACTTGAGCGGTATCAACATCGCCGCAGTGCGCAAGAATCTGGAGCAAGTTGGTGAGTTGCAGCGGGTAGCACGTGAGCTGCAGGCCGAGTCCCAGCGGCCCGGCGGTGGCGACAAGCAGAAGATCCAGGACCTTCTGGCGCGTCTCAAGGAGATCGAGGCGGGCATGCAGTTCAACCTGACGGCTGCCGCACCGGCACCGGTCACGCAAAAGTAGCCGGCGATCATGCGCCGCGTGAGCCGCTCAAGCCTGGAACTCAACCCGGCATCGCTGATGTCGCTGTGCCCGTCCGGTGGTCGCGCGCGCGGGTTCACCCTGCTTGAGGTCGCGATCGTGCTGGCGGTGATCGGACTGGTTGCGGCGATATCGATCGGCAGTTTCGCCGGTGCGTTCGGCAGCCGCGACGCGCGCACCGCCGCCGCCGCCGGCCAGGACATCAACGGCGCGCTCATGACCTACGCGCGGACCAACCACCACCTGCCGTGCCCCGACACCGATGGCGACGGCCGGAGCGACGACGCCGGCGGTTGCCCGGCGGGCGTCGAAATGGGCTACGTGCCCTACGAGACCCTCGGCCTGACCTCGCCGGCGACCGCCGCCCGCGCGGTCTACGGCGTCTATCGCAATGCCTCGATCGGCGCCGACCTGGTCGCGCCGATAGGCGCCGGCCTGGCGACCCGCAGCGACTTCGAGCGCGCGCTGGCCGTCGCCGCGGCGGTCACCCCGGTCAGCGCCGACCACGTATTCATCACCGGCGACGGTGCCGCCACCGGCAGCGTCGACTGTGCCAACAACCGCGTGCTGGCCCCGGCCTACGCGGTGGTGGTGCCGGCGACCGATCACGACGGTGACGGCTCGGCGCTGGATGGCGTCGACGCGGCGTTGCCCGGCGGCGGGCATTGCCTGGCGTCACCCAACAGCGCGCCCACCGCCGACTTTGATGACCACGTTGTGTTTACCGGCTCCACCACCTTGCTGGGATTGATCTCCGGCGACGCTCCATGACCCGATACCAAGGTTGAAAAGGCATTCCTCCCATGACTAAACAAGCGACTCCAGCCACGCGCCGCCACGGCGGCATCCGCCTCGTACGCGGGGTGCTGGTCATTGGCCTGACGACCCTCTTGATCAGCGGCTGCGCCAACATGTTGCCGCGCAACAGCACCAAGGGCCTGCCGCCGGTCGACCATGACACGCTGCCCAAGGCCGCCACCGATGTGGCCGCCGAGTCGGCGATGCTGGCCAGCACCCACGACAAGCTGGTGGCGCAGATCAACAAGGCGCCCTCGCCAGCGGCATTGCCGCCGGTGCAGCCGGTCTACGACCCGCTGGAGAACAAGGTCGTCACGATCCGCATGTACGACGCCAGCGTCAGCTCGCTGCTGTGGGCGATGTCGGACCAGCTCGGCATGAACCTGATCCTGGATCCGCGCGTCCAGGCGATGCAGCAGCGCGCCACGCTCAACCTGACCAACGTCACGGCGCGCGAGGTCTTCAACCACATCCTGCAGGCCTTCGACCTGCACGGCGAAGTCCACGGGCGCACGCTGTTCGTGAAGATGATGGAGGAAAAGATCTACAAGCTCGACTTCCTCAACACCCGCATGAACGTCGACATCAGCGACGGCGGCAACGTCTTCGGCGCAGAGCAGGGCGCCCAGTCCGGCGGCTCGCAGGGTGGCGGCGGTGCCGGCGGCGGCTCGGGTGGCGGCTCGGGCGGCGGCGGCGCCAACTCCTTGCGCAGCAACTTCGCCATTTCCGGGGGCATGACCACCCAGAAGGGCATGTACCAGCAGATCGAGGATGGGCTGAAGACCGTGCTGGGCGATTCGACCGCCGCGCAGAACCGCGTGGCGCACCAGGGCCAGGAAGACTTCAGCGTACCGGAGCCGTCCATCTACTCGCTCAACGCGCACACCGGTACCTTGTACGTGCGCGCCCGGCCTTCGGAAATCCGCTCGGTTGACAAGATGGTCAACCAGTTCAAGGACGTGATGGGCCGCCAGGTGCAGATCGATGCGCAGCTGATCGACGTGCAGCTGAGCGACGGCTTCCAGTTCGGTGTGGACTGGAACCTGATGCGCAGCTACGTGGCCGGCATCGCCGGCGATGCGCCGATGGTGCTGAGCCAGGCCACCCGGCAGTTCCCCGGCGGCGAGCATGCCGGCCTGCCGCCGCGCACCATCACCATCCCCGACCAACTCATCGGCAATACCGATGGTCGGTCCATCGGCTTGGCCTACGGCGACGACAAGTTCTCGGCGGCGGTCAACATGCTGCGAAGCTTCGGCAACGTGAAGGTGCTGTCCAACCCGAGCATCCGGGTGCGCAACGGTGCGCCGGCGATCCTTTCGGTCGGTACCAACATCCGCTACCTGTCCAGCTCGGCCTCGACCATTTCCAATCCGGGTGGCGGCGCCAACACCATCTCCACCAACGCGCAGACCGATGCGCTGTTCTCCGGCCTGATGGTCGGCGTGGTGCCCTTCATCCACGAGGACGGCACGGTCGAGCTGCTGGTGCACCCGGTGCAGTCGGAGGTTGACCCGAGCAGCCTGCAGCTTGTCGATGCCGGCGGCGGCACCCGCGTCTCGCTGCCGGTTACCAGCTTCAAGGGGATGACCACCACGCTCAACGTCGAGGACGGCGCCACCGTCATGATCGGCGGCCTGATCGACCAGAAGCTCAGCAGCGACCGCAACGGCGTGCCGGGCGTGGCCGACATCCCGGTGCTTGGCCGGCTGTTCGACAAGAGCGTCAACAGCCACAAGAGCCGCGAGCTCGTCATGGTGATCAGGGTCAAGGTCTTGTGAGCCTGATTTTTTCCGCCCTCGCCGAGATCGACAAGCAGGCGCGCGAAGGCACGGCCGAGCCGCCTGCGCTCGCCGCGCCGCCCGTGGCGCCTGCCAGCCGCGGGCCGGTGATCGGCCTGGCGCTGGCGATCGCGGCGGTGCTGGTGGTGGTCGTCGGTCTTGGCAGCTACCTGCTGCGCGACACGCCGGCACCCGCGGTCCGCACAACGGCGGCGACGCCCACGGCCGTGCCGGCGCCTGCGCCGGCGCCGGCGCCTCAGGCCATGCGACAGGCTTCGCCGGCGGCTTCCGACGCGATGGCGGCGGCGCCCGCGGCAGCGGTCGCGAGCACGCCGCCAGCCAGCGGGCCTGGCTCGCCGGCCGCGGCCACGCCGCCTTGGGCGGAAACGGCTGCAGCCGCCGTCGCGCCGGCTGCCGAGCCACCGCATCCGCTGGCGCCGACCGTGCGGGTCGTTCGCGGCGGCCCCGCGCCACCGGCCCTCGCGGCGGTGGAGCCGCGCCCGGCCGTTGCCGATGTCGATGTGCCGCGCTCCGCGCCGCCGCCGCGGGCAAGCGCACCAGCGGCTGAGCCGGCGACGCCGGCACATGAATCCGTGCCCGGCGACCTCGCGGCGTCGACCCCGCGGGCAGCCCGGCCTGCCGCATCGCCAGCGCACGAGGCGCCGGTGGAGGACCGTGCAGCGCCGGTCTCGGTGCCCACGCCGGCACCACGCATCGCCAGTGCAAGCACGGGGGCGCCGCGGCGCGCGCCGGTTGCTGCGCCGGTGGCCGACGCCGCGCCGACGCTCGGCAGCAACAACTCCATCGAGGTCGGCACGCAACCCGCGCCGGTACACGACGGCGGCATCGCGCCGCGCGTCGCCGCGTTCGAGTCGGCCATGCGCGCCGGCGACCACACCAGCGCACGCAAGGCGCTGGACGGTCTCGAGGCCTCGCTGCCGCCACGCAGCCTCACGCTGTGGCGCATGCAGGCCTGGTACGCGCTCGACACCGGCGATGACGCCGGCGCGCGCAGCCTGTACCAGCGCATCCTGCAGCGCCTGCCGGACGACGTGAACGCGGCGCTCAACAGCGCGCTGATCGAGGCGCGCAGCGGACACCGCGACCTCGCCCGGCAGATGATCGACGAGTTGCACACGCAGCACCCCGAATCGGCGCTGGTCACGCGCTACTGGCAGGCCATGCACGGGAACCGATGATGGACAGTCCGGCCGCCAACTTCAGCCGCCACCTCTCGGCCCTCGGGCTGGGGCGCATTCCGTTCCCGCCGACGCCGGATGCCTCGTGCTACTTCCATACGCCGCTGCTGGAAGAGGAGATGGCCGAGACGGTGCATTGCGTGATGGCGCGCAAGGGCTTCGTGCTGGTGACCGGCGAGATCGGGCTGGGCAAGAGCACCTTCGTGCGGCGCGTCACCGAATCGGTGATCGGCGAGGGCTGCGTGGTCGCCTTCATCCTCAACACCTTCCTGCGTGGCGGCGACCTGCTGCGCGCCATCAATGACGACTTCGGCATCGAGCCCGGGGCCAATTTCGCCGACGACGTTGCCCGCCTCAACGCATTCCTGGTGCGCCAGCGCGAACGCGGCCGCACCGCGCTGATCGTGGTGGACGACGCGCAAAACATGTGCCTGGAGAACCTCGAGCTGATGCGCATGCTCAGCAACTTCGAGACCAGCCAGGAAAAGCTGGTGCAGATCCTGCTGTGCGGCCAGACCGAGCTGGTCGACACGCTGTCGAACCCGTCCATCCGCCAGCTGGCCAGTCGCATCGTCAAGCACGTTGAGATGCGTCCGCTGGCGCTGGAGGAGGCGCGCAACTACGTCGGCTTCCGTCTCACGGCGGCCGGTTCGGAGGGCCGCATCTCGATCGCGCCCGAGGCGCTGCGCGCGCTGCACCGCCACAGCGGGGGCAACCCGCGGCGCATGCACCTGATCCTGGACCGCTGCCTGTACGGGCTGGTGGCCCGGCGCACGCGGATCATCACCCCCGACCTGGTGGACGGCGCCGCGGCCGAGGCCGGCATGCGCGTGCCGCGCGCGCGGGCGCGCCGCCGCGCGGCCCGCTGGATCGCCGGTGCCGCGGTCACCTGCCTCGCGACCGTGGTGGTCGCGGCAACCGTGTTGACCCGCTCCGGCGAGGCACCACGGCAGGCCTTGCAACGCCTGCCGGATGCCGCTGCCGCCACGCCCGGCGTGGCGCAGGCACCGGTCGCGCCGGTGGCCACGGCGGTGCCCGCCCAGCCCGAGCGCAGCGCCAACGCCGCATGCCTGGCGCAGTTCGGTCTCGACGAGGCCAGTGGGCGCATCAACGCGGCACTGGGCAGCGGCGACATCGCCGCAGTGCGGGACGTGGTGCGCAGCCGGCAGCCGGCGCTGCGCGTGCTGGCTTTGCCGGAAGCACTGGCCGGCGCGGTTGCGGCGCCGGCCGCCGACGCCTGCCTGCTGCACGCCGACGCCCCGCGGCTGCTGGTCTGGCGGCCGCGCATCGCACTGGACGACTTCGCCTTTGGCGCCCGCGGCCCCGCGATCCGCCAGCTGCAGGTGGACCTGGTGCGCAGCGGGCACTACCACTACCGGGTCGATGGCGTGGTCGGCCGTCGCACCGTGCTTGCCATCGCCAATTTCCAGCGTGCCCGGGATCTCGATGTCACCGGCTACCCGGATGCGCTGACCCGTTTCGTCATGCAGCAGGCGGCCGGGCAGGCCGCCCACAGCTCGCTCTAGCAGGAGTGCTACCCATGTCCTCGATCGTTTCGCCCCTGTTGCGCACCGAAGCCGGCACCGCCGCGGCCACGCAGAACCGCCAGCAGCTGGGCGTGATGCTGCTTGAGCGCGGCCTTATCAGCCCGGCGCAACTCGATTTCGCGCGCCAGAAACAGGCGGTGGAGAACAAGCGCATCGGCCAGATCATGGTCGACTACGGCCTCGCCTTGGAATACGACGTGGCCCAGCTGCTGGCCGAGCAACGCGGCCTGCCGTTCATGCCCATCGACGACGTGGCGCCGCCGGACCCGTCGATCCTCGGCCTGTTCAACAAGGAGCTCTGCCTGTCGCGCAGCTTCCTGCCGCTGCGCCGCACGGACGGCGGCCTGGAGATCCTGCTGGGCGACAGCGACCCGCGCGATGTCGCCCAGATCGTCAAACGCCGCTGCGACCTCAACAGCAGCTTCGTGCAGACCGAGTTCACCCGGCTGCAGCAACAGGTGCGGCAGAGCTACTATTTTTCGCAGAACCCGGTCGAGCAGCAGATCGACCGCGCCGTGCGGCAATTGTCGGCCGACATCGACCATGCGCAGAGCCCCGAGCGGTTGCTCGACCTGCTGCTGCACCTGGCGGTGCGCGAGCGCGCCACCGACATCCACCTGGCGCCCTCCGAAGACAGCCTGCACGTGTCGTTCCGCATCGACGGCGTGTTGCGGCCGATGCTGGCCCTCCCCGTGTCGCTGAACCGGGCGATGGTCTACGTCAAGCTCACCTCGGAGATGGACATTTCCGAGCAGCGCCGGCCGCAAGACGGCAGCTTCCACGTGTCGGTGCTCGACTCGCCGTACACCGTGCGCGTTTCCACCCTGGCCAGTGAGTACGGCGAGCGCATGGTGCTGCGCCTGTTGCCCGAGCGCGGCGACCTCTCGGGCATCGCCCAGCTCGGCTTCCGCGCCCACGACGTCGAACTGCTGCGGCGCATCTTCGAGAAGCCCGCCGGCCTGGTGCTGATCACCGGCCCCACCGGCTCGGGCAAGAGCACCACGCTGCACGCGGCCCTGCGCATGCAGTCGCTGATCGAGCGCAACGTGCTCACCGTCGAGGATCCGGTCGAGTACCGTGTCCCGGGCGCTTGCCAGACCGAGGTCAACCGCCGCGCCGGCTACACCTTCAGCAGCGCGCTGCGACACTTCCTGCGCCACGACCCCGATGTCATGCTGATCGGCGAAATCCGCGACAGCGAAACCGCACAGTCGGCGCTGGAGTCTTCGGCAACCGGCCACCTGGTGCTGTCGACGCTGCACGTGTCGGGCGTCTTTGGCGTGGTGCCGCGGTTGCGGCCGCTGGGCCTCGGTGCGCAGGAGCTGGCCGACAACCTGGTCGCGATAGTCAACCAGCGGCTGGTACGGCGCAACTGCCCGCACTGCAGCGCTTCCGTCCCCTTCAGCGAAGCGGAGCGGCAGTGGCTGGGCGTGCACCACAGCGGCCCCGGCCAACGTGGCTGCGGTTGCGACGTCTGCCGCGGCACCGGCTACTTTGGCCGCCTGCCGGTGTACGAGATCCTGCTGATCGACGACGCATTGGCCAACGCCATCGCCGACGACAAGGGCCGCGAAGCAATCCATGCGGCGGCCCTGGACGCCGGCTTCCAGCCGCTGCGCGAAATGGCCAAATCGATGGTCGCCGCCGGCCAGACCACCGCCGAGGAAATCGTGCGCGTGATCGGCGAGGGTCCGGCGCTGGTGGGGGCGCCGGCATGAATGCCTTCTACTACCGCGTGCTGACCCACGACGGTCGCCGTGTCGCGGGCTTCGTGCGCCTGGCGGTCGAACGGGACTTTTCGGCGCGGCTGTGGCTGGAACGCAACCGCAACGGCATCGTGCTCAGCCTCCACCGCCTGCCGTCGTGGCTGGCCGGACTGTTTTCCAGCAACGGCGGCTTCATCACCTCCGGCATCAGCCAGAACGATGTCGCCGGGTTCCTCCGCGACCTCGGCGTGATGACGGCGGCCGGCGTGCCGATGCTGGAGGCGCTGCATGCCATCTCCGAGGAGCACGCATACGCCGACAACCCGCGCATTGCCGGTGTCGCCCGCGCCCTGATCAACGACCTGGACTCCGGCGCCTCGATCTCCGAAGCCTTCAACCGCCACGCCGACATCTTCCCGGAGACCGTGCGCAACCTGGTGGCCATCGGCGACGAGATCGGCGCCATCGACCGGGTGCTGATGGAAGGTTCCGAGCACATGGAGCGCATCGCGCGCATGGGCCGCAACTCCCGCCGCGCCCTCATCTATCCCGCCTTCGTGTTCGCCGCCATCGTCGGCGCCGCGGCGTTCTGGGTGTTCTACGTCATTCCCAAGCTCAGCCAGCTGTTCCGGCAGATGGGCGTGGAGCTGCCGCGGATCACGGTCTGGGTGCTGAACGCCGCGGACTGGCTGACCGCGCATGGAAAGCTGGTACTGGTGCTGGCGATCATCCTGGTCCTCGGACCAATCGTCGCGGTCAAGGTCAGCAAGCCATTCCGCCACCGGATCTACCGCCTGGCGCACCGGTTGCCGGTGGCGCGCGTCATCGTGCGTTCCTCGGGCATGGCCTTCATCAGCGAGTACCTGGCGCTGCTGATCACCGCCGGCCTGGACATGGTGCGCAGCCTCGGCGTGATGGAACGCTCGATCAGCGACGAGTTTTACCGCGCCAAGATCGACCGCGTGCGCAAGGTGGTGGAACGCGGCGAGCGGTTGGGACCGGCGATGCGCGCCAGTGGCGGTTTCCCGGCGATGGCCGTGCGCATGATCACCGTCGGCGAGGAGACCGGTACGCTGGACCGCCAGTTGCAGCACCTCGCCAGCGAATACCGGCAGCGCTTCGACCATGTCATGGAATCGCTGGGCGAGATCATCCGGCCGCTGGTGATCCTGCTGGCCGGTGCCCTGTTCATCATCATGATCATTGCCTTGCTGCTGCCGGTGTACGAACTTGTGAAACACGCGGTCGCCATACCCACCGGCTGACGAACCATGCGCGCCTTCCTCGTACCGCCACCACCACCACGCCTGCCGCCGCGCCACGTGCAGGGCTTCGGCCTGTGGGAAAGCCTGCTGCTGGTGGCGCTGATTGGCGCCTTGTTGACGGTGGCCTTCGTGTCGCAGCAGTCCACCGCGCATTTGCGCATCGAGCGCCAGCAGGCGGCGACGGCGCTGTGGGCCGACCAGCAGGTAGCAGGCTTCGTGGCCTCGCACCTGCGCCTGCCGTGCCCGGACGTCGACGGCGACGGCTACGAGGATTGCGGTGGCGGAAGCACCGGTCTGCTGCCGATCCTCAGTCTGGGAAGCAAGGCCGACGCAGCCGCGCGCGGCCCGTTGAAGCTGGACTACGCCACGCTGGTAGCCGCGCCGGACCTTACGCGGCTGGAATCATACTGGGAGCCGGAAACCTGGGACGGCACCAAGTACAGCTACGGAACGGCCAATGGCCTGGACCTGTGCAGCAAGCTGTGGGCCAGCGTCACCGCCGACCCGGATGCGGCAGCCTATTCCATCGGCCTGCAGCGCGGCGACGGCGTGCCTGACCTGGTGCGCTTCCACCCGGCCGCGGCGCTGTCCAACGCGCTCAACTGCGTCACCACCATCTCGTCCGTCAACGGCATTGCGCTTGCCGTCGACGTCGTCAACGAGGTGCTGTCCGAGCAGGAATCACTCAAGCAGGACGCCATCAGCACCATCGCCTTTAATGCGCTGCACATCATATTGACCGCCGTCGACATGGCCGTGGCCGCCGTTGGTCTTGTCAGTTCCATCGCGACCTTGGCGGAGGCTTCGGCTGCACTGGCAGCGGCCATTGCCTCATGCATCATTCTGGTTGGCTGCGCGGAAATACCGGTATTCACCGCCGCGGTCATTGCGGCCGGTGTCGCCATCGGCTTGTTCGGCGCGGCAATCGCCGCGGGTGCGGTTGCGATCGGGATTTTGGCCACATCGACTTCCTTGGCGGTGGAAGTTGCCAACAAGACCGGTAACGACGCGGGCGACCAGACGCTCGACATCGACCCTGAGGCGGCGCGACAGGCGGCTGAGGACGCGGACGCCAAGGCCGACGCCGAAGAGGACAAGGCCGATGAGTACTACCAGACCATGCTGGACAAGGCGCAGGACAAGACGAATGCCTACAACCACGTCATCAACCTGGCCAACACGGTTGATCCCGACAACACGTACGACGCCGATGTGAATGCGGCACTGGCAGCGGCCGTCGCCCTCGACGACGCTATGTACGACCGGGACCAGGCGCAGGGAAACCTCGATCAGGCCAACAAGCGCGTCGCCGACCTGACCAACACCTACTCCAGGGTCCAGGATTCGTGCGCGAGCGCAGATCTGCCCAAAGAGCAGTACAAGTGCGACGCGGTGCCCACGGTCTACCAGCAATTGCAATCGGCGCAGGCGACCGCTGACACCATGCAGGGCATACGGGACGAAGCCAACACGAAATACAACGCGGCCAGTACGGACTACGCCAACGCCGCCTTCAAGGTTTACTCGGACTTTGCAGGCACCGACCCACTCTCGGCGCTCACCATCTACTTCGCGATTGACGACTACCGCAAACAGTATGCCGAATGGCGGGAGGCCGTCGATGCCTACAACGTGCAGTTGCAGGTGGCCGCGCAGGCGCGCAGTTCCGCCCAAGGTGCCGCCGATGCCTACCAGCAGCTACTCGAGAGTCTCGCCAATCCGGGTAGCGGGAGCGGCAGCGGCATCACTGTCTGGGCCGGCGCCGAGGCCATCCTGAGGCAGGCTGACGCCAACGGGGTGCTGGAATGAGATTGCGACGCAACCTTGCCGCACCGCGGTGGCGCATGTCGGGCTTCTCGCTGCTGGAGATGGCGGTGGTGCTGGTCATCGTCGGTCTGCTCGGCGCCTTGCTCTGGCAGATGCTGCCGCGCCTGCAGTCCGCGTCATCGCCGGAGCCGGGCGCCGTGGTCCAGCTGCGGGTGGCAAGCGACGCTTTGGTCGGCTTTGCGCTTGCACATTCGCGCCTACCCTGCCCCGATGTTGACGGGGACGGGCTCGAGGATTGCGCGGCAACGGCCGAGGTTGGTCGCCTGCCACAACGCACGCTGGGCCAGATGTTCCCGCGCCCGCTGCGGTACGGCGTCAGTCGCTCGGCAACCAGCGACCTGACCGTGCTGAGCAATCGCTTCGTTCCGAACATTCCCGGCATCGTGCCGGCACCACAGCTCAACGGGCTGGATTTGTGCATTGGCTTGCGTACGGCACAGTCATCGCTGGTTGCCGGCGTGGTCGTCGGGCCGCGGGCGGTGCGCTCCGCGTTCGCACTTGCCGACAGCGGCGCCGCCGATGCGTCTGGCGACGGCGACCTGTTTGATGGACTGGACAGCGGAACTTCGTTCGCCGCGCCGGGCACGCCCCTCACGGCGAGCTTCGACGACTACACGGCGGCCGTGGGCTTTGGCGAACTGGCGCAGCGGTTGAATTGCCTTGGCCGCCTCGCCGCGGTCAATGGCGCCGCACGGGCGGCGGTCGCAGCACGTGATCTGTACGACCTCGCGGCTTTCTACAAGGACTTTCGACATTTTGCCAACACCGGCACCCGCGTGGTGGACATCACCGAGGCGGAGCTTGCGGTAGGCCTCGCCGGTGCCGATGTCGCGCTTGCCGCTGCGCAGCTGGCGCTGCAAGTCGCGGGTCTCGCCGAGGCGATTGGCTCCGGCAATGCCCCCGGTGCCGCCGTCCTCGCGGCAATCGGCACGGGCAGCGCGGCAGTGGGCGTGGCCGACGCGGCGGTCAACCTTGCGTTTGCGATCGACGACCGCGATGCTGCCTACGAGGCCAAAGACCTGGCTCAGCAGCAGGATGACGCAGCCAGTGTGACCAAGGCCAACTACCAGCTGTGGGCAAACAACGCGCGCGACCGGGCCCGTGCCGAGGATGCGCTGGGGCTGATTGAATGAAAAAGCACTCCGGCTATTCCCTGATCGAGCTCAGCGTCGCGCTGGTGGTGCTTGGCATCATCATCGTGTTGATATGGCGCTTCGTCGGTTTCAACATGCAGTACGCACTGTCCAACAGCCAACGCGACCTGCTGCGCTCGGCTGATGCGGCAGTGACCGGATTCGCGCTGTCGCACAGTCGCTTGCCGTGCCCGGACACTGATGGCGACGGCAGCGAGGACTGCGGCGGCAGTGCTGCCGTCGGCCGCTTGCCCGTCGTCAGCATAGGGCTGGCGCAGGCGAACGCTGGCCTCATCCGCTATGGCGTGTACCGCAATGCTTCGGGTACGGCGGTGGGCGATGCGGACCTCGCCACTGCGAAGGATCGCATCCCGATGCTGGCGACCACCGGTACGCCGTTGGCCGGCTACGATTTCTACAATGCGCAGAGCAACGGCATCGACCTCTGCGCGGGCCTGCGCACAGCCGCCAGGAGCGCGGCGAGCACCAGCGTGCTGTACGCGGCCACGCCCGAAGGCAACATCAACGTCGCCTACGCCCTCGCGGTTGCGGGGCGAGCCGACGCCGATCAGGCAGGTGGCCTGCTCGACGACACCAACGCCGTCTCCGGTGCAGGCTTCGAGGCGCCTTCGCGGGTCACCGACGGCGGCTACGACGACCGCGTCGTCGCCGTCGGCTTTGATCGGCTGATGCGCCGGCTGGGTTGCAACGGCGCGTTGGCTGCGGCCGTGCATGCGCACGCAAACGCGGCGACGATGGCGGAAATCACGCGTCAGGCGATGCTGGACTACAAGATCCAGCTCGACCTGCAGGAAAAGCTGGCCGAGGCCAACAAATGGGCGGCAGCCGCCGCCATCGCCATCGCCGCCGCCGGTGCCGCTGCCGGCGCCGCCGAGGTTGCCGAAGGCCTGGCCGAGTCGCTGGTAACCAATGGCGCCGAGGCCGAGGTCGAGGCCTTGGCGGTGATTGCCGAGGCTGCGGCACTGGTTGGCGTCGGCTTGGCGGCCGCAGAGGAGGTGCCCGCCGAGAACGCATACAAGGACGCCCAAGCCAACGTGGCTGAATTCCTCAACCAGGCGTTTGTTGCGCGCTCGCAGTGCTTGGCGACCCAGATACGTGCCAACGCCAATGCCGCCGATGCCGCTGGAACCTGGACCAGCGGCGGTGCGGCTTCCATCTTGTGTGTCGTGGAGTAGCCATGAACCATTCTTTCGTCGCCACCGGCACCCGCCGCCAGCACGGCTTCACCCTGTTGGAACTGTCGGTGGTGCTGGTGATCATCGGTCTCATCATCGGCGCAGTGACCATTGGCCAGGATGTCCAGCGCAATGCCAGCTACCAGCGGGTGGCGAGCGAGTTCGTGCAGGGGTGGGCCATTGGCTACGACACCTTCGCCACCAACAATGGCATCGTCATCGGAGACACGCCGGCCAACCCGACGGGCATGGTCAATGCTGCCACCGGCAGCCCGCTGTGCGGCGACGACCTGCGCGGCGCGATGCAGGCTGCCGGCCTGCACATGCCGGACGGACGCGCGGCCGGCAGCGAGACCCTGGCCAGCTACCTCGACAGCAACGGCCTGCCGCAGCAGCTGGAAATCTGCTTCGAGAACGTCAATTGGTCGGTGCCCGGCGCCACCGTTGGCACCTACGTGGTCCGCACCCGCAATGTTATGACGCTGACGGGGCTGACGCCGTCGCTGGCCAAGCTGCTGGACAACCACTTCGACGGTCGTGTCGATGCACGCTTCGGCAAGTTCCGCGAGCAGTCCGCAGCCGCCAACACTGGCACGACCTCGGTGGCCTGGTCAGCGAACGAGCCGGCGCTGGACGAAAGCCAGTCGCCGGTGATGGACGCCTACCTGCTGATGAACGAGTGAGGCTTGCCGCTGCGCCGGCGGTCACGCCGACGCGCGAGGCCTGGGAGCCGCGGAACACCTAGCGCTGGTCGCCGCGCGCGTGCCGCCGACGGTCAGCCGCCGGCTGCGCCAGGCGAAAGGCGGTCACTGGCCGCGTCAGGCCGCGGAAATTCCACTCGCCCAGTGCCTCCGCCTCCACCGATTGGCGCCGCACGGTATCGGCGCAGGCCACAGCCTCGCCGTCATCGGCAATCAGACTCAGCCGTGCCGCCAGTTCGGCCACTTCATACAGGCTGCCCGGCAACTCCGCCGCGTTTTCCAGCATGACGCTGCCGCTGTAGATGCCGATGCGAACACGGGATGCCAGCCGCGGGTTGGCCAGCACCGCCTGGGCCGCGCGCAACGCCGCAGCGGCGTCGCTGAAGCGTGCGTACAAGCCCATGCCGGGTGCAGCGATGATGGTGCCCTGCATTTGCTCGAACGTCGTCTTCAGCGTCATGCGCAAGTCCTCGACCTGCGCCGCTCGGGCGAACGCGTCGTTGTCGTCGACCGCGCAACATGCATACACCACCACCACCGCGCGCCACGAGCGGCGGCCTTTCGCCAGCCGCGGTGGGGCGTGGGTGGCTTCATCCGACATCGGCACGGCCTTGGCGATGCGCTCGCGCAGGCGCAGCGTCGCCGGCTCCGGGTCGACGTCCAGTTCCCGGCGCAGCCGGTCGGCGAACAGCTCGAACTGTTGCAGTGCCCGAGCCGAGCGTCCACTGACAGCGAGCAACTGGATCAGGCGGACCTGGTTGCGCTCCAGCAACGGGTCGATGCCTTCAACGTGGGCGGCATGCTCCAGCGCAATGTCGTAGCGTCCCCGGGCCGCCGCGCGGTCAGCCAGATCCTCGTAAACCGCAATCGCCCCGTCGGCAAATCGCCGCCGCTGCTCGTCCAGCCACGCCGCGAAGGCGTCGCAGTCGGGCAGATCGAAGCCGGGCAGGAACTCGTGGGTGCCCAGTGCCGGCGCGGTCAGTGGCAAGTCGTCCGCGGGCATGTTGCTGCTGCGCCCATGCAGGGCCAGGCGCACGGCCTGCGCGTGGACCACGTCAAGGTTGATGCCGGGTTCGAGGAACAGGCCGACGCTGTGACTGCTGACTCGCAGCACCGGCTGGTCTTCCGTCGGGCCCACGCGGCCCAGCACCCTGGCCAGGTTGCTCAGCACCTGGCGCAGGTTTGTCCGCGCCGCGGACAGCGACAGGCTCGGCCAGAACAGGTCTGCCAGCCGGTCACGCGGGTGCAGCACGTCGCGCTCCACGGCCAGCAGTGCCAGCAGGCCGATTCCCTTGCGGTACTTGATGCACGAGGTGACGTCGCGGCCGTCGATCACGATGCGCAACTGGCCGAGCAGGCAGATGCGCACCTGCGTGGCACAGGCATCGGCTGCCGGCCGCGCCGGCCGCGCCTGCACGGCCAGCATGGATGCGCTCATGACCGCACCGCCTGCCGCGCCACTGCGCACCGACAATCGGCGACTGACCCATGTTCGGCGCGAACGCCGACCCCAGCTGGTATTGCGATACCCACATCGCCCCCTGTTGGCAGAACCCGCCCCAACGGCGGCCAGCATAGGCCAACCGTCGTGGCGTGACAACGTGGCCAATGGCACGGACTGCGGCCCCGGCCATGGCCCCTTCGGATGGCTGGCCCCGGGCTCAGCCAGCCGGCGGCTTGGCGGCCGCGGCCGCCGCCGCTACCCTCGCGGTCGTTCCTGCACGATTCCTGCCAACCCATCGGAGCTGCCGCGCCATGCCCAAGGTGACCCTCTACGGCCTGCCCAATTGCGACACCTGCCGCAGGGCGCGCAAGTGGCTGGAGCGTTTCGGCGTCGAATATGACTTCGTCGACTACCGGGCCCAGCCCGTGCCCGCGGCGACCCTGACGGCGTGGGCGGGCCAGCTCGGCGGCTGGGAGAAGCTGGTCAACAAGTCCTCCACCACCTGGCGCAACCTGCTGCCACAGCGCAAGAACCCGCAAAGCGAACCGGAATGGACGCTGCTGCTCAGGGAGTATCCCGCGCTGGTGCGACGGCCGGTGGTGGTGCGGGAGGAAAGCCGCGTCAGCCTTGGCTTCAGCGACAATGGCTTCAAGAAGCTCTTTCCACACCATGCATGACGCCGGCGGCCAAGCCGGCGGCACGCGCCACGGTTGCTGCTCCAGCGGAACGTCCGCCGGCGGGCCGACCGGGCCTGCGCGCCATCGCGGGCTCCCGTTGGGGCCCATGGGCGTATGATCGCCGCAGGGGCCGTGGTGGTCGCCGCGGCTCGTCCACATTCCGCAGGAGTCGCTGTCATGAAAGCTCGGTTCGCATCCCTGTTGTCCGTGCTGTTGGTGCTGGTCGCCGTACCGGCACTGGCTGCCCTGCCGGTTGGCTCCAAGGCGCCGATGTTCAGCGCCAAGGCGTCGCTCGGCGGCAATACCTTCGACTTCTCGCTGGCAAAGGCGCTGGCGAAGGGGCCGGTGGTGCTGTACTTCTACCCCGCGGCCTTCACCAAGGGCTGCACCATCGAGGCGCATGATTTCGCCGCCGCGACCGACAAGTACAAGGCGTTGGGGGCCACTGTCATTGGCGTCTCGCACGACGACATCGACACGCTCAAGCGGTTTTCCGTCAGCGAGTGCCGCAGCAAGTTCGCGGTTGCCTCCGACGCCGACCAGAAGGTCATGAAGGCCTACGACGCCGTGCTGCCCAGCCGCACTACCTACGCCAACCGCACGTCGTACGTGATCGCGCCGAACGGCACCATCCTCTACACCTACACCAACCTCAATCCTGCCAAGCACGTTGCCAATACCCTTGACGCCCTGAAGAAGTGGGATGCCAGGCACCAGCACGTGGCCAGCAACTAGCCGGGGCAGCGGGCAGGTCCAGCTGCGGGAAGCGGCAGGTGGCGCCGAACGGCATGAAGCCGGGGACAAGCGGCATCGCAGGCGCTCGCCCGCAAATCGCCCGATCCCGCCGGCGCGCTCGGTGGGGTCGCTTCGGCGCCGTCAGGGCTTGACGACGCGGACGGTGTCGCCGATTTCGATGACCATGCGATCGCTGCCGACGGCCAGCGGCCCGCGGTAGGTGGTTCGGGTCCGCGCAACCACGTCGTCCACCGTGGGTGGGGGTATGGCGGGATCGGTGGTCAGCAGCACCACGTGCGTGTAGACCGCCAGCTTCGGCTTCAGCGTGGCGAACACGGAACCGGCGGCCTCGGGAGTGGTGTGGAAGCCGAGCACGCGCCGCGCGGTGGCGGACTTCTCGAGCAGCGCGTCCTTCGCCATGGCCACCTCGTGGATCACCACATCGGCGCCCTTGGCGTAGCGGATGAGGTTGCTGTTGCGGTGCGTATCGCCGGAAATGACCACCGAATGACCGCGATAGTCGAGCCGGTAGCCGAACGCCGGCTTGATGTACGGACCGTGATAGACGTCAAAGGCGGTCACCGTGAGCCCGTGGTTGCGGTACACGACGCCTTGGGTGACGTCGGTCGCGTCGATCGCGATGCCTCGCAGCGGCAGGCCTTCGCCTGCATGGCGGATGCGGATGTCCGCCTGGAACGCCCGGGCCAGGCCGGCCGCCATCGCCCGCGTGCCGGCCGGTCCCCAGAGCCGCAGCGGCATGGTACGTCGCCCGTACGGTGTCGGCAGCCAGCCCGTCAGCCAGAGGTCGGGCAGCCCGACCGTGTGATCCGAATGCAGATGGGTCAGGAAGACGCCGGTGATGGCGGACAGCGGAATGTGCTTCTGCCACAGGCGCTGTGCGGCTCCGCGGCCACAGTCGAACAGCAGTTTTTCCGGCCCCGCCTCCACGAGCGTGGCTGGCCCGAATCGGTCCATCCGCGGTATCGGCGAGCCGGTGCCAAGCAGCGTGACGGTGATGGCCGGTTGTGCCGCGGCCACCGCGGGCACGGCCAACCAGGCGACAACGATGAGGAACGGAGCGGCAAGACGCGCATTCATGGGACGTTCCCTGGTATCGGATTCAAAGCAGCAACTGCCAGTAGCCGACATCGATCCAGCGGTCGAATTTGTACCCCACCTGATGGAACTGCGCCACCTTGGCGAACCCGAGTTTCTCGTGCAGCCGCACGCTGGGTTCGTTGGGCAGTGCGATGCCGCCAATCACCGTATGCGCGGAGGCCGTGCGCAGGGCCTCGATCAAGGCCACATACAACCGCAATCCGACGCCCTTGCCGACATTGTCAGCGGCCAGGTAGACCGTCGACTCGACCGAATGGCGATAAGCGGCACGCCCTTTCCAGCGCGCTGCGTATGCATAGCCGACGACACGCCCGGCGGTTTCCGCCACCAGCCACGGCAGGGGCGCACCGAGCACCTGCGCCAAGCGGCTGCTCATGTCCGTTGCCGTGACTGGCGCCGTTTCGAAGCTTGCGTACGTATGCGCGACGTAGTGGTTGTAGATCCGTGCAAGGTCGGCCGCGTCCGCCGCGGCGGCCGAACGAATGGCGATGCCCATCGGCGTCGCAGGAGATGACCCCATGTCCGGGATCGACCGGTTGCGTGGTTTGATCAACAGATCGGCATCGGCTGCTGCTGTTTGACGATGATACGCCGCACGGTGATGTACCGCCGGGGCCGAGGCACGACGCGCGGCGGCAGGGTCGGCGAAAGTCCGGCCGCTGCCACCGCGCTGCTCACCGTTCCCGATTCTCCATTCCCTGCTCCCGGCCCCTCAGAGGCCGGTGGCGAAATGCTGGTTGAAGTTGGCCAGCGCCTTGGCGGCGAAGCCGCGCGTCACCTTGGCGTTTGGCTGCACCGTCGCCGTGATGGTCGGCTCGAAATCATCCGCGCCCTGGGTCAGCGCGAACTGCGCGTTGAGGATGCCGGCGTCCAGTGCAAGCTGCACGTAGCCCCGGCCAGCCGCCGGGATCTGGTCGTTGTCCGCCAGCGGGACGGACTCGCCGTTGTAGCTGGCTGTCACCGTTGTTCCGGCCAGTGCATCCGCGGCCGCTTGCTTCCCCAGTGCACGGACCAGCCCGATCGCCAGCTCGAGCCTCGTCATGTTGCTGTCCGGCGCGAACTGGCCCGGTGCCAGCGTGGTCATCAGCGGCCCTTGGCTGAAGTTCCAGTCACGCAGCGCATCGCCGGCGCCCGTGACCGCCTCGACCAGCGCGGTGTCGGCCGCGGCGACGTCCAGAAACGGCGCCGCGTCATCGCCGATCCGCTGCCGCAGCGGCGTGTCCAGCGCCAGCAGGCGGGCGAAATCCAGCCGCGTCAACGAATCCCCCGGGTGGAATCCACCGTCGGCTTCGCTGTCCATCAAGCGGTTGAACAGCGCGTACTCGATGGCGTCCTGGTCGGCGTTGCCGACGATATCGGCGGGCACCGGGTCGAGTGCGTACTGCCACTGCGTGATGCTGCCGGAGACGCTTCCCGGCAGGGCTGCACCGGGCGACGGCAAACAGGCCTGCGGCACAGCCGCCAGTCCGCAGACGCCGGTTGCACGCAGGGTCCAGGTGCCGGCAGCCGGGTTCGGCACGCGCACCTCGACGTTGGCCGAGCCGATCACCGGCAGCGCGATCGGCGTCGAATAGGTGCTGCCGTCGGGGCCGGTGGCGACCAGCGCGAGGGTGTTGCCGCCGACCTCTCCGCTGATGTCGTTGACGGTGCCGAGGATGTCGAGCAATTGCACGCCGGCCTGCACATCGAAGGTCGTCGAGGTGTCGTAGCCCGGGACCGGCTCGTAGTCGATGTTGAAGGCCGTCGAAGCGGCGACGTGCCTGTCGACCTTCTGGTTGAAGCTTGGCGTGACGAAACCGCCGTAGTCCTTGCCGCGGTGATAGACCGCGTCGACCGCCGCCCAGGCGTTGATGTAGCCGGAGCCCACCTGCCAGTCGGCGTAGCCGGGCATGCGGGTGGCGGTCTGGCGCAGGATCGCCTGTACTTCGGCCGGTGTCAGCGTCGGATCGGCCGACACCATCAGCGCCACCACGCCAGCGGCGTAGGGCGTGGCCATGGAGGTGCCCGACATCTCGGTGTAGTAGGGCAGGTTGGCGGTGTCGATGTCGTTCACGTCCTGCGGCGCATCCAACAGCGCGTCGCTGCCGATCGGGTCGCGCACGGAGATGATGTCGGAAGGGAAACGGCTGGCGTCGGCGGCGAAGGCGTAGCCGGTGCCGGGCGCGACGATGCTCGGCCCGTTCTGCACGCCGCTGGCGGCGCCATTCGCGACGCCGGCCGAGGAGAAGCTGGCCAGCGTGCCCTCGAGCGTGCCGGCGCCAACGCCGATCACCCACGGCGCCTGCGCGTAAGGGTTCATGGTGGCCTGCGCCGGCCCGGCGTTGCCGGCCGCGAACAGCACCACGATGCCCTTGTCGGTCATCAGCTTCGAGGCGACATTGATCGGGTCGTCTGCCGAATACGCGCCCGTCGTGCCCCAGGAATTGGTTTCGACACGGATGTTGTACAGCGCCTGGTTCTCGATCGTCCATTCCAGTCCGCCCAGCGCATTGAGCACGAACAGGCCGGCGCCGGACCCGAGGCAGATCAAGTGCGCGCCGGGCGCGACGCCTTGGTAGAGGCCGGCGGAATCGGCGCCACTGCCGGCGATGATGCCGGCCACGTGGCTGCCGTGCCCGACGGTGTCGTCGTTGGGGCCACCCGGCACCACGGTGAGCGGAAGCAGGCCGGGCAGGGTGGTGCTGTCGGCGGCGACGAACCAGTTGCCGATGATGGCGCCGGCGAGGTCGTCGTGGGCGGCATCGCAACCGCTGTCGTCGACCGCCACCGTCACGCCCTGGCCGGTGACGGGCAGGCCGCCGTGCAGTGTCGTCAGCGAGGGGTCGTTGCGCAGTTGGTCGACGCCGCCGAGGATGCGGGCGTGGTAGTCCAGGTAGTGGAGCCGCGCGTTGGGCCAGACCGACCGCACGTCCGGGTCGCGCTGCAACGCCCTGATCTGTGCTGCGGTCGCGGTCATCGCGACCATGCCGAGGTTGGGCAGGGTGACGCCGGCATCGATCCCCAGGAGTTGCAGGTGCAGCAGCGTCAGCGGCCGCAGCGGCTGCTCGTTGTAGGTGACGATGACCGCCTGCGGGTAGATCGCGGTCGGCGCGGCACCGGCGAGCCAGGAAGACAGGCCAGGGCCGAGCGTTGCCGCCGAGGAGGCGGACGCGGCTACGACCATCGCAAGGGCCGCGATCGCAGCGACCAGGTGACGCGTGCCGGCGCGCATCGACGGACGAAAAAAGGAAGCAAACATGACACCCTCCGTGGCGGTCGCGATGCCGCCCGTTGCTTGATGAAGCAGGCACAGACGTGACTGTCGCCGACCGTACTACCGCAACCGGGGAGAACGACCGACGGCTGTGCCGTTCATTCAATGCCCGTTAAAAAGCTGTTCGGCGGAGGTTCGGAAAACTTCGATCGCACGACGCGGCTGCACGCCACGAGGCGTGACGTCACCCGGCACGAGGACGAGCGTCAGAAGCTCGAGCCCGGCTGTTGCAGGAAAGCCAGCTCCTCGCCGGTCGACTGGCGGCCAAGGATCGCGTTGCGGTGCGGATAGCGGCCGAAGCGGTCGATGATGGCCTTGTGCCGCAGCTCGAAATCAAGGTTGGTTCCCGGCGCCCAGCGCCGGAACAGCGGCTCGGCGAGGGCGTGGATCGCAGCCGATTCGCTGTGCATGTACGGCATCAGGAGGAAGCTTCGGCGCGCGGGCTCCAGCGCTTCCGGCGCACCGGCACGCACCGCCTCTTGGGCCAGCACCAGCGCCACCGGATCCTGCGCGAAGGCGCGCGGCGTGCCGCGGAAGGCATTGCGCGAGAACTGGTCGAGCACGATGATCTCCGCCAGCCGGCCGTCCGGCGTATCGCGCCAGGCCCCCAGCTCGCCGCGCGCGGCCTGCTCGATGCAGTCGCTGAAGCGCCTGCGGATGCGCTGGTCCAGCGCCGGGTCGGCTTTCCACCACATTGCCGGCGTCAGTTCCGCAAACCAGAACTTGAGGATGTCATCGCGCATGCGTCATCTCCAACCGGTATCCGCCAGCCGTGGGCGACGTGCTCCGGACGGCAACCGGCGGCAGCGCCACGACGTGGAGGGCATTGTGCATCGACCAGCGGGTTGAAGCGGATCGGCGGCACTGCCAGTATCGGCGGCCGCCGTCTCATGCGGCGCATTCCTGCTTTCCGGCGACCGCCGATGACACACGACAACACCAGCACGCGGCGGCGCTGCGCGTTCCTGACCCTTGCCGATCCCACCGGCTTCGTCATCGACGACGACCTGGCACGCGAGCCGCTGGCCGCGCTCGGCTGGGACGTGCAGAGCGTGCCGTGGCGGCCGGCAGCGGTCGATTGGTCGCTGTACGATGCCGTGGTCATTCGCTCCACCTGGGACTACACCGACGATCCCGAGGCATTCATGCAGACGCTGGCGCAGATCGAGCGCAGCGGCGTGCCGCTGTTCAACAGCCTGGAGACCGTGCGCTGGAACCTGCGCAAGACCTACCTGCGCGAACTCGCCGCGCTCGGCGTGGCGCTGGTGCCCACGCTGTGGCGCGAGCGGCTGCAGCCGGGCGGCCTGGGCGCGCTGTTCACCGCGCTCGGTGTCGACGAAATCGTGGTCAAGCCGGTGGTTGGCGCCAACGCCTCCGGCGCTTTTCGCCTTGACCGCGCCGGCGCCCGGGCGCGGGCGAGTGAGGTCGAGGCCTGGTACGCGGACCGCGCGCTGATGGCACAGCCGTTCGTGCCGGCGGTGACGGCCGAGGGCGAGTTCTCGCTGTTCTACTTCAACGGCGCCTGCAGCCACGCGGTGTTGAAGACGCCGAAGCCGGCCGATTTCCGCGTCCAGGAGGAGCACGGCGGGGAGATCCGCGCGATCAATCCCGCCGCCGCGTTGCGCGCCGCTGGCGACCGCGTGATGGCCGCGCTGGCAGCGCGGCCGCTGCGCGCTCTTGCCGGCACGCCGCTGTACGCGCGGGTCGACCTGGTGCGCGCCAGCGATGGCAGCGGCTTCTGGCTTATGGAACTGGAACTGATCGAGCCGGCGCTGTACTTCCGCCTTGCGACCGGTGCTGCGGCGCGCTTCGCCGCGGCGCTTGACCGCGTCGTCGCCTCATCCGGCCGGGACTGATTGCCGACGCCGCCACAGCGGCAAGCATGCATGGTGTGCTTTCCGCCAGCGGCCGGCGTCGGCGATACTTGCGCGATGATCGATCTTGACGAGGTGGGCGCGCTGCTGGGCGCCGAGGGGCCGTTTGCGCGCGAGCTGCCGGGCTTTGCGCCGCGCGAGTCGCAGCAGGCCATGGCGCGCGCGGTGGCGCAGGCCATGGACGACGGCGAGCCGCTGCTGGTCGAGGCGGGCACCGGCACCGGCAAGACCTTCGCCTACCTGGTGCCGGCGCTGGCGTCGGGCAAGCGCGTGATCGTCTCGACTGGCACCAAGACGCTGCAGGACCAGCTGTTCCACCGCGACCTGCCGCGGGTGCGCGCGGCACTGGGCCTGCCGTTGAAGGCTGCCCTGCTCAAGGGGCGCGCCAATTATCTGTGCCACTATCGGCTGGAGCAGGTGGTGGCCGACGGCGGCGCCCTGGCGCCGGCGCAGGCGGCGCAGTTGCGCGGTATCCGCGAGTGGGCCGCGGGCACCGTCAGCGGCGACCGCATGGAGCTGGATGCGGTGCCGGAATCGTCGCCGCTGTGGCCGCGGGTCACATCGACCGTCGAGAATTGCCTCGGCGCGGAGTGCGCATTCTTCGACGATTGCCACGTGTTCAAGGCGCGGCGCGCGGCGCAGGAGGCGGACGTGGTGGTGGTCAACCATCACCTGCTGCTGGCCGACCTGGCGCTGAAGCAGGACGGCTTCGGCGAGTTGCTGCCGCCGGCCGAGGTCTTCGTGGTCGACGAGGCGCACCAGTTGCCGGAGCTGGCCGGCCAATTCTTTTCGCAGACGGTGAGCGCGCGCCAACTGCTGGAGCTGCGCCGCGACGCGCTGGCCGAATGCGCCGAGGTGAGTGCCGCGCTGTCGCTGCTGCAGGCGCCGCTGGGCGCGTTGGACCTCGCGGTGAAGCGCGCGCGGCTGGCGCTGCACGCGCTGCCGTCACGCGGCGCCTTCGACGTGGTCGAGAGCGACGCGGCCTGCGCCGAGGCGCTGGCGGGCCTGGCGGCGGCACTTGAGGCGTTGGCCGATGCGCTGGCCGATCAGGCCGAGCGCTCGCGCGGACTGGCGCTGGTGGCCGAGCGCGCGCAGGCGCTGGCGGGCCGCCTGCAGCGGGTGCTGGACGGCGCCGCCGACGACGCTGAAGTGCGCTGGTACGAGACCAGCGCCCACGGCTTCAGTCTCAGCGTCACCCCGCTGGACCTTGCTTCGCCGTTGCGCCTGCGCCGCGAAGCCACCGGCGCCGCTTGGGTCTTCACGTCCGCGACACTCTCCGTGGCCGGCCGCTTCGACCATTTCGCCCGCCAGCTCGGCCTCGATGCCCCGCGCACGCTGGCGCTGCAAAGTCCGTTCGACTTCCAGCGCCAAGCCCTTTGCTACCTGCCGCCGGGCCTGCCGGACCCCTCGGCCGGCGATTACACCGAGCGCGTGGTGGAAGCCTGCCTGCCGGTGCTGGAAGCCTCGCGCGGCCGCGCCTTCCTCCTGTTCACCTCGCACCGGGCACTGCGCCGGGCCGCCGAGCTGCTCGAGGGGCGGCTGCCGTATCCACTGCTGGTGCAGGGCAGCGCGCCGCGCCATGCCTTGCTGCAGCGCTTTCGCGAAGCCGGCGATGCGGTGCTGCTGGGCGCGGCCAGTTTTTGGGAGGGCGTGGACGTGGTCGGCGAGGCGCTCTCCTGCGTGGTGATCGACAAGCTGCCCTTCGCTGCGCCTGACGATCCGGTGCTGGTCGCGCGCCTCAATGCGCTGCGCGAGGCCGGCGCCAACCCGTTTACCGCCTGGCAGATTCCCTCGGCTGCTATCGCGCTCAAGCAGGGCGCCGGCCGCCTGATCCGCTCCGAGCACGACCGCGGCGTGCTCGTGCTTTGCGACCCGCGGCTCGGCGGCCGTGGCTACGGCAAGATCTTCCTCGCCAGCCTGCCGCCGCTGCCGCGCAGCGACGACATCGAGGATGTTCGCCGCTTCTTTGCCACCGCCGGCCAACTGGCACAATGCCCGCCATGAACCTGCTGGCGCTGGAAACCTCGACGGAGTGGTGCTCGGTGGCCCTGCTGCAAGGCGACCGCCTCAGCGAGCGCAGCGAACAGGCACCGCGGCGCCACGCGGAGCTGGTGCTGCCGATGGCGCAGGCCTTGCTGGACGAGGCCGGGCTGGCGCGTGGGCAGCTCGATGGCATTGCAGTCGGCCGCGGGCCGGGCGCCTTCACCGGCGTCCGCCTGGGCGTCGCGGTGGCCCAGGGCCTGGCCTTTGCCCTGGATCTGCCGGTGGTGCCGGTGTCCTCGCTGGCTGCTCTGGCGATGCAGGCGCCGGCGGATGACGCGCTGGTCGCCGCGGTCATCGACGCGCGCATGGCAGAGGTCTACGCCGGCGCCTTCCGCTGGACGCCGGCCGGCCTGGTCGAGCCTGCCGACGCGGAGCGCGTGGTCGCGCCGCAGGCGCTGACCTGGCCGGCCGCGCCGGCCTGGTCGGCCATAGGCAGTGGCTGGGCCGCCTATCCGGACGAGCTTGCCGCGCGCCTCCAGCCGGCGCCGCGCTGGCGAGACACCGACGCCTGCCCGCAGGCTCGCGACGTGGCCCGCCTGGCCGCGCCGCTGCTGCGCGCCGGGGCGGGTGTTGCGCCGCAGGATGCATTGCCGGTCTACCTGCGCGACAAGGTGGCCAGAACGCTGGCCGAGCAAGGCCGCTGAGGCACGAATTTTCTTCTGCTGGACTGTTGACAGCGTGCGGGCGCGCCGCGAAAATGGCCGGCTCGTGTCGCCGAGCCGGTCGGCAACACCAGCACACACGTTTTCCGGAGGGATACCCAAGCGGCCAACGGGGGCAGACTGTAAATCTGCTGGCTTACGCCTTCGGTGGTTCGACAAATTCGCCGGGAGCGAATTTGAACGCGACGCGCAAGCGGCGCGGCCCGAAGGGCGGAGGGCAGGATGCCCGGAGTCATCCACCTCCCGGCGGTGCGAAGCACCGCGGGAGCGACGAAGCTGCAAATGGACAGACGCTGGAATACACAAAGGTAAACAAGGTTTCGGAGGGATACCCAAGCGGCCAACGGGGGCAGACTGTAAATCTGCTGGCTTACGCCTTCGGTGGTTCGAATCCACCTCCCTCCACCAAGAGCCGGGAATGGAGAATTGTGATCGCGAATCGTCCGAGCGGCTTTCCCGATTCACCATTCCCGATTCCCCGTTTCAAAGCGGGAGTAGTTCAACGGTAGAACCTCAGCCTTCCAAGCTGATGGTGCGGGTTCGATTCCCGTCTCCCGCTCCACATTGGCGCGCGGGACCGGGCAACCCGCCAGGCGCGCCACCGGCCTGTCGCCACGAAAATCACGCTCATGTAGCTCAGTCGGTAGAGCACTTCCTTGGTAAGGAAGAGGTCACAGGTTCGATTCCTGTCATGAGCACCATACAAGCCGGGACCAGGGACCAGGGACCAGGGACCAGGGACCGGTTGGAGCAAAAGCAGCGCAATCTCGATTTTCCGGTCCCCGGTCCCCGATCCCGAAACCGCCAAGTCGTCGAAGTCGCAAAGCTCCACCCACACCAGACCAGCAAACAGGTAGCAACGCCATGGCAAAGGGTAAGTTCGAACGCACCAAGCCGCACGTCAACGTCGGCACGATCGGTCACGTGGACCACGGCAAGACGACGCTGACGGCGGCGCTGACCAAGGTGGGCGCGGAGCGTTTTGGCGGCGACTTCAAGGACTA
>DASSBG010000046.1:0-96022 GCA_035699085.1 Rhodanobacteraceae bacterium
AACACGTGTTTGGCCAAATCAATCCCGATCGTCGTAACCTTGTTCATGGGCTCGCCCCCGGCAATTTTCGGTGGAAGTGACATCTCACCACCGCTGGCACCAGATGCCTAATGCGCCGGGGGCGAGTCCATGTGATTACGATGCATCGGGGCTTCGGCGTGCTTTGTGCGCTTCGGCTTGGCCGCTTCCCTGGTCCCTGGTCCCCGGTTCCCGGTCCCCGGTCTCTGTCGCGGGTCACGTTGCCGACTTCGTCGGCTGTTGGGGTTCGCTTCGCTCACCGCCAACCTACGATGCATCGGGGCTTCGGCGTGCTTTGTGCGCTTCGGCTTGGCTTCGGCGCTTCCCCGGTCCCCGGTCCCCGGTCCCCGGTCCCTGGTCCTGGTCCCCGGTCCCCGGTCGCTAGTCCAAGAAAAAGCCCGGCACATGGCCGGGCTTTTTCGGTACGCGGTGAACCCGGCTTACATGCCCGACGACGATGCGGCCGCGGGCTGGTTCGGGTTCTGCACCACCAGCTCCGTGCGACGGTTCTGGGCACGGCCCTCGCGGGTCTTGTTGGTGGCGATCGGGCGGTCCTCGCCAAAGCCCTTGACCGCGACGATGCGGTCCGGGTCGATGCCGTGCGAGGTCAGGTAGTCGTAGACGATCTGCGCGCGGCGCTCGGACAGCGCCTGGTTGTAGGCCTCGGTGCCGATCGAGTCGGTGTGGCCGTCCAGTTCCACCTTGACCGCCGGATAGCGGGTCAAGGTGTCGACTGCCTGGTCGAGGATGGCGACCGAGTCGGCGGTCGGCTCCTGCAGGGTCGGCGCGATGTCGTCCTCGCCCTTGCTCGGGCGGTCGAACTTGAAGTTCACGCCGCGCAGGTCGATGACCACCGGCTTGGCGCAGCCATCCGGGCCGACGATGGTGCCGGCGGCCGTGTCGGCACACTGGTCGGTGCAGTTGTCGACGCCGTCGTTGTCGTCATCAAGGGTAGAACAATCGACCGGCGGCGGCGGTGCTGGCTGCGCCACCGGAGCCGGCGCCTCCACCGGCTGCGGCGCCTCACCCAGGCGGAAGACGAAGCTGACGCCGAGCAACCAGTCGCCATAGCCGCCGTTTTCCGGGAATGTCTCGTTGTCCCAGTCGTAGCGGTAGCCGGCCTCGGCGCGGAAGTCGACGTTCTCACTCACGGCACGGGCCAGGCCGACGCCGAGCTGCGCACCCGGCTGCCAGCCGTGGTGGGCATCGCTGGCGTGGTGGATACCCATGCCGGCGACCATCAGGTAGGGCCGCCAGCTGCCGCGCTGGCCGGCATAGAAGCGCATGGCCACGCCGTAGCTGTTGCTGTTCCAGCGGCCGGCGAAATGGTTGCGGCCATTGGGGTTGTCGCGGTCACGACCGGTGTGGTCGTAGAAGATGTCCATGGAGATGTTGGGCGTGAAGAAACGGCCCACGGCCAACCCGTAGTACAACTGGCGACTGTTGGTGTGGCGGTCGGTGTCGTTGTAGTAGCCGCCGACGCTCGGGGCGATGTACCAGCGCATGTCGACCGGTGTCTCGGTCGTCATTGCCATGTCGTTCTCGTACATCGTGTCCTGCGCGTCCTGCGCATGAACGACGCCGGCGGCGCCCAGTGCCAGGGCAAAAAGCAGCATCAAGCCCTTGTTTTTCATTGCGTTCTCCTGTTCGTGTCAACGCCCGCGCAAGCGAACTTGCGAACAACCGCGCATACGGGCCGGAATTTCTGCAGTCGCGCCCGCGGACAACAGCATACTGCGCATCCTGAAGGCGTCGGCGGCATATTAGCAAAAAAAAAACAATTCCCCGACATGGGGGCGCCCGGGCATTCACGATGGAGTCACCGGGCGGAAGCCCCCGGCGGCTGCTGGATCGGCTGGCGCCGCCGGCGCGTGGACGCCGGCCCGCGATCGTTGCGAACCCGGTGCCGGTCTCAGGCGCCGGCGAGCAGGCCCATGAAGCGCTGCACCGGGGTGGCGTCGAAGGCCACCGGATCGGCGTCGAGGGCCAGGATGGCCTCGGCCTGCGCCGGCAGCTGCGCACGCAGCGCCCGCTCCAGTTTGTCACGCATCAGCGGCAGCCCCTCGGCACGGCGCTCGCGGTGGCCGATCGGCACGTCGATCGCAATCCGCTCGCTGTGGCTGCCATCGCGGTAGAAAACCTGCACGGCGTTGCCGATGTAGCGCTTCGCCGGATCGAAGTAGTCGCGGGTGAAGTCGGGGTTCTCGCGCACCTCCATGCGCTCGCGCAGGGCGTCGATGCGGGGGTCGGCGGCGATGTCGTCGCCGTAGTCATCGGCCACCAGGCGGCCGAAGATCAGGCCAATGGCGGTCATGTACTGGATGCAGTGGTCGCGGTCGGCGTAGTTGGCCAGCGGGCCGGTCTTGTCGATGATGCGGGCGCCGGCTTCCTGGGTTTCGATCACCACGCGCTCGATGTCGTCCAGGCGGCCGGCCACTTCTTGGTGAAGCTTCATGGCGGCTTCCACCGCGGTCTGCGCGTGGAATTCGGCCGGGAAGCTGATCTTGAACAGCACGTTCTCCATCACGTAGCTGCCCAGCGGCCGCTCGAACTCGAAAGGCTTGCCGCCGAAGGCGACGTCATAGAAACCCCAGACCGGCGCCGACAGCGCCGACGGATAGCCCGGTTCGCCGGCCACGGCGTCCAGCGCCAGGGTCACGGCGCGGCGGCAGGCATCGCCTGCGGCCCAGCTCTTGCGCGGACCGGTGTTGGGCGCGTGCCGGTAGGTACGCAGCGCGCCGTTGTCGATCCAGCTGTTGGAGACGGCGTTGATGATCTGCTCGTGGCTGCCGCCGAGCATCGCCGTGGCCACCGCGGTGGAGGCCAGCCGCACCAGGATCACGTGGTCCATGCCGGCGCGGTTGAAGCTGTTGCGCAGCGCGTAGCAGCCCTGGATCTCGTGGGCCTTGATCGCGGCCGTTAGTACGTCGCGCATGGTCAGGCCGGCATCGCCGTCGCGTTCCGCCTTGCGGCTGAGGTAGTCGGCCACGGCGAGGATCGCGCCGAGATTGTCGGACGGGTGGCCCCACTCCGCCGCCAGCCAGGTGTCGTTGAAGTCCAGCCAGCGGATCTGCGTGCCGATGCAGAAAGCCGCCTGCGCGGGATCCAGCTCCAGCGCCGTGGCCGGCACGCGGGCGCCGCCTGCCAGCGTCGCGCCCTGCACCAGCGGCGCCAGGTGGCGGGTGCACTGCGGAAACTTCATCGCCAGCATGGCGCAGGCCAGCGCGTCCATCAGCATGT
The DNA here is from genome assembly GCA_035699085.1 of Rhodanobacteraceae bacterium. GTDB lineage: Bacteria > Pseudomonadota > Gammaproteobacteria > Xanthomonadales > Rhodanobacteraceae > DASSBG01. The sequence goes on from DASSBG010000046.1 coordinate 3,259, forward strand.
GCCGCGCCGTGTCGTAGGCCAACGCCGACTCGATCGTCGTGGTGGCGACGTAGTCGGCGATGTCGACCATCGGCTGGTCGGGCTGCGGGCGCTTGGCGGAGCGGGTGGCGTCGGTGCTCATGGCGTCGGTTTTCCGTTGGCAAAACTCCATTTTAACGCGCCGCGCGGGACAGCTTGACGGCGCGCGCCGGCGCTGCCCACAATGGCACCTCCCGAAGGGGAGTAGCTCCGAAGCGCAACGATCGTCATCACGGGCCCCGGCCCCGGTCGTTGCAGCGGCCCTGCCGCGAGCGAGACCTTCGTGACGAGCCGTCGTGCGCGCGTGCGGCTGCGTTGCGAAGGCGCTGCGCGCGCAGCATGTAAGGAGCGCTTCTTGGACTGGTCCAGCCCCACCTTCTTTTCCGGCCTCATCAGCATCATCCTGATCGACCTGGTGCTGGCCGGCGACAACGCCGTGGTGATCGCGCTGGCCGCGCGCCGGCTGCCGCACAAGCTGCGCCTGCGGGCCATCTTCTGGGGTGCCTTCGGCGCCATCGCCGTCCGCGTCGGCATGACCGCGGCGGTTATCCACCTGCTGAAGATCACGGGTCTGATGCTGGTCGGCGGACTGGTCCTGCTGCCGATCGCCTGGCGGCTTCTGCGCCACAACGACGACAGCAACCCGCACATCAAGGAGGCCAGCGGCTTCTGGTCGGCGATGGCCACCATCATCACGGCCGACGCCTTGATGGGGCTGGACAACGTGCTGGCCATCGCCGGCGCCTCTAAAGGCCATCTAGGGCTGGTGGTCATCGGGCTGCTGATCAGCGTGCCGCTGGTGGTCTGGGGCTCGACCATCATCCTCAAGCTGATGGACAGGTTTCCGTTCATTGTCTACATCGGCGCCGGGACCATCGCCTGGACCGCCGCGCGCATGATCACCCACGACAAGCTGGTGGAGGCCTGGTTCGACAGCCACGACGCGCTGCGCTACCTCGTCGACGCGCTGCTGGTGGCCGGCTTGCTCGGCCTCGGCTGGCTGGTTCGCTACCTGGCCAAGCGTCGACGGCCGCGCGAGACTTGAAACGTGAGACGGCTCTGGGGATGCTCCCCCTGACGCCGGCCCGTCGCTCACGTGCCCCTGGTGCATCTGCGCTCCGCTTGGCTGGCGACGTGGTTCATGCTGCCGACTGCGTCGGCTGTTGGGGTTCGCTTCGCTCACCGCCAAGCTGCGATGCATCCGGGCTTGGACAGGCTTCGCGGTCGTTTCCCTGCTCCCTGCTCCCTGCTCCCTGCTCCCTGCTCCCTGCTCCCTGCTCCCTGCTCCCTGCCCGCTTGCCTGCCGCCGCCCGCGCAGGCATGCTCGAACGACCGTTTGAACGAGCCGCGCCGCCGTGACCCATCCGCATCTGTTCGCGCCGCTGCAGCTGGGCCACATCACGCTGCCCAACCGCGTGCTGATGGGCTCGATGCACACCGGCCTGGAGGACCACGCGCGCGACTACGGCAAGCTCGCCGCCTATTTCGCCGAGCGCGCACGCGGCGGCGTCGGCCTGATGGTGACTGGCGGCATCGCGCCCAACATCGAAGGTTGGCTCAAGCCTTTCGGCGGGCGCCTTTCGATGCCGTGGCACCTCGGCCGCCACCGCACGCTGACGGATGCGGTGCACGCCGAGGGCGCGCGCATCTGCCTGCAGATCCTGCACGCGGGGCGTTATGGCTACCATCCCCTGTCGGTTGCGCCGTCACGGATCAAGGCGCCGATCACGCCCTTCACGCCGCGTGCGCTCGGCCTCCGGGGCATCGAGCGCACCATCGCGGCCTTCGTGCGCTGCGCGCAGCTGGCCCGCGAGGCCGGCTACGACGGCGTCGAGATCATGGGCTCGGAGGGCTACCTCATCAACGAGTTCCTGGTCGCGCGCACCAACACCCGCGCGGACGCCTGGGGCGGCGACTTCGCGCGGCGCATGCGCTTTCCGGTGGAGATCGTGCGGCGCACGCGTGAGGCGGTCGGCGCGGATTTCATCATCATCTACCGACTGTCGATGCTCGACCTGGTCAAGGACGGCTCGAACTGGCCCGAGGTGGTGCAGCTGGCGCAGGCGGTCGAGGCGGCCGGTGCCAGCCTCATCAACACCGGGATCGGCTGGCATGAGGCGCGCGTACCCACCATCGTCACCTCGGTGCCGCGCGGGGCGTTCACCTGGGCGACGCGGCGGCTGAAGGACGCAGTGTCATTGCCGCTGATCACCACCAACCGCATCAACACGCCCGAGCTGGCCGAGCGCATCCTCGCCAGCGGCGACGCCGACATGGTGTCGATGGCGCGCCCGTTCCTGGCCGACCCGCACTGGGTGCGCAAGGCCGCTGCCAACCAAGCCGATTCGATCAACACCTGCATCGCCTGCAACCAGGCCTGCCTGGACAACGTCTTCGCCAACAAGCGCGCCTCGTGCCTGGTCAACCCGCGTGCTTGTTACGAGACGGAGCTGCGGCTTGAGCCGGCGGCGCAGGCGAGGCGCTATGCGGTGGTCGGCGCGGGGCCGGCCGGCATGGCCTGTGCGCTGACCCTCGCCGAGCGTGGGCATGCGGTGACGCTGTTCGAGCGCGACGCGGAGATCGGCGGCCAGTTCCGCATGGCCATGCGTATCCCCGGCAAGGAGGATTATGCCGAGACCCTGCGCTATTACCGCCACCAGTTGCCCGCGCTGGGCGTCGAGCTGCGCCTGTCTATCCAGCCTGAAGTCGACATGCTGCGCGGCTTCGACGCGGTCGTGGTCGCCACCGGCGTGTTGCCGCGGCAGGTCGACATTCCCGGCTGCGAGCACCCGATGGTGCTGGGTTACGACGAGCTACTGGCCGGTGGCGCCGAAGTCGGCGCGCGCGTTGCCATCATCGGCGCCGGCGGCATCGGCTTCGATGTCGGCGAGTTTCTGGTGCAGCCGGCACCCTCGCCGACCACCAGCATCCCGCGCTGGAGCGCGGAGTGGGGCGTGGACCTCGACTACGCACACCGCGGCGGCCTCGCGCCAGCGGCAGTGGAACCGGCGGCGCGCGTCGTGTGGCTGCTGCAGCGGACGCCGGGCCGCCTCGGCACGCGCCTCAACAAGACCACTGGTTGGGTCCACCGCGCCAGCCTGCGGGCCAGGCAGGTGCGCATGCTGGGCGGCGTGAGCTACCGCCGCATCGACGAGACCGGCCTGCACATCACGGTCGACGGCGAGGAGCGCACGCTGGCGGTCGACAACGTGGTGATCTGTGCCGGCCAGGAATCCAACCGCAGTCTGGCGGACGCCCTGACCGCCGCGGGTATCGCCACCCACGTCATTGGCGGCGCCGACGTCGCCGCCGAGCTGGACGCGCGCCGCGCCATCGAGCAAGCCACCCGCCTCGCCGCGACGTTGTAGCGGTGCTCTGCGAGCCGGGAATGGGGAATGGAGAATCGGGAATGGGCAGAGCCGCTTCGCCAAACCCATGCCACCGCTCACCGCCGGAAGCAGCAACGGCCATCCGCTCGTCGCCAGCGCAAGTGTCAGCTGGCGGTAGGTTGGCGGTGAGCCGCAGGCGAACCCCAACATCCACCCTGAGCCGTCATCCCGCGGCCGCGCAAGCGCGGTACCCGGAATCACAACCGGTGGCCGCCTCACCCATCTTCTTCGCAACGTCAAGGAGATTCCGGACGAGCGGAGCGAGGCGAGCGTAGCGAGAGGGAGTATGCCCTGCCCTTCGGGCAGCTCCGGAATGACGGTGGTGGCGGGCGCTCACCGCTCGCGCTCACCGCCAGACGTCTTAGCCAACGATCAGCCAGGCCGCCACGTGCTGCCAGATCAGCAGCAGGGCCATGACCAGCAGCACCGCCCAGGTGCCGAGGACGCCGAGGAAACGGCCGGCCGAGACGCCACCGGTGGCGCTGATCCCGATGGCGTGGGCGATGCGCGCCAGCACCAGCACGATGCCGAACAGGTGCAGCAGCCAGATTCGCGTATGGTCGAGCTCCAGCGCCAGCAGCAGGATCAAAGCCAGTGGGACGTATTCGGCGAAGTTGCCGAAGGCGCGCATTCGCAGCTCCAGCCGCGCGTCGCCGCCGTGGCCGACACCCACCTGGCTGGTACGACGCTGCAGCGAGACGCGCAGCGCCAGCACCAGGGCGATCAGCGCGCACAGCGCCGCGTAGAATCCGGTGACATGCATCTCGGTGTTCCTCAGCCTCGGGATGGATGGAGCGCGCCGGCGCGCCAGCGCCAGCCGATGCCGCCGCAGGCCACAGCGGCGACCAGCAACAGGATGACCACGCGCAAAAGATGGGCGCGGTCGAGCCAGCAGACGGCGGCAGCGGCGGCGAACACGGCCACGCCCAACGCCAGCGCCGACAGCAGATCGGCGCGACCGGCAAGGCCGCCGAGCAGCAACGCTGCGCCAGCGCAAGCCAGCACCAGCGCCAGCCCGCGCCGCCACCATGGGTACGCCGGCGCGCGTGGCACGCCCGGCAGCAGCACGTCCAGCGGCACGTCGCCGACGAACACGACGTAGCCCGGCCCCGGCAGCCGCGGGTCAGCAACCAGCGCGCCGTCGCGCACGCCGGCGACCACGGTCAGCACCCGCGGCGGCACCACGGACCAGCCAACGCGCAGGTCACCGAGCTGCGGCGACCCGGCGACGAAGTTGCTCCACAGCTCGCCGTCGCGCAAGGCGAAGGTGGCGGCGAGGTTGGCCGGCATCGACGACAGCCGCGGCACGTAGTCGGCCCGGCCCGGAATGGCGGCCACCATCGCCGGCGACAGCTTCAGTCCACCTACGCGGACATCGGGCGACCGGAACTGCTCGCCATGAAATGGCATCGGACCAGGGTTGGCGTGACCCCGCCGGCGTGCGAATCGGCTTGAGTCGACGCTGTGGTCGACCCAGCCGCGCTCGTAGGAACCACCGGGCAGCTCGCGCCACTGCACCATCTGCACTGTACGCGTCAGTGCCGGCACCTCGGCGGCGATGCCGAATTGCATGTCGCGCGCCGGCTCCGCGATCTCGGTCATGCCGCTGACCCGCACCAACTGGCCGTCGTGGGCGTCGGCGGCCGACGCCGGGTGACGAACCGTGCCGCCGAGCGCCGCGTCACTGCGCCGCACCGCGGTCTCCGTGGCGGCCAGCAGCATCACCGCAAGCACCAGAAGCAGCAGGCCCGCCGCGACCAGCGCACCGCCACCGCCCATGGGCCAGCGTGGCGTCACAAGGCCTGGTCCACCAGGTCCGCGCGCTCGTCGACGCACTGGTAGCGGCCGCGCTCGTCGCGCGCCAGCGAGGCCATCGCGACCTCGGCGTCGTGGGTGAAGTACAGCCGCACGCCACGCGCCAGCTTGTCCTCGAGAAACGCGCGCTTCTCGTCGATCAGCAGCTCCGGGTAGCGGTCGTAGCCCATCGTGATCGGCACGTGCACCCAGGCGCGGCCGGGGATCAGGTCGGCGCAGAAGACGACGCCACCATCGCCGCCGACCTCGGCCAGCAGCAGGCCGGGCGTGTGGCCATTGGAGACGCTGAAGCGCACCGCATCGCCGAGACTGGAGGTGCCGCCGGCATCAACCAGCTCCAGCCGGCCGCTCTGCTCCAGCAGGTCCGGCAGCTCCGGAATGAAGGAGACCCGGTCGCGCGGATGCGGCTGGCGCGCGCGCTGCCAGTGCTCGCGGCCGGTGATGAAGGTGGCGTTGGGAAACAGCAGCCGCGGCGGCTGGCCCTCCTGCCAGGCGGCGAGCAGGCCGCCGGCATGATCGAAGTGCAGGTGCGACAGCACCACGGCGTCGACATCGGCGTCGTCGACGCCGGCGGCGTGCAGCGAATCGAGCAGCACGTGGCGGTCCTCGACCACGCCGTAGCGCTCGCGCAGCTTCGGCTCGAAAAAGGCGCCGATGCCGGTCTCGAACAGCACGGTCTTGCCATCGAGGTCCCTGACCAGCAGGGCGCGGCAGGCCAGCGGGATGCGGTTGTCCTCGTCGGTGGCCATCCAGCGCGACCACATGGCCTTGGGCGCATTGCCGAACATCGCGCCGCCGTCGAGGCGCTGCGAATTGCCCTGGATCGACCACATGCGCATGTCGCTACCCGTCCATCGAAGACTCGGCTTCCGATTCTAGCGCGGCGGCCATGACCGCGACGAAAGCCTCGCCATAGCGCTCCAGCTTGCGTTCGCCGACGCCGCTGATGGCGGCCAGCGCAGCGAGGTCGCGGGGCCGCTCGCGCAGCATCGCCAGCAGCGTGGCGTCGTGGAAGATGACGTAAGCCGGGACGCCCTGCTCTTTCGCCAGCCGCGCGCGCAGCTCGCGCAGCGCCTGCCACAGCGGCTCCTCGTGCGGCGCGATCTCCAGGCTGCGCTGGGCGCGCTCGCCGCGCGCGGCGCGGCGCGAAGCCCGTCGGCCGGCGCGGTCAGCGAGCTTGCGCAGGTGCAGCGCCCGCTCGCCGCGCAGCACCGCGCCGCTGGCGGCGCCGAGACGCAATGTGCTGTAGCCGTCGCTGTCGGTTTCCAGCAGGCCCAGCGCCAGCAACTGCCTGAAGACACCGCGCCACTGGCGATCATCAAGCTCGGTGCCGATGCCGTACGTGCTGAGCTGATCGTGGCCCAAACTCTGCACCCGCGCGTCCTCGCTGCCGCACAGCACCTTCACCAGGTGGCCGACGCCGAAGCGCTGGCCGGTGCGGTAGACGGTCGACAGCGCCTTCTGCGCCGCCACCGTCGCGTCCCAGGTCCGGGGCGGCTCAAGGCAGTTGTCGCAGTTGCCGCAGGGCTGCTCCATGGTTTCGCCGAAGCAGGCCAGCAGACGCTGGCGGCGACAACCGGTGGTTTCGGCGTAGGCCAGCAGCGCGTCGAGCTTGGCGCGCTCGACCCGCTTGCGCTCCTCGCCCGCGGTGGAGCTGGTGATGAACTGCATCAGCGTGCCCATGTCGCCCAGGCCCCAGGTCATCCAGGCTTCCGCCGGCAGGCCGTCGCGGCCGGCGCGGCCGGTCTCCTGGTAGTAGCCTTCAAGGCTCTTGGGCAAGTCGAGGTGGGCGACGAAGCGCACGTCGGGTTTGTCGATTCCCATGCCGAAGGCGATGGTCGCGACCATCACCACGCCCTCGCCCTGGAGGAAGCGCTGCTGGTTGGCGTGGCGGGTCTGCGGATCCAGCCCGGCGTGGTAAGGCAATGCGTCGATGCCATCGGCGCGCAGGCGCTCGGCGGTGGCCTCCACCTTGCGCCGCGACAGGCAGTAGACGATGCCGGACTCGCCGCGGTGGCGGCCGAGGAAATCCCGCAACTGGCCCTGCCCGGGTTCGCGGTCAACCACGCGATAGCGGATGTTCGGGCGGTCGAAGCTGGAGACGAACTGCGCCGCGCCCTGCAATGCCAGCCGCTCGACGATCTCGCGCCGGGTCGGCGGGTCGGCGGTGGCGGTCAGCGCCAGCCACGGGACCTCGGGAAAGCGCTGGTGCAGCTGGCCGAGCTGCCGGTATTCCGGCCGGAAATCGTGGCCCCACTGCGACACGCAGTGGGCCTCGTCGATGGCGAACAGGGCCAGCGGCAGCCGCGCCAGCAGCGCCTGGAACGAATCCGTCAGCAGCCGCTCCGGCGCCACGTAGAGCAAGTCCAGCGCGCCGGCCAGCAGCGCCCGCTCGATCTCGCGCTGGGCGCCCGGCTCGAGGCTGGAGTTGAGGCATTCGGCAGCGACCCCGAGCTGACGCAACGCCTCCACCTGGTCATGCATCAGCGCGATCAGCGGCGAGACAACGATCGCCGTGCCAGGCCGCAGCAAGGCCGGAATCTGGTAGCACAGCGACTTGCCGGCGCCGGTCGGCATCAGCACCAGGGCGTCGCCGCCGCCTGCAACCTGGTCGATGATGGCGCGCTGCTGGCCGCGGAAGGCACGGTAACCGAAGACCTTGCCGAGAATCTCCAGCGCGCGATCGTCACCGGTCGCGCCGGCGTCAGCCATGCCGGGCACCTGCGGCTGGCGCAGCGCCTGGTTGCGGGGTGGCCGCGTGGCCTGGATCGTGGTTTGGCATCGGGCCATGATAAAGCCCGGGATTCTGGATCGGGGGTTCGGGATTGGGGGAACGCAGTTTGCGCCTTGTCGCGCTGTCAGGCTTCGCGCAGGCGAATTCGCAGCCACGCTCTCGTCTAGAATGGCGCGATGATCCCACCGCGAAGTGACGTCCTGGTCCTCGGCGCAGGCGTCATCGGCCTGTCATGCGCGCTGTACCTGCTGAAGGCGGGCGCCAGCGTGCGCCTGCTGGAAAAAGGCCATGCCGGCTGCGGCAGTTCGCACGGCAACTGCGGCACGCTGACCCCCAGCCATGCCGACCCGCTGGCCATGCCCGGCATGATCGGCAAGGCCATGCGCTGGATGGTCAAGCGCGATGCGCCTTTGTACGTCAGCCCGCGGCCGGACCTGGCGCGGCTGCGCTGGCTGCTGGGCTTCGCCCGGCGCTGCAACTGGCGCGACTTCACCCATACCGCCGAGGCCCGGGCCGCGATGCTGCTGCGCTCGCGCGACCTGATCGAGGCGCTGGTGCGGGACGAGCGGCTCGACTGCGAGTTTGATGCCGCCGGCACGCTGTACGTCTACCGCGATGCCCGTGCGATGGCCGCCGACGCCGCGCACATCGAGTGGATGCAGCGGCTAGGCATCGCAACCGAGGTTAAACACGCCGACGACGTGGCGGCGATGGAGCCGGCGCTGCTGCCCGGAATGGCCGGCGGCGTCTACCATCCCGGGGATGCGCGGCTGCGGCCCGACCGCTATGTCGCCGAATTGGCGCGTCGCGTGCGTGAGCTGGGCGGAATCATCGAGGAGCAGGCGCCGATCCATGGCTTCGCCACCGCCGACAGCCGCCTGACCGGCGTGCGGACAGCGCGCGGAGAGTTCGCTGGCGAGCGCGTGGTGCTGGCGCTGGGCGCGTGGTCACCGCTGGTGGGCGAGGCGCTGCGCTTGCGCCTGCCGATGCAGCCCGGCAAGGGCTATTCCATCACCTGGTCGCGACCGGCTCTGTGCCCACGCCTGCCGCTCACCCTGCATGAGGATTCCGTTTGCGTCACCGCCTGGGGCTCCGGCTTCCGCCTCGGCAGCACCATGGAATTTGCCGGCTACGACACCCGGCTCAACCGCCTGCGGCTGGACGCGCTCAAGCGCGGCGCGGCGCGCTACCTGCGCCAGCCCGAGGGTGGCGAGCTGCACGAGGAATGGTGGGGCTGGCGGCCGATGAGCGTGGACGAGCTGCCGATCATCGGCCCCAGCGCGCGCTGGTCCAACCTGATCCTGGCCACCGGCCACGGCATGATGGGCATGAGCATGTCCGCGGCCACCGCCGAGCTGGTCGCCGCACAAGCCGCGGGCCAGCCGCCACCGCTCGACCCGGCGCCCTACGCGCCCGCCCGCTTCGCCCTCTAGGAATCAACCATCCACTGGCAAGATTTGTCGCGGCCTCGGCGTCCTTGGCCGACGCGCTCCCGAGTTGCCGCAGCCCGGTCAAGCCGCCGCAGGCGATGGACCCGCCGGCTCGCGCGTCGGCCCATTGCGGGCTGCGAGCTGGCCTTGAGCCGGCTTGCAGCCGCGCATGCGGAGCCAGCGCAGGCGCATGAGCCCCCCCAGATCAGCGCGTGACGACGTGCCCACGTGCGTCAATGGCCGGCCCTGTGGTGGGCGCCGCGTCCGCGGCGGGTGCGTCGGAGCGGTCCGGTGCAGCCTCGCCGCGCGACTGGCGCACCACCACGCTGGTGGCGGCCATGTCGGCGGTGACGTTGCCGACGGTGGCGAACACGTCCGGGATCGTGTCGACCGCCAGCATCAGGCCCAGCGGCGCCACCGGCAACCCCATCGCCTGGGTCACCGGCAGGTTGGTGGCCATGAAGCTCACCTGGCCGGGCAAGCCGACAGACCCCAGGCTGATGACGACGGCCAGCAGCGCCCCGGCGACCAGCTGCGCGGCGCCGACGTCGATGCCGAAGGCCCAGGCAATGAACGAGGCAGAGGCGACATACTGGATGGGGCTGGTGATGCGAAACAGCGTCACCGCCAGCGGCAGGGTCAGCGACGTCACCCGCTGCGGCCAAGCCAGCCGCGTCTCGGCGCTTTCCAGCATCGCCGGCAGCGAGGCCAACGAGGATTGCGTGCTGGCCGCCACCACCTGCGGCGGCGTCAGCCCGGAGACGAAGCGGCGCAGGCGCTCGCCGCCCCACAACACCGCCACCGGCAGCATCAGCAGCGCCACCGCGACGTAGAGGCCAATCTCCAGTCCGATATAGACGCCAAGCGCGCTCAGCATCGACAAGCCGGAGCGTGCACACACCGACAGGATCAGCGCGAACACCCCGAGCGGTGCCGCCCACAGCACCCAGCGCACCACCACGATCATGGCATCGGCAATGGCCTGGAAGAAATTGACCACCAGCGTCCGACGTTCGTTTTCGATGCGGGTCAGGGCGAAACCGAAAAACAGCGCGAACACCACCAGCGGCAGCATCGCGGCCTGGGCCGCGGCGGCGATGGCGTTGTCGGGAATGATGCCGGTAACCCAGTCGGCCCAGCCGGCCGGTGCAGCGGCCACGGGCGCATTGCCGTTGCTACCGAGCGCGGCGGCCAGCGCGGGGTCGTGCGGCACCAGCGCCAGTACCGTCGGCGCCAGCGCCGCGGTAAACAACGCGGCACCAGTGAGCAACACGATGAATACGATGATCGAGCGGCGCGCCACACGGCCCGAGGCGGCCGCGTCGCTGGCTGTGTTTACGCCAACCACCACCAGGGCCAGTACCAGCGGCACCACCGTCATTTGCAGCGCATTGAGCCACAGCCGGCCGATCGGGTGAGCCACGCCGGCGACACGCAGTGCCAGGTCGGCATCGAACCACGCCAGCAGCAGCCCGACCACGGCGCCGGCGACCAGGCCGGTGAGGACACGCGCGGTGAGGCTCATGGCCGGCGCTCCAGGACCGGCAGTTGCCAGGCCTCGTGCAGGCGCACGTACTCGGCTTGCGGCAGCAGCACGAACACCGGATGCTTGCGCCGGTCCAGCCAGCCCAGCAACCTCTCCATCGTCTGTGGCGCCATGGCCGTGCAGCCGGCGGTAGTGGTGGCCGGCGACTTCCAGAGGTGGCCGAAGATGCAACTGCCGGCCATCGGCTGCTGCTGCCAGTTGCTCTCGATCACGAAGCCCAGCCGGTAGCGCTGGTCGCCGTTGGCGTGCAGGTCGCGGCGCATCGGCTCGGTGGCACCCTTCACTGCCGCGGCACCGACGTCACCGGCATCAACGATGCGGTTGTAGTGCGGCGAGCCGCTGACGTCGATGCACCAGTCGCCGGCGTCCATGGCGCGGTAGGCCAGGCCGGTGTCGGCAGTGGCCGCGTAGCCGAAGGCGCTGCCGATGCGGAACACGCCGGCGGGGCTGCGGCCGTCGCCCTCGCGCTTCACCGGGCCCTCGGCCTGCGCCGGCTGCAGGCCGAGGCCCCAGGCCGCGCCGGAACGGCCAATCACCACCGGCTGCGGCGAGCCCCGTTCGTGCCACCCGTGGTCGCTGCGGGCGTAGGCGCGCAGCGTGCCCTGCCTGCTGTTCCAGCCGGGCACCATCACCAGCACCATCTGTCGCGCGTCGGACCAGGCCTGCGCGGGTGCGCTGGCGGCCACGCCGCTGGTGCTGGCACAGCTCGCGACGGCCAGCGCGGCGGCGAGTGGCGGCAAGCATCGGCAAAGAACGTTCAATCCGGACATGGGCATGCGGTACTCGTCTTGGATCAAAAGATGCGCCGGCTCCCGGCGCGGGCGACGCCCATGCGGTGCTGCGGCGCGGCCGCCTTCATGATTCCGCCGCCGGCTGGATGCGATCGAGGGTGGCCTTGAGCTGCGCGCTGCGCTCGCTGCTGCCCTCGCACAGGAGCACGAAGACGCCGTCCATCAGGTGTTGCAGGGCGGAGTGGTAGAGCAGCGGCTCGATGTGGGCCCGCTCGTCGTGCGCCGACACCAGCAACGACAGGTTGGCGTGCGCGCGCAGCGGGTTGGGCGTGTGCCGGGTGACGGTGACCACGGTGCCGTGGCGCTCGCGGAACCAGCGACTGATCTCGCACAGCGCCGGCTGCGTGCCGTACTCGGAGAACACCAGCAGCACGTCGCCGCGCGCGGCGGCGGAAATGCTGGCGGTCATGTGCGCGGTGTCGAAGTTGTGCAATGTCAGCACGCCCAGCATCGACAGCCGCAGGGCAGCGGCGCGGGCATGCAGGTCGTCCCGGCCGAGGCCGATGATGAACACCTTGCCAGCCTTGCCGATGGCCTCGGCGACGGCGTCCAGGGTCTCGGGCGGATTGATCATCCGGGTGGCCTCCTCGGCCTCGGACTTGTGCCGCCACAACGCGCTGGCCCGCTGGCGATGCGGGTCCGCCTGTTCGGCCGTGGCCGGCACCGGCGCCAGCGTATCGCCGTTCTCCGCGCGCGCGGTAGCCTCGCCGATCGAATACTTGAGGTCCGGGTAGCCCTTGAAGCCCAGCTTCTGCGCAAACTTGATGACACTGGACTGGCTTATGCCAACGGCGTTCGCCAGCTGCTGCGAGGAGTAGTCGCGCAGCAACTGCGTGTTGTCGAGAATGAAGTCGGCGATGCGGCGCTCGATCGCCGACATGCTGTCGCGCTCGGACCGTATCTTGACCAGTGGCGTCATGTAGATCGCAGACTCCGTATCCATCGACGTGTCCTCTGGCGCGGCGCGTCGTACGCCCGCAAGATTTCGCCTCAAGACGTGACGCAGCGGCATCGGCGCGGCGCGGCCGCGCCCGGCTTCAACCCCGCCGGCACCGGCCCGAACTGCCGGCGCAACAGCACCCGCCGCCGGCTGCGCGCGCTCACGCACTGTTCCTCAGCTCGCTGATCGGCTCCAGCCCCTCGATTTCCCGGATGCCGAGACCGGGCGCGTCGCTGATGCTGATTTCCGAATCGTTGAAACGCACGCCACCGTGAACCGGGTCGTAGGTGCACAGCGACGGGCCGTCGAGGTCGCTCTTGGTGATGATGCTTGCCTTGGCCACCGCCACGTGCGCCGCCGCCGATACGCTGATGCTGCCTTCGAGCATACAGCCGATCATGCAGTCGATGCCGTACATCGCGGCGATGTCGGCGATGCGGATGGCATTGGAGATGCCGCCGGTCTTCATCAGCTTGATATTGATGATGTCCGCCGCGCGCATGCGGATCAGGTCGATCACCTGCATCGGCCCGAACACGCTTTCGTCAGCCATGATCGGCGTGTGCACGCGCTCGGTGACGTGGCGCATGCCCTCGATGTCGCTGGCCTTGACCGGCTGCTCCACCAGCTCCAGCTTCACCCCGGCGTCCTCCAGCGTCTGCAGCGCGTACACGGCCTGCTTGGCGGTCCAGCCCTGGTTGGCGTCCAGGCGCAGCAGCGCGCGGCTCTCGACCGCGGCGTGGATGGCCTTGACCCGCTCGATGTCGACGCCGATGTCCTTGCCGACCTTGATCTTCAGCGACTCGAACCCGCGCTCCACGGCGGCGAGCGAGTCGGCCACCATCTTGTCGATGTAGTCGACGCTGATGGTGATGTCGGTGGTGATCACCGGATCGCCGCCGCCCAGCAGTTTGTACAGCGGCGCGTCGTACAACTGGCCCCACAAGTCGTAGATGGCGATCTCGACCGCAGCCTTGGCGCTGGAGTTTTTCTCCATCGCGCCCTGGATCAACAGCACCAGGCGGTTGAGGTCGGCCACGTCCTCTCCGATCAGGCGCGGGGCGATGTAGTTGCGGATGGCGTCGACGATGGAGCCGTGGGTGTCGCCGGTGATGACCGCGGTGGCCGGCGCCTCGCCGTAGCCGACGTGGCCGGTGTCGGTGTGCACCATGATCACGATGTCCTCGACCTTGTCGACCGAGCGCAGCGCGGTCTTGAACGGCGTCTTCAGGGGCACCCGCAGCATCGCGTAGCGGATATCGGTGATTCTCATTGCTTCGCTCCCGTGGTGCCCTGCGGGCGGATGCGAACGATTGCGGTCATGTGGTCGATGTAGCTTTCGCGGGCGTTGGCCATCAGCGGCAGCAGCGGCGTCACCGAGACGCCATTGAGCTTGACGTGATGCATCTCGCCGTCGGGACCGCGGAAGGCTGCGCCGCTGGTGTCGTGGATCACGTAGGGCTGGCCGTGCAGGTGGCCGATCACCATCATTACGTGGCCCGGAATGTAGATGAGGTCGCCCACTTCGAGGTTCCCCACGGCCCGGGTGCGCTCCGCCTGTGTGGTGGATTTGCCGAAGGCGATGCGGTTGGCGGCCGGGCTGACGCTTTGCGCGCTGGTGTTGCGCGGCATGTGCACGCCCATGCTGCGGTAGACGTCGGAGACGAAGCCGGAGCAGTCGCGCCCGTCGAAGGCGTGGCCCCAGCCATAGCGTTCGCCGAGGAACTTGAATGCCTGGCGGACGATGTTCGCGCGGGTCAGCGGCAGGTAGCCGTCATGGGTGTCGGCGTTCTTCTGCAGCAAGGCATGGCTGAAGCCCAGCGTGCCGTCGTCCTGGCGCAGCGGCAGTTCGATCACGTACGAGGCGTAGGGGCCCTGGCCGTTGACCGGCTTGTCGGCCGGCCACTCCGGCGCGTAGGGGACGCGCGTGCCCATGTCCAGTTGCAGCTGCGAAACCGCCGGTGCCTCCGGAGTGAACACGGTGTCGACCGAGGCGCCGGTGACGACGCGGAACGGCGTCTTGCCGACGTAGCCGAAGACCTCCGACGCCGGGCCGATGGCGACATGTTTCGCCTGCACCCAGGCGCGGTAGCGCGGCGCCTCGACGAACAACCACTGGTGATCGGCGCTTGCGTGCAGCACCGCCACCGGCGTGCCGGGGAACATGCCGCTTTCCTGGAAGCGGTCGATGTCGGTGTCGCCCTTGCGGCTGAAGACCCGCTCGGTGGTCGGGAAGGTACGCAGCATCGCGCGGTGCACCACCAGCCCGTAGCGCACATCCGTTTGCTCCGGTATCGCGTCCAGCGCCAGGTTCTGCACGAGTGCATCCAGCGCCGCGTCGGTGACCGCATTGCCGTGCACGTCGTAGAGCGTGCGGTCGGGCCGCGTGGACAGGTTCTCGATCCAGCCGCGCAGCGTCTTGCGGTCCAGCTTCTGCGGCAGATCGTGCAGGTCGTAGACGAACGGATCGAGCTCGGTGACGCGCGCGTTCCAGCGATCGATGGCGGCCGCGTCCATGATCACGCGGTCCGGCTGGTGCAGCCGCTTGAGCCAGAACGAGGCCGTGAGCTGCGCATCGCCGACACCGATCACGCCGTGCGGCGCCAGCGGCAGCGTGGCCTGCCCGGCGGCGGTCCGCGCATGCACCGGCGCACCCGCGAGGGCCAATGCGAAGACGGCGGCAAGGATCGAAATGCGCATGATGTTCACCTTGAGGTTTGCGACGGCCTCAGCCCACCGACAGCGCCGACATGATCGACGCCACCAGCAGGCCGAAACCGCTGCCGAGGATGTAGCCAAGCAATGCCAGCAGGATGCCCACCGGCACCAGCGAACGGGAATAGCTGGCGGCGAGGATCGGCGTCGCCGCCACGCCGCCGACATGCGCCAACGAGGCAATGCCGCACAGGTACAGGTCGAAATGGAACAACCGTGCCGCCAGTATCAGCAGCAGTGCATGAATCGAGATGATGATGAGGCCGCAGAGGATGTACAGCGGCGCCTGGCCGATGCCGCTGAAGTCGCTCTGCGAGGCCAGCACCGCCACCACCGCGATCAGCAGCGTGCCGGAGATCGGGCTGGCGCCGGGGTAGCGCGCCAACGGCGTGTGCGCCACGACAAGGCCGATGATGGTGGCGAGGATGATGGTCCAGGTGGTGGCCGACACCATGCTGGAGGTCGGCAGGTAGCCGGCGGCCCAGTGCGCGATGGCTGCCGCGATCAGCGCCATGCCCAGCCACAGCAGCACGGTTTCCGGCGTGACCGGCCCGGTGGTGCGGGCCTCGACGGTGATGCGGTCGGCGCTCGATTCGGCGCGCGTCCAGCGGTTGAAGGCCGGGGCCAGGCGCGCCACGGAGAACAGCACCGCCACCCACAGCGAGTAGCACAACGCGTCAGTCAGCAGGGAAAACGCCAGCAGGGAATCCGGCATGTCGATGGCCTGCTTCACCGCGATCATGTTGGCGGTGCCGCCCACCCAGCTGCCCGACAACGCCGCCAGCGGCTCCCAGCCATTGCCCGGCAGCCAGTGGCGGAAGATCAGGAAGGTCACGATGAAGGCAATGAACAGGCTCACCGTCACCGACGCGAATACCGCCAGCACCCGCGGCCCCAGCGCGAAGATCGCGCGCAGGTCGCAATTGATCATCAGCAGGAACAGCAGCGCCGGCACCAACTGCGCGATCAGCGTGTGCTGGGTTGTGCGGATGGCGTCGTTGACCTCCCACAGGCCGACCACCGCCAGCGCCGTCACCAGCAGGTAGGTCATCACGATCGGCGGCATGACGGCGAAGACCTTCCAGCCGTAGCGCCGCTCAAGTGCCGGGAAGATGCCGGCGCACAGCAGCATCAGCGCCAGGTAGGGCCAGACGCTGTGAATCATCGCGCGGCGGCGCCGGTCGTCAACATGCTGCCCCCTTCGGCCAGTGCGGAATACTGATTCTTATACCACATGCTCCAAGAATAAATTATTGACCTGCCCCCACCGGCATGTTACACAGCGTTTACCGATTGGCCAACGCGGGGGAAATGTGCGAGCGGAGCCGACCGAATCGTCCACGATGCGATCGTCGGCGCAGGGCGCGCCGCGGGCATGCGCCGGCTTGCTCATGGTACTGCTGGCACTGCCGGTCGCCATCGCGGCGACACCCGCAGCCGCAGCCGCCGCGCCGGCGCCCGGCACCGAGCCACCCGTGACCGCCATTGTCACATTGATCGACGATGGCCAGTTCGCGGCCGCCGAGGCCCGCATCGCCGCTGCCCTGCAGGCGCCCGGCCTGTCCGCCGCCAGCCGCACCGCGCTGCAGTTCCAGCGCGAGCGCATGCGACGCATCCGCCACGACTTCAGCCTCGACGCCGACGCCGTCAAGGCGGCGGTGCGCCGGCGCATCCCCGACCTCACCGACGCAGAGTTCCGGCGCTGGATGGCACACGGCCTGTTCGAGCACATGGCCATCGACGGGGACATCCGCTATTTCCGCCGCTCGCCGGGCAACCTGTTCCGGCTCAGCGCCGAGGCCCGCGCGCGCCGCGCCGAGCAGACGCCGTTTGCCGACAGCGGCCTGGAGCAGGTGACCGACTACCACCGCAAGGTGATCCGCGAGGCGCTGGCCAGCGGCAAGAGCAGCGTCGCACCGCAGCGGGTCAAGGTGACGCAGACGCTGACGGTCGATGCCGACGCGGTGCCGGCGGGCAAGACGGTGCGCGCCTGGATTCCCTACCCGCGCGCCATCCCGGGACAGCAGGAAGACATCCGGTTCGAGGGCAGCGAGCCGGCGCAGCACCGCATCGCGCCGGAATCGGCACTGCAGCGCACGGTCTACATGGAAAAGGCCGCGCAGGCGGGCAAGCCGACGGTGTTCTCGGTGAGCTACGAGGTCACGCTCTATTCGCAGTACCACGCGATCGACGCCGACGAGGTGGTGCCGGCGAAGATCACGCCGGCGCTGGCGCCGTTCGTCGCCGAGCGGCCGCCGCACGTGGTCTTCACCCAGCCGATGCAGGTGTTCTCGCGGCAGGTGGTCGGCGACACCAGCAACCCGTATCGCATCGCGCAGAGGATCTACGCCGCCGTGGACGAGATCCCCTGGGCCGGCGCGCGCGAATACTCGACGCTCTCCAACATCAGCGACTACACCCTGCACGCCGGCCACGGCGATTGCGGCGAGCAGACCCTGCTGCTGATCACGCTGATGCGCATGAACGGCATCCCGGCACGCTGGCAGTCGGGCTGGACCTTCACCACCGGCGACTACAACAACATCCATGACTGGGCCGAGATCTACCTCGCGCCTTATGGCTGGGTTCCGGTCGACGTGACGTACGGCCGGCTCGATTCGCAGGACCCGTCGCTGAAGTGGTTCTACCTCGGCGGCCTGGACAACTTCCGCATCGCCTTCAACGACAGCTTCGCGCGCGACTTCGTGCCGGCGAAGCGGCATTTCCGTTCCGACACCGTCGACTCGCAACGTGGCGAGGTCGAGTGGGACGGCGGCAACCTGTACTACGACACGTGGGACTACGACTTCGCCTGGAAGATCCTGCCGGCGAACCAGCGGCGCGACGACAAATAACGGTCAAACCAACAACCACCATCATGAATGGGGAGAGCACCATGGGCAGCAGTGGTCGAAATGTACGCAAGAGCATACTTTGTGCGGCGATGGGCCTCGGCCTGTCCATGATGGCCGCGAGCGCCGCCTGGGCCGCCAACACCGATGGCGCCGTGGTCGGCCACACCAGCCCTGGCGCGACCGTCACCATCACCAACCCGGCCACCGGCTTCAGCCGCACCGTGACCGCCGACGCCAAGGGCAATTACCGCATTTCCTACCTGCCGGTCGGCAACTACACGCTGAGCACCAGCACCGGCGGCGCGCCGGTCGCGGTCACCGTGGACCTGGGCAAGGCCACCACCGTGAATCTCGGCGGCGTCACCAGCCTGGCGGCGGTCCAGGTCCGGGCCAACGCCGTGGTCTCGGCGGTGGACGTCACCTCCACCGAGTCGGCGATGAACATCAGCGCGGCGGAAATCCAGCGCCTGCCGGTGCAGCGCAACGTTTCCGCGGTGGCGCTGCTGGCGCCGGGTGTCGAGCCCGGCACCGCCGGCTTCGGCGGCATCTCGTTCGGCGGTTCGTCGGTTGCCGAAAACGCCTTTTACATCAACGGCCTCAACGTCACCGACTTCTACAACCGCATCGGCTTTTCGGAAGCGCCGTTTGATTTCTACAAGGCCTTCCAGGTGAAGACCGGCGGCTACTCCGTCGAGTACGGCCGCACCACCGGCGGCGTGGTCAACGCCGTGGCCAAGTCCGGCACCAACCAGTTCCACTACGGCGCCAAGCTGGTGCTGGGGCCGCGCGAATGGGAGTCGAGCGCGCATGACAGCTATCTGGACGGTGATCGCTACATCACCCGCAGCCACGACAGCACCGATTCGACGCGCCTGAATCTTTACGCCTCCGGCCCGATCATCCGCGACAAGCTGTTCTTTTTCGCCATGTACGAGGGCCGCCAGATCAAGCCGCAGAACACCGACAACGCCGGCAACAGCCTGACCAAGGGCGACTCCGACAACGGCTTCTGGGGCGCCACCATCGACTGGAACGTCACCGACAACAACCAGCTGAGCCTGATGGCGTTCGACAACAAGAACCGCACCGACGACGTCACTTACACCTACAACTTCGACAGCGACACGGTGGGTGACGAGCTGGCGCGCTCGTACTCGGAAAGCGGCGGCCGCAACTGGGCGCTGACCTGGACCTCGTACTTCACCGACAACCTGTCGATGAAGCTCATGTACGGCCGCAACGACCGTACCAGCGTCTCGGCCTCGCCGGCCGACGCCGTGTGCAACTACGTTACCCGCGACGCCGACGTGGTGGATCCGGGCGTGCCGGTCGGCTGCACCAACAACCTGTCGGTGTATGACCGCGACGACCTGCGCGAGCAGGCCCGCGCGGACTTCGAATGGACGCTGGGCAGCCACCTGCTGCGCTTCGGCCTCGACCGCGAGAGCGACACCTCCGTGCTGAGCTCGCGCTATGCCGGTCCCGGCGGCATCGAGTACGACGTGGTGGCGACCACGCCCGGCGCGCAGATTCCCGACGCCGGTATCGTGCCGCCCGGTTATGACGCCTACGTGCGTGCCCGCCGCTACGAGATCTTCGGCAATTTCGAGTCGACCAACAACGCCTGGTACATCGAGGACAACTGGTCGATCGGCGACAACTTCGTGCTGAACCTCGGTATCCGCGACGAGTCCTTCAACAACCAGGACGGCGCGGGCCGCAGCTACATCAAGATGGACAGCATGATCTCGCCGCGCATCGGCTTCTCCTGGGATGTCAAGGGCGACGGCACCACCAAGCTGTTCGGCAACGTCGGCCGCTATTTCCTGCCGGTGGCCAACGTCATCAACATCAAGCAGGGCGGCGCCCTGCTCGACGAGCGCACCTTCTACGGCTTCGATGGCTGGGAGATCCTGGAGCATGACGGCGTGCAGTACGCCATGCCGAAGCTCGGCGAGCAGTTCGGCTTCAGCAACGACCAGGGCGACGGCAGCGTCGGCGACCTGCGCTCCGAGGTCGACGCCGACATGGACCAGGTCTACCAGGACGAATTCATCCTCGGCTTCCAGCAGCAGTTGGACGCGGCCTGGTCGTGGGGCGTGCGAGGAATGTACCGCAAGCTGCACAACGCCATCGACGACATCAACATCAACGCCACCAAGTGCGGTCGCGTTTCCAGCAACTGGGTGATGGCCAACCCGGGCGAGGAGGTCACCATCTGGGGCGACACCGACTGCGACGGCGTCGACGACGGCTACCTGACCATCGACACCTCGAAGGCGGGCTACTGGACCGAGAACGACAACTACGAGTACATCGACGGCGAATGGCAATACGTCAATTCCACCGGCGGCTCGCAGCGCGGCTGGGTCAAGCCCAAGCGCACCTACAAGGCGATCGAGTTGCAGATCGACCGCGCCTGGGACAACAAGTGGATGTTCAACGCCTCCTACACGCTTTCGTGGAGCAAGGGCAACGCCGAAGGCCCGGTCAACACCGATACCAACTTCGGCGATACCGGCCGCACCGAGAACTTCGACGACCCGTTCGTGAACCTCGGGGGTTACGGGCCGCTGGCCAACGACCACCGCCACCAGATCAAGATGCGTGGCAGCTACGCGCTCAACGAGCACTGGCGCGTGGGCGGCACGCTGGACGCGCATTCGGGCGGCCCGATCACCGCCTTCGGCGTCGGCAACCCGTACAACTGGAAGAGCTACCACAGCTATTACCTGTGCGTGGACAACTGCACGCCCGACCAGACCTTTGACGACCCGCAGGAAGGCGATACCTGGAGCACCGCGGACCGGGTGTTCGAGCACTCGCCGCGCGGCGGCGCCGGCCGCATGCCGTGGTACGTGAACCTCGGCGCCAGCGTCAGCTACGAGTACCAGTTCAGCTTTGCCACCCTGCACGCCAAGCTGGCGGTCTACAACCTGCTGGATCGCCAGGAGCCGGTGTGGGTCTACCAGGAGCTCGAGCCGGGTGTGGGCGACCGCAACGACCTGTTCGGCAAGGAGCGTTTCCTGCAGTCCCCGCGCTACGCGCAGTTCACCGTATCGCTGGACTTCTGACCAGCTCTCCTCGGGGGCGGCCCATGTGGCCGCCCCTTTTTTTTCGACAAAAACCGGGGTCAGAGTGCACTTTCCCGGCTTGGCGCCCGACGCGATCGGGTTGGCACGCTGAAAGTGCACTCTGACCCCGGTTTTGATTCCGGTGGACGCATCTTGGAAGCAACCACGACAACCAGTTCCGTCGACCCTGATCTGCCCGGCGATCATGCGCCGGGCGTAGCCGTGGACCCATCCGAGGCCATGCGGCTGGATGGCGTCGACCTGGAAGCGCTGGCGCAACGCGTCGGCACGCCCTGCCATGTCTGTTCCGCGACGGCCATCCACCAGCGCATCGAGTCCTTGCGCGCCGCCCTGCACGGGCTCAACGCGCGCATCTGCTACGCAGTCAAGGCCAATCCCAGCCTCGCGATCCTGCAGTTGATGGCCACCGCCGGCGTCGGCGCCGACATCGTCTCCGAGGGCGAATTGCGACGCAGCCTGCGCGCCGGCATCCCGGCGAGCGACGTGGTCTTTTCGGGCGTCGGCAAAAGCGCTCGGGAGATCGCCGATGCGCTCGCTGTCGGCGTCGCCCGCTTCAACGTCGAATCCGAGGACGAGCTGCACCTGCTGCAGCGCGTGGCCGAGGCCCGGCAGGTCACGGCGAGTGCCTCGGTGCGCATCAATCCCGATGTCGATGCGCTGACCCACGCCAAGATCGCCACCGGCAAGTCCGAGAACAAGTTCGGCGTAGGCATCGACGAGGCACGGCGCTGGTTCGCCGGCAGCAAACGTTTGTCCCACGTGCGACTCGACGGCCTGCACGTGCACATTGGTTCGCAGATGCTGAGCCTGGACCCGATCCGCCTGGCCCTGCAACGCGTCGCGCGGTTCTGGCGCGAACTGGAGGGCGAAGGCCACGCGATCCGCAGCATCGATGTCGGCGGCGGCCTCGGCGTCTGCTACCGCGCCGGCGTCGACCAGCCGCTGGCGGCCAGCGACTACGCCGAGGTCATCCGCGGCGCACTGGACGGCTTTGGCGGCCAGATCGTGCTGGAGCCGGGCCGCTGGCTGGTGGCCGAGGCCGGTGTGCTGCTGGCCCGCGTGATCCGCGTCAAGCAGGGCGAGTCGCGGCATTTCCTGGTGCTGGACGCGGCGATGACCGACCTGTTGCGCCCCAGCCTGTACGACGCCTGGCATGACATCGTGCCGCTGACGCGGGAGGCACGGCCGTTGCAGGTTTACGATGTAGTCGGCCCGGTCTGCGAGACCGGCGACACCTTCGCGCGGGCGCGCGAACTGCCGCAATGCCAGGCCGGCGACCTGGTGATGATCAAGGCCACCGGTGCCTACGGCGCGGCGATGGCTTCCAATTACAACTCGCGGCCGCTGGCGGCCGAGGTGCTGCTGGAGCGCGGCCGCTACGCCCTCACCCGGCACCGGCAGAGTTTCGAGCAGATGATCGCCGGCGAGCAGCCGGCCACGGAATGGAGCGAGCCATGACCACGACACTCACGCTGCTCGGCGCGGCCACCGCGCTGGCCTGGCTGGGCGCCACCGGCGCCGCGGCGGCAGGGCAGCCGCACGACCCGCCGATCACCATCGACACCCATGTCGACATTCCCTTCAACTACATGCGCGAGCCGCGTTTCGACGTCGGCCAGCCGACGCGCCTGCTGGTGGACCTGGGCAAGATGGAGCGCGGCGGGCTGGATGCCGCGTTCTTCGTCGTCTGGGTGCCGCAGGGCCCGCTGACGCCCGCGGGTTACGCGAAGGCGCGCATGCAGGCCGAAAAGAAGTACGAGGGCATCGGCCGCATGCTTATGCGCTACCCCGACCGCATCCGCCTGGCGACCACGCCGGACCAGGTCATGGCCAACAAGCAGGCCGGCCTGCTGTCGGCAATGATCGGCATCGAGAACAGCTATTCGCTCGGCCACGACATCCATCGCCTGGATGCGGCCTATGATCGGGGGGCGCGCTACGTCGGCCTGGTGCACGTGGGCGACAACGACCTGTGCACCAGTTCCCAACCCGACGTCGAACACGGCGAGCCGGCCATGAACAGCAGCGGCGACCACGGCATGACGCCGTTTGGCCGCGCGGTGGTCGCGCGCGCCAACCGGCTGGGCATGATGGTCGACGTCTCGCACGCCTCGGACAACTGCACGCGCGACGCGCTGAAATACTCGAAGGCGCCGATCATTGCCTCGCACTCCTCGGCGCGCGCGCTGATCGACAACCCGCGCAACCTGCCGGATGACCTGCTGCGCGCGATTGCCGCCAGGGGCGGCGTGATCCAGGCGGTGGCCTACAAGGAGTTCCTCAAGGTCGACCCGGGCCGCGCCGCCGCCGAGGCGAAGCTGGCGAAACAGGTGGCGCGCGCCAGCGGCCACGCCAGCTACGACAGCGACCGCGACGACTACACCGCGGCCATGGCGGCGGGCATGGCGCGCATCCAGCAAAAGTATCCGCTGGCGACGCTGCAGGACTACGTCAGCCACATCAAGCACATGGTCAAGGTGGCCGGCATCGACCACGTCGGCATCGCCTCCGACTTCGACGGCGGCGGCGGCATCACCGGCTGGAAGGATGCCTCCGAGACCCGCAACGTCACCGCCGCGCTGCACGATGCCGGCTTCAGCGACGCCGACATCGCGAAGATCTGGGGCGGCAACCTGCTGCGCGTCTGGCGCGAGGTCGAGGCGGAGGCGGCGCGGGAGCAGGCGCGTGCGGAGTGAGCGGCCTGCGCAGCGGCTGCCGCCCGCGCGCCGTCCCGCGGTACCCGCGCTGGTGGTTGCAGCGCTCGCCGGCGCCGCAACGCTTGCCGCGCTGCCTGCACGCGCGGCACCACCGGCATCAGCATCGGCCAGGTTCGATCCGCTGGTCGAGGCCGTGGTCGCCCGCTACCACCTGCCCGGCATCGCCGTCGGCGTCATCGCCGACGGCAGGATCGTCTACCGGCGCACCATCGGCACGCTGCAGGACGGCCGGCCGATCAACGCCGACACGCTGTTCAAGATCGCCTCCAACAGCAAGGCCATGACCGCGACCACCCTGGCCCGCCTGGTGCAGCAAGGCAAGCTGCGCTGGGACGACCCGGTGACGAAGTACCTGCCCGACTTCCGCATGTACGACCCGTGGGTTACGAAGAACATGCAGGTGGGCGACCTGCTGGTGCACCACAGCGGCCTGCCCGAAGGCGGCGGCGACCTCATGCTGTGGCCCAATCCCAACCACTTCACGCGCGCCGACATCATCCATGGGCTGCGCTACATCAAGCCGGCCTACAGCTTCCGCGCCGGCTACGCCTACGACAACCTGCTGTATGTGGTGGCCGGCGAAGTCGCCGCGGCGGCCGGAGGCGCGCCCTATGCGCAGCTGGTGCGCCGCGAGGTGTTCCAGCCGCTGGGCCTGACGCGCTGCCAGGTCGGCCGCTGGAATCGTGCCGAGGTCGGCAACGTGGCCCAGCCGCACGCACGGCGCAACGGCCGCAACGTGGTCGTCGACGCCGACGGTGCGATCGTCGAGCCCACGACGATGGACGCCGCCGGCGGCATCCGCTGCAGCCTCGACGACATGCTGACCTGGGCGAAGAACTGGCTGGTGCCGACGCCGCAACAGCTGGAGTGGCTGACGCCGGCGCAGCGCCACGCCGAGTGGACGCCGTACACGCCGATGCCGATCTCCAGGCGCCGGCGCGCATGGGACGGCACGCGCTTTTTCGGCTACGGCTACGGCTGGCGCATCGCCGACGTCGACGGCGAAATGACCGTCTCGCATACCGGCACCCTGTCGGGCATGTACTCGGCGCTGACCCTGCTGCCGTTCAAGCGCAGCGGCTTCGTGTTCATGATCAACGCCAACGCCGGCAACGCGCGCACGGTGCTCAACGAGGTGCTGCTGAAGCAGTTCACGGCACCGGAGGATGTCCGTTCCGTCGCCAGCTACGCCGACGAGCTGGCGCGCGCCGACCACGTGCGGCGCGTATCGCGCGTGCCGGACACCTCCGCGCGCGTGCCGGCAACCGCGGCCGACCTCACCAGCCAGCTCGGCATCTGGCACTCGCCCTGGTTCGGCGACGTCTCGATCTGCGCGGCCGCGGGCACGGTGCGCTTCGTCTCGGCCAAGTCGCCGATCCTCTCGGGCACAGTGATGCGCGTGGCCTCGCGTTACCTGGTGCACTGGGACCACGGCGACGCCGAGGCCTGGCTGGGTTTCCCGCGGGACCAGGGCGGCACGCTGGCGATGGCCAAGGTGGATCCCGACGCCGACTTCAGCTACGACTACGAAGACCTGGCCTTCAGCCGCAGCGGTGCCTGCCCGCCATCACAAGCAACGCCGGCCGCGCCGACGACACCCGCCGTGTCGGCGGCCACCAGCATGGCGCAGGCCGGCATGGTCGACATCCGCGCGCTGGTGCCGGACATCGCCGAGGACATCAAGTACGCCGGCAGCGACAACTTCACCGGCGCACCCGTCGACGGCTACCGCGCGCCGAAGTGCTTCCTGCTGCAGCCCGCCGCCGAGGCGCTGGCGCGCGTCGAGAGGTCGCTGCGCAAGCACCACCTGCGGCTGAAGCTCTGGGACTGCTACCGGCCCGCGCGTGCCGTCGCCGCCTTCGTGCGCTGGGCGCACGACCTGGGCGACCAGTCGACCAAGGCGTCCCACTACCCCAACGTCGACAAAAGCGAGCTGCTGGGCGACTACATCGCGCCGGTTTCCGGCCACAGCCGCGGCGCCACCGTCGACCTCACGCTGATGCGCTGCAATGCCGGTGGCACCGCCTGCCGGCCACTGGACATGGGCACGCACTTCGACCTGTTCGACCCGCGCGCCCACACCGCCTCCAGCGCGGTGACGCCGGCGCAGCGTTCCAACCGCCAGCTGCTGCTGAAGGCAATGGCCGCGCAAGGTTTCACGAATTATCCGCTGGAGTGGTGGCACTACACGCTGGCGATGCAGCCGCTGCCGGCGGCGCTCTACGACGTGCCGGTGCAATGACCGCCGCGCCACCTGCCCGTGCAACCAGCCCGCAGGTGCGCGATGTGTTCGACCTGCCGACCACCCCCGCAGGAGGGCTCGTGGGCGCGACCGCTTGTGTGAGTCCCGCGCCGCGCTCACGAGCGCTCCCACATGAAGCGATGGAGCCGAAGCGATGCGTTTGCCAATCCCTGCCCTGACACTCGCCCTCTGCGCGATGAGCGCAACGGCGTACGCGCAAAGCACCAGGATCGACGAGGTCGACGCGTTGATGAGCCGCTACAGCGGCGACGTGCCCGGCGCCTCGTTGCTGGTGATCAAGGATGGCAAGCCGCGGATCCGCCGCGGCTACGGCTATGCCGACCTGGAAAGGCAGGTCAGGGCGACACCGGCCACCAACTACCGTCTGGCCTCGCTCACCAAGCAGTTCACTGCCGCTGCCATCCTGCTGCTGGCGCAGGACGGCACCCTGCAACTCGACGATCCGCTGCGCCAGTGGATTCCGGAGCTGCCCGCCAGCGATGCCGGGATCACCCTCTACCACCTGCTCACCCACACCAGTGGCCTGGTCGACTACGAGGACCTGATCCCGGCCGGCACCACTTCGCAGATCAGCGATGCCGACGTGCTGCGCATGATCGCCAGCCAGCATCGCCTGTACTTCGCGCCGGGCAGCGATTACCGCTACAGCAACGGCGGCTACGTGCTGCTCGGCCTGATCATCGAGCGCGCCTCCGGCATGACGCTGCCGGCCTTCCTGCAGAAGCGCATCTTCGCGCCGCTGGGCATGCACGACACGCTGCTGTACGAGCACCACCGCGGCCCGCAGGTGCCGCACCGTGCCTTTGGCTACAGCGAGGTCGACGGCCACTGGACGCGCACCGACCAGAGCATCACCAGCGCCACCCGCGGCGACGGCGGCATCTACTCGTCGGTGGTGGACCTGGCAAAGTGGGACGCCGCGCTCCACGACGACCGCCTGCTCAGTGACGCCTCGCGGCGGCTGGCCTTCACCGCACACACGCCCACCGACGATCCGGACGTCGGCTACGGCTTCGGTTGGCGCATCACCGGCGACAGCCTCTGGCATTCCGGCGAGAGCATGGGCTTTCGCAATTGCATCGTGCGCTGGCCGAAGCAGCACCTGACGGTGATCATCCTCAGCAACCGGCGCAGTCCCAAGCCCTACCCGACCGCGCTGGCCATCGGCCAGCTCTACCTCCCGCACTAGACGGCCTGTCCTGCCGACCGGCCGCCCGCGCCGCGGCAGCATCCCGACCACGACCGGACCCGGACCCCGCACGAGCCGCGCAGGGCAGGCTTTGCCTTCCGGACCCGGCCGGAGGGCTTGCCCTCGCCCTTGACCCGCCTTGACCAGGATTCCCCCACTTGTCATTGGATCGGCGTATAGTAGCTATGCATGCAACTACTATCAGGCTGAGCCGATGGAAACCACAGCGCTGCAGCAATTGGGCTTCACCGACTACGAGGCGCGGGCGTACGTGGCGCTGCTGGCCGGCGGCGAACTGAACGGCTACGCCCTGTCCAAGGCCACCGGCATCCCGCGAGCCAACATCTACGCGGTCGCCGGCAAGTTGGTGCAGCGCGGCGCCGCGCGGCGCATCGAGAACAGCGCCGGCACCGCCTACGTTGCCGCCGATTCGGGCCAGCTGCTGCGCGACATCGAGAGCCACCAGCGCCAGGCGCTGGGTGCTGCCCGGCAGGCGCTGGCGCAACTGCGGCCACAGTCCACGCCACCGCACATGGTGAACCTGCGTGGCGATGAGGTGCTGGCGCATGCCCGGCGCTTGATCGATCGCTGCAGCCAAACCCTGTTGATTGCCGTGCAGCCCACAGAGGCCGCGTTGCTCGCCACGCAGGTGCGCCAAACGCGCGAGCGCGGCGTGGCCATCACCACCCTCTGCCTGGAAGGCTGCGAGAACGACTGCGGCGGCTGCGCCGGCCAGATTCACCGCTGCAACCTGGCCCCTGGCGGCCGCGCCCGCTGGCTGCTGCTGGTCGGCGACGGCAGCAGCGCGCTGATGGCGCAGATGGCGGATGGCGCGACCGCCGTGTTGACCGAGCACCCGCTCGTGGTTGAGCTGGCCAGCGCCTACATCCAGCAGAGCGCAACGCTGGCCACGCTCGGCAGCGAGCTGGCCGGGCGCTTCGATGGCCTGCTGTCGGCAGAGACCCTGCGCCTGCTCGACGGCCTGTATCCGGACAGCAGTTTCCTCGCGCACATGCGCACCGCCACGCCGCCAACGACGTGACGCATTCCACCCGCACGGAGAGTTCGTCATGAAGATGCACAAAACCATACTTGCAACCGCCCTGGCGCTGGCCGGCCTGAGCCTCGTTCCGTTCGCCATCGCCGCCGAGGCCCCCGCCGCGACGCCGCCGTCACAGAGCATGGCGTCAGAGATGAACTGGTTTGGCGGCCATACCTACAACGGCGCCCCTGCGCTGGAAGTGACCGCCGCGCTGGTCAAGGCCGGCGGTGGGGCAGAGCACTTCACCTGCGCAAAGTCCCTGGTGTCGATGCTCGGCCAGAAAACCGTCGCTGCCGAGCTGGCCAAGCTCAATTCGCAGTACGGCAAGGCCAAGGTTGACGCCTTTCTCGACGGCATGACCTTCGCCGTAAAGGACGGGCTCAGGCGCGCCACCAAGGCGGGCGTCACGCTGCCGCCGGCACCGCCCGGTTTGCACGGCGCGAAGCTGGCGAAGACTCTGGTCAGGGCCGGCACCGCGCCCGATGGCAGGTTCTGGGCGGGCTATCTGTTCGACCATGCGCTGTCGCACGATATCCATGTGCAGGTGATGCAGGACATCGATGCGAGGTTCGGCCATGCCGCCGACCAGAACACGCACAAGATCCTCAATCAGGCGATGTACGACGTGGCGCAAGCACTGAAGATGAACTCGGTGAAGCTGGCTTCGCTCCACTAGTGGCGCTCGGGCCGGGCCAGCGGGCGACCCGCGGCCCGGCCGGTTGCCGCTCCGGGCACGCCGCTCGTTGGCCGCAGCCGCACCGGCAGTGAGCCTCCTCGGCAACCGCCGCAGCCTCGAGTCGCGCCCGACGACCCTGCCCCACCAGCACCACCTGCCGCACCGATCCGCCGCGGCGCCGGCCGCGTCAATCGGCCGCGGATGCCGCGGCCGGTGACCCCTTCGGGGGATCGATGCGTGCCTTCCACCGGGCGGCGAGGTCGGGCTTGCCCCAGGCGGTGTACAAGTCGACGAAGTGTCGCGCCGTGTCCTGTGCCAGCGGGTGGTGCGGCCCGTAGCCATCGCCGGCGACATACAGTTTCCAGGCCTGCGTCAGCGCAACCGCAGCATCGGCGTAGCGCCTTTCGCGGGTGAGGATGGTGCCCAGCAGGTCGGGGAAGGCGCCCCGATAACCGTTGCCCTCGCCAAACGCCGCGTCCATGTGCGCCACTGCCAGCCGGACGTGCTTCTCCGCCTCCGCCAGCTGCCCGGCGTCACGCAGGAGGAACGCCAGGTTCGCTTCGGACATGACCGTACGCCGCGAGTCGCGGCCAAAATGCTCCAGATTTTCCGCCAGCACCTTCTCGTAATACGGGCGCGCCTCCTCGTTGCGGCCCTGCTGCCGGATGGCTCCACCAAGGTTGGACAGCACCCCGATGGTCGCCGGATGCGTCGCGCCGTACACCTTGCGCATCCTCGGCAGAAGCCCGCGCAGCAGCGTTTCGGCCTTGGCGTATTCCTTCTGCTCAAGGTAGACGATGCCAAGCTCCGACGTGGCGGTCAGCTCGGCCGGGCTGTCGTCGCCATCCTTGCGCCGTTCCAGCGAGATCAGCTCCCGATAGAGCGTGCCGGCCCGTCGATAGTCGCCCGACAGCAGAACCGTTTGCGCCAGGCCGGAGGTCATGTTCGACACCTCCCGCGGATCGCAGTCGGCGCCGCCCCTGCAGACCGCGAGCACGTGCGAGAAGCGCCGCTCCGCCTTGTCCAGGTGACCCACGCCCAGTTCGATCCAGGCCATCTCGTTTTGGACATGCAGCTTGTGCAGGTCGGTGTCCGGCAGCGACGCGACCATGTCCACGGCGGCATCGCCGACCGCCATCGCTGCTGTCAACCGGTCCTGGTTGTTGAAGGTGTTGGCCACCGCGGCGAGGAATGCCGCCTGCCGGCCTGTCGACAGGCCGGCCTGGCGGCCGGCCGCCGCGGCGCCCTCGCTCTGGACCAGCGCCGCCTGGTAGTTGCCGAGGCTGCGGTAGCTGTTGCCGATGGTGTGCTGGATCGTGGCGCGCACGGCGGGCTGATCGGCCAGATCGGAGGCGACGCGTCGCGCCGCGTCATCCAGCATCTTGCGCATCAGCTGCGTGTCCATGCCGCGGGCGATGTCCGGGCCGGTGCTCTCGAGCATGTCGCCCATGAACGCGGCGACGCTTTCGGCGTTTGCCCGTTCCACCTCTGCGCGGTGCATGCCGAGCAGCGCCAGCACGATGCCGGCGACCAGTGCGGCCGCCGCCAGTGTTGCCACGCCGAGCCCGAAGCGATGGCGCGAGACGAACTTGCGCGCCACGTAGGCGCGCGTGGCCGGCCGCGCATGCAACGGGCGGCGATCGGCGTATCGCTGCAGGTCCTCGGCCAGCGCCGCCGCCGAGGGGTAGCGCGCGGCGCGATCCGGTGCGAGCGCCTTGCGCAGGATCGCCCGCAGCTCCCCCGGCAGGGCATGTGCAGCCGCCTGCAGCTCGTCGGAGCTGGCAGCCGCCGCCGCGCTGTCGGTGGTCACCAGCGTCGCGTACATGGTGGTGTCGGTGTGGTTGCGGTCGGTGCTGAGGCTGGACGGGCCGATGCCGGTCAGCAGCTCGAACAGCATCACGCCCAGCGAGTAGACGTCGCTGCGCGTGTCAAGGTCCGCCTGCTCCGAGGCCGCCTGCTCCGGGCTCATGTAGGCGATGGTGCCGGCGCGGGCCGCCGAGCCGCTGGCCGACTCGCCCACGGCGACGCCAAAGTCGATGATCTTGGGCTGCGGCACGCCGTCGACGCGGCGCACCAGCACATTGTCCGGCTTGAGGTCGCGGTGGATCACACCCTTCTGGTGGGCGTGCTGCACCCCGTGGCAGACGCGCTCGAACAGCGCCAGCCGCTCGCGTCGCGCCAGCGCCTCGCTGGCGCAAAAATTGGTGATCGGCTCGCCTTCGACGTACTCCATCGCCAGCCAGGCCTGCTCGTCGGCGGTGGCGCCAGCGTCGAAGATCTGCGCGATGGCCGGGTGCCGCATCTGCGCCAGCGCCTGGCGCTCCACCTCGAAACGGGCCCGGGCGAGCGGGCTGCCGACCGGCTCGTTGATCAGCTTCAGCGCCACTTCGCGGCGCACCGGCTCGGTCTGCTCGGCCAGATAGACCTGGCCCATGCCGCCGGCGCCGAGCAGGCGGCGAATGATGTACGGACCCAGCCGCGAACCCGGTGGCAGCGTCCCGGCCGGCACCGCGGCCGGCGCGGTGACGCCCTCGGCAACGGTCGCGGCACCCAGCGAGGCGTCGTCGTGGTCGTTGGTACCCATGCTCATACCGGCAACCCCCAAAGCACCTGGTCAACGTCGTGGCGCAGCCCGACATCGGCCAACGCGACCCGGCCGGCGGACACGGCCACCCCTTCGGCGCGCAGCCGCCGACACTGTTCGGCGAAGCCGGCACTGCCGGGCGCCAGGGCAATGCGGCCGTCGGCGCGCAGCACCCGGTGCCAGGGCAGCTGCATGCCCTTCGGCGTGCAGCGCAGCGCGCGGCCCACCATGCGTGCCCGCCGCGGCAGCCCGGCGCGGGCGGCGATCTCGCCGTAGCTGGCAACCCGCCCGCGCGGAATCGCCGCGATCACCGCATAGATCGCCGCGTAACGGGCTGGCGCGTCTTGGGTCATGGCAGGTGAAAGGGTACCATTGCCGCTTCCCCCGCGACCGCCACCAGGGAGATTCGCATGCCCGAGCAGACCGTCATCATCACTGGCGCCGGCGGCGGCATCGCCCGCCACGTGGCGCGTTGTTTCGAGGACGCCGGCTGGCGGCTGGGGCTGGTGGCGCTGGACGAGGCGGAGCGGCAGCGCGTCGCCGAGGCGCACCCCGGTGCGGCCGTGGCTGTCGGCGACCTGGCCGACCCGTTGGCGGCCCACGCCACGCTCGACGCGCTTGCCGGGGATCTGGGCCCGCCACGCGCCCTGCTCAACATCGCCGGCGGCTTCGGCATGGCCGATGCCACCACCACCACGCCCGCGGACCTGGAAGCGCAGCTGTCAATCAACCTGCGCACGGCCTTCAACGCCAGCCGTGCGGTACTGCCGGTGATGCTGGAGCGCGGCAGTGGTTTCATCCTCGGCGTCGGCGCGGCCGCAGCGATCGACGGCGGCGCGTCGGTCGGCGCCTATGCGGCGTCCAAGGCGGCGCTGGTGGCGTGGCTGAAGTCGCTGCGCGCCGAAGTGGCGCCGCGCGGGATCGACGTCTCGATCATTTATCCAATGGCCGCCGTCGACACCCCCGGCAATCGCGCAGCGATGCCCGATGCCGACCCCGGCGCCTGGATCGACCCGCAGGAGCTCGCGGCGACGATGCTCCATCTCGCCACCCGCAGCCGGCGCGGGCGCATCGACGAGGTGCGGGTGTACGCGCCGGCTGGCTGAGCCGGGCTTCGGGCTTGGGCTTCGGGCTTCGGATTCGGGACCCGGGACCCGAAAGCGTGGGTCGGGCTGGCCCGCGTGCCCTCACCGCCATTCCGGAGCGGCGCGAAGCGCGGAATCCTCACCGTCACTCCGGAGCCGCGCGAAGCGCAGAATCCTCACCGTCATTCCGGAGCCGCGCGAAGCGCGGAATCCGGAATCTTCTTGACGTTGCGGCAAAG
This sequence comes from Rhodanobacteraceae bacterium, assembly GCA_035699085.1. Lineage (GTDB taxonomy): Bacteria > Pseudomonadota > Gammaproteobacteria > Xanthomonadales > Rhodanobacteraceae > DASSBG01. Next base: position 36,382 of record DASSBG010000046.1, read on the forward strand.
CTCGGCGAAGCCGTATCGGCCCGTCGCAATCCCCGGAAAAGTCCGGGTGAGTCTGGCGCGCGGCACTTGCCGCGAGGCCATGCACTCTGGCGGGCGCTTCCGGCATGGGCCATCGGTCCCGACAAGCGCGCACGCTGCAGTCAGCGTGGAGGTTGCGGCAAGCGAAGCCCGCCTGGCAGCGGCACTGGGTGGAAAGCGAAAGGCCAAAGCCCGACAGATATCGGACGGATCGCAAAATAATGGGCACGCGCCCGTCGCGACCGCCTTCAAGTGCTTGATTCGTGGTGCCGTTGAGAGGAGTCGAACCTCCGACCTACTGATTACGAATCAGTTGCTCTACCAACTGAGCTACAACGGCACGCGGAACCGCGAAGTATAGGGAACCGCGGGCGCTGGTGGCAAGCGCGCGACGCTACATCATGGGCGGCATGCCACCGCGGCGCATCGCGCCCTGCATCTGGCGCATCATGCCCTTGCCCCCGCCCTTGCCCATCTTCGACATCATCTTCGACATCTGCAGGTACTGCTTCAACAACCGGTTGACGTCGGCCGGCTGGGTACCGGAACCGCGCGCCACGCGGGCCTTGCGCGAGCCCTTCAGCAGGTCCGGATGGCGCCGCTCCTTTGCCGTCATCGAGCGGATGATGGCGACCATGCGCGCCACCTCGCCGTCGTTGGCGCGCGCCTTGACCGCCTGCGACAGCCCCGATACCCCCGGCAGCTTGTCGATCAACGAGCCCAGCCCGCCCATGTTCTGCATCTGCTCCAGTTGGTCGTGCATGTCCTGCAAGTCGAAGCGCTTGCCCTTGGCGACCTTGGAGGCCAGCTTGTGCGCCTTCTCGCGGTCGACCTTGCGCTCCACCTCCTCGACCAGGCTGAGCACGTCACCCATGCCGAGGATGCGCTGCGCCAGGCGGTCCGGGTGGAACGGCTCCAGCGCGTCGGTCTTCTCGCCGGCGCCGATGAACTTGATCGGCTTGCCGGTGATCTGGCGCACCGACAAGGCCGCGCCGCCGCGCGAGTCGCCGTCGGTCTTGGTCAGCACCACGCCGGTCAGCGGCAGCGCTTCGTCGAAGGCCCGCGCGGTGTTGGCGGCGTCCTGGCCGGTCATGGAGTCGACCACGAACAGCGTTTCGACCGGATCCAGCGCCGCGTGCAGCGCCTTGATCTCGTCCATCATTGCCGCGTCGACGTGCAAGCGGCCGGCGGTGTCGACCAGCAGCACGTCGATCACCTCGCGGCGCGCGGCCTCGACCGCCGCGCGGGCGATGTCGACCGGCGCCTGACCAACCTCGGATGGGAAGAACTTCACGCCCACCTGCGCCGCCAGCGTGCGCAGTTGCTCGATGGCCGCCGGACGGTAGACGTCGCAGCTGACCACCATCACCTTTTTCTTCTGCCGCTCACGCAGCAGCCGCGCCAGCTTGGCCACCGTGGTGGTCTTGCCGGCGCCCTGCAGGCCGGCCATCAGCACCACCGCCGGAGGCTGGGTGGCGAGGTCGAGGCCGGCGTTGGCGCGGCCCATCACTTCGGTCAGCTCGTCGCTTACCACCTTCACCAGCGCCTGGCCGGGCGTCAGGCTTTTCAGCACTTCCTGGCCGATGGCGCGGGCCTTGACCCGCTCCACCAGCGTCTGCACCACCGGCAGCGCGACGTCGGCCTCGAGCAGCGCGATGCGGACCTCGCGCAGCGACTCGCTGATGTTTTCCTCGGTCAGGCGGCCCTGGCCGCGCAGGCGGGTGACGGTGGTGGACAGGCGTTGGCTGAGAGATTCGAACATGGCTCAACTACGGCATCGGGAAACCGCGAATTATAGCGGAGCCGCCGTTGCGACCCCGTGATCGGCCGCGCGCCCACGCGAGCCTCGCGAACTCCTGCGGCTCCCGGCACCCCCCGGCGCCGTTACCGGCGCTTGCCGCGGCTTGCCGGCTTCTGCGCCGTGATCCAGGCCGCGATGTCGGCGATCACCTGCGGCGCGACGTGGCCGCGCTGCTGGTAGTCGGCGATGGTGCCGCTGGTACCGGCCGGCATGAACAAATGGCTGAGACCCGGGTAGAGGTGGAAGCTGACGTTGGACTTGCCCTTCAGCACCTGCTTCCAGCGCGCGAAGTCCAGCGTCGGCGAGACCTGGAAGTCGGCGCCGCCCTGCAGGAACAGCATCGGCATCGACAGGGCCTTCGCCACCGCGGCTTGGTCATACCGGTGCAGGCCGGCCCAGTAGCTTTGCGGGCTGCCCATGAAGTCGCCCTCCGGCACCGTCCCCGGCGCAGCGTCGGCCAGCAGCCGCTGTTCGTCCTCGATGGCCTTGACGTTGCGCTTCACCGCCGCGTCCGGCAGGCCCTGCCGTGCGCCCTGCTCGCGGCTCTGCTGCACCAGCACGTCCAGCAGCGAGCGCGCCGGCGCCGCCATCAGCACCAGGCCCGCCAAGCCCGGATCGCGCTGGCCGATGCGCGGTGCCATCATCGCGCCGAGACTGTGGCCGAGGACGAAGATGCGGTGCGGGTCGACCTGCGCCACGCCCGCCAGCGCCCGCACCGCCGTCAGCGCGTCGTCGGTGACCTCGGCGTCGACCGTGGCGCCGTCGGCGCCGGCCCAGTGCTGGGGGTAGTCGCGGGTGCGCTTGTCGTAGCGCAACGAGGTGATGCCGTGGCGCGCCAGGCCCGCGGCAAGGTCGCGCAGCGGCGTGTTGGGGCCGATCGTCTCGTCGTAATCATTCGGCCCCGAGCCCGCCAGCAGGACCACCGCCGGGAACGGCCCGCTGCCCGCCGGCAGCACCAGCGCGCCCCGCAGCGGGCCCGCCGGCGAGGCCACGGCCATCGCCTGCACGCGTACACCGCCCGCTTCCACGTGCTCGGTCACGGGTGCCGCGGGCTTGCCACTGGCCAGCAGCTCGACCATCGAGGCCGGCATCAGGCGAAAAGTGGTGATGCGGTCCTGGGCGTCGCAGGCGCTGACGAGATCCAGCTTCGCGTTGGCGAACTGCAGCGTCGCGACGGCCACCGGCTGGCCGCGCAGGGACCGGCGCTGCACCGCGCCGTGCCGCTGGTAGGAACCTACACTGGCCGCCAGCTGCGCCCAGACCTGCTCGAGCTTCGCCGCGTCGACGTGCGCGCGCGTCTGCGGGTTGAAGTGCGCGACGGCCGCGGCAAAGTCGCTGCGCGTCATTGCGTCCAGCGCGGCCGCCGAGGCCGCGAGGCAGGCGTCGCCCGGCGCAGCCGGGGCGTCAGCTGCGGCGGCGGTCGATGCGGCAGCGGGCTGCGCCACGGCCTGCGCCACGGCGGCAGGCGGCGATGTGGGCGTGGGTGTGGCCCCGGCCGCGGCCGATGCGGCCGCGAGAGCAAGGATCAGTGCGGCGGCCAGCACACAACCGGCGTATCGACGAAGTTTCATGGACGTGCTCCGGTACGCGCCGCGGCAGCGCGCGGCACGGCAAACCAAGCGCGGTCGACGAACAAGAATAGACGCACGCGACCCGATCGTCACCGTTCGGCTCCGTACGGCGCGACCCGCGAATGCCAAATCCCGAATCCCCGCTTCTGTGCGACACTTCGCCGATGCCGATGACGATCGCGACCGTTGCCGCCATCATCCTGTACCTCGCCGCCGCGGTGCTGCTCAGCGCGCCGCTGACCGGCTGTCCGCGCGCGCCGCGGCCGCTGGCGCTGGCACTGGCGCTGGTCGCGCTGGTGCTGCACACGGTCGTGCTGCTCGGCATGCATGGCGGCTCGCTGGACCTGCACTTCTTTGCCGCGCTGTCGCTGGTCGCGGGCGTGGTTGCGGCCCTGACCTTGCTGGTAAACCTGCTGCGCCCGGTGGGCGCACTGGGCGTGATCGTGTTTCCGCTGGCCGCGCTGTTCCTCGGCATCGACGTGTTCGGCGCCCCCGACACGCACCCGCTGCCGCTGGCCTGGCCGATCAAGCTGCACGTGACACTGGCGGTCGTTGCCTTCAGCCTGTTGTCGATCGCCGCGGTGCTGGCGATCGTGCTGGCAATCCAGGAATGGGCGCTGCGCCGGCGCCAGGTTGCGCGTTGGCTGCGCGCACTGCCACCGTTGACCCAGACCGAAACGCTGCTGTTCCGGCTGATCGCCAGCGGCTTCGCGCTGCTGACCCTGGCGCTGGTCAGCGGCGCCCTGTTCATCGAGAACATCCGCGCGCAACACCTGATGCACACCACGGTACTGAGCATCGCCGCCTGGCTGATTTTCGGCGCGCTGTTGTGGGGCCGCTGGCGCCACGGCTGGCGCGGCGTGCGCGCTGTCAACCTCACGCTGATCGGGATGGCAGTGCTGGCTCTGGCCTTCTTCGGCTCGAAGTTCGTGCTGGAGCTGGTGCTGCAGCGAGCGGCTTGAGCGCCACCCCCACCCGTCATTCCGGAGCCGTGCGAAGGGCGGAATCCGGAATCCTTTCAGATTGCGACCGACCCGAGCAGCACGGTAGGTTGGCAGTGAGCAAAGCGAACCCCAACACGCCATGCCGGCCCTCGCCGCGTCAATGCCCTGCCGACGTTGTCTCGTCAACCATCGCAGCAGCGTCAACAAGAGTCCGGACTGGCGGAGCGAGGCGAGCGTGGCGAGAGGGCATCTGCCCCTGCCTCCGGCAGAGGTCCGGAATGACGGGAGGTTGCAGGGCGGGTTTCAACCCGCCATAGGGAGCGCGCCAGAGCGTCGCCGGCGGTTGACAGCTCGCCTACGGTGTCTCGCCGATCAGCGGACGTGTCAGCCGGCGGCGTCCAGGGCCTGGGCCAGCCGCTCGACGGCGATGATCTGCAGGTCGCCGAGACGGGACTTCTTCGGCGCGTTGCCCTTGGGCACGATGGCGCGGCGGAAGCCGTGGTGGGCAGCCTCCTTCAGCCGCTCCTCGCCATTGGGCACCGGGCGGATCTCGCCGGACAACCCGACCTCGCCGAAGGCCACGGTCTTGTCGGCCAGCGGCCGGTCGCGCAGCGATGAGCGGATCGCCAGCAGCACCGGCAGGTCGGCCGCGGTCTCCTGCACGCGGATGCCGCCGACCACGTTGACGAACACGTCCTGGTCGTACGCCGCCACGCCGCCGTGCCGATGCAGCACCGCCAGCAACATCGCCAGGCGGTTCTGCTCCAGGCCCAGCGCCACCCGCCGCGGGTTGCCCAGCGAACTCTGGTCGACCAGCGCCTGCACCTCGACCAGCAGCGGCCGCGTGCCCTCTCGCGTCACCATCACCGCGCTGCCGGAGGTCGGCTCCGCGTGCGCGGACAAAAAGATCGCGGAGGGATTGGGCACCTCGCGCAGGCCCTTGTCCGACATCGCGAACACGCCCAGCTCGTTGACCGCGCCAAAGCGATTCTTGAAGGCGCGCAGCACGCGGAAGCGCGAGCCCGACTCGCCCTCGAAGTACAACACCGCGTCGACCATGTGCTCGAGCACGCGCGGACCGGCGATGCCGCCCTCCTTGGTGACGTGGCCGACCAGCAGTACGCTGGTGCCGGTCTCCTTGGCGAAGCGGGTCAGCTTGGCCGCCGACTCGCGCACCTGCGACACCGAGCCTGGCGCGGCGGTCAACAGCTCGGTCCAGATGGTCTGGATGGAGTCGATGATCAGCACCCGTGGCCGGGTCGCCGCGACCTGCTCCAGGATGCGCTCGATGCAGGTTTCGGCCAACGCCTGCAACGGCTCCAGCGGCAGGTCCAGGCGCTGCGCGCGCGACGCCACCTGGGCCAGCGACTCCTCGCCGGTGACGTAGATGCCGGGCAGGCGCGAGCCGACCAGGCCGAGCATCTGCAGCAGCAGCGTCGACTTGCCGATACCCGGATCGCCGCCGATCAGCACCACCGAGCCGTCGACGAGGCCGCCGCCGAGCACGCGGTCGAGCTCGCCGATGCCGGTCAACGTACGCGACTCGGTCTCCGCCGCCACGCCGAGCAGCGGCGTGACCTTCGCGGCCGCGGCCGCCTTGCCGGCGTAGCCGCTGTTGCGCGCGCCGCCGGCCACGCCCGCGCCGGTGCCCCTGGCGGCCGGCTGCACCACGAACTCGCTCAGCGTGTTCCACGCGCCGCATTCGGCGCACGAGCCCTGCCACTTGCCGTGCTCGGCACCGCAGTCGCCGCACACGTACGCCGTCTTCGCCTTCGCCATCCGCCGTCCTTCATGCGTGCTGCAGGCGCTGCGCCCGCAGCATCTGCCAGCCGGTTGTCGCCAGACGCCTGCTCCCGCACGCCCGACCCGGGGAGCGGTGCGCGCGATGTCCGACCCGGTCCCGCTCGCGCCTGACACTGCGCAGCCTCACGATGCGCACCGGCGCAGGCCGGTCGCCATGCGTGTCATCCTCGGTCGGGCTCGCGCGGCGCTGGCGCGTAATGATAACGGCTCCCGTCGCACCCGCTGCGACGGCTCGGTGCGTGACGCTGCCCGCCCGCCACGGCGGAGCGACTCGGACGCCACGAATTGCGGCGCAAGAAGCGGAGTGCTTGCGATCGATTGGCGGCTTATGCTGGCATGGTCAGGATCACATTGCAGGATATCGCCATGAGCGCTGCGCCTTTGCAGCCGCCGCCACAGCCGCAGCCCGCCGCGGCCGCCTACGCCAGCGACGAGGCGCGCTGGCGCGCGGTGCAGGCGCGCGACGCGGCGGCTGACGGCGCCTTCGTCTATGCCGTGCGCACCACCGGCGTCTATGCCCGGCCAAGTGCGGCGGCGCGGCTGCCGCGCCGGGCGAACGTGGAGTTCTTCGCCAGCGCCGCAGCGGCCGAGGCGGCCGGCTATCGACCGAGCCGCCACACCAACCGTGGCGCCGCAGCCGCCAGTCACGCCGCGCTGGTGCTGCAGGCCTGCCGCACGATCGACACCGCGGAGGCGCCGCCGACGCTCGACGCGCTGGCCGAACAGGCGGGGCTGAGCGCCTTCCACTTCCATCGTGTGTTCAAGGCGCAGACCGGGTTGACGCCGGCGGCCTACGCGGCGGCCCGGCGCAACCGAAAAGTGCAGGCGGCGCTCACGGCCGGTGACGCGGCCGTCACCGACGCGATCTACGAGGCCGGCTTTGGCTCCGGCAGCCGCTTCTATTCCAGCGCGGCAGAGCGGCTCGGCATGACGGCGCGCGACTACCGCGCCGGCGGCGTCGGCGCGCGTATCCGCTTCGCCATCGGCCAATGCACGCTTGGCGCAATCCTGGTGGCGCAGAGCGAACGCGGCATCTGCGCGATCACCTTGGGCGATGCGCCGGAGCCCCTGCTGCGCGACCTGCAGGACCGCTTTCCCAAGGCGACGCTGATTGGTGGCGACGACGGTTTCGAGCGGCTGGTGGCGCAGGTGGTCGGCTTCGTCGAAAACCCGTCCATCGGACTGGACCTGCCGTTGGACGTGCGCGGCACCGCCTTCCAGGAGCGCGTGTGGCGCGCGCTGCAGGCGATTCCGCCCGGCACCACCGCCAGCTACGCCGAGATCGCCGAACGCATCGGCGCGCCGCGTGCAGTGCGCGCCGTGGCCCGGGCCTGCGGCGCGAACCGGCTGGCGGTCGCCATCCCCTGTCACCGCGTGGTACGCCGCGACGGCGCGCCCGGCGGCTACCGCTGGGGCATCGAGCGCAAGCGCGCGCTGCTTGCGCGAGAAACAAAGCAAAACCGGGGTCAGAGTGCACTTTTTCACGACGTGCCGGTCGGGCCGACCGCGCCGGATTAAAAAGTGCACTCTGACCCCGGTTTTGTTCAGTCCTCGACGAACAGCACACGGCGGGTCACGCCGCAGGTGAGGTCGTAGGCGATGGTGCCGGCGTGCGCGGCGACGGTCTCGGCCGGCAGCCGCGGCCCCCACAGGGTCACCGCGTCGCCAACGCGCGCCGCTGGCGCCTGGCGCAGGTCGATGGCCGCCAGGTCCATCGAGACGCGGCCGGCGATGCTGCCCGGCTCGGCGCCGACCAGCACCGGCGTGCCGGAGGCGGCGCCGCGAGGGTAGCCGTCGCCGTAGCCGATGGCGGCGATGCCCAGGCGCATCGCCTCCGGCGCCTGCCAGGTGGCGGCGTAACCGACGCGGTCGCCGGCGGCAAGCTGGTTGATGGCGATCAGCCGCGTGGCGAGCGTCATCGCGGGGCGGAAGCCGAACTCGGCGCCGCTCTTGCCGGCCACCACCGACAGGCCGTAGAGCAGGCCGCCGCTGCGCACCCAGTCGCCGCGCCCCGCCGGCCAACCGAGCAGGCCGGCCGAATTGCTCAGCGCGCGCGGCCCCGGCAGGTCGGTGACGGCGGCATCGAAGCGTGCGATCTGCTCCGCGGTCAGCGTGTTGTCGAATTCGTCGGAGGCGGCGAAGTGCGTCATCAACACCATCTCGCCGGCCACCGCCGGCATCGTCCGCAGGCGCGCGTGGACCTCGGCAGCGCGCGCGGCCGGAAAGCCCAGCCGGTGCATGCCCGAGTCGATCTTCAGCCAGACGCGGATCGGCTGCGCGCCGCGATCAGCGGCCAGCCACTCCAGTTGGCTGTCGTGATGGATCACTGCGTCGAGGTTCAGGCGCCGCAGTTCGGCCAGGTCGGCGGCGCTGTCGGGACCGGCGAGCACCACCACGCGCTGGCGGTGGCCAGCCGCGCGCAGTCGGAGGCCGTCGGCGATGGCCGCGACGCCGAAGGCATCGGCGTCGCCAAGCGCGCGCGCCACGCGCTCCAGGCCGTGGCCGTAGGCATCGGCCTTGACCACCGCCATCACCCGCGCCGGCGCGGCGAGCTCGCGCAGCCGCGCCAGGTTGTGGCGCAACGCGTCGAGGTGGATCGTCGCGGTCGCGAGGCGACTCATTGTTGCCGGGAATGGGGAATGGGGAACAGGGAATAGGGAATAGCACGCGCAGCCATGCGGCGAAGCGCGCGGCCGCCTTTCCCATTCTCCATTCTCCATTCCCCATTCCCGGCCCTCATTCGAATGCGCCCGCGTAGGACTCCGGGGCGTAGTTCTCGAACTTGGTGTATTCGCCGCGGAACACCAGCTTGATCTGACCGGTCGGGCCGTTGCGCTGCTTGCCGACGATGATTTCGGCCAGGCCCTTGTCGGCCGATTCCTTGTTGTAGTACTCGTCGCGGTAAATGAACATGATGACGTCGGCGTCCTGCTCGATGGCGCCCGATTCGCGCAGGTCGCTCATCATCGGCCGCTTGTCGGTGCGCTGCTCCAGCGCGCGGTTGAGCTGCGAGAGCACCACCACCGGCACGTTCAGCTCCTTGGCCAGCGCCTTCAGCCCGCGCGAGATCTCGGAGATCTCGGTGGCGCGGTTCTCCTTGCTGCCCGGCACCTGCATCAGCTGCAGGTAGTCGATCACGATCAGGCCGAGCGTGTGCTCGCGGTGCAGCCGCCGCGCGCGCGATCGCAGCTCCACCGGCGACAGCGCCGCGGTGTCGTCGATGAACAGCTTGGCGTCGCTGAGCATCGTGATGGCCGAGGTGACCCGCGGCCAATCCTCGTCGTCCATCTCGCCGCTGCGCAGCTTCTTCTGGTTGATGCGGCCCAGCGACGAAAGCAGGCGGAAGCCGAGCTGGGTCGACGACATTTCCATCGAGAACACCGCAACGGCCTGCTTGCTTCGGATGGCCGCCGACTCCGCGATGTTGACGGCGAAGGCGGTCTTGCCCATCGACGGCCGGCCGGCGACGATGATGAGGTCGGACGGCTGCAGGCCGGCGGTCATTTCGTCGAGGTCGACGAAGCTAGTCGGCAGGCCGGTGATCTTGCCGCGGTTCTCGTAACGGTCGTAAAGCACCCGCATGGCCTCCTTGGCCACGCTGCGCATGCCGACGAAGCCCTGGCGGCCGCGCGCGCCGGATTCGGCAATGCGGAACACGCGCTGCTCGGCATCCTCGAGGATTTCCTGGGTGGCGCGGCCTTCTGGGCGGAAGCCGTTGCCGACAATCTCTGTTCCGGCGTCGATCAGCTGCCTGAGGACAGCCTTGTCGCGCACGATGTCGGCGTAGGCAACGATGTTGGCGGCGCTGGGCGTGGAACTGGCCAGCGCGGCCAGCGCCGCGGCGCCACCGACTTCGTCGGCCAGGCCGTTGGCCTCGAACCACTCGCCAAGCGTCACCGCGTCGCACGGCTTGCCCTGCTGCGCCAGCTCGGCGATGGCACGGAAGATGAGGCGGTTTTCGCGACGGTAGAAGTCCTGCTCGCCGATGCGGTCGGCGACCTTGTCCCAGGCCTCCGGTGCCAGCATCAGGCCGCCGAGTACCGCCTGTTCGGCCTCGATTGAGTTGGGTGGCAGGCGTAGTACATCGACGCTGCCGGTACGTTCGCGTTCGTGTTCAGCCAGTGCGGGCACGGCGACTCCTTGGATCGGCAACGGGAGCCGCTGGCGGCCCCCCGGCATTGACGCTCAGCGCAGTCTCATAGCCTGAGACAGCCGGCCGCCGCTGTCGATAGGAATACCTGTGGACAAGTTGTGCGCGGACAGTGTTTTTCGCGGGACGGCGACATGGGCCGTCGTCCTGGCGACGCACAAAAAAGCACGGGCACCCGACGGTGCCCGTGCTGGCGTGTTGCGCGTCGCAGGCGAATCAGACGATCGCGGTGACGATCACCTTCACCGTGGTCTGCACATCGGCATGCAGCGCCAGGTGCGCCTCGTGCTCGCCGACATTGCGGATCGGGCCTTCCGCCAGGATAACCTCGTTCTTTGCCAGCTTCAGGCCCTTGGCAGTGAAGGCATCGGCGATTTCGCGCGGGCCGATAGAACCGTAGAGCTTGCCCTCGGCGCTGGCATTGGCGCTGATGGTGACCTCGCCGTCGGCAAACTGCGCGGCGCGCGCGTTGGCGCCCTCGAGTTGCTCGCTGGCGCGGGCCTCGTACTCGGCGCGACGCGCCTCGAACTCGGCCAGGTTGGCGGCAGTGGCCGCCGTCGCCTTGCCCTGCGGCACCAGGTAGTTGCGGCCGTAGCCGGGCTTGACGTTGACCTTGTCGCCGAGTTGGCCGAGGCCGCGGACGTTTTCCAGCAGGATCAGTTGCATTGCGTGTTCCTCATTCGTTAGCGCCGCGGGGCGGCGCAACTGTGGGCTGTCCGAATGGTGCCCGCGGGCGGGCGCATCAGGTTCAGGAGAAGTGGCTGTCGCTGTAGGGCAGCAGGGACAGGAAGCGCGCGCGCTTGACCGCGGTCGCCAGCTGGCGCTGGTAGCGCGCCTTGGTGCCGGTGATGCGGCTGGGCACGATCTTGCCCGTCTCGGTGATGTACTGACGAAGGGTATTGAGATCCTTGTAATCGATCTCGACCACACCCTCGGCGGTGAAGCGGCAGAACTTTCTGCGGCGGAAAAACTTGGACATGGTGGGCTCCCTCAGTCGTCGCTGTTGTTGTCGTCGTCGCTGTCGTCGTCGCCGTCGTCGCTGTCGGACTTGTCGTTGTCACGGTCGCTGTTGCGGTCGCCGCGGCGATCGGAACGCTCGTCATCGCGGCGGTGCGTCGGACGCGTGTCTTCCTTCTCCTTGGCCTTGACGATGGCGGACACCTCGGTGTCCGCCTGGTCGCGGCGGATGGTCAGGTGGCGCAGCACCGCGTCGTTGAAGCGGAAAGCCGACTCCAGTTCGTCCAGGGTCTTCTGCTCGCACTCGATGTTCATCAGCACGTAATGGGCCTTGGCCAGGTGCTGGATCGGGTAGGCAAGCTGACGCCGGCCCCAATCCTCGAGCCGGTGGATGGTGCCGCTGTCGCCCTCGATCAGCGTCTTGTAACGCTCGATCATGGCGGGCACCTGTTCGCTCTGGTCCGGGTGGACCAGGAACACGATCTCGTAATGACGCATGTTGTCTCCTCGTGGGTACCGCGCCTCGGCACGGCAGCCTCCCGCGGGATGCGGTGAGGCAAGGGTTCCGGCCGCACAAAAACGCCACGGACAGAAGCGGAATTGTAGCGCGGGCAAGGTTTCGCGCGCAAGCGCGCCGATACCGTGGCCGGATTTCGGGATTCGGCAGGCGCCGGAGCCGGCGAGTCCGTCCGCCGCCGCGGCCGCGCGACGGTCAGGCGGTCAGCGCCGGAGTGCGGCTCCACCCGGGCTGCGCCGCTCCGCCAGCGCCAGCACCATCAGGCCGCAGCACGCCACGAGCAGCGCGCCCAGCCCGAGACCGGGCACCGGCACCGGAGCCGGCTTGGGCACCGCGGTGACGACGACGTCATCCAGCAGCGCGCCGACGTGGTTGCAGGCGTCGGTGTTGGTTATTTCCAGCGTCGAAGTGCCCGTCGCGCCAGTCGCCGGATAGCTGTGATAGGTCCAAACCACGTTGCCAGCGTTGGCGCTGCCGTCGGCGCTCGCCGTGCCAATGACCGCGCCATTCCAGCGCACCTCGATGCTGTTGTCGGAATAGCCGTTGCGCGGCGCGAAGGCGAGCGAAACCGTGTAGTCATCGAGCGTCGTGGTCGGAATGGTCTGGCTGACGGTCGTGCAGCCGCTGACATCCAGCTCGAGATATTGGCCGCCATCGGCGCCCGGGCCCTGGAAGCCGTTCCAGACCTCGAACTGGCCGCTGGAGCTCGTCCAGCCAGTCATCGTGCCCGTCGTGGTGACGCCGGACGGGTAGGCTGGCTGCTCGAAGGAACCGTTGGTCAGCAGGTTCTGTGCGGCCACTGGACCGGAAGCAAGCAGGGCGGCCGCCAGCAACCAGCCACACGCGCGGACATTCATCATGAGTTTCCCTTTCCCCTGAAATCGTGCGGCAAACCCGGACTCGGGCGCGCAACCGCATTCTAGCGACGGCCCATCAGCCGAAGCAAGACGGCACGGGATGGTGGACCCGGCTCCCGCGAGCCGCCAGCCGTGATTGGCCACCGACAAATTCATCCCGAGCTGCCGAAGGCAATTCCGGTCCAAAGCGCTCCGGGCCGTCGCGGCACGACGGGTCAGTTGCTTCGCACCCCGGTCGTTGCTTCACCTGCCAGGTGCATTCAGATCTGTTGTCGAAGATCACATCGGCGCGAGCACATAACCGGGAGTTGCTGTGGGGACCACGTCGGGTCCGCCACCGCGACCGGAGAGACCGTCATCGCCCGCCGGATCCCGGGCTTGGCCAAGTCGGGATCGGGTGCCTGCTCTCCGACTCGGAAGTCTCTGGATCGAGCCCCGGCTCCCGGGTCGCCGGTCCCGGCCTTACTCCACCGTGAAGCTCTCCCCGCAGCCGCACTCGCCGGTGGCGTTGGGGTTGTGGAAGACGAAGGTGGCGTTGATGCCCTGGCGCTTGAAGTCGATCACCGTGCCGTCGACCAGCGGCAGGCTCTTGGCGTCGATGATCAGCGGCACACCGTCGACCTCCAGGCGGGTGTCGTCGGCGCCGGCGCTGTCGGCCAGCTCGACCCGATAGCCGAAGCCCGAGCAGCCGGTGCGCTTGACGCCGAAGCGCACGCCGGCGGCCTGTGGGGCCCGGGCGAGGAAGTCATGCATGCGGCTGCGGGCAGGTTCGGTGATCTTGATCATTGGGCGGGGAATCGGGAATGGGGAATCGGACAAGCCGCAGCACCAACGGCTGCGGGCGCATCGGCTATCATCGCGCCTTTGCCTTTACGCGTCGATATGCGGCGCTTTTTGCGGAGTTTCAATTCATGGCGGCGGTCGGCCCGAAGGTGTGCAGCGTGCGGCAAGCCCTGACGGGCGCGGCGGTTGGCAGCGAGGTGACGGTGCGCGGTTGGGTGCGCACGCGGCGCGATTCCAAGGCAGGACTGTCATTCGTCAATGTCAGCGACGGTTCCTGTTTTGCGCCGATCCAGGTGGTGGCGAAGGCCGACCTGCCCAATTACGACTCAGAGGTACTGCACCTCAGTGCCGGCGCGGGCGTGATCGCCACCGGCACCCTGGTGCCCTCGCAAGGCAAGGGCCAGGGCTTCGAGATCCAGGCCACCCACATCGAAGTGGCCGGTTTCGTCGAGGACCCGGAGACCTACCCGATCCAGCCCAAGGCGCACTCGATGGAGTTTTTGCGCGAGGTGGCGCACCTGCGCCCGCGCACCAACGTCATTGGCGCGGTGACGCGCGTACGCCACACCATGATGATGGCGATCCACCGCTACCTCACCGAGCAGGGCTTCTACTGGATCAACACGCCAATCATCACCACCTCGGACGCCGAGGGCGCAGGCGACATGTTCCGGCTGTCGACGCTGGACCTGGCCAACCTGCCGCGGGACGACAAGGGCGGCGTCGACTTCCGCAAGGATTTCTTCGGCCGCGAGGCCTTCCTGACGGTGTCCGGTCAGCTCAATGTCGAGGCCTACTGCCTGGCAATGAGCAAGGTCTACACCTTCGGCCCGACCTTCCGCGCCGAAAACTCCAACACGCCGCGCCACCTGGCCGAGTTCTGGATGTGCGAACCCGAGCTCGCCTTCGCCGACCTGGCCGACAACGCCGACTGCGCCGAGGGCTTCCTCAAGGCGATCTTCAAGGCGGTGCTGGACGAGTGCGCCGACGACATGGCCTTTTTCGCCCAGCGCGTGCAGCCGGATGCGGTCAGCCGGCTGGAGGCCTTCGTCGCCGCGCCGTTCGCGCGCATCGACTACAGCGAGGCAATCAAGATCCTCGAAAAGTCGGGGCAGAAATTCGAGTACCCGGTGGCCTGGGGCGTCGACCTGCAGACCGAACACGAGCGCTATCTGGCCGAGCAGCATGTGGGCCGGCCGGTGGTGGTGATGAACTACCCGGAGAAGATCAAGGCCTTCTACATGCGCCTCAATGACGACGGCAAGACCGTCGCGGCGATGGACGTGCTGGCGCCCGGCATCGGCGAGATCATCGGCGGCTCGCAGCGTGAAGAACGCCTCGACCATCTGGACCGGCGCATGGCGCAGTTCGGCGTCGATCCGGCCAACTACCAGTGGTACCGCGACCTGCGCCGCTACGGCACGGTGCCGCATTCGGGCTTCGGGCTGGGCTTCGAGCGGCTGCTGGTCTACGTCTGCGGCCTGTCCAACATCCGCGACGCGATCCCCTTCCCGCGCGCCGCCGGCCACGCCAGCTTCTGAGCATGGACGAGCCGACGGGCACATTCTGGTGGCTGGCCGGCCTCGGCAACGTGCTGGTCTGGGCGCGCCTGCGGGCGCTCGACTCAGGTGCCGCCGAAGTCTTCGCCGCCGACGGCCGCACGCTGCTGTTCGACAGTGCCGACGCCGCGCGGGCGGCACTGCTCGATGCCGAGTTTCGCGCCTTCGACGGGCTCGATCCGGCCGATGCCGACGCCCTCGGGTTTGACTTGCGCGAGGTTGCGCCGCCGCGAGCCGACGACGACGCGCAACTGCTGCCCCTGATGACGCAGGCGCTGCAACGCGCCAATTGAGTCGCTGCCAACGGAGACGCGCCATGGACATCAACCTGAGCGGCAAACATGCGCTGGTCTGCGGCGCCTCGCAGGGCATCGGCCGTGCCACCGCGCTGGAGCTGGCCTCGCTGGGCGCGCGGGTCACGGCGCTGGCGCGTCGCGGCGAGGTGTTGGAAGGCCTGGTCGCGAGCCTGCCGGGGCCGGCCGCGGGCCAGCACGACTATCTGGCCATCGACGCCAGCGACACCGACGCGCTGGCCACGGCGGCACGTGCGCTGGTCGCGCGCGACCCGGTCGACATCCTGGTCAACAACTCCGGCGGCCCGCCACCGGGACCGATCCACGGCGCGCAGACGGAGGATTTCCTGGCGGCGCTGCGCCAGCACCTGCTGGCCAACCACGTGCTGGCCGAAGCGGTGATCCCGCGCATGCGCGAGGCCCGCTGGGGCCGCATCGTCAACGTCATCTCGACCTCGGTAAAGGAGCCGATCCCCGGCATCGGCGTGTCCAACACCACCCGCGGGGCGGTGGCGAGTTGGGCCAAGACGCTGTCGCGCGAACTGGCGCCCTTCGGCATCACCGTCAACAACGTGCTGCCGGGTTCCACCCAGACGCCGCGCATCGAGCAGCTGCTGCAGGCGCGCGCGGCCAGGGGCGACGGCGACCTGGATGCGGCGCGCGCCGCCATGACCGCCGACATCCCCATGGGCCGCTTTGCCGAGCCGGCCGAGACCGCCGCCGTGATTGCCTTTCTCGCCAGCCCCGCCGCCGGCTACGTCAGCGGCGTCAGCCTGCCGGTCGACGGCGGACGGATGCGGTCGCTCTGAGGGGATGATTGCCGGGGCGCAGGGAGCAGGGGCGCGACGGATGTCACGCCAGGCTTCGGGCGGGACCGTCGGCAGCAGGCAAGAGCACTCCGCTCGCCGCCCACGCCTCACGTCGCGGGTCGACGGCGCGGGCAACCATGGCCTGCCGGGATTCGCTTCGCTCACCGCCAGGCCACGGAAGCCCGGGCGTTCGGCGTTTGCCGCGCGAACATGTGGCAGCCACGTCCCCGCGGCCTTTGCCGCTCACCGCTCTGCCGCTCGCCGCTTACGTCCCATGTCCCACAAGCTCCCGAAACCTGCAGCCGTCACGCACGCATCATGAGCCCGTGACGCCGGAGTAAAGCTTCGCCCGGCGTCCGGCGCTACGTTGTCGCGTTGTACCCGGGCCGCCTGCAACGTGCGGCGGTCCTGGTTTCTGCAACCGACGACTCGCAGGAGGTCATGATGAAGGCGCGTGCAATACATCCGAGCCTGGTTTCGCTTTTGACAACCGCCGGCATGGCGCTGGCGATGGCCAGTCCGGCCGCGGCACAGGCCGGCCCGGCGGCCACCGCCGTCACGCCGCGCGCTGCGCCATCACGGACCCTGCAGGCATGGAACATGCCGCCGGCGCAGGTCTCGACCTGGGGCTTGGGCGACGCGGCGGCGCAAGCATTGAACGCGCCCTTCTGGGGCATGCAGGAAATCACCGGCGGCGACAGCGTGGCCCACGACATGTTCGGCAATGCAGTGGCCGTGTCGGGCGCGACTGCCGTGGTTGGCGCCTCCAGTGCCAACGTCGACGGACGGACCGAGCAGGGCGCCGCCTACGTGTATACGCGCCAGAACGGCGTGTGGACGCAGACGGCCAAGCTGGTGGCCAGCGACGGTACGAGCGAGGACTACTTCGGCTACGCGGTCGCGATCGACGGCGACACGATCGCCGTGGGCGCGTGGGACCACAATTCCGACCGCGTCGACGGCGGCGTGTACATCTTCACCCGCACAGGCGGAACCTGGTCGCAGACCGCCAAGCTTGCGCCTGGCGACCAGGGTGCCGCCATCAGCTCCTTTGGCAAGGCCGTGGCCCTCGCCGGTCCGTCAATGGTGCTGGTCGGCGCACCCGATGCGCTGACCTGCGACGCCAACAACGAGAACTGCATTACCGGCGCGGTGTACGTCTTTCAGGACGATGCCGGCGCGTGGTCGCAGACGCAAAAATTCTCGGCCAACGAAACGGTGTGGGCCGACCATTTCGGCACGGCCTTGGCGGTGTCCGCGGGGGACACCCTGTTGGTCGGCGATCCGGCGGACGACTTCAATGGCTTCCAGGCCGGCGCGGCCTACCTGTTCCGGCTGACCAACGGGCTTTGGGGCGAGACGCAGCAGCTGATCCCGGACAGCATCGAAGAACACGGCGCCTTCGGCAGCGCCGTGGCGCTTGATGGCAACATGGCACTGGTCAGCGCCGCGGGCGCGACCGTCAATGGCGTGACGGACTCCGGCACGGTCTACGCGTTCCGCCAGTCCGACGGGACCTGGTCGCAGGTGCAGAAGCTCCAGGGGCTGCAGGCTGCGACAGGCGCGGGCATCGCCTTCGGCGCATCGCTCGCGCTGTCCGGCAAGACGGCACTGGTCGGTGCGCCGTGGGACAGCCTCACCGCCAACGACGAGCAGGGCTCGGCGTACCTGTTCACCCGCACCGGCTGCAGCTGGGTTCAGCAGCAACGGCTGTCGCTGGGCGCAAGCGCGCACTTCGAGGACAACTTCGGCATCGCCGTCGCTCTTGACGGCGGCGACAGCGCCCTGGCCGGGGCGTGGGGGCGAAGCGTGGGCGGCAACACCTCGCAAGGCGCCGTCTACGCATTCACCGACAACGACAGCCTCTTTGCGGATGGCTTCGAAGACGGCTGCATGTGAGCGGCTTCGCTTCGCGGGAATGGGAAGGGAATCGGGCAAGCCGGCTCTTGCAGCCGGCCGGCCTGTTGACATGACATCACCTTGATATCACACTGCAGCCAACTCCACGACAAGGCTGCAGGCATGAACGAGCGCAAGGCATCATCGCTTCCCGGCGTCCCGCTGGCGTTGCTGTTTCTCGCGATCATCGTCGCGGCCGTGGTCCTTGCCTTCGACGGCGGCCTGGCGGCGCATCCCTTGACCTCCGGCACCGCGCTGGTGGTCGCTGCCATTGCGGTCGTGCTGCTGTTCGGTTTGTTCACCGTGGCACCCAACCAGGGCCGCGTGCTGCAGCTGTTCGGTCGCTACACCGGCACCGAACGGCGCACCGGCTTGCGCTGGGCCAACCCGCTGCTGTCCAAGCGCACTGTCAGCCTGCGCGTGCGGAACTTCGAGAGCAGCCGGCTCAAGGTCAACGACCTCGACGGCAACCCCATCGAGATTGCGGCCGTGGTGGTGTGGCAGGTGATCGACACCGCCGAGGCGGTGTTCCAGGTCGACGACTACGAGGATTTCGTGCACATTCAGAGCGAGTCGGCGCTGCGCCAGCTGGCGCAGCATTACGCCTACGACACGCACGACGACGGCCGGCCCTCGCTGCGCGGCCACGGCGACGAAGTCAACGATCGCCTGCGTGCCGAGATCGAGGCCCGCCTCGAAAAGGCCGGCGTGCAGGTGATCGAGGCTCGCATCAGCCACCTCGCCTACGCGCAGGAAATTGCCCAGGCCATGCTGCAGCGCCAGCAGGCCAGTGCCATCGTGGCGGCGCGCGAGCGCATCGTCGAAGGCGCGGTCGGGATGGTCGGCATGGCGCTTGAGCAGCTCAAGGTGCAAGGCGTGGTCGAACTGGACGAGGAGCGCCGGGCGGCGATGGTGTCCAACCTGCTGGTGGTGCTGTGCGGCGACCGCGCAACCCAGCCGATCGTCAACGCCGGTACCTTGCACAACTGATCGCCGCTGCAACGCGATCATGACGACGCCGCCACGCAAGTCCTACCCGCTGCGCATCAGCCCGGCGGTGCTGGAGGCCGTGCAACGCTGGGCCGACGACGAGCTGCGCAGTGCCAATGCACAGATCGAATACGTGCTGCGCGACGCGCTGCGGCGGGCGGGCCGGCTGAAGCCGCCACCCAAACCACGCGGCGACGAGCCGGCTGACGACTGAAGGAGTTCACGATGAGCACGCAGTGGGAATACAAGGTGGTGAAGCTGAAACCGAAAAAGCCGGCGTTCTTCCGCATCAGCCCGATGCCCGACGAAGCCGAGGCCACGGACATACTCAATCGCGAAGGCGCCCGGGGCTGGGAACTGGTCAGCGCGGTGTCGGAGGCGCCGACGCGGCCACCGCACCTGTTCTTCAAGCGCCCGCGCTGAACGTCCACGCTGGCCCGGCCGCTGCGCCGCTGGACAGCGTGGCCGGACCCGCCGCATCATCGGCAGCCGAGGAGGCATGCCATGAAACCATCCATCGGGCTTGTTTTCGGCACCGTTCTGGCGCTGCTCATGACCGTCCACGCAGCACACGCCGGCGACGCGACGGTGTGCAAGCTGCACGCGCGCGACATGCTCACGGCGCTCGACGCCGGCCGCTTCATCGACGCCACCGAACATTTCGATGCCGCCATGCGGCAGCGCGTGACGCCGGACCAGCTGCGCGACCTCTGGGCCTCGCTGAGCGCCGCCTACGGCACACCCGATCCGGCCGCCGCCGTCGAGATCCAGCACCAGGGCAACTATATCAATGCGATCGTGCCGATGGCGACCGGCAGCGGGGTCGCCCTGCAGGTCACCTGCCGCGCCGACGACGCCATCGCCGGCTTCCACATCGTGCCGCTGGCCGCGGCGCCCTAGCGGCGCATGACACCGCCTGCACCGCTGGCCGCGCGCCTGCGACGCCTCGGCATCCCGGCCGACTACGGACGCCGTCACGCCCTGCGGCGGGTGCGCGAGCCGGCGACGCTGGTGGCCATCGGCCGTGACATCCACGGCCGCGAACAGCAGCTGGCGCCGCGCGCCGCACGTGCATTTGAGCGCATGCGGGACGCCGCGGCGGCGGACGGGGTGTATCTTCAGGTGGTTTCGGCCTATCGATCCACCGACTACCAGTTCGGCATTCTCGAGCGCAAGCTGGTGCGCGGGCTGGCAATCCATGAGATCCTCGCCGTGAGTGCGGCGCCGGGCTACAGCGAACACCACAGCGGCCGCGCACTGGACCTCACCACGCCGGGGTTCGCGCCACTGGAAGAGGAATTCGAACGCTCGCCGGCCTTTGCCTGGTTGTCGCGCCACGCAGGCAGGTACCGCTTCGCCCTTTCCTACCCGCGCGGCAACCGCCACGGCATCGCCTACGAGCCCTGGCATTGGTGCTGGAGGAGCCGCGAATAGGAATGGGGAGTGGGACGAAAGTGGGCCCACCGCCCTGCTCCCTGCTCCCCTCAGTCCTGCGAGCGACGCACAGGCGTGGCGGCGGGCTCGATGAAATCGACGACGCGCCAAAGATAGAAGCTGGCCAGCGTCCGCCAGGGCGCCCAGGCTTCCCCGTGCGCCACCAGGGCCTTCGGGGTCGGCAGCGCGTCGAGCTCCAGCACCCGCTGCGCACCCTTGCGGATGCCGAGGTCGTCGACCGGCAGGATGTCGGGCCGGCCGAGCCTGGACATCAGGAGCATCTCCACCGTCCAGCGGCCGATGCCGCGCACCTGGGTCAGCTGCTCGATGATCGTCTCGTTGTCGAGCGTCGCCAGCTTGCGTGCATTGGGCACCACGCCATCGAGTGATTTGGCGGTCAGGTCGCGCAGCGCGGCGATCTTCTGGCGCGAGACGCCGGCGGTGCGCAACGCGGCATCCTCGATCGCGGCGAAGCCGGCGGCGCTGAGCCGGCCGTGGCGCGGCATCAGCGCCTCGACCCTGCCAGTAATGGTGGCGGCGGCCTTGCCTGACAGCTGCTGGTAGAGAATCGAACGCGCCAGCGCGTCCAGCGGATCGAATGGCCGGGAAAAATCACGCTCGATGGGGCCGATGCGACGCATCCACGCGCCAAGTCGAGGATCACTGCGCGCCAGCTCCCGGCGCGCACGCGCGAGATCGAAGCCCCGCCTCATGGCGTCCGGTACGGCAGGCGCCGGCCAGCCAGGCTTGCAGCCAGGGCCAGCCAACCAACCACCAGGGCCACGCCGCCGAATGGCGTCAGCACGCCAAGCCATGGCTGCGCAGCCAACGCCAGGCCGTACAGGCTGCCGCAGAAGCAGACGATGCCGATCGCGAACGCCCAAAGGGCAGTCAGGCGCCCAGGCCCGTTCGGCGCAGCCAGCGCGGCAAGGGCGAAAGCCAACACGTGCCAGAACTGAAAACCGAGCGCCAGCCGCCAGAGCTCCGCGGCGCCCGCATCCAGCGCCAGCAGGTGCGCACCGGCGGCGCCCAGCAACACCGCGCTGGCACCGCCCAGGCCAATCACGGCGGCGATGCTGCGGGATTGACGGGCATCAGGCATGGGGAGTCAGCGAGCGCCCGCAGACACCGGTGCAGCAGCCGCCCGCCTCGGCGGCAGGCGCCGCAGCCTCAGGGCTGCGCGCTGCCGGGTGTCGCCGGGGCGCTGGCCGCCGGCGCCAAGGCGCTGGCGGCGGGCGCGGCACTGCCGGCCGGGGCGACGCTGCCGGCCGCGGCCGGTTGCCCGGCCCCGGTCGCGGCGCGGTCGGCCGCCTGCGCCGGCGTCTCGGCCGGCGCACTCTGCACCGGCAGGAACACGGTGAAGTGGCCCACAGGCTGCACCTCGCCTTCAGCGGAGGACGCGGCTTCAGCGGGTTCGGCGGCTTCCTCGGCGCTCGGCGGGTTGAGGATGTCGTAGAAGCGGTTGACGTACTCGTTGAATGCGTAGCCATGGGTCGACGCGTAGGCTTTCAGGCCCAACCGCGCCAGCGGCAGGCCCGCGGGGTTGTTGCCCGGCCAGTCGGCAGCAAGGGCGCGGCCGCCAAAGGCCATGTAGGCATTGACGTTGTCGTTGACCACCAGCTCGCCGTCCTCGTTTATCTGGCCGGGTCCCGCCATGCCCGGCATCGCGGGCATGCCGCTGCTGGTTGCGGCCGCCGGCGCGGCGGTGCCGGCCGGGGCAGGCGCGCTGGCGCCAGCCGCGGGATTCATCCCGTTGCTGCCCGGCTGCGGAAGCTGCGTGAGGTCATGCTCCTCGCCGTCGATCGTTATGGTGGTGGTGTCGATCGGAATGACCACGTCGAACGTGTAGTCCTGGTCGCCCCAGTTGGTGGTGATGACCACAGGCTGCCCGGTGGCCTTGACCCCGAGCTTCTTCATGGCGTCGTGGATCTGGCCGATCGCCTTGTCCTGCGCCTGCGTGATCAGGTTGAGGTTGCGTTGCGCCTGGGTCGACACCGACAGCACCGGCTGGGCCGGCGTTTCGACCAGGCGCGGGTCAAGCTGCGCGTAGCCGATGTTGGGAATGTTGGCCAGCATGCTGGCAAGGTTGTCTTCGCCGTACTGGATGAAGGATGCGGGGTCGCCATGCAGGAACAGCTGGCTGTAACGCGAAATCAGGTCCCAGCCGTAGTCGACGTCATACGCCCAGTCGATCTTCACCAGCCGCTGATTGCTGGTGCGGCTGAGGTCGATGGTGAAGTGCTTGTTGGTGCCGTGCCAGTTGTTGTCCAGCTTCCAGACGATTTCCTGCGGCGTGCTGCTGGTGATCTCCAGGCGACCGTCGCCGACATTGGCTGCGTCGCTGTGCCAGCTGATCGCGGCGCCAACGCCGTAGGGCGCGCCGCTGAGCTCGAACCGGGTGTTGGGGTCGAGCGAACGCAGCACCGAATAGTCGGGGAAGCGGCGGAAGTTGTTGAGCACGTCGACGACGTGCTCCATGTCGTGGCTGATCTCGATGCTGCGCTCGACATGGCCGTGGCTCGGCAGCAGCACACCAACGATGACGGCCAGGACAAAGACCATGACCAGGGCAACGACAAACTCAAGCACGCGCGTCATTCAGGCATCTCCAAGCGTCTCGGTATGGCGCCACCACGGCGCCTGCAAAGCGGTTGTCGGCCCGGTCCCCGTGCCGCAAGACGGCCAATGGTATCAGGGTCATCGGCACAAGTGGGGGATTGGCGGCGAGGGGTGGTGCCGGGCAATTCGGGCGCCGCAGCGCGGCGCGGGACGTCAGCAGCAAACCGTCAGTCCGGTGCGCGGTTGAAGCCACTGCGCAGCTTGCCGTTCCCCGTTCGCCATGCCCGCGAAGCGCAGTACGCCTGAGCGGTGCGCACGACACCTCATGCCCGCGCTCGCGCAGCCGGCAACGTTTCCCGCGTGCCGCGTGCCGAGTGCCGAATCCCGAACACCAAGCGCCGAATCCCGGCGATCCTCAAACGATCCCCAGCTCCAGCGCCTTCAGCACCGCGCGGGTGCGGTCGCGTACGCCCAGTTTGGAGAGCACGTTGGAAACGTGGTTCTTCACCGTGCCCTCGGCCACGCCCAGCGAATTGGCGATCTCCTTGTTGCTGTAGCCACCGGTCATCAAGCGAAGGATCTCCGTTTCGCGCTCGGTCAGCGGGTCGGGCTGCTCCAGGCTGGAGAACTCGGTGCGCATCTGCCCCAGGCCGCTGCGCAGGCGCTGCGTCACCACCGGCGAAACCAGCGAGCCGCCGCCAGCCACCGCCTTGACCGCCTCCACCAGTTGCTCCAGCGACACGTCCTTGAGCAGGAAGCCGCGGGCGCCGGCCTTGAGCCCGGCCAGCACCAGCTGGTCATCGTCGAAGGTGGTGAGGATGATCGTGGGCGGCAACTGCCCGCCCGCAGCCAGGGCCTTCAGCACCTCCAGGCCGTTCATGCCGGGCATGCGCAGGTCCAGCAGGACCACGTCGGGGCGCAACTCGGGGATGCGCGCGACGGCCTCGGCGCCGTCGCTGCACTCGCCCACGACGTCAATGTCGCCGGCCAGCGCCAGCAGCGAGCGGATCCCCTGGCGCACCAGGGTCTGGTCGTCGACCAGGCAAACGGAAATCATGCGTAGCTTGGCTCCAGTGGCAGCCAGGCATCGAGTGCAAAGCCGCGGTTGGTGGCGGTGGTGATGGTGAGCCGGCCGCCGAATTCGGCCAGCCGCTCGCGCATGCCGGTGATGCCGTTGCCGGGGCGCAGGTTCTCGCTGCCGCAGCCATCGTCGCGGGCCTCCAGCCACAGCTCGCCCTCCGGCGTGCGCTCGAACCGCACCCACAAGTGTTCGGCGCGCGCGTGCCGCACTGCATTGGTGATGATCTCCTGGGCGCAGCGCAGCACCACCTCGGCGCGGCGTGGGTCCTGTACGGTGAAGCGCGGCGGCAGCTTCAGGCGCACGTCCAGGCCGGGCACGCCGGCCGCCAGCTCATGCAGGGCGGCGCGCAAATCCATCGCGTCATCCTCGCGCAGCTCGCTGACCGCCTCGCGCACATCGCCGAGCAGCCGCTTGGCAATGTCTTGTGCCACCTCGACGTGCTCGGCGGCGCGGCCGTTCACCAGGTGGCTGGTGACCTCGAGGTTGAGGCTGAGCGCCGTCAGGTGGTGGCCAAGCAGGTCGTGCAGCTCGCGGGCAATGCGAATGCGCTCGGCGATGCGGCTGGATTCGGCCAGCAACGCACGCGTGGCACGCAGTTCCGCGTTCAGCTGGCGCTGTTCATCGCGCGCTTCGGCCTGCTGCCGGGCGATCACCGCGGTGACGAAAGTCAGCACCGAGATGCCGAGGTAGAGCAGCGCCTGGAACACCGCCAGCGCCAGCGTATCAAGGGTCGGAAAGGTGGCGAACAGTGGCACCAGCAGAACGTACTGGCCCAGCAGCGCAACGATCGCCAGGCGCAGCGGCAGCAGCCACGGCAGCACCACCGCGGTCACCACCAGCAGCAGGGCTGCGAGCCCGCTCTGGCTGAAATAGCCGACGCCCATGGCGGTGGCGGTCATCACCAGCAGGCCCAGCAGCTTCACAAGGCGGTGACGGCGCGGCCCCATGCGCCGCGTCAGCAGCCAGTAAATGATGCCGAAAATCAGATAGCAGGCGGCCCACAGCCACAGCGCGCGCGTGCTCGGGCGGCCAAGGTCGGCCAGCCGGTGCGAAAACCAGCCGATCTGCAGCAACGGGACGCCGACGCACAGGTAGGTGAACAGGCCCGCCAGGCGCAGCAACTGGATGTGATTGAAGAATGGCCAGCGCATTGCAGTCATTCTAGGTTCAAGTTGGGCGCATGGATACAGGCACGGAATCCCATGCCGCCCATGGTTCGAGCTGATGCCTGGCCGAACGCGATGGCGAGTGCTGCATCACTGTGTCGGCCAGTCGTCCGTGCGATAATGTTCAGTGCGCGATGAGGTTCCGCAACCCTGCGGACGCGCATCCTCGAAGACTCCGGAGCAGACGAATGGCAGTCGCCATCCGTGACGTAAACCAGCGTGACCTGGACGCGGTCCTGGCGCTCAACAACGGCGCAGGGCCCGGCATCCTGCCGCTCAACCGCGAGGCGTTGCGCTGGTTCCACGACCACGCCAGCTACTTTCGCGTCGCCGAGGTGGACCGCCACCTGGCCGGCTTCCTGATCGCGTTGCGCGAGGGCACCGACTACCGCAGCCCGAATTACCGCTGGTTCGCCAGCCGCTATGAACGCTTCGTCTACATCGACCGCATCGTCGTGGCCTCCAGCCAGCGCGGTGCCGGCCTTGGCCGGGTGTTCTACAGCGACGTGCAGAGCTACGCCGAGGTGCGCGTGCCGGTGCTTGCATGCGAGGTGTTCCTGGAGCCGCGCAACGACGCCGTGCTGCTGTTCCATGGCACCTTCGGCTTCCAGGAGGTCGGCCAGCACCCGACCACCCCGGAGCAGCCGCCGGTGTCGCTGCTGCGCAAGCCGCTGCCCGCGTTCGAGTTCGTTGCCGGGCAGTACCTGCGCGACGGCGGCCAGCTGCCCGACCTGCCCTGGCTGCGCGAGCGCACGCAAGCCGCGTCGACGGATCGCGCCACGGGCACCGCTTGATGGCGGCAGTTCGCGGGGCCAGCGAGGGCGCATGCGAGTTGCGCTTTGGCCAGGTCGGGCTGGCCTGCGTGCGGCTGCGCCTCGACGATGCGCTTGCGCTGCGCGAGGATCTTGCGCGCCGCGTGGCGGCGGCCCCGACGCTGTTCGCGCGCGCCGCCGTGGTGCTCGATCTCAGCCGCCTGCCTGCCCTTCCTGACGATGATCGCGTGCGCGCGCTGCTCGAGGCCGTGCGCATGGCCGGCATGCTGCCGGTGGCGCTGGCCTACGGCAGCAGCGAGGTCGAAGCGCTGGCGCAGCGCCTCGACCTGCCACTGATCGCGCGCTTCCGCGATGCCAGCGAGCGCGAGGCCGGGGGGAGCGCCGCCGCCGGTGCCAACAGCGCCGGCGATGGCGACGAGACGCTGCGCTCGACGCGGCTGCATGGCGCGCCGGTGCGCTCCGGCCAGCAGGTGTACGCACAAGGGCGCGACCTCACCGTCACCGCCAGCGTCGCCAACGGCGCCGAGCTGATCGCCGACGGCAGCATCCATGTCTACGGCCGACTCAACGGCCGCGCGCTGGCCGGCGCCGTGGGCGCCACCGACGCGCGCATCTTCTGTACCGATTTCCGCGCCGAACTGGTCTCGATCGCCGGGCATTACCGCGTTTTCGAGCAGATGCCGCCGCTGCTCGCCGGCAAGGCCGTGCAGTGCTGGCTGGACGGCGACCGACTCTTCGTCGAGCCTCTGTAGCCCCACCCACCAGGAGATTTGCACTTGAGCGAAATCATCGTCGTCACGTCCGGCAAGGGCGGCGTCGGCAAGACCACCAGCGCCGCGTCGCTGGCCGTCGGTCTCGCCACGCGCGGGCACAAGGTCGCCGTCATCGACTTCGACGTGGGCCTGCGCAACCTCGACCTGATCATGGGCTGCGAGCGGCGCGTGGTCTACGACTTCGTCAACGTCATCAACAACGAATGCACGCTGCGGCAGGCGCTGATCAAGGACAAGCGCCACGACAACCTGCACGTGCTGGCCGCCTCGCAGACCCGCGACAAGGATGCGCTGACCCAGGAAGGGGTCGAACGGGTACTGGAGGAACTGGCGTCCGACGGCTTCGACTTCATCGTCTGCGACTCGCCGGCGGGCATCGAGAAAGGCGCGCACCTGGCGATGTACTTCGCAGACCGGGCGGTGGTGGTGGTCAATCCGGAGGTATCCAGCGTGCGCGATTCCGACCGTATCCTCGGCCTGTTGTCGAGCAAGACCCGCCATGCCGAGCGCGGCGACGGCAGCGTTGGCCAGCACCTGCTGCTGACCCGCTACAGCCCGCAGCGGGTCGAGGCCGGCGAGATGCTTGGCGTGGCCGACGTGGTCGACATCCTGGGCCTCGACGTACTCGGTGTCATACCGGAATCCAGTGGCGTGCTGAACGCCTCCAATGCTGGCGTGCCTGTGATCCTGGACCGCGAGTCCGACGCGGGCCAGGCCTACGACGACGCCGTCGCCCGGCTGCTCGGCGAGGAGCGCCCGTTGCGCTTCACCGAGGCGCCGCGCAAGGGCTTCCTCAAGCGCGTCTTCGGCGGAGCATGACCATGGGCATACTCGATTTCCTGCGTACCAAGCCACGCAACAGTGCCGGACTGGCGCGCGAACGCCTGCGCATCATCGTTGCCCAGGAGCGCTCGCAGCGGGGTGGCCCGGATTACCTGCCGCTGCTGCGCAGCGAGCTGCTGGAGGTGATCCGCAAGTACGTCAACGTGGATCCCGAGGCGGTGCAGATCCGCGTCGAGCACGGCGACGACAACGAGGTGCTGGAGCTGTCCGTGGCGCTGCCGGAATCGAGCGACTAGGCTGGCCCGGCGATGAGCGCCACCGCGGCCGAAACCCACGCCGTGCTCTGCCTGCACGACATCGGCTGTGCGGCACCGCGGCGGCTGCTGGCCGAGCACGGCCTGGAGCTGTGCCAGGTGGCCGATGGCGCGCCCATTCCCGGCAGCTACTGGGGCGAGCCGGAGGCCGGCGTCATCGGCCAGCGCGTGTACGCGCGCGCCGACACGCCGGTGCATTCGCTGCTGCACGAGGCCTGCCACCTGATCGTCGCCTGCGAGGAGCGACGGGCTTCCATCCACACCGACGCCAGCAACTCGCAGGCCGAGGAAGACGCGGCCTGCTGCCTGCAGATCCTGCTCGCCGACCGCCTGCCGGGTGTCGGACGGGAGCGCCTGATGGCCGACATGGATGCCTGGGGCTACAGCTTCCGCCTCGGCTCCACGCGCGCCTGGTTCGAGGACGACGCCGAGGACGCGCGCGCGTTCCTGATGGAGCGGGGCTTGACCTGACCGGAATCGGGAGCCGGGGGCCGGGGGCCGGGCACAGCGTGACGCGGACCAGCACGGATGGTGGTCACGGATAAAGGCAGGCGCTGGCCGCTGCAGAACCGCCTGGCTCAGTTGCACGGCTGTCGACGCGGCGGCCCTTCCCGCTCACCGCTCACCGCTCATCGGACAAGCGCATAATCGCGCCGAACCCACGCAACGGGAGACGGCAGGCCATGCACACACGGATCATTCTCGCCAGCGCGGCGTTGCTGGCGGTCCCGGCGGCCTGGGCGGCATCCGGCTTCACGCTCAGCAGCGGCGACCTTGCGCAGGGTGCGCAGGTTGCGCTGGCCCAGGTGCATTCCCGCTACGGCTGCGATGGCGGCAACCAGTCGCCGGCGCTCGCCTGGCACGCTGCGCCGGAAGGCACCCGAAGCTACGCGGTCCGCCTGTTCGACCCCGACGCCAACGGTGGCAAAGGCTGGTGGCACTGGCTGGTGACGGCCATTCCCGCCAGCCGACACACCCTTCCCGCCGGTGCCGGCGACCAGCAGGGAGCCCTCGCCGGCGGCGGCCACCAATGGAAGAATGACTTCGGCGACGCCGCCTACGGCGGGCCCTGCCCGCCCGCCGGCGACCCGCCGCATCACTACGTCCTGACGGTCGACGCGCTGGACGTGGCATCGCTGACGCTGCCGGCCGATTCAAGCGCGGCGCAAGTGCAGCAGGCCATCCAGCGCCACAGCCTCGCCCACGCCAGCATCACCACGCACTACGGCCGCTGACTTTTCAGGGACCGGAGACCGGGGACCGGCACGGGACAATGCTGCGGGCTTTTGCCGCTCACCGCGGCACCGCTCACAGCCGAAGCGCCATTCCCGATTCCCTACTCGCGGCTCAAGGCACCGTGGCAATGCTTGTACTTCTTGCCTGAACCACAGGGACAGGGATCATTGCGGCCAACCTTGGGGCCGCTGCGGTAGACCGGCGTGGCGGGTGCCGGTGCAGCCCCCGCGGCGTCGGCGCCGGCCATCGCCGGTTCCGGCGCCATGCCACTGGCCTCGGCGTGCTGGTAGCTCAGCGCCGCAGCTTCCGCCTGGCGCCGCTGCTCGGCTTCCATTGCCGCCACCTCCTCCTCGCTGCGCACGCGGATCCGCGCCAGCACCTGGGTCAGCTCGTTCTTGACCTTGTCGAGGGTGTCGGAGAACAGGCGGAAGGCTTCGCGCTTGAATTCCTGCTTGGGGTCCACCTGCGCGTAACTGCGCAGGTAGATGCCCTGCCGCATGTAGTCCATGTTCGCCAGGTGCTCCTTCCAGGCATTGTCCAGCACCGACAGCATGATGTGCTTCTCGAGCTGGCGCATGGTGTCCGCGCCGACCATCGCCTCCTTTTCCCGGAACAGGCGCTCGGCGTATTCCTGCACGTGCTCCTGCACCGCCTCGGCGTCCACGTCCTCCTGCTTCTCGACCCAGTCACGCAGCTTCAGCGCAATGCCGTAGTCGCTGGCCAGCACGCGCTCCAGGCCCTCCAGGTCCCACTGGTCGTCGACCGATTCCGCCGGCACGAAACGGTGGCTGAGGTCCTCGAAAACGCTGCGGCGAATGTCGGCGACGGTCTCGGAAATGTCATCGCGCTCGAGCAGTTCGTTGCGCTGCTCGTAGATCACCTTGCGCTGGGCGTTGGCGGTGTCGTCGAACTCGAGCAGATGCTTGCGCATGTCGAAGTTGTGCTGCTCGACCTTGCGCTGCGCCTTCTCGATCTGCCGGCTGACCATGCGGTCCTCCAGCGCGTCGTCCTCCTTCATGCCGAAACGGCGCATCCAGCGGCCGACGCCTTCGCCGCCGAAGATACGCATCAGGTTGTCTTCGAAGGAGATGTAGAAGCGCGACGAGCCGGGATCGCCCTGGCGACCCGAGCGGCCGCGCAACTGGTTGTCGATGCGGCGCGATTCATGCCGTTCGGTGCCGACGATGTGCAGGCCGCCCGCGGACAGCACCGCGTCGTGGCGCTCCTGCCAGGCGCGCTTGCGCTCGGCCTTCTGCTCATCGGTCAACTCGCCGGCCTCGGCCAGCTCGGCGTCAAGGTTGCCGCCGAGCACGATGTCGGTGCCGCGGCCTGCCATGTTGGTGGCGATGGTGACCGCGCCGGAGCGGCCCGCCTGGGCGACGATCTGGGCCTCGCGCTCGTGCTGCTTGGCGTTCAGCACCTCGTGCGGCACGCCGTCCTTCTTCAACAGGCTGGAAATGTATTCCGAGGTCTCGATCGAGGTGGTACCAACCAGCACCGGCTGCTGGCGCGCGTGGCAGTCCTTGATGTCGGCAATGATGGCATCGAACTTAGCCTTCGCCTTGAGGAATACGAGGTCCGGCGCATCGTCGCGGATCATGGGCTTGTGGGTGGGGATCACCACGACTTCGAGGCCGTAGATGGTCTGGAACTCGAAGGCCTCCGTGTCGGCGGTTCCGGTCATGCCCGACAGCTTGTCGTACATGCGGAACAGGTTCTGGAAGGTGATCGTCGCCAGGGTCTGGTTGTCGCGCTGGATCGGCACCCCTTCCTTGGCCTCGACGGCCTGGTGCAAGCCCTCGGACCAGCGCCGCCCGGCCAGCGTGCGGCCGGTGAACTCGTCGACGATGATCACCTCGCCATCGCGCACGATGTAATCGACGTCGCGCTGGTAGAGCGCGTGTGCCCGCAACGCCGCATTGAGGTGGTGGACCACCGCGAGGTTGGCCGAGTCGTACAGGCCGCTGTCCTCGGCGATGATGCCAGCGCCACGCAGCAGTTCCTCGGCGTGCTCCATGCCGTCTTCCGACATGTGCACCTGCTTCTGCTTCTCGTCGGCCCAGTAGTCGCCTTCGGCGTCTTCGGTGGCCTGGCGGACCAGCTTCGGCACGATCTTGTCGATGCGCAGGTAGAGGTCCGGCGATTCCTCGGCGGGGCCCGAGATGATCAGCGGCGTGCGCGCCTCGTCAATCAGGATCGAGTCGACCTCGTCGATGATGGCGTAGTGCAGCGGGCGCTGGCAGCGCTGATCGGCCGACAGTGCCATGTTGTCGCGCAGGTAGTCGAAACCGAATTCGTTGTTGGTGCCGTAGGTGATGTCGGCGGCGTAGGCGCTCTTCTTGTCGGCCGGATCCATGTCCGGGTAGACCACGCCCACGTTCATGCCGAGGAAGTTGTAGACGTTGCCCATCCAGGCCGAGTCACGCCGCGCCAGGTAGTCGTTGACCGTGACCACGTGCACGCCCTTGCCCTCGAGCGCATTCAGGTACACCGCCAGGGTCGCCACGAGGGTCTTGCCCTCGCCGGTGCGCATCTCCGCGATCTTGCCCCGGTGCAGCACCATGCCACCGATCAGCTGCACGTCGTAATGGCGCAGTCCGATGGTGCGGCGCGAGGTCTCGCGCACCACGGCAAAGGCTTCCGGCAGCAACTGGTCCAGCGTCTCGCCCTTGGCCAGGCGCTCGCGGAATTCGCCCGTCTTCGCGGCCAACTCCGCATCGTCCAGCGCCTGCATGGCCGGCTCCAGCGCGTTGATGCGTTTGACCTGCTTGCCAAGTTCGCGCACGAGGCGCTCGTTGCGGCTACCAAAGATTGTCGTCAGGGCGCGATTGAACATCAGTCGTCGAATTCTGCGGGAAGGGGATGGGCACGCGATAGGGCCATGCGCAGCGCCAGCCCGCCATCATACGTGGCCGGGCGGCCACGGGCAAAGGTGGGTGGCGCGCAGGCGGCTTTCAAGCCGCCGCGGCAGGCAGCTGGCCGCTCCCGAAGGGCCGCGCCCGACGTCGGCAGCAGAAGGGGCGGCCGCTCAGCGCGCGGCGATGGGATTGCGGGTGCGACGGACGTACGCCAGCGGGTTGACCGTGTGCCCGTGCAGCCAGACCTCGAAGTGGCAGTGCGGGCCGGTCGAGCGCCCGGTCGAGCCGACCAGCGAGATGACACTGCCCACATGCACGCGCTGGCCCACGTGCACCAGCAGCTTGCTGTTGTGCGCGTAACGCGTCATGTAGCCATTGCCGTGGTCGATTTCGACCACGTTGCCGTAGCCGTGGCGGATCCCGGCGTAGGTGACGATGCCTTCGGCGACGGCGTGCACCGGCGTGCCCTTGGGCGCCGCCAGATCCAGCCCGGCGTGGAACGTGGAGCGGCCGTTGAACGGATCGATGCGCTTGCCGTAGTACGAGGAGATGTAGCCGGTGGCGAGCGGCATGCCGGTCGGCCGCTGGTCGGCGGCCACCTTGTGGTCAAGCAGCAGCTCCTGGAGGATGTCGAGCTGGGCCTGCTGGGTCTGGAAGCGGGTGTCGAGGGCGCGGATGCCGTCCTCAAGGGTCGGAGGCAGCGCGTAGGCGACGCTGTCGTCGTTCTCCGGTCCGCCGACCGCCGGCGGCTGCGCAAAATCGAACTCGCCGTTGTCCAGGTGGCCCATCTGGGTCAGCCGCTCGCCCAGCGCATCCAGCCGCAGGGACTGCGCCTGCAGTTCGCCGAGCCGCGAGGTGAGGGCGTTGACCTGCCGCTGCGCGTCGGCGCGAATGGCACCCAGCTGCAGCCGCTGCTGGTGGACCTGCGCGTGCATCCGCGCCACCCGCACCAGCGTGGTTCGACCCGGCTTCAGCAGCCACACGGCGGCGCCGGCACCCAGCCCCGCGCACACCAGGCAAGCCGCCATCAGCCAGACGGCGAGCTTGAGCCGGGTCGCAGGCGAGGCGAGATCAATGCTGATGGGCACCGCGTGGCGCGCTGAAACCAGTATCATTTTCATGGCAAGGCAACCTGATCGCTGGACATGCACACTGGCTCCGAAAGCAAAACCCCGTCCCCGTGCGACAAGCCACGCCAGGCGGGCGACTGTCTGGCCGACACCGGACTGCTGGCGCACGGCCACAAGCTGCTGGCACTCAACCGACAACTGCGCCGCCAGCTGCCGCCCTGGTTCGAGCGGTCGATGCTGGCCGACGTACGCGCCGGCCGTGCCGTGTTCATGGCGCCTTCCCCGGCTGCCGCCTCCCGCCTGCGCCTGGAACAACGGCGCCTGCGCGACGTGCTGCTCGCCCTGGGCGAGGCAGCTGACAGCATACTCGTGAAGGTGCGGATGCCGCCACGCGTCCCCCCGGCGCCCGACGACCGCAAGCCGTTGTCACGAGCGGCTGCCGAACAGCTGAGGGCTGCGGCAGCCTCCATGTCGGACCCCGAGCTGCGGGCCCAATTCCTGGCACTGGCATCCCTTGCCGACTGACTCTTGACCTGCGCCACGCCCTCGGCGCGCCGCCGCTGGCCGCTCAGACCGCCTGCGCCGGATGCGCGTAGGAGATCGGCGCCTTGGCCGGGTCGTCGAACACCACCTCTTCCCAGGCCTCGCGGTCCGCCAGCAGCGTGCGCAGCAGGCGGTTGTTCAGCGAATGGCCGGACTTGTGACCGTAGAATGAGCCAATGAGGCTGTGCCCCAGCAGATACAGGTCGCCGATGGCATCGAGAATCTTGTGCTTGACAAACTCGTCCTCGTAACGCAGCCCGTCCTCGTTGAGGACCCGGTAGTCATCGAGCACGATGGCATTATCCATCGAGCCGCCGAGCACGAGGTTGCGCTCGCGCAGCATTTCGATGTCGCGCATGAAACCGAAGGTGCGGGCGCGGCTCACCTCCTTGACGAACGAGGTGGTCGAGAAGTCGATCTCCGCGCTGGAGGAGCGGCGCGTGAAGATGGGGTGGTTGAAGTCGATCGAGAAGCCGACCTTGAAGCCGTCGAACGGCTCGAAGCGGGCCCACTTGTCGCCATCCTCGACCTGCACCGGACGCTTGATGCGGATGAAGCGCTTGGCCGCGGCCTGCTCCTCGATGCCTGCCGACTGCAGCAGGAACACGAAGGGGCCGGCGCTGCCGTCCATGATCGGCACCTCCATCGCCGACAGGTCAACGCAGGCATTGTCGATGCCCAGGCCGGCCATCGCGGACAGCAGGTGCTCGACCGTCGCCACGCGGACGTGGTCCTTCTGCAAGGTGGTTGACAGGCTGGTGTCGCCGACGTTTTCCGCCCTCGCGGCGATGGGCTCGGCATCGGGAAGGTCGGTACGGCGGAAGATGATGCCGCTGTCGACCGGGGCCGGACGCAACATCATGTAAACCTTTTCGCCGGTGTGAATGCCCACGCCGGTGGCGCGGATGACATTCTTCAGCGTTCGCTGCTTGATCATTCGAATAGGGTCCTGATTTGGCAGGAACTCGGCGCCGCGCATGCTAGCACGTTAAATGCACGTGGAAAAGCTGACTTTCAGCAAAACGCCAACAGCGTCGCATTTCCGCAACACGTCCTTTTTGCCGGGTCGGAACCGGCACCCCACACCGGGTGCCGGCACCTCTCGCAACGGTGCGCGCGTCGCCCTCGCGGGCGGCGCTTGCGGTTGCAGTCCCTGCGTTTCAGTCCGCCTGGCGGCGCAGGAACGCCGGAATGTCCAGGTAATCCGGCACGCCATCGCCATCGGTTTCAGTCCCGGCCGCCGATTCTACTTTGGCCTCGGGCGCGCGTGCGCGGGTGGGGCCTGAACGTCCGGCTCGGCCCGCGGCGGGCGCGGCAACGTCCACGGCGCCGCCGTCGGTACCGGTGCGCAGCACCAGGTGCGGCACCACCGGCTCCTGCCGCGGTTGCGGCCGCCGCGCCTCCGCGCGGTTGAGCCCGGTGGCAACCACCGTCACGCGCACGTCGTCCTTGAGATCCTCATCCAGCGAGGTACCCATCACCACGGTGGCATCCTCGCTGGCCAGGTTCTGGATGGCACGACCGATCTCGTCGAACTCGCGCATCGTCAGGTTGGGGCCTGCGGTGACGTTGACCAGGATGCCGCAGGCACCGGCGAGGTTCACGTCCTCAAGCAGCGGGTTGTTGATCGCCGCCTCAGCCGCCGCCTGTGCGCGATCGTCGCCTCGGGCGATGCCCGAGCCCATCATGGCCATGCCCATCTCGCTCATCACCGTGCGGACGTCGGCGAAGTCGACGTTGATCAGGCCGGGGCTGGTGATCAGGTCGGCAATGCCCTGCACCGCACCCTGCAGCACCTCGTTGGCGGCCTTGAAGGCCGAAAGCAGCGAGACCTCGCGACCCAGCACGCTGAGCAGCTTCTCGTTGGGTACGGTGATCAGCGAGTCGACGTACTGGCTGAGGTCGTCGATGCCCTTCAGCGCCACCTGCATGCGCCGACGGCCCTCGAACGGGAACGGCTTGGTCACCACCGCCACCGTCAGCAGCCCCTTCTCCTTGGCCAGTTGCGCCACCACCGGCGCGGCGCCCGTGCCGGTGCCGCCGCCCATGCCGGCGGTGATGAAGACCATGTCGGCACCGTCGAGCAGCTCCTCGATGTGCTCGCGGTCCTCCAGCGCGGCCTGGCGGCCGACTTCCGGGTTGGCGCCGGCGCCAAGGCCCTTGGTGACGTTGGCGCCGAGCTGCAGCATCGTCTTGGCCCCGGTGCTCTTCATGGCCTGGGCATCGGTATTGGCGCAGATGAACTCCACGCCTTCGATTTGCGACTTGACCATGTGCGCGACGGCGTTGCCACCACCGCCGCCGACACCGATCACCTTGATGACCGCGTTGGGCGCGGCCTTGTCCACGAGTTCAAACATGTCGATTCTCCGTTGCGAGTTTTCAGCC
This sequence comes from Rhodanobacteraceae bacterium, assembly GCA_035699085.1. Classification (GTDB taxonomy): domain Bacteria; phylum Pseudomonadota; class Gammaproteobacteria; order Xanthomonadales; family Rhodanobacteraceae; genus DASSBG01. Next base: position 72,311 of record DASSBG010000046.1, read on the forward strand.
TGTCGTCCGGTGGCGCGCTCCGCGCGTCGGCCGGTGCATGCGGTCGGTGTGGACCGCCAATCAACGCATCCGTCCGTGGATGCGCCTGTTCAAAAATTGCGCTTGAGCCAGCCGCGCGCACGGCCCACCCAGGCGCCCATGCTGCCGGCCATCGGTCCCGGCGCGTGGCGCATGCCGCCCATCCGCACGCCGTGCAGCAGCAGCCCGACGCCGGTGGAGTGGATCGGGTCGCAGACAACGTCGGCCAGCCCCTCGACCCGCAGCGGCGTGCCGATGCGGACCATCTTGTGGAAGATCTCCTCGGCCAGCTCCAGCGCGCCTTCCATGCGTGCCGCGCCACCCGTCAGCACGATGCCGGCGGCGACCAGGCTTTCGTAGCCGGAGCGATGCAGCTCGCGCTGCACCTGCTCGAAAATCTCCTCGTAACGCGCCTGCACCACCTGGGCCAGCTGCTGGCGGGCCCAGCGCCGCGGCGGCCGGTCGCCGACGCTCGGCACCTGGATGGTCTCCTCACTGTGCGCCAGCTGACCCAGCGCGCAGGCGTACTTCACCTTCAATTCCTCGGCGTCGGCGGTTGGCGTGTGGGCGAAATTGGCGATGTCGCTGGTGACCTGGTCGCCGCCGTAGGGCAGCGCGCGGGTGTGGCGGATCGCGCCCTGGGCAAAGATGGAGACGTCGGTGGTGCCGGCGCCGATGTCGACCAGGCACACGCCCAGTTCGCGCTCGTCCTCGGTCAGCACGGCCTTGGCCGAGGCCAGCGCCGACGGCACCAGTTCGTCGACGGTCAGGCCGCAGCGCTGGATGCACTTGCTGAGGTTTTGCGCCGCGCTGGCGGCGCCGGTGACCAGATGCACGCCGGCTTCCAGGCGCACGCCGCTCATGCCGACCGGCCGGCGGATGCCCTCCTGGCCGTCGATGCGGTATTCCTGCGCCTCGACGTACAACAGCTGGCGATCGGCCGGGATCGCCACCGCGCGCGCCGCATCAAGCACCTGGGCAAGGTCGCCCTGGGTCACCTCGCGGTCGCGGATGGCGGCGGTGCCCTGCGAGTTCCTGGTTTCCAGGTGGCTGCCGGAGATCGAGGCGTAGACCGAGCGGATGTCGCAGCCCGCCATCAGCTCGGCCTCCTCGACCGCGCGCTGGATCGAGTTGACCGTGGCTTCGATGTCGACCACCACGCCGCGCTTGAGGCCGCGCGACACATGCGAGCCCACGCCGACCACCTCGACGGTCTCGGCGCCGGCCTCGGCGCCGTATTCGCCGACGATGGCGACCACCTTGGAGGTGCCGACGTCAAGGCCGACCACCAACTGCTTGTCGTTCTTTCGATTCATGCGGAGGGCGACTCCTGGACTGTTGGCGCCGGTGTCGCGGGCGCCCAGCGGACCGCGTAGCCGTTGGGGTAGCGCAAGTCGGCGTAGGCGAAACCGGCGGCATGGCCGCGGACCAGTTTTGGATAGGTATCGAGGAAGCGCTGCAGCCGGCGGCGTGGCGCGTCGCGACCGACCATCAGCTCGGCGCCGCCGGCCAGGTCGATGCGCCAGGCGCCGCGGTCGCTGAGATGCAGGCCCTCGACCTGCAGCCCCTTGGCTGCCAGCGCCGTGCGCGCCTGCAGGTAAAACCGCACCACGTCGTCGAGGCGCGGCGCCGGGCCGGACAACTGCGGCAGGCCCTGCAGCTCCGCGGCCTCGGGCACGGTGTAGAGCTGGCCGTGGCGATTGATCAGCTGGTCGCCATCCCAGTGCGCAAACGGCTGCTGCTCGGTCACCCGGATGGTGACCGTGTCAGGCCACTGCTTGCGCACCTCGGCCTGCGCGACCCACGGCAGCGCCGCCACGGCGCGCTGCATCCGGTCGATGTCCAGGGCAAAAAAGCCTTGCGCCAGCTGCGCCTGCACCGCGGCCCGGATCTGCGCTGCGCCCAGGTGCTTCAGCGGCGCCTCGACGTGCAGCGTACGCACCGGCCAGCGCGAGGCCGCGAACCAGCCTTCCAGCAGGCCGACCAGCGGCAGCGCCAGCACTGCCAGCGCAATGGTCCAGGCCGCGAGGTGCAGGGCGAGACGGCTGTTCATTTGGGGTCTCCTGCAGAGCCGCGGGCGGCGCCGGGACCCGGGACCCGGGGACCAGGTGCCGCCGGATTGGCCGGAGCGCTGTGAAGAGAAGCCTGCGTGTCTGGCGCGGGCTCCGATGGTGTCGTGCCGCTGTTCCGGTCCCCGGTCCCCGGTCCCCGGTCCCCGGACATGCTCGTTTCCAGCACCCGCCAGCACAGCTCGGCGTAGTCGATGCCGACCTGTGCCGCGGCCTTGGGCACCAGCGAATGCGCGGTCATGCCGGGGGCGGTGTTCACTTCCAGCAACCAGTTGCGGCCGTCGCGGTCGCGCATCACGTCGACCCGGCCCCAGCCCTCGCAGGCCAGCGCGTCAAAGGCGGCCAGTGCCAGAGCGCGAAGCGAGGCCTCGGCTTCGTCCTCAAGTCCGGGGCAGATGTAGCGGGTGTCTTCGGCGATGTACTTCGCGTGGTAGTCGTAATACTCGCCCTGCGGCACGATGCGGATCGAGGGCAGCACCTCGCGGCCGAGCACCGACACCGTCAGCTCGTCGCCCTCGATCAACTGCTCGATCAGCAGGTCGCCCGGATAACGGGCGGCAAGTTCGACGGCCGCCGCCAGGTCGGCTTCGGCGAACACCCGGGTGACGCCGACGCTGGAGCCCTCGCAGGCGGGCTTGACGATCAGCGGCAGCCCCACCTGCGCCGCGGCCTCGTGCACCATGCGCTCGCGGTCGCCGCCGCTGGCGGCACCGCGTGGCAGGCGCACGAAGCGCGGTGTCGGCAGACCCAGCGCCTGCCACAGCCACTTGCTGCGCACCTTGTCCATGGACAGCGCCGAGCCGAGCACGCCGGAGCCTGTGTAGGGCACATTGAGCGACTCCAGCGCGCCTTGCAGCACGCCGTCCTCGCCGCCGCCGTGCTGGCCGTGCAGGATGTTGAACACCCGCGCGAAATGGCCGGCGCGCAGCGCGTCGAGCAACGCGGGGATGCCGTCGATGCCGTGGGCGTCAACGCCACGGCTCTTCAAGGCCTCCAGCACCATCGCCCCCGACTGCAGCGACACCTCGCGCTCCGCCGAGCTGCCGCCCATGACGACGGCGACGCGACCGAAGAGGCGGGGGTCGGTGATTGTTCGGGTACCGGGGACCGGGGACCGGGGACCGGTTGCCGGGCGCGCCGCCGCCTCGGGGCCAGCGGGGTTCGACGGCGCCCTGTGCGCAACGACTTCCCCGCGGCTCGCGCCGTTCTGGTCCCTGGTCCCCGGTCCCCGGTCCCATTGCCCACGATACATGGCCATCAGCTCACCTCCGGATTCAAATGGCCGCGCCGCGCGAGTTCGCCGGCGGCCGTGCCGATGTCGCCGGCGCCGAGCAGCAACAGCAGGTCGCCGTCGCGCAGCAGGTTGGGCAGGGCGGTATGGAAGTCGCGCGGGTGGTTGACCAGCACCGGGTTCACCTTGCCGCGGGCACGCACCGCCGCTGCCAGTGCGTGACCATCGGCGCCTGCGATCGGCGCCTCGCCGGCCGGGTAGACCTCGGTAAGCACCAGCACGTCGGTTTCGGCCAGGACATTTGCAAAGTCGTCCATCAAGTCGCGCGTGCGGCTGTAGCGGTGCGGCTGGAAGGCGACCACGAGGCGCCGATCTGGCCAGCCGCCGCGGGCCGCCGACAGCACCGCCGCCAGCTCGCGCGGGTGGTGCGCGTAGTCCTCGACCAGCAGCACCTGGCCACCGCCGGCCAAGGCCAGCGCGCCGCGGTTGTGGAACCGCCGGGCGACGCCCTGGAAGCGCGCCAGCGCACGGCCGATCACCGTGCCGTCGACGCCCAGCTGCCAGCCCGTCGCTGCCGCGGCCAGCGCATTGAGCACGTTGTGCCGCCCGGGCAGGTTCAGCGTCACCGGCAGCGTGCCCTCGTGGCCCGGCAGCTTCAGCATGAAGTGCATCCGGCCGCCTTCCTGGCGGATCTCGCCGGCGCGCACGTCGGCGTCGCTGTCGATGCCGTAGGTGATGACGCTGCGCGTGCTTTCTCGAGCCAGCGCGGCGACGTTGGGGTCGTCGCTGCAAAGCACCGCGAAGCCGTAGAACGGCAGCCGGTGCAGGAAATCCGCGAAGGCCTTGCGCAACTGGGCGAAGTCGCCGTCGTAATGCTGCAGGTGGTCGGCGTCGATGTTGGTGACGATCGCCAGCACCGGCGACAGCAGCAGGAACGAGCCATCGGACTCGTCGGCCTCCGCCACCAGGTAGGCGCCGCTGCCCAGCCGCGCATTGGCGCCGGCCGAGGTGAGCTGGCCGCCGATGACGAAGGTGGGGTCAAGTCCGGCTTCGGCCAGCACACTGGCCAGCAGGCTGGTGGTGGTGGTCTTGCCGTGGGTGCCGGCGATGGCGATGCCGCGGCGGAAACGCATCAGCTCGCCAAGCATCTCCGCGCGCGGCACCACCGGCACGCGGCGTTCGCGCGCAGCCAGCCGCTCGGGATTGTCGGCGGCGATGGCGCTGGAGGCGACCACCACGTCGGCATCGCCGAGGTTCTCGGCCGCATGGCCCTGGATCACCGTGATGCCGAGCGCGCGCAGGTGCTCGGTGGTCGGCGAACTGGCGCGGTCGGAACCGCTCACCAGGTAGCCAAGGTTGTGCAGCACCTCGGCGATGCCGCTCATGCCGACGCCACCGATGCCGATGAAGTGCACGCGCCGGAACGCCTGCATGATGTCGCCTTGCAAGTTCAGGCGCCGCACGCTCATGGGGCCACCTCCAGGCAGCATTCGGCGATGACCTCGGCGGCGTGCAGCCGCGCCAGGCGATGCGCTGCCTCGGCCATCGCCAGCAACCGCGCACGATCGGCCAGCAATGCCTGCAGTTGCTGCGCCAGCGCGATCGGCTCGAGTTGTGGCTGCGGCAGCAGCAGCGCCGCGCCCTGTTCGACCAGCGCTCGCGCGTTGGCGGTCTGGTGGTCGTCGACCGCGTGCGGGTACGGCACCAGGATGGCCCCGAGGCCGGCGGCGCAGAGCTCCGCCAGGGTGAGCGCGCCGGCGCGGCAGAGAGCGAGGTCGGCCCAGCCCCAGGCGCCGGTCATGTCGTCGATGAAGGGGTCAATGCGCGCCTCGATGCCGGCGGCGGCATAGGCGGCGCGGGTCGCATCCAGTTCGGCAGCGCCGCACTGGTGCCAGACCTGCGGCCGCCGCGCCGGCTCGATCACAGCCAGCGCCGGCGGCACCACCTCGTTCAGCGCGCGCGCACCGCGGCTGCCGCCAATCACCAGCAGCCGGGGCTGCCCGTCGCGCTCGGCCAGCCGCCGGCCCGGCGGCGGCAGCGCCGCAATCGTCGCGCGCACGGGGTTGCCAACCCAGCGGCCGCCGGGGAGCGAGCCCCTGAAGCCGCAGAGGATGGTGCGCGCCAGCCGCGCCAGCACCCGGTTGGTGCCGCCGGCGACGCTGTTCTGCTCGTGCACCACCAGCGGGCGGCGCAGCAGCCAGGCGGCCAGGCCGCCGGGCCCCGCGACGTAGCCGCCCATCGACAGCACGCAGCGCGGACGCAGCCGCCGCAACAGGCGCAGCGCCGACCAGGTGGCGCGCAACAGCATCCATGGCGCGCCCAGGCGCCGGCGCCAGCCGCTGCCGCGCAGCCCATGCACGTCGATCAGATGCGGCTCCATTCCATGCGCCGCCACCAACCGCGCCTCCATGCCGCCGCGCGCGCCAAGCCAGGCCACGGCCGCGCCCTCGGCACGCAAGGCCTCGGCCACGGCCAGACCGGGGAAGATGTGGCCGCCAGTACCGCCGGCCATGATGAGCACCGGTCCGCGGCTCATGCGTGCGCCTCCCGCGCCACCGACAGCGCCGCCCCGCGCGTGGCCATCTGCCGCGCGTCCTCGGCGCGATTGATCTCGTAGCCGGCGCGCAGCAGCACGCCGAGCATCACGCAGGTCATCACCACGCTGGAGCCGCCGGAACTGATCAGCGGCAGTGTCAGCCCTTTGGTTGGCAGGACGCCGAGGTTGACGCCGACCGAGACCAGCGCCTGCAGCCCGATGCAGAGCACGATGCCGAAGGCGACGAAGCCCGCGTAGCGCTGACCGAGCCGCACGCCCTTGAAGCCGATCGCCAGCCCGCGGCCCACCAGCAGCGCGTACAGGCCCAGCACCAGCAGCACGCCGGCCAGGCCGAGTTCCTCGGCGATCACCGCAAGGATGAAGTCGGTGTGCGCCTCGGGAAGGTAGAACAGCTTCTGGATGCTGGCGCCGAGACCGACCCCGAACCACTCGCCGCGGCCGATGGCGATCAGCGCCTGCGTCAGCTGGAAACCGTCGTCGAACGGGTCCTTCCACGGATTGAGGAAGGAGGTCAGGCGCTTGACGCGATAATCCTGGCTGAGCGCGATCCAGCAGGCGGCCGGGACCAGCGGCAGCGCCATGTAGACCAGGTTGCGCATGCGCCCGCCGCCCAGCCAGATCATGCCGACGGTCACCGCCAGCAGCAGCGCGGCCGAGCCGAAATCGGGCTGTGCCAGCAGCAGCACCGCCAGCAGCAGCGCCACGCCCAGCGGCTTGAGCACGCCGAAAAACTCGCGCTCGACCCCTTCCCGATGGCGCACCAGGTATCCGGCCAGGTAGAGGATCAGGACCAGCTTCACCACTTCCACGGGCTGCAGGCCGATCACCACCAGGTTCAGCCAGCGACTGGCGCCGTTGACGCGCATGCCCAGCCCGGGGACGAATACCGCCACCAGCAACAGCACGGCGCCCAGCATCAACCACGGCGCCAGCTTCTCCACCAGCGCCAGCTCGGTGCGGGCGGCGGCCAGCGCCAGCACGGCGCCGATCGCCAGGAACACCAGGTGGCGGTCCAGGTAGTGGAATGCGCCGACGTGCGTGCCGCTGGCCACCGCGATCGAGCTGGAGGTGACCATGACGATGCCCAGCGCCACCAGCGCAATGGCCGCCAGCAACAGCCACTGGTCGTAGCTGCCGCGGGGTCCGTTCTTGCGCCTGGCCTGGCTGCTTCTCATCATCGCACCTTCAACGTGGCGAGGCCGATCAGCACCAGCACCACCGAGATGATCCAGAAGCGCACGATGACCCGCGGCTCGGGCCAGCCCTTCAGCTCGAAGTGGTGGTGAATCGGCGCCATGCGGAACAGCCGCTTGCCGGTCAGCTTGAAGCTGGCGACCTGCAGCATCACCGAGGCCGTCTCGACCACGAACAGGCCGCCCATCACCAGCAGCACGATCTCCTGGCGCACGATCACCGCCACGCAGCCGAGCGCCGCGCCGATCGACAGCGCGCCGATGTCGCCCATGAAGACCTGCGCAGGGTAGGTGTTGAACCAGAGGAAACCGAGCCCGGCGCCGGCCACCGCGCTGCAGAAGATCGCCAGTTCGCCGGCGCCCGGGATCGCCGGGATACCGAGGTAGTGCGAGAACACCGCGTTGCCGGCCAGGTAGGCGAACACGCCCAGCGCGCCGGCAACCAGCACCGAGGGCATGATCGCCAGGCCGTCGAGACCGTCGGTGAGGTTCACGGCATTGGAAAAGCCGACGATGATGAGATAGCCGAGCAGGATGAAGCCGATGCCCAGCGGCAGCGCCACGTGCTTGAACAGCGGCACGTACAGCTGGGTCTCGGCCGGCACGTCGGCATAGACGTAGAGCAGCACCACCGCCGCCAGCCCGAACAGCGACTGCCAGAAGTACTTCCAGCGCGCCGGCAGCCCGCGGCTGTCCTTCAGCACCAGCTTGCGGTAGTCGTCGTAGAAGCCGATGCCGCCAAAGACCAGCAGCACGCCCAGCGAGATCCAGACGTAGCGGTTGCCGATGTCGGCCCAGAGCACGGTGGCGACCGCAACCGCCACCAGGATCAGCACCCCGCCCATGGTCGGCGTGCCGGCCTTGGACAGGTGCGTCTGCGGGCCGTCACTGCGGATCACCTGGCCGGCCTTGATCGCCGCCAGCTTGCGGATCCAGGCCGGCCCTGCCCACAGCGACACCGCCAGCGCGGTCAGCGCGGCCATGATGGCGCGGAAGGTGATGTACTGGAACACGTGGAAGGCGCTCACGTGCCCCTGCAGCCAGCGGGCCAGTTCAAGCAGCATGCGCGTCCTCCCCGTCATCGGTGGCCAGCGCCGCAACTACGCGGTCCATGCCGGCGCTGCGCGAACCCTTGACCAGGCAGGTGACGCCGGCGTGCAGGCGCGCGCGCAACGCCTCGGCAAGCGCGTTGCGGTCGCCGAACCACTCGCCGTCGCTACCGAATGCGGCTACCGCGTGGGCGCTGAGCGCACCAACGGCGAACAGGCGATCGATGCCCGCGGCGCGTGCCTGCCGACCGGCCTGCGCGTGCAGCGCGATCTCCTCGGCGCCCAGTTCGGCCATGTCGCCCAGCACCAGCCAGCGCTCGCCGGGACGCAGCGCCAGGGTGTCGATGGCCGCGGCCAGCGAGCCCGGGTTGGCGTTGTAGCTGTCGTCGATCAGGCGGGCGCCGCCGGCCGCAGCCCGCAGGCGCAGGCGCCCGCACATGGCCCGGGTGGCCTGCAACCCGGCGGCGATGGTCGCCAGCGGCACGTCCAGCGCCACGCCGACGGCCGCAGCGGCCAGCGCGTTGGCAATGTTGTGGCGGCCGGCCAGCGGCAGCGCGACCGGGGCATCGCCGAGCGGCGTCTTCAGCATGAAGCTGGAGCCGTCGGCGTCCAGCCGCAGCGCCTCGGCACCGACATCGACGTCGGCGCCGAAGCCGAAGCGCAGCTGGCGCCGGCTGCCCGCGGTGCCGGCGAACTGCGCGGCGAAGGCGTCGTCGGCGTTGATGATGGCGACGCCGTCGGGCGGCAGCGCCGCGTACAGCGCGCCCTTGGTCTCGGCCACCGCCTCCAGGCTGCCCATGCGCTCGATGTGCGCCGGCGCGATCTGCGTCACCACGGCCACGTCGGGCCGCGCCATGGCGGCCAGGTAGGCGATGTCGCCCGGCTTGCCGGCACCCATTTCGACCACCGCCCAGCGCGCCTCCGCGGGCAGCGACAGCAGGGTCAGCGGCACGCCGATCTCGTTGTTGAAGTTGCCGGCGCTGGCGTGCGTCGGGCCGGCCCCGGTGAGGATGGCGGTGACCAGCCGGCGGACGGTGGTCTTGCCGTTGGAGCCGGTGATGCCGACCACCCGCGCCGGCCGCCGCGCGCGCACCGCGCTGGCGAGGTCGCCCAGCGCCAGCAGGCTGTCGTCGACACGGATCTGCGGCAGCGCGGCGTCCACCCAGCGCATCACCAGCGCGGCCGAGGCGCCGGCGGCGGCAGCGGCGGCGACGTGCTGATGGCCGTCGCTGCGTGCGCCCGGCAAGGCCACGAACAGGTCGCCCGGCTGGGCGCTGCGCGAATCGATCGAGACGCCGGCGAGGCGCACGTCGGCCTCGCCGCGCAGTTCGCCGCGGGTCCAGAGGGCAACGTCGGCGAGGCGCAGCTTCAGCATGGCCGCGCCTCCAACGCCGCGCGCGCCACCGCGGCGTCATCGAAGGGCCGGCGCACGCCGGCGGCTTCCTGGTACGTCTCGTGGCCCTTGCCGGCGATCAACACCGCGTCGCCAGTCCCGGCCTCGGCGATGGCGGTGGCGATGGCGTCCTCGCGCGCCCGGATCACGCGCGCCCGCGCCGGCTGCGCCAGGCCGCCGAGGATGCCGGCGACGATGGCATCGCCGTCCTCGCCGCGCGGGTTGTCGTCGGTGACGATGAGCACGTCGGCACCGGCCTCGGCCGCCGCGCCCATCGGCGCGCGCTTGCCGCTGTCGCGGTCGCCACCGGCGCCGAAGACGACGGTCAGGCGCCCGCGGGTGTGTTCGCGCAGCGTCGCCAGCGCCTGTTCCAGCGCGTCCGGCGTGTGCGCGTAGTCGACCACCACCAGCGGCTGCCCGCCGCCGCCCAACCGCTGCATGCGGCCGGTGACCGGCGTCGCCGCCGCCAGTGCCCGACACAGCGGCGCGAAGCCGACGCCCAGGGCGCCGAGGCAGGCCGCCACCGCCAGCAGGTTCTCGACGTTGAAGCGCCCGAGCAGCGGGCTGTGGATCGGCGCGCTGCCCCAGGGCGTACGCAGGGTGAAGTCACTGCCGTCGGCGTGCCGCTGCAGGTCCAGTGCCGCCACCTCGGCGTCATCGCGCCCGACGCCGTAGGCCAGCCGCTGCACGCGGGCCGGCAGCCGCGCCAGCAACTCGCGGCCAAAGGCGTCGCCGGCGTTGATCACCGCCGCGCGCAGACCGGGCCAGGCAAACAGCCGCGCCTTGGCCTCGCCATAGGCCTGCATACTGCCGTGGTAATCGAGGTGGTCGCGGCTGAGGTTGGTGAATATCGCGACGTCGAAAGGCACGCCATTGACGCGGCCCTGCACCAGCGCGTGCGAGGACACCTCCATCGCCACCGCGCCGGCGCCGGCGTCGCGGAAACGGGCCAGCAGCGCCTGCACCTGGATGGCATCGGGCGTGGTCCGCTCACCGCGCTCCAGCGCGCCATGCAGGCCTGCGCCGAGCGTGCCGATGCTGGCCGCGCGGCGGCCAAGGCCGCTCAGCGCCTGCGCCAGCAGCTGCACGATCGAGGTCTTGCCGTTGGTGCCGGTGACGCCGACCAGATCCAGCGACGTGCCTGGCTGGCCAAAGAAGCGCGCGGCGATCTCGCCGAGGCGCTCGGCCAGGTCGTCGACCCAGAGCAGCGGCCGCACCGCCGCGGGCACCGGCCGTGCCGGCGCGTCGGCCAGCACCGCCGCGGCACCGCGCTCGAGCGCGGCCGGCGCGAAGTCCAGGCCGTCGAAGCGGCCACCGCGCAAGGCGACGAAGGCGTCGCCGGCACCCACCGCGCGCGAGTCGAGGTTGAGACCGCCGATCTCCAGCGCCGCGACCGGACCGGCGTCGGCCAAGCCGTGCAGCAAATCGCCAAGGGCCATGCGTCTGTTCATGGCATGGCTCCTTCCTTGTAATTGTCGTTGTCCGGCGCGTAGTCCGGCGCGTCGCCACCGGCATCGATCGGCATGCCGTTGTCCGGCGCACCCACGTACCAGTGCTGCACATTGTCCGGTGGCACGTCGAGCAGGCGCAGCGCGCCCGCCGTGACGTGCGCGAACAGCGGCGCCGCCACCAGGCCACCGTAGTAGCTGCCGCGGGTCGGATCCTTGACCACCGCCACCGTCACCAGCCGCGGATCATTTCCGGGCGCCAGGCCGACGAATACCGAGACGTAACGGTTCGAGTAGCCGCCGCCCGAGGCGATGTGCGAGGTGCCGGTCTTGCCGGCCACGCTGTAGTTGGCGATGGCGGCCTTCAGCGCCGTGCCCTCGGGGCTGACCACCGTCTCCAGCATGCGCACCAGCTCGTCGGCGATCTGCGGGTCGATCACCGCGACGCCGGCATCGCCGCCGCCCTTTATGAAGGTGGGCGTGTGCAGCACGCCGCCGTTGCCGATCGCGGCGTAGGCGCGGGCCAGTTGCAGCGCGGTGACGCTGACGCCGTAGCCGTAGGAAATGGTCGCCTTGCGCAGTTCGCTCCAAGTGTTGGGCGGCGGCAGGACACCGGCCGATTCGCCCGGGAACCCGCTGCCGCTAGTGGCGCCGAAGCCGAAGCGGCGCAGCACGTCGTACATGTGGCTGGCACTGAGCGTCAGCGAAATCTTGCTGGCGCCGACGTTGCTGGATTTGGTCAGCACGCTGGTGACATCCAGCAGGCCATGGTTGCGGGTGTCGTGGATGACGTGGCCGTCCAGCCGCAGCGTACCAGGCCGGGTGTCGACCGGAGTGGTGGGCGTCCACTTGCCGCTCTCCAGCGCGGTGGCGATGGTGAAGGGCTTCATCACGGAACCCGGCTCCATCACGTCGGTGACCGCGCGGTTGCGCCGCTGGCCCGGCTCCGAGGCATTGATGTTGTTGGGGTTGTAGCCCGGCTGGTCGACCATCGCCAGGATCTCGCCGCTGCGCACGTCCATCACCACCAGGGAGCCGGATGCGGCGCCATGCTCCTGCACCGTGTGCTCGAGGTCGCGCCAGGCGAGGTACTGGATGCGGCGGTCTATGCTCAAGGTGAGGTCACGGCTCGGCTGCGGCTGTTCGACCATGTCGACGTTCTCGACCACCCGCCCGCGACGGTCACGGATCACCCGCTGCGCGCCGGGCTTGCCCGAGAGCGCGGCGTCGAACGCCAGCTCCAGCCCGGCCTGGCCCTTGTCGTCGATGTTGGTGAAGCCGAGCACATGCGCGGCCACCGCGCCCGAGGGGTAGTAGCGCTTGTACTCGCGCTTCTCGTTCACGCCGGGAATGTCCAGCGCCATGATTTCGGCGGCCGCGGCGGGCGCCAGTTGCCGCTGCAGATAGACGAAGCTGCGGCTGGCACGCTTGCGCAGGCTGGCGGCGAGTTCGGCCGCATCGATGCCGAGCGCGCGGGCCAGCTGCGGCAGGCGCTCGGCGTGCTGCAGCAGCACGCCGGGATTGGCCCAGATCGACTCCACCGGCGTCGACACCGCCAGCGGCTCGCCGTTGCGATCGAAGATCGAACCCCGCGACACCGGGATCGGCACCGTGCGCAGGAACCGGGCCTGGCCCTGCTCCTGCAGGAAACCGCGCCTCACGACCTGCAAATCGACCGCCCGCACCGCCAGGCCGAACGAGGCCAGGCCGAGCAGCAGGGCCACCGCATACAGGCGCATGCGGATGCTCGGCCCGCGCGGCTGGCGCGGGTGCGGCGTCATGGGATGGCGCGGCGGCGCGGTCACGGGCGGATCATCCCGATGGCGTCGGCTGGCGGGTCGATCATGCCCAGCTTGCCGCGCGCAACCGTCTCGACGCGGCTGGGCTCGGCCCAGGTTGCCTGCTCCAGTTCCAGCCGGCCGAACTCCACGTTGAGCTGGTCGCGCTGGTGGCGCAGCGTCGTCAGCGCGCCGAACTCGACCCGCGACTCGTGGCGTGCCCAGACCGTGGCGATGGCGCTGGCCAACACCAGCGCCAGCAGCACCGCCACCGGCAGCCAGGCGAAGCGCCTCATGCCAGTTTCTCCGCCACCCGCAGCACCGCCGAGCGCGCCCGCGGATTGGCTTCGACCTCGGCCTCCGAAGCCCGCTGTGCGCGGCCGACAATCGCCAGCCGCGCGGCCGGCTTCGGCGCCACCGGCCGGCGCCGGTCGCCGATCACGATGCCGCTGTGGGCACGCATGAAGCGCTTGACCAGCCGGTCCTCCAGGGAGTGGAAACTGATCACTGCGAGCCGCGCTCCGCCACGCAATGGCTCCAGCACCGCGTCCAGCCCGCGCTGCACCGCATCCAGTTCGCCGTTGACGTGGATGCGCAGCGCCTGGAAGCTGCGGGTGGCCGGATGCCTGCCGGGCTCGCGGCGGCCAACCACGCGCTCGATCAGCGCCGCCAGCTGCCCGGTACGGGTGAACGGCCGGTCGCCGCGGTCGGCGACGATGGCGCGGGCAATGCGCCGGCTGTGGCGCTCCTCGCCGTAGCGCCAGAGCACGTCGGCAATGGCCCGCTCGTCGGCACTGGCTAGGAACTCGGCGGCGCTGGCGCCGCGGCCGGGATCCATGCGCATGTCCAGCGGCGCGTCGGCCATGAAGCTGAACCCGCGCGAAGCTTCGTCCAGTTGCGGCGAGGACACGCCAAGGTCGAACAGCGCGCCGTCCAGGCCGCCCGCCAGCGCATCCCAGTCGCCGAGTTCGGCGAAGTTGCCATGGCGGATGGCAACGCGCGGATCGTCGCCATGCGCGGCACGCGCGACGGCAATCGCGCTCGGGTCACGATCCATCACCAGCAATTGGCCCTCAGGCCCCAGCATGTGGAGGATTGCGCGCGCGTGCCCGCCACGGCCGTAGGTGGCATCGAGATAGCGGCCATCCGCGCGCACGCGCAGGGCCGCCACCGCGGCGTCCCGCATGACCGGGATGTGCTCGAGCTCGCGTTGCACCATCGCCACCGTCCCGTCCATTTGCCGCCACCGCCTACAAGCGCAAGGCTTTCATTTCGTCGCTGAGGTCGTCCTCGCCGATGGTCTGCCTGACCCGCTCGAGGTGCGCCTGTTCGCTCCACAACTCGAACTTGTTGCCCATGCCCAGCAGCACCGCCCGCTTGTCGATGCCGGTGGTGGTACGCAGGCTGGCCGGCAACAGGATGCGGTGGCTGCCATCGAGCTCCAGTGGCGCCGCCGCGCCGACCAGCCGGCGCTGCATGTCGCGGTTCACCGCCCGCACCATCGGCAGCGCATTGACCTGGTCGCGCACGTCTTCCCAGGCCGCCTGCGGGTACAACCACAGGCAACCGCCCTCGAAGGGGTTGTAGGTGGCGACCAGCCGGTTGCCCGCCTCCGCGACCTGCGCGCGGTACGCGGTCGGGATCGCGAGGCGACCCTTGTCGTCGACACTGATGGCGGTTTCACCCTGGAACATGGCGGCTACCACGGAAACCCACAAAACCACACGGAGTTCCACGATAGTCTCAGCACATGAGACTGTCAAGAAAAAAATGCTGTCAGATCAATGACAAAGCGCTGCCTGCGCCCGATTTCGAGTCGTTTCGAGCAAGCGAACGGAGACGATTGAATACAAAGGAAATGCTGTAGCCAGTTTCTGGTCACTTTGGCGGTTGCCATGGCCGGCACGGCCACAAACTGCGAAGTGAAGCTGAATCGCGGCCGCGCCCGACGACGCGCCCCGCGCGCCGCCGGATCTGGCTTCAATCTGGTGGAGTCGGCCTGTAAGCCGGGTTCTGTGCGCCTCGCGGCGTGACAGTCATTCCTCTGGGCCTGGCGTCACCGCCAGGCTCAAGCGACCTACCCGGGAACAACGCGGGCCGCGTTATCGTTCCCCTATTCGGTCTTGCTCCGGGTGGAGTTTACCGTGCCACGCGGCGTTGGCCCCGCGCGCGGTGCGCTCTTGCCGCACCATTTCACCCTTGCCACGCGCACCCGAGGGTGCCGTTCGGCGGTTTGCTTTCTGTTGCACTGGTCGTCAGTTCGCACTGCCCAGGCGTTACCTGGCACCCTGCCCTGCGGAGCCCGGACTTTCCTCGGCGCGCTTGCGCGCGTCGCGACTGCCCGGCCGACTCCGCGCACAGCATAGCCGAAAGGCCGCGCTTGGGCTTGGCGATTGCGATTCGACGACGCACCACTCGGCGACGCCACATCCAGGGTGGCAGGACGAAGTACGCGGCGCGATCGCTGGCGCCAACCAGCTTCAATCTTGTTCGCTGACTGATTCCACGAAGATGCCGATAGGCGAACACGATCCGGTACACAAGACACCTGGCGGGCAGAACTTGGCCGTCACCGTTCCAGACAATTGCACCCGCCTCCCTGCAAACGCACGCAGATCGCCACGGAAGCCAGCAGCAGTCCCAACCGACAAGCATTCTGTTTGCGAATGCTGAGCCGCCGCCTTGGCCGAACCATACAAGTTGTGGTCTTCAAAGGTGTCCGCCAGAACACCGCATACGTTGGTCACCTGCCCAGCGTACATCTGCGGATGACCCCGAACGGCGCCAACGTCAACGCATTGGCGAAAAGCGGTCGTATCCACATGTGCGCATGAGGCTACGCTCAAGACACACAGGAAAATAACGTAGCGCTTGCGTTTCATCGTTGCTGCATTCGGTCGGTATTTTCAAAAAATAGAATTTTTTGCTTCACTTTTACTCACTGCTCGTGCGAATTACCAGTTGTAGTGGTGCGGCAGAGAGAGGTAGTCGACAGACGAACGTTTATTCTGTCGTGAACGTTGCCGCCGTTGATGACATCGTGAAAATTGTGGTAGCTAAATATCTTCCCACACCGGATCTGCACAAAAATCTCAGCTTGTCTCCAAACTACAGATGGTTCGGAACCACTCATCCTCAAGACCTCAAAAGCCCCATTAGATCCTTTATCTTTCAAATATACACGGTACACATAACTTGTAGTGGCACCGCCGCTATCCACGGTAACAAGCGCAGTGACGCCATTTGCCGCAGAGGAAGTCTCCGCGATGACCTTTCCCGTTGTTCCTGCGCTGCTACACGATGCCAACAAAAGCGCGCATACTGCGGAGCCAAAGATGAGTCTCACCATCGCTGCTATCTCGAACGTCATATCGGTAATAGCTTATCTTGCTCTTGATGTGCCTCACCGGTCGCTCTCAGAAGAGTCGGGGGAAAACCCGATGGCGCTCGCAAATGCACCGTAGTTAAAGTTTCCAACATCTCATACTCTTGGCTATACCCATTGCGCTGCGAAAGCGGCCTGCACTACACGCCAACGTATCTGTCGTCAACGTATCTGTCGTCGTGGCTTGCAGACTGACTCTGCGCCGGATCAGGTCGCGGCGAGGCTGGCGGCGTCGATGACGAAGCGGTAGCGGACGTCGCCGGCCACCATGCGTTCCCAGGCGCGGTTGATGTCCTGGATCGGGATCACTTCGACGTCGGCGGCGACGTGGTGCTTGGCGCAGAAGTCGAGCATCTCCTGTGTTTCGTGGATGCCGCCGATCATCGAGCCGGCCAGCCGCCGTCGGCCGCGGATCAGGGCGCCGGCGTTGAGCGGCACCGGGTCCGGCAGGCCGACCACGACCATGGTGCCGTTGCGCTTCAACAGGCCGAGGTAGGCGTTGTAGTCGTGCTGCGCGGAGACGGTGTCGAGGATCAGGTCGAAGCGGTTCGCATTCTGCTTGAGGGCGTCGAGATCGCCAGTCGCAATGAAGTCCTCGGCGCCAAGCTTCAGCGCGTCCTCGCGCTTGCCCGGCGAATGGCTGAGCACGGTGACGTGCGCGCCCATCGCACGGGCCAGCTTCACGCCCATGTGGCCAAGGCCGCCGAGGCCAACGATGGCCACCGCGTCGCCCTCACGCACGCCGAAATGGCGCAGCGGCGAATAGGTGGTGATGCCGGCGCACAGCAGTGGCGCGGCGCGCTCCAGCGGGATACCCGGCGGGATGCGCAGCACGTAGTTCTCGTCCACCACGATGCGCGTCGAGTAGCCGCCGTAGGTCGGCCGGCTGCGGTCGAGCTGCCCGTCGCGACGCTCGTAGCCGTTGTAGGTCGCGCTCATGCCCTCGCTGCAGAACTGCTCATCGCCGGCCTCGCAGGCCTCGCACTGGCGGCAGGAATCGACGAAACAGCCGACACCGACGATGTCACCCTCGTGCCAGCGGCTCACGCCCTCGCCCACGGCCGAGACGCGGCCGACGATCTCGTGCCCCGGCACCATCGGGAAGATCGCACCGCCCCACTCGTCGCGCGCCTGGTGCACGTCCGAATGGCAGACGCCGCAGTAGAGGATGTCGATCTGCACGTCGTGCGGCCCCAGCTGGCGGCGCTCGATGGCAAACGGCGCCAACGGCGCGCGGGCGCTGGTGGCGGCGTAGGCGGGCGTGGACATGGCGGGCTCCGTGCGCAAGCGAAACCGCAAGCATAACGCGCCGCCACCGACCGCCGGTGAGCGGCCAGCGGGAAAAGCAGTCGACGCGGAGACCGGGACGCCGCAGGCTGCCGGCGAGCGCAGCGAACCCCCGACAACGACGAGTACCGCATATGCCGGAAGAGCCGAACGAGCGGCAGGTTGGCGGTGAGCGTACCGAACCCCAACATGCCATGCCCGCACGCACCCGCGCGCCGGTACCGAGTGCTTATTCTCCAGACCCGGCATCCGAGACGTACAAGCTCTTGCGCGGCGCGCCGCTGATCGCGGAGGCCAGCGTCGCGGCCTTGCCGGGCGGCAGCGCGTCACGCAGCAATGCCAGCACGCGCCGGCCCTCGGCGATGCGCGACTGAGCGGGGTCGCTGCAGCCGGCCACCAGCAGCACGCACTCGCCGCGCTGCTGGTCGGGGTCGGCGGCGACGCGCGCGGCCAAGTCGCCGAGCGGCTCGCCCAGCACCGTCTCGAACAGCTTGGTCAGCTCGCGCGCCAGCACCGCCTCGCGCTCCGCGCCAAAGGCGTGCCGCAGGTCGGCCAGGCAGTCGGCGACGCGATGCGGCGATTCGTAGAAGATCAGCGTGCGCGGGTCGCTTGCCAGCTCCGCCAGGCGCGCACGCCGCGCCGCCGCCTTGGCCGGCAGGAAGCCCTCGAACACGAAGCGGTCGCTGGGCAGTCCGGCCACCGACAGTGCCGCGATCGCGGCGCAGGCGCCGGGCACCGGCGACACCCGCACGCCAGCGGCGCGCGCCGCGCGCACCAGGCGAAACCCGGGGTCGCTGATCAGCGGCGTGCCGGCGTCGGAGATCAAGGCCACGTCCTCGCCGCCTGAGAGCCGCTGCACCAGGCCGTCGGCCACGTCCCGTTCGTTGTGCTCGTGCAGCGCCAGCAGCGGCGTGTCGATGCCGTGCAGCGCCAGCAACGGCCGGCTGTGCCGGGTGTCTTCGGCCGCGACCAGGGCGACCGCACGCAGCACCTCGATGGCGCGCGCCGACCAGTCGTCGCGGTGGCCTATCGGCGTCGCCACCACCCACAAGGTTCCGCCCACCTGCTGCTGCATCACGCGGCTATGCTCCCGTTGTCCGGCGTGGCGGTACACTGCTGCCACGCATTGAACGGCCATCATCGCCGCAACCCGAGGAGAGACGATGCCGACCCTTGACCGCCGCCTGCTGCGTGCCCTGGCCGCTGCGCTTTGCCTCTCGCTGATGCTGGCCGGCTGCGCCAACGTCGCGACGGCGCCCTCGCCCGCGCAGCAGACCCAGGCCGCGCAGGCGCAGACACTCTACCGCCAGGGCCGCTTCAATGACGCCGCGCAGCTCTGGCAGCAGCTGGCGCAGGCCAACTGGCGCATGCGCGATGCCTGGCTGCTGCGCGCCGCGGAGTCGTACCGCCAGCTCGACGATTGGACGCAGGTTGCGCCACTGCTGGCCCGGATCCAGCGCGCCCGGCTCGACCCTGCACAGGCGCAGCGATTTGACCTGCTGTCCGCCGAGACGTCGTTGAACCGGGGCCAGCTGCAGCGCGCGCTGGCGGCAGCGGAGGCCATGGCGGCCTTCCCGCCGGCGCTGCAGCCGCGCGTGCTGGAACTCCAGGCGCGCGCGCAGCAGGCACTGGGCCAGCCCCTGGCGGCGGCGCGAACGCGGCTGCGGCTGGACCGCGACCTGAGCGGCTTCGACAGGGCGCAGAACGAACAGCAACTGCTGGCGCTGCTGCAGGCCATGCCCGGCGCGCAGCTGCAAAGCGAGGCGCGGGCATTGGCGCCGAACGACCCGCTGCGCCCGTGGCTGGCGCAGGCGCTGTCGCGCCAGGGTTCGGCGCTGGCCACCCCGCTGCCGCAGCTCGACCACCCGGTCGGCACCATGCTGCCCGGCTCCGGCCAGGCCGACGTGCGCGAAGGCTACCGGCCGCCGCACGCCATCGCCCTGCTGCTGCCGATCAGCGGGCCGCTGGCGCCGGCCGCCAAGGCGCTGCAGGACGGATTCACCATCGCCGAAAACGCCGATCCCAAGCGCGCGGCCGAGACCACCGTCAGCGTCTACGACACCGGCGGTACGCCCGGCGGTGCGCTGGCCGCCTACCAGCAGGCGGTGGCGAACCACCCGGACATCGTCGTCGGCCCACTGGGACGCGAGGCCGTCGGCACGCTGTTCCAGCAGCCCCTGCCGGTACCGCTGCTGGCGCTGAACCACCCGGACAACGGCGTGCCGCCGCCGGGCAGTGCGGAGTTTGCCCTGCCGCCGGAAGCCGACGGCGCCCATGCGGCGGCGCGCATGCGCTCGCAGGGCCTGCACACGGCAATCATGTTCATCGGCGAGGGTGACTCCGAGCAGCGCGCGGCGCGAGCCTTCCGCGCGCAGTTCGAGAGCATGGGCGGCCAGGTCCTCGGCAGCGCCACACTGCCGCGGGACGAGGTCAATTATGCCGACGACATTGCCACGCTGACCGCCAACGCCGGCAGCGACACCGGCATCTTCCTCGCCCTGAGGCCGCGGCAGGGCCGCCTGCTGGTGCCGCAGCTCAATATCGCCCAGGTCACGCTGCCGGTGTACGCCACCTCGCACATCTACGGCGCGGAGGAAAACCAGGGCCTGGACCGCGACCTCGACGGCGTGCAGTTCTGCGACGCGCCCTGGCTGTTCGACGCGCAGCCCGGCCTGCCGCTGCGCAGCAAGCTGCAGGCCACCATGCCCGACACCGTCGGCCCCGCAGCGCGGCTGTTCGCCTTCGGCATGGATGCCTGGTCGCTGCTGCCCTACCTGGACTGGCTGCGCAACCACCCCGGCAGCTACCTGGCCGGCGCCACCGGCCAGCTGACGATGGACAGCTTCGGTCGCATCCAGCGCACGCCCATCTGGGCCCAGTTCGTCGACGGCATTGCCGTGCCGATGACCGGCGCCCTGGACGCCAGCGACGGCAGCGCCATGCCCGGCACGCGCTGAGCACGCCGGAATGCGCACGCCCCGTCGCGCCACCGGCGACGCCTATGAAGACCGTGCCCTGCGCCACCTGCAGGGTGCGGGGCTGGTGCTCGTGGCGCGCAACTTCAACACGCGCCACGGCGAGCTCGACCTGGTGATGCGCGATGGCGAGGCACTGGTGTTCGTCGAGGTCCGCTTCCGCCAGCGCAGCGGCTTCGGCAACGCCGCCGATTCGGTGACGCCTGCCAAGCAGGCGCGCCTGGTGCGTGCCGCCGGTCTGTTCCTGCAGGCGCATCCGCGGCTGGCGCACCGGCCCTGCCGCTTCGATGTGCTAGCGTTCGACGCCGCGACCGAGGGCGCGCGCTGCAATTGGCTGCGAGCCGCCTTCGAAGCCCAATGAATACAACCCCACGAGGTCAATCCATGCGCCGCCTGCTGCTCGCCTGCCTTCCGCTGCTTGCCGCCACCGCCCTCTCGGGCTGCGTGGCCGCCCTGGTCGGCGGCGCCGTGGCCACCGGCGTGCGCATCGCCCATGATCGTCGCCCGGCCAGCACCGTGGTCAACGACCGCAACCTGCAGCTTTCGGTGATTCGCGCGCTGCACGGCGATCAGAACCTCACCAGCCACAACAACGTGCGGGTGGTGGTCTACAACGGCGTGATCCTGCTGATCGGCGAGGTGGTATCCGACGCGGCGCGTCAGCGGGCCGGGGAGCTGGCCAGTGGCTTCATCGGTGCGCGCCGCGTGGTCAACCAGCTCGACATCGCGCCCGAACCGGGCTTTTGGTCGAGCCGCGCCGATGAGGCGCTGGCGGCACGGGTCAAGGCCGGCCTGCTCGACATCACCAGCCTGCCCGGCTTCGACCCGACGCGCGTCAACGTCAGCGTCGCCCACGGCAACATCTACCTGATGGGCCTGGTGACGCATACCGAAGGCGACGCGGTGATACAGAGCGCGCGCAATGCCAACGGCGCCAACAAGGTGGTCAACCTGTTCGAGTACATCGACGCCGCGCCCGCGGCGGCCAGCAGCAGCGCGGTGCCCGCGCCGGCGGCCAGCGCGCCGGCACCCGCGGCCAGCAGCGAAGGCGTCAGCACCTACCCGCTGCAGCACTAGCATTCCCGGCCTCGCAAGAACGTTCGCGCGGCCGCCAGGACACCGCGAGCGGGACTGGAAAACGCGTCGGCCGATCAGCGGCAGGCATCGCTCGTCGACGCATCCTCCGGCGGGAGCATCTGGCGCAGTGACGCCGTCCGCCCTTCGAGCAGCAGCCACTGGCTCGTGCCATCGTCGGCCAGGCCCAGCGCCAGCGTCGCGCCGGCGTCGCTCGCCGTCCAGGCGCTGGCGCGCTCGCCATCGGCCCCGCTCGTCACCAGCCGTACCCACGGCCGGACGCCAAGATTCGTGCGCTCGACGGCAACTTGGCGGCCGCCGCTGACACGCGTGTCGAACAGCCGATCAACCATGGCCTCGGCCGGCTCGCGCGACAGCTCGACCAACGGCGGCTCGGTGCCCATCAATGTGGTTTCCTCGGCGCATGGCGACAGCGTCGCGGTGGCCAATGACACCGGCTGCGCAACCATCTGCGTGCCGTCCGCGTAGATCGCGTCGAAGCCGTCGCGGAACAGGACCAGCGTGTCGGTGTCACTGGCGCCGAGACTGACGTTGCTGGCGCTGCCGGTCACGGCGATGCCGACCTGCACGTCCGGGTCGGCGGCCTCGACAGTCACCGGCACGCTGACCAGGAAGCCCAGGCTCGTGCCGGCCGGCAAATCAATGGTGGAGGCCACCGACCCGGCACCGCTGGACGGTTCGCAATGTGCCACGTCCGGAACGGACGCCAGGCCGCCGCCGAAACATTTCCAGTGGGTGTTGGCCGCGTCGAGACCGGGCGAGTAGGACGAGGATATCGAGGCGCCAATGGCGTCGCCGTCGCCGGCATTGACGATCGTGACGAGGTAGTTCCGGATCTTGCCGTAGCGCGCGTAGTCGCCTCCGTCATCGACGTCAACGCCGAGGTCCGCAACCGGCGTGTCGATCAGTACGGCGCTGGTACTGCCCACGCCGTTCAGTGCCGGCTCGGCGTCGTTGCCGGCCGCGTCGCCGATGCTCGCGCCATTGGATTCCAGCGTTGCCCCCACGGTGATGCCATCGGCATCGCGCTCCCCGACCACCACCGTCATGCGAAATACCAGCGCGGTGGTGCCGGAGCCGGAGACATAATCGGCATGGACCGTGCCGCCCGTATCCAGGGTAATGGCGAGGCGCGGCATGCCACCGCCGGTATTCACGGTCACTGCCTCGCCGTAGTTGACCGTGAAGTCGAGGTTCTGGCTGACGCCATAGGTGCCGTTGGCCGGCACGTTGACGGACACCACTGTCGGAGCCACCCCGTCCACGACAATGGCGCGCTGGCCGGCGATGGACGTGGCGCTTCCGGTGGCTGGCAAGGTCAATACCGCATCTGCGCCCCCGGCGCTGCGGATGGTGGCGCCGTTGAGTGCGAGCGCCGATGTCGTGGCGTAGTCCAGGTCCGGGCTGGCATCGCCCGGCAACACGCTGTAGGCAAAGGTCAACGTAGTGCTGCCGGACCCGGAGACATAGGGGGCGTCGCGATCCACGCTGCCCGTTTCCAGCAGCAGCGTTGGCGAACCACCGGCGGTATCGACCGTGACCGCCTGGTCGAAGCTCACCGTCAGGTAGATCGTGTCGCCGATCTTGTAGCGGCCGTCCGGCGTGGCACTGCCGACGTTTGTCACCGTCGGCACGCCGGACATCGCGATCGTGTCGGTCGCAGCGGCACTGCTGCTGGCACCATCGGCAACAACGAAGGCGACGGTGCGAGCACCATAGCTGGTGCTGGTGCTGGCGAAGGTTACCGATGACAGGGCGCCGGCCCACTGCGCGTTGGTCGCCGTCGCGCCAGACGAGGTCATCGTCAGCACCCCTGTCGCCGCATTGTACGACGCGGCGATGTTTCCGTAGGTCGCGGCGCTGGTGTTGGTGAAGCCGAGGCTGTCGCCGCTGTGGAAGCCGCTGCCGATGGCAACCGTCGCCGAAGACTGTGTCGAGTTGTCCACGTCGCTCACCGTGACGCCAGCGTCTATCGTCACCGCCGCGCTGCCGCCGGTGTAGTTCGTGATGCCGCCGCTCGTGGTAATCACCGGCGCGTCATTGACCGCCACGACAGCAAGGGTCCGGCCAGCGGCAACGCTGTTTGCAGCACGGTCGTTGACCGTGAAGCTGATCGTGCGCGTGGAAGTGTCGGGGTTCTCGGAGAAATCGGCATAGCTGACCGAACGAAGCGCCGCCTGCCACTGCGCCAGCGTGGCGGTGGAACCCGCGGAAACCAATGTCAGGATTCCGGT
>DASSBG010000047.1:0-71435 GCA_035699085.1 Rhodanobacteraceae bacterium
GCCATGGCCGGGGACGATCAGCTGGTAGCCTTGCCAGTAGTCGGTCGCCGTCCACTCGCGGTGGCCGGTGCCGCCCTGCGCCGGTGCCGTCGGCGCCGCGGCGAAGTCACGGCAGCGATACCAGCTTGGACCCGCGAACGCATCCACCATCCAGCCGTCGATGCCGGCAAGACCCTGGTGCGGAACCAGCGTCTCCAGCCGCGGCAGCGCCAGTTGCCAGTCGCCCAGGGCCGAGCTGGCGCGCCGGTTCAGGCCGTCGACGCCGCGCACGATGTAGGCGCGGCTCAGCGAAAGCGTGGGGCCGTTGCCGGCCAGCGACACGTCGGTCTGGAGGAACGAAAGGCTGCCGTCGTAGAGGCCGATGCGGGCGCCGAAGGGATGGTCGCCGAGCGGCGAGACCGCCTGGTCCACCTTGGTCAGGTCGGCGTATTCCTGCTCCGGCGTGTGGGTGCTTGCAGCCCAGGCCGTCAACGGGACCAGCAGCGCCAGCCCCAAGCTTAGAACCGCGTGCAGCCCAACGCTGCCCGCCCCCGAAAGAATCCGTCCCTTGCGCATCATGCGCCTCCTGGTTTTTGCAACGCTTCCACTATACACGGCCTGAAGCCGGAATGACCAGTATATTGTGAAGACCTCTGTATGCGTCACGGCCTACCTTGCCTCCACGGCAGGAGGGCTTGGTGGACGCGGAGATTGCATTGGGGCAGGTGCTGAGGGATCTCCGAAGGCAACGAGGCTTGTCTCAGGAAGCGCTTGCATTGGAGGCGGGGTTGCAACGCAACTACGTTTCGTTGCTTGAGCGCGGCCAGAATTCGGCGAGCATCAAGACGCTCTTCAAGCTGTCTCGCGTGCTGGCGGTGCCGCCGAGTGCGCTGCTGGCACGAGTCGAGGCCAAGATGGCAGCGAAGTTGCCATCGACTTCGCGAGACTGAGCGGTCGCCTCGTCTGATCCTGCTCGCGGTGCGTGGCGCTACTCGAAGCTGGAGGTGAAGATGACGTCCTGGATGACCCAGGGGTCGATGACGACGACGTCGTAGTCGATGGTCGCGGGCGCGCCGCCGCCGCGGATGCCGGTGATGACGACGTGGTAGTCGGTGTCGTGTCCGGGTCGGGCGTAGCTGACTTCGTCGCCGGCGTCGCCGGCTGGCGGCAGCCAGACCAGTGTGTTTTCGCCGTAACCGTTGGCCAGCGGCTCGTAGCCGGGCGGATCCAGCGGCACCCCGTCGCGGCTCATGCTGACCGTGGCGTTGCTGAAGTCGGCGCCCGGCCAAGAGAATGACCAGCGGTTTGATTTGGCAGGCAGTAGTTGCCAGGGCACGTAGCCCTGCGGTGGCCAAGCGACGCCGAACGGCGTCGGTGGCCGCGGGCCGGTCGGGCCGAACACCCATAGTGCATTGCTGGCCCAGCCGTTGGAGCCGTAAGGGACGGAGCCCGTGTCCATGCCGATGCGCGCTGGGTAGAGCACCCAGCGGCGGTGGCCGACGAAGCTGTTGTTGGGGTCGCTGTCGACCATGTACAGATCGATGGCGCCAGGCCCAGCGGCGGCGTTGTTGCCGTAGCCGGCGGCGATGTTGGAGTTGTGCGCACCGTTGTAACCGGCGCTGGTGTAGCACAGCCAGTCCGACGGCGGGCTGTGGCTGAGTGCGCGGTTGGCGCTGAACATCAGCGCCGCCGCTTGGGTGTCGGTGGCCGCCGTGCCGCCCATCAGGGTGATGTTGCCGGGCAGGCCGGCCAGGGCGCGGTAGAAGTTGACGCGGGCGATGGTGGCCTGGCGATAGGCGAGGCTGACGCTGCCGGGGTTGCAGCTGCCGACGTTGCCGTTCCAGCCGCTGGGCACCTGGCCTTGGGGCAGGTAGATCTCCTGGTAGGCCAGGGCGACCGCATTGCGGTCGAACGGATCAATATCGACGCTGACCGCCTGGGCGTCGGCCTGGGCTGCTTGCGGCACGGCAAGCGCGAAGGGCGCGAACTGCGGTTCGTCCTGTGTCGCTGGTGCGGTCGGCGCGGGCGCGAGCTGCGGCGCCAGTTGCGCCAGCGCCAGGGGCGCGCTGGCGATTGCCGCCAGACCCAGAAGGGCCGCGGCGAAGAGGCGTCGGGCATGGGCGGCGGGGCCGCGGAGGTGGCAGGTTGGCATGCCGGCATCCTATGGATGCGGCCGCCGCAGGCCTGCGGACTGGTAGGCAGAAATGGAAGTTGGTCTGGCCGCCTTGGCGCGCCGGGTGAGCGTCGAGTTACGCGCCTGCGGCGCTAACCCGACCTACGGCGGCTCGCAAGCGTGCGGGATGCGAACGAAAGCTGAATGGCGGCGGCGTTTTCAGGCATTGTTCAATCGTTCAAGAAACAGTTGACACCGCGGCTTCAGCTTTGCTGTAGAATACCGCTGACTGTGTTTGCCAGGGTCACGGTGAATCGTGCCCGATGTGGTTGATCGTCAAGATTCACTCCATCGTTTCATGTGCTATCTCCTTGCAATCCCAGTTGACGGCCACGGGGTGTTCCCGCGGCCTCAATGTCTGTTTCATTTTCAATTCAATAGTGTGAGGAGTGTGTAACATGGCAGATCGCCAAGAAGGTACCGTCAAGTGGTTCAATGACGCGAAGGGTTTCGGGTTCATCACGCCGGAAAGCGGCCCGGACCTGTTCGTGCATTTCCGTTCCATCCAGGGTACCGGCTTCAAGAGCCTGCAGGAAGGCCAGCGCGTGAGTTTCGTCGCGGTGCAGGGCCAGAAGGGCATGCAGGCTGACGAAGTGCAAGCCGTCTGACCTTTCGGTCAATGCGAAAAAAGCCCCGGGCGGCGACGCCCGGGGCTTTTTTTATGCCCGGCGGCGCCGCAAGTCGCCGGCTTGAGGTGCTTGCTCTTGCCTGCGCGAGTCTGCGGCACAGCCTCAACGGCAGGTGGCAGACCTGTTGATCCGGTAGCTCAAGTTGCTTGCAGCGAGGGGCAGTTGCAGCGGTGGCTCACTGCCTGCGAGCAGTAGCCAGGCACCGTTCCCGTCCTTGGCGATGCCGAGGGCGATTTCGCTACGCGCTCCCAAGCGTGCCCAACGACTGGCATGCTGCGAACCATCCTTTGTGGTGCTGAGCAGACGCAGCCATTGACCGGCGACGCTGCCGAGCCGATCAACCTCGATGCGCGAGCCGTCCCCGGCGATGGCACTGATCAGCTCGTGGATGGCGCGGGGTTCGGCCGGCGGGAGCAGGTCGAAGACCTGCGTCGATTCGTCGTCGATCGAGGTGCCGAGGCAGCTCGTGGCGATTGCGGTTTGCGGCGCCTCTTCCCCATACTCAAAGCCGAACCCATCGCGGAATAACACCAGCACGTCCGTGTCGACGGCTGTCGGGGTCTGCGCCCCAAAAGTTGCGCTGACGCTGGTGGCTGCATTGACGGCGTCGGTATTGATCATCACCGGCACGTTGAGATCCCAGGTGATGCTTGTACCTGCCGGCAAGTCCACGATATCGTTCAGTGCCCCGACGCCGGCCGCGCAAGGTGCATCGCTGATGCATTGCCAGTGGCTCTCGGTTCCATTGAGCCCGGCGCCGAACGTGTTGGTCAGGACAACGCCGCTGGCATCGGCGCTGCCCGTGTTGCTCAACGTCACCAGATAGTCGATCACCTGGCCGTATTGCGCGTAGCCGCGCGCGTCATCGACGGTCAGCGCGAGAACGGCCGTCTTGTCGACACACTGGATTGCAACATCGCTCACAGTGGCGCCGTCGATGATCCCGGTTCCATTGCGGGCGGTGCAATTCTGGCCTGTGGGCGAGCTTGTTATCGCGATGCTGTAGCTTGCGCCATCGGCAAGCAAGGTACCAAAGGCGAAGGGGCCATCGCCGAAGGTTTCCACGGGGCCACCATTGAGGCTGAGCCCGACCGTGTCGGTCGCGCCACCGATCGTGCCTCCGACTGCAAACTTCTCCAGAACACACGTAACGAACACGTTTGTGACATCGCCATCGGGAACGGTCCCGCTCATGTTGAGGATGGTGCAGCTTTCAGCAGGGTCTGCCGGAGGGATCGTTATGCCAACTGCATATGTGGCGCCAAAGGCAACTGGATCCGGGAACACGAAATTGCCGTTCGCAGCCACGGCCATCTGCTGTGGCGGCGAACCCGGCACTGACAGGAGGAGGGTCACGGAGTTGCCTTGCAGACCATAGACCGTGCCACCGACGCTGTGCGCAACCGGAGCGAAATCAATCGCGACAGTGCAATCACGGCTGATCGGAGCGGTGGTAAAGGTCGAACCGTCAACGCTTCCCCCGCAATTGCCACTGACGGCAAATGATCCGGGGGTAGCGACCAATGGCACGGCGGCGCCCTCGACGTATGTCGCGGCGCACCTCGCGCCGCCCATGACGCAATCAGCCACATTCCCTGAACGTGGTGTGGGTGGTGTCGCGGCGGTCACGCTGCCAGCGCCGTCCACGCTCACCGACAGCTGGGCCTGGATCAGCTCGACGGCACCAATGTCGCATGCTGCGCCCTGTGGTCGCGAAATGCCGCGCTGGTCTTTTGCGCTGCAGTCGGCGGCGCTCCCTTCGTCGATCGCGACACTCTCGGGCCCGGGCAACATCGTCGGCGTGAAGCCGCCATTTTGTTGCAGAGGGCCAAGCTGCGGGTCAGCGTCAAGGACCGTTGCGTCGCAATCGAAACCTTCGCCGATGACGCAGCCGCCTTTCATGATGCTGTAGCGCAACCACGAAGTTGCCCCGCTGGCGTTTTCGATTTCGTGTCCATCGTCCAGTGAATCGTTCCACAGGATGACGTTGGTCATGGACGGGCTGCTAGCCTGGTTGATGATCGCGTAAGAGCCGGAACCTGGATAGTTTTCGCTGAACGTGACATTGGTCAGCTGAGGTCGGCTGAAGCGATCAGGGCTGCCGAGGTTGTACATCGCCGCTGCGGCAGCGGCGATGTTGCCGCTGAAGGTAACGTTGATCAGGACGGGGCTGCTTCTGCCGTATTCCCCGTCACTGTACATTGCGCCGCCTTGCGTTGCGCTGTTGCCGCTGAAGCTGACGCTTTGCAATAGCGGACTGCTGTCGCCATGTGAGCTGCCCATGGCGTAGATTGCGCCGCCGAGGCTGGCGTGATTGCCGACGAACCGCAGGTGGCCAAGCGACGGGTTGCACTCGTTGCCAATGCCGTCACCGCTGCACAGCAAGCCGCCGCCGAGGCTGTCCGTGTATGTCGAGTCGGCGTTCCCGGCGGTGATGACGAATCCGTCAAGCACGGTGCTGCGATCGGTTGTGTTTCGCATCATCAGTACATGGCGACTGTTACCACTGTTGCTGCCATCGATGGGTACGGCCTCGTCGATGCCCCCGGGACCACGGGTCGAGTCGTTTCGATCGATGTCACCGGAGAGCACTGTGGGATTGGCCAGCGGGTCGCGCTGCTCGAGGCGCGCTTCCGTGCCCGCAAAGCCGCCGTATACTCTCGTATAGGGCCTGACGAGGAAACTGTCGGTCTCCTCGGCTCCCGGGACATAAATGCCTCTGGCGACCCAGACCTCGACACAAGACGTGTCCGTCAATGCCGACTGCAGATCGCGATAAGCGTCTTGCCAGCTGCTGCCATAATTTGTGCTGGCGGCCCAAGCTTTCACAAAGCAGGTCCGCTCGGACGGCAGTACCTCGACTGCGCCCATGTCGCACGCGAGGCCCTGGGGGCGAGGAACCCCGCGTTCATCGATGGAGGCGCATTCGCCAAGGGTGCCGGCGTCGATGGCAGGGCTGCCGGCATCGAGCAGCATCGTCGGTGCAAAGCCCCCGTTGTCCTGTAACGGGCCCAGCAGGGGATCGCTCGCCAACACGGATGCGTCGCAGTCATTGCCGTCGCCAGGGACGCAGCCCCCTTGCAGGATGCTCCAGCGTAAACTCGGCGTCGCCGTGGTGTTGGATATTTCAGGTCCGCTGCCGCCGGAGGCAACGCTATCGCCCCACATGATGACGTTGGTAAAAACGGGGCTGGTGGTCCCGGTCGAACCGCCCTCATTGGCGACGGCGCCTCCCTTGGCCCCGGCGCTGTTACCACTGAACGTCACGTTGCTCAACACCGGATTGCTGGTACCAGTCGCGCCATGGTTGTACATCGCGCCACCCATGCCTGCGGCTTGATTGCCGTTGAAGGTGACATTGATGAGGATGGGGCTGCTGGTGCCGCCGCCGCCTTCGTCGAACAGTGCTCCGCCGTTATCGGCGCTGTTGCCACGGAAGGTCACCCCTGTAATCCGGGGACTGCTTAGCCCCCCCAGCAAGCCAAAGTTGCCGAGCGCACCGCCGGCACCCGCACTGTTGCCAGTAAAAAGGAGTTGATTCAAGACCGGGCTGCACTGATGACCGGCACCAGCGCCGTCGCAGAGGAGTCCCCCGCCAATTCCGCCGGCTGAAAAGGGGCCTGGATTGTCGGCATTTCCCGCCGTGATGATGAACCCATCGAGGACCGTGTCGGCATTTATGCCGCCGCCAGTTGTACCGTCCATCGTGACGACGTGAAGGCTGTTGCCAGCATTGCTCCCGTCGAGAGGGACCGTCGCATCGATGCCGTCGGCGCCGCCCGTCGCGTCATTTTCGTCGATGTCACCGGAGAGGATTGTCAGGTTCGCCCGCGGGTCACGTTGTTCGCGGGTTGTCTCGTTGCCGGCAAACCCGCCGTAGACCTTGACGCCAGCGCGTACGTTGAAGGTGGCAGCCTCGTCACCAGCCGCGCCCGGCCTGTAGATGCCGGCACCGACCCAGACTTCACTGCATTCGCTATCTGCAAGGGCTGCGACAAGACTCGCCGGCGCGGCCCAACTGCTGCCGTCGCCGGTTGCAACGACGGCGACTCGGCAGACGCCGCCCAAATCCTGGGCATCGCCTGCACAACTTGCAAGTGAAAGCAGCAGAGAGCCTGCGCAAAGGGTAGCGGTTCGCAAGGATCGTCCGGCGTCCATCACGCACCTCCCCGGGCTGCGTTGCAGGAGCGTACGTCAGTTGCGTATTGGGGACGAGGAGTACGCCCCACCAGCTCAAGGCGCGCGCGCGGTTGACTATGGACCGATTTTCAATGACTGTCAAAAGGGCGCTGAGGCCACGCGGCAGGGCTGCCGGTGAAGCGACTGAGCACGTGCCGCTCTGTCAGTCACGCGCTCGAGCGGGCGGGCCGGTGCGGAGGCCTGCGGCAGGCGTAGAACAACGTGGCGTCTTCTGGTGCAGTCAACGCCCAGCGTTGTCAACGGCCGCCGATGTTGGCGTCGATGAAGCGGGCGACGTTGTCGTGCAGCGCCTTCAGTGACGGCGTGTGCGCGTAGACCATGTGGCCCGACGGATACCAGGCGTAGCTGATGTTCTTCTGCAACCGCTGCGGGATCGGCAGGTGGCGCATCTCGTAGATGGCGGCGAAGAAGGGTGTGGCGAGGTCGTAGTAGCCGCCATTCAAAAGCACCTTGAGGTCAGGGTTGGTCTTCATCGCGGTGGCGAGGTCGGGCATCACGTTGAGCGACTGCTGCGACGAATAGCGGCTGCCGGGGGCGCGGTGCGAGAAGTCCCAGTGGTGGACGTTCGCATACAGCCGGTAGTGCTGGTGCTGGCCGAACTTCAGCTGCTTGCGGACGTAGTTGTTGAACACCGCGACGTAGGCGGAGCTGATGGCCGAAGACTGCGGGTCGTAATCCGAGCTCTTGCCCAGTGGATCGATGGTCGGGCCGGCGAAGCGGCTGTCGAGGCGGCCGGTGGTCTGGTCGTCGGCGCCGAGCAACTCATGCTCGAACATGCCACCGCTGACGCGCAAGTTGGCCTTCAGCAGGTAGTCCACCGGCAGGCCGGTGTACTGGTGCAGCTTTGCGGCCACTGCCTGCTTCTGCGTGTCGTCAAGCGCCGAACCGAGCAGCAGCGCGTGCGCGTACTCGTTCATGGCGTAGTGCTCGACCTCCTGCAGGAACGGCTCCAGCTTGGCCGGCGGCTGCGGCAGCTTGTGGTGATACCAGGCGGTCGCGGCGAAGGTTGGCAGCGCCAGCTCGTAAGGCAGGTCGACGCTGGGGTTGGACTGCGGGCCGTCGATGCTGGTGGCGAAGCTGAGGATCTGCGACAGCAGGATCACGCCGTTGAGATCAATGCTGTCATCGTTTTCAAGGATGTTGGCCAGGACCGCCGAGCGGGTGGTGCCGTAGCTTTCGCCGAACAGGTACTTGGGCGAGTTCCAGCGGCCGTAGGTTGAGAGAAACTGGCTGATGAACCGGGCGAAGGCATGGCCGTCGCCGTCGACGCTGTAGATGGCCTTCTGCCGCGCCTTCATCTGCTTTTCGCGCTTGTCCTTGTCCTTGGCATTGGCGATCAGCCGGCTGAAGCCGGCACCGGGCGCGTCGATGAAGACAAGGTCGGAGGCGTCCAGCAGGCTGTAGTCGTTATTGACCAGGCCGTAGGGTGCGGCAGGCGTGTGGTCGTGGTCGGAGGTCACCACGCGCTTCGGCCCGAAGGCGCCCATGTGCAGCCAGACCGTGGCCGATCCCGGGCCGCCGTTGTAGATGAACGTGACCGGCCGCGTGGCCGGGTTCGCGCCCTGCTTCAGATAGGCGACGTAGAACATGCTGATCTGCGGCTCGTGTTCCTTGTCACCGGTGCCGTGGATGATCAGTGTTCCGGCGACGGCCTTGTAGTCGATGCGCTTGCCCTCGACGGTGACCGAGCCGTGGCTGACGGAGGATTGCGGCTTGACCAGCGCCTCCTTCGGCGTGTGTCCCGAGTGGTCGGGATGCGCGTCGTGCTTGCCGTTGTCGGCGGCGCTGGCCGCCGTGCTGACGAGTGTGGCGGCAAGCAGGATGGCGAATGTCTTGGCACGCATGGCGCTTCCTCCGGGACCTTGATCCCTCAGCCTACGCGTGCGCACCACGCGCTTTCATCGGCCATAGGTCACGGGCTGCCGGCAGCGACGCACCACCTGCGGTACCGGCGGACCCCGTGCCATACTGCGGCGCGGCGCCGGCCGGCGCCTTTGTCCCCAGGACCGGGTCGAAACATGGGTTTAAGGCGATACGCGCGGCGCATCTACGAAAAGTGGAGACGCGACACGCAGGTGCAGGGCGATTTCCGTCCCAGCATCAGCATCCTCAAGGTTTCATTCATCGCCTTCTTCATCGGCATCGGCGCGGCGCTGGTGGCCTTCGTGCTGTACCGCATGATCGGTCTCGCCACCAACCTGGCTTTCCTGCATCGCTGGTCCACCGAGTTCACCTCGCCGGCCGCCGGCGGCCGCAGTTGGGCGATCCTGGTGGCGCCGGTGGTGGGTGGCCTGATCATCGGCTTGCTGGCGAAATTCGGCACCGAGCGGATCCGCGGCCACGGCATCCCCGAGGCGCTGGAAGCCATCCTGTTCCGCAAGAGCAAGATGATGCTGAAGGTGGCGATCCTCAAACCGCTGTCGTCGGCGATCGCCATAGGCACGGGTGGTCCATTCGGCGCCGAGGGACCGATCATCATGACCGGTGGCGCGGTCGGCTCGCTGGTCGGCCAGGTGTTCTACCTCACTTCGATGGAGCGCCGCACCCTGCTGGTGGCCGGCGCCTGCGCCGGCATGGCCGCGACCTTCGGTACGCCGATCGCCTCCGCGCTGCTGGCGGTCGAACTGCTGCTGTTCGAGCTGCGCCCCCGCAGCACGATTCCGGTCGCCATCGCCTGCTTCGTCGCCGCCGCGCTGCGGCCCTACCTGCTCGGGCCGGGACCGTTGTTCCCGCTTGACGTGGTGTTCCAGCCGCAGCTGCTGGAGTTGTCGATGGCCGCGGTTTGCGGCGTCATCGCCGGGCTGGCGGCAACCGGCCTGACGGCGACCATCTACAAGACCGAGGACCTGTTCCATCGGCTGCCGGTGCACTGGATGTGGTGGCCGGCGCTGGGTGCCGTGGCGGTGGCGGTGGGCGGCTGGTTCGAGCCGCAGGCCATGGGCGTGGGCTACGACGTCATCGGCCAGTTGCTTACCGGGCAGCTGGTCGGCGCCGCGATCGTGGCCTTCATGGTCGCCAAGGGCCTGATGTGGATCATCTACCTCGCCTCCGGGACATCCGGCGGCGTGCTGGCGCCACTGCTGGCGCTGGGTGCCGGGCTGGGAGGTCTCGAGGCGATGGTGTTCCCGGGCCACGAGCCGCTGCTCTGGCCGCTGCTGGGCATGGGCGCGATGCTGGCGGGCGTGATGCGCCTGCCGTTCACCGCCATCCTTTTCGCGCTGGAGTTGACCCACGACGCCAGCGCGCTGCCGGCGCTGCTGATTGCCTGCACCGCCGCCTACGGCGTCAGCGTGTTCCTGATGAAACGCTCAATCCTCACTGAGAAGATAGCGCGCCGGGGCTTCGACATTTTCCGCGAGTACTCGGTTGACCGGCTTGAGCACATGACGGTGAAGGAGGTGATGACCGAGAACGTGGTGACGGTGCCGGGCGACATCAGCGTCCAGGCGCTGGCGCACGATTATTTCGGCCCGGCGCAGAGATACCGCGGTTATCCCGTGGTCGACGCCGACGGCAAGCTGCTGAACCTGGTGGATCGCCGTGACGTCGCGGCCTGGCTGGCCGAGCAACCCAAGGGCACGCAGGAACTGCGCGCGCTGGTCGGCTCGGACCCGGTGGTCGCGTTTCCCGACGAAAGCTGCCAGAGCATTGCCATGCGCATGGCTGTCGAAAAGCTCGACCGCATACCGGTGGTCGATGCCGTCAGCGGCCGCTTCGTCGGCATGGTGACACGCTACGACTTGCTGAAGCCTTACACGCACTCGTATGCCGACGAGCGCGTGCGCGAGCGCTTCATCCGCAGCGACCGGCCCTGAGCCACCCTCCGCCGGCTCCACGGGGCGCTGGCGAACCAACCATCATCGCTGCCTTTGCCGACCAGCAGCGCGCGCCGCCGCGGGCCGCTGTTCCCATTCCCGATCCTCGATTCCCCATTCCCGCGCAGCGAAGCGGAGCATCGCGTGAGCGAAGCGAGCCCGGCGCGCGAGGCCATCGCTGGCGTCGCCAGCAACGATCCGGCCGCTGTCGCTCGGCCGATCCCCCGTTCTCGGCGCGAGGTTTCAGTTGACGGCGGCGCCGGCAGCGCCGACGCCCGCGCTGCTGCCGCTGCCGCGTGCTGCCGCTGCCACCTGCGTCGGTACCGGCCGATGCCATTCGGCGAGCATCCCGGCGATGGTGTCGAGGTCGCTGTCGGGCGAGGGCTGAATGATGCGGCCGAATTCATCGCGCGGCCGCTGGTAGTGGTTCAGCGTCAGCGAGAACACCAGCGGCCGACCGTCGGCATCGTCGACAAAGCCTGACAAGGCGTAGACGTGGGTCAGGGTGCCGGTCTTGGCCCGCAGGTTGTCCTCGGCCAGGGTGTCACGCAGGCGGTGCACCAGCGTGCCGTCGACGCCGGCGACCGGCAGCGCGTCGAGGATGACGTCGGCGAACGGCTGGTGTTCGATCCAGACCAGCAACGCGGTGGTCGCCGCGGGCGTCGCCAGATCCTTGCGCGACAGGCCGCTGCCCTCGACGAAGGTGGCCTGGTCGGTGCCGATGCCGGCATGGCGCAGGAACGCGCGCATTGCGCACAGGCCCCAGGCCTGGGTGGTCCGCGGCAGCCATGTGCGGTCGCTGCAGGTGCCCTGGTCGGCGGTGTGCACGCCGACCTGCAGCAGCAGGTGCTGGGCGTAAAGGTTGTCCGAGTCCTTGAGCGTGTGACGGACCAGTTCGCTCAGCGGCGGCGACATGACTTGCGCCATCACCTGCAGCTGGCCGCGCTTGATCGCCGGATCCTTCTGCGGCCAGTGCAACACGCGCACGCTGCCGGCGAGGGCGATGCCCGCCGCGTCCAGCGCCTGCTTGAGCTGCTGTGCGGCCATCAAGGCCGGGTCCGGGGCCGCCAGCACGAAACGGCGCGTGCCGCTGGGTGCCTGGCCGCTGACGATGATGGTGCTGCTGCCGGGGCGCTGGTAGACGCGCAGTGGTTCGCCCGGTTCCGCGTCGTGGGTCAGGTTGACAACCCGCGCCGCCGCCGTCGGCTCCAGCCGTACCTTTGCGCCATGCGCGCCGTCGGGGCTGACCAGGACTGCCAGCAGGTTGTCCTGCACCGTCAGCGCCGACACCCGCGGTGCGTACCACTGCGGCAAGTCGTCCGCCTCCCAGCCGCCGCCGATCCCGCTGCCCTGGTACCAGGTGTCGTCGGCGATCAGGTCGCCGCTGATGCGGGTCACCCCGTGCTCGGCCAGCGCGCCGGCGAAGCGCTCGGCCCAGTCGAGCGAGTCCGGCGCAACCCGGGCGTCGCCAAGCGACGGGTCGCCGCGGCCGTAGAGGATCAGATCGCCCCGCAACAGGCCGTTGCTGCGCGGCTTGCTCGTGGCATAGAGCGTGGTGGTGAAGCGCGCGTCGCCGCCAAGCGTCGCCAGTGCCAGCGTCGTGGTGTACAGCTTCACGTTGGACGCCGGGACCACCAGTTTGTCGGCATTGTGCGCGTAGCGGGTCTGGCCGCTGGCGGGATCGACAATGGCAATGCCCCAAGTCGCGTGAGCAAAGCGCGGCTGCGATATGAAGGCGTCGATGCGCTCGGCCAGGGCAGTTCTCGCCTGCGGTGGCCGCAGTGGCGGCGCCACCGGCGGAGCGGCGGTCGGTGCGGCGGCGGGCGGGTGCGCGGCTGTCGCGTTGACGACTGCAGCGTGGCGCGGCGCACTGGCGCAGGCGGGCAATATCAGCAGCAGCCCGGCAACGGCCGCGGCGCGAATGGTACGAAAAAACATGGACGACTCCAGCATTCTGCACAGCGTAACAAACCTGTACCTCTGCGGAACACCGACCACGTCACTGCGTTCAGTCAGGCCATTGTCAGGGCCATTAATCGGCCCCTAACCGCCGCCGGACCCGTTCACCTGCGATACGGAAAACGCTGGCAATACTCGCCGTCAGTTCATGTCGAAACGTGTGGTGCTTATGCGCAGCGAAGGAAATGCAGGGGTGCAGGGATGGGTCGCGGGCGTGGCTCGCCTCACGGGGCTGCTGCTGGTGACCGCGAGTGCGGCCGCACTGGCGGCACCGACGCTTGACAGCATCAGTCTTCCGGGGATTTCCGGCAGCACTGGTGCCCGCTTCAATACCGGCATCACCAGCGATGCCCTCGGGCAGTCGGTCGCCATCATCGGCGACATCAACAACGACGGTACCGACGACCTGATGATCGGCGCGCCGGCGACCGAGAATGTCCCCAACAGCCCCGGCCGCGCCTATGTGGTGTTTGGCCGGCAGGGCGGCTTCAGCAGCCCGCTGCAGCTGGGCAGCCTCAACGGCAGCAACGGCTTCGTGCTGCTGGACACCGCCTACCAGGACTTCATGCTCGGCTGGCGCAGCGCTGCGGCCGGTGACGTCAATGGCGACGGCGTTGACGATTTGCTGGTCTCGGTCCCCTACGCGGCGGTTGGCGGCCGGACCCTGGCTGGCAAGGTGTTCGTTGTCTACGGCCGCAAGGGCGTGGCCGGGGGCGCAGGCAGTTTCGGCGCGAGCCTCGAACTCTCGACGATGAGTTCGGCCGACGGCTTCGAAATCGATGGCGCCGTGCATGACGACCGCATCGGCTTCGCCGCCGCGGGCGCCGGCGATTTCAATGGCGACGGTTACGACGACATCATCATCGGGCCCGGTGCCGCGGGCGACACCGCGCACGACGATGTCTACATCGTGTTCGGCGGGCCGGCCATCACGGGGCCGATCAGCATCGCCGGCATTCCCGCCAATGGCCGTGGCTTCAAGCTGGTCGGGCCGGTTGACGCCGAAGGCAATCCTCCGCCCGGCGCCGCCGCCATCGGCAGCGTCGTCGCCGGCATCGGCGACGTCAACGACGACGGCCACGACGACGTGGCGATCGGCGCGCCCAATCTTCCGATCGACAATTCGCTGTACCCCCAAGGCAAGACGTGGGTCGTCTTCGGCCGCGTCGGCTGCACCACCTGCCAGCTGGACCTCGCCACCCTCGGCGGCGGCGACGGCGTGCAGTTGGACGGATCCACCGCCGGCGCCGCCAGCGGCTCGGCGCTGGATGGCATCGGTGACATCAACGGCGACACCATCGATGACTTCATCATCGGCGCGCCCAAGGAAGCGGCCTACGCCGGCGGTGCCTACGTGATCTTCGGCAGCGGCAGCCTCGGTTCCGCGAAGCTCGGCGACATGGTGACCGCAGGCAAGGCCATTCACTTCACCGACAACGGCTACAACACCAACGCCGGTGCCGCGGTGGCCGGCGTCGGCGATGTCAACGGCGATGGCGTGCCGGACTTCATGGTTGGCATTCCCGGCGCCGAGGACAGCGGCGAAAGCGGCCCCCACGGCAGCGCCGTGGTGATCTTCGGCCGCCAGGGCAACAGTTGGTCGCCGACCATCCCGCTGACCGACAGCGCGGCGCTGGGCGGCGGCATGCTCCTGCGCGGCGTGGCCAGCATCGACCCGGCCCAGCGCGGCGACATGAGCGACGTGATGTCGGTGGCAGGCGGTGGCGACATCAACCACGATGGTCGTGACGACATGCTGGTCGGCGCGCCCTACGCCACGCTGGCACCGAAGGAGAACCCGGACGATCCGCCAACCTGGATCGGCGCGGCCTACGCCGTCTACGGGCGCAACGGAGCACCGGACCTGATCTTTGCCGACGGCTTCGACGGCGACTGAGCCAGCGTTCCGCAAGGGCGGCGTCGGCCGCCCCGCGCCCGCGGGCGCTGCCGGATCATGCGATAATCCTCGTTTCGTGCCGCGCGCCAGCCCTGCTGCGCGCGGCACGTGCCCGTGTGCCTCGCGCGCGGACGATCCCGCCAGCCGCAGCCATCCATGCAGAGCATCCGCAACTTTTCAATCATCGCCCACGTCGATCACGGCAAGTCCACCCTGGCCGACCGCATCATCCAGTTGTGCGGCGGACTGAGCGACCGCGAGATGGCGGCGCAGGTGCTGGACACCAACCCGATCGAGCGCGAGCGCGGCATCACAATCAAGTCGCAATCGGTCTCGCTGCCATACACGGCGCTGGACGGCCGCACCTACCAGCTCAACTTCATCGACACGCCCGGCCACGTCGACTTCAGCTACGAGGTCAGCCGCTCGCTGGCCGCCTGCGAAGGTGCGCTGCTGGTGGTCGACGCCGCGCAGGGCGTGGAGGCGCAGTCGGTCGCCAATTGTTATACCGCGGTGGAGCAGGGGCTGGAAGTGGTGCCGGTGCTCAACAAGATCGACCTGCCGACGGCGGACGTGGACAAGGTCAAGGCCGAGATCGAAGCCGTGATCGGCATCGACGCCTCCGACGCCATCGCGGTCAGCGCCAAGACCGGCGAGAACGTGCGCGCGGTGCTGGAGGCGATCGTCGCGCGCATCCCGCCGCCCGCCCCCCGCGACACCGACAAGCTGCAGGCGCTGATCATCGACTCCTGGTTCGACAACTACCTGGGCGTGGTGATGCTGGTGCGCGTGATGCAGGGTGAATTGCGCCCCGGCGAGCGCATCCAGGTGATGTCGACGGGCCGCGTGCACGGCGTCGACGAGGTCGGCGTCTTCACGCCCAAGCGCACCAAGCTGCAGAAGCTCGGGGCCGGCGAGGTGGGTTGGGTCAATGCCGCGATCAAGGACGTGCATGGTGCGCCGGTTGGCGACACGCTGACCCTGGCGCGCGACCCGGCGGCGCAGCCGTTGCCGGGTTTCCAGCACATGCAGTCGCGGGTTTTCGCCGGCTTGTTCCCGGTGTCCGCCGACGACTTCCCGGCCCTGCGCGAGGCCCTGGACAAGCTCAAGCTGAACGATGCCGCGCTGTTCTTCGAGCCGGAGTCCTCGGAGGCCATGGGCTTTGGTTTCCGCTGTGGCTTCCTCGGCATGTTGCACATGGAGATCGTGCAGGAGCGGCTGGAGCGCGAGTACGACCTGGACCTCGTCAGCACGGCGCCGACGGTGGTCTACGAGGTGCTGAAGACCGATGGCAGCGTGGTCCAGCTCGACAACCCGGCGAAGCTGCCGCCGCTGCCGCAGGTCGAGGAGATCCGCGAGCCGGTCATCCTCGCCAGCATCCTCACGCCCGCGGAGTACGTCGGCAACATCATCACCCTGTGCGAGGAAAAGCGCGGCGTGCAGCGTTCGATCCACTACCTGGCCAGCCAGGTGCAGATCGGATACGAGCTGCCGCTGGCCGAGGTGGTACTGGATTTCTTCGACCGGCTGAAATCCGTCAGCCGCGGCTATGCCTCGATGGATTACCGCCACGAGCGCTTCGAACCCGGCCCCTTCGCGCGCCTGGACGTGCTGATCAATGGCGACCGGGTAGACGCGCTGAGCCTGATCGTGCATCGTGCGCAGGCTGACCGGCGGGGCCGCGAGCTGGTCGAGCGACTCAGG
Organism: Rhodanobacteraceae bacterium; assembly: GCA_035699085.1. Lineage (GTDB taxonomy): Bacteria > Pseudomonadota > Gammaproteobacteria > Xanthomonadales > Rhodanobacteraceae > DASSBG01. The sequence goes on from DASSBG010000047.1 coordinate 16,357, forward strand.
GAACTGATTCCGCGGCAGATGTTCGATGTGGCGATCCAGGCGGCGCTCGGTGCGCAGATCATTGCGCGCTCCACCGTCAAGGCCCTGCGCAAGAACGTGCTGGCCAAATGCTATGGCGGCGATGTAAGCCGCAAGAAAAAACTGCTGGAGAAGCAGAAGCAGGGCAAGAAGCGGATGAAACAGGTGGGCAACGTGGAGATTCCGCAAACGGCCTTCCTTGCGGTGTTGAGGTCCGACGGCAAATGACGCCGCATTGACGGAGCGATCGCATGCAGCTGGGTGTGTTGGCGAACTTTGAACTGATCCTGGTGATCCTGGCGGCGATCAGCGGCCTGGTCTGGGCGGTCGACGCCGCGTTCTTCGCGCGCCGCCGCAAGCGCCGCGCCGAAGCCGGCGAGGAGGTGCGCGTCTCCTGGCTGGTGGAGTACTCGCGGTCGTTCTTCCCCGTGATCTTCGCGGTGTTGATCTTCCGCTCGTTCATCGCCGAGCCCTTCCGCATACCCTCCGGCTCCATGATGCCGACGCTCGACGTCGGTGACTTCATCCTGGTCAACAAGTTTGCCTACGGGCTGCGCTGGCCGGTCATTGACGACAAGTTCATCGACATCGGCGAGCCCGAGCGTGGCGACGTGGTGGTGTTCCGCTACCCGCGCGACCCGACGCAGAACTGGATCAAACGCGTCGTCGGCCTGCCGGGAGACACCGTCACCTTCCGCGACAAGCACCTGTACATCAACGGCAACCTGGTGGAAGAGGGGCCGGCCAAGCCCTACAGTGACGATGGCAGCAAGGAGTCATCGGCGATGGAGCAGGCCGGCACCGTGATTCGCACCGAGCATTTGGGCGACGTGAATCACAAAATCCTGCAAATCCCGGGCATGCGCCGAAGCCCGGAGGGGACGTGGCGGGTTCCGCCGGGCTATTATTTCGTCATGGGCGACAATCGCGACGACAGCATGGACAGCCGCTACTGGGGGCTGCTGCCGGAAAAGAACCTGGTCGGCAAGGCGTTTCTGATCTGGCTGAGCTGGCGCGGGCTGGACCACGGCATCGCCTTTGGCCGCATCGGCACCATCATCAATTGACCATCGGGTCGCGTGGGGGAGGAAGCACATGAAACGGCAGCGCGGGCTGACCCTGATCGGGTTCGTATTCATCCTCATCATCGCCGCGTTCTTCGCCTTGATGGCGATGCGGCTGGTGCCGTCCTATGTCGAGTATTTCGGCGTGGTCAAGGCGATGAAGGCGGTGGCGCAGGAACCGGACGCGGCACAAAAGTCGCTGGCGGAAATCCAGCGCGACCTCGACTTCAAGGCCAGCTTCCAGTACGTCGACGACACCACCCTCGGCCACCAGACCGTGCGCGTGGATCGCAGCGGCGGCAAGGCCAACCTCGTCGTCGACTACAACAAGAAGGTGCACTTCCTCTACAACATCTCGTTCCTGCTGCACTTCGCCAAGACGGTGCCCTTGAGCGGGACGCCTGGCTGAGGCGGCGGGCCTGAGGCCGGCGATCCGCGCATGAAGCTGCTGGGCCATTGCTTCGCCGACGCCGGCTTGGCCACGCTGGCACTGACCCACCGCAGCATGGGCCAGCCGCACAACGAGCGGCTCGAGTTCCTGGGCGACGCATTGCTCAACATGCTGGTCGCCGAAATGCTGTTCGAGACCTATCCGCGTGCAGACGAAGGCGCCCTCTCGCGCATGCGCGCGCAGCTCGTCAGTGGTGCGGCACTGGCGGACATGGCGCGGGAACTGGAGCTGGGTGCGCAACTCAAGCTGGGGCCGGGCGAGCTGAAAAGCGGCGGTTTCCGACGCGCCTCGATACTGGCGGACGCGCTTGAGGCGGCGATCGCCGCGGTCCATCTTGATGCCGGCTTCGCCACCTGCCGCGAGCGGGTGCGCGCGCTGTTCGGCTCGAGGGTCGAAGCCATCCACAAGCCGCGCAAGGATCCAAAATCGCGGTTGCAGGAGTGGCTGCAGGGCAAGGGGCTGCCTTTGCCCGAGTACCGGCTCGATGGCAGCCACGGCGAGGAGCATGCCAAGGTGTTCGAGGTGACCTGCCTGCTGGAGCAGCCGCAGGCGATGCAGTTCAGCGCCGACGGCGCCAGCCGACGGGTCGCCGAGCAGGCCGCCGCCGCCGCGGCGCTGGCGGCACTCGAGGGCGAATCGCGATGAGCGCGGACGCAACCCGCTGCGGCCACGTCGCATTGCTTGGCCGGCCCAACGTGGGCAAGTCGACGTTGCTCAACGCCATGCTCGATTTCCACCTGAGCATCGTCGGGCCCAAGCCGCAAACCACGCGGCACCGGATCCTCGGCATTGTCACCGAGCCGCGCGGGCAGATCCTGTTCCTCGACACGCCGGGGCTGCACCGTGGCGCGCGCAAGGCCATGAACCGCAGCCTCAACCGTGCCGCGCGCCAGGCGCTGGACGAGGCCGAACTGGTGGTGCAGGTGGTCGAGGCCGGCCATTGGGACGACGAAGACGAGGCGGTGTGGGCGGCAATCGAGCAGCACGAGTGCCCGCGCTTGCTGGCGGTGAACAAGGTCGACGCGCTGGCTGACAAGACCCGCTTGCTGCCCTTCGCGCAGCGGCTCAGTGAGACGCATGGCTTCGACGAGGTCCACTACATCAGCGCTCGCCGTGGGGAAGGACTCGACGGGCTCCGCGCCGGCATCCTGGCGCGGCTGCCGCAGCGCGAGCCGATGTTCGACGCCGACGAAATGACCGACCGCAGCGAACGCTTCCTGGTCGCCGAACGGATCCGCGAGCAGTTGATGATGCGCCTGCAGCAGGAGCTGCCGTATGCGACGACGGTGGAGGTCGAGAGTTTCAGCGACCGGGACGACGGCCTGACCGAGATCGGCGCGGTGATCTGGGTGGAGCGCGCCGGCCAGAAGGGCATCGTGATCGGCGCGGGCGGCAAGCAGCTCAAGGCCATAGGCAGCGCCGCGCGCAGGACGATCGAGGCACTCCTCGACCGTCGCGTGCACCTGCGCCTGTGGGTCAAGGTGCGCGAGGGCTGGTCCGACGACGAGGCCAGCCTGCAGCGATTCGGGTATGGAGCGGGCGGGGACCTTGAACGGGACCCGGGGCCCGGGACCCGGGACCCGTAGAAGCAGGGCATTCGCCGCAGTCGGCGCGACGCGGGCGAGACCCGGCAAGGTAAAGCTGCGGCCTGTCGCGTGACCAGCGAAGCACAGATCAAACGCGCGTAAGCTTTGACGCGCGGCTGTTACCGCTCACCACCAAACCGCTCGCTGCGCACCACCATCAGCATCCGATGCAGCCCGCCGGCCCACGTCTCAGGTTTTTCCGTCCAACGGGTCCCATGCGCATCCAACAGCAACCAGCGTTTGTCCTGCACGTGCGTCCCTGGCGCGAGACGAGCCTTCAGCTTGAGTGCCTGACGCGCGACCACGGGCGGCTGGGGGTGCTGGCGCGCGGCGCGCGGCGGGCGCGTGCACGATTGTCGCGCGCGCTGCTGGAGCCATTCCAGCCGCTGATGATCGACGTGTCCGGAGGTGGCGAACTTGTCACCCTGACCGCAGCCGAAGCAACCGCCAACGCGTTGCCGCTGCGGGGCCAGGCGCTGTGGTCGGGGCTGTACGTGAACGAGCTGCTGGTGCGCCTGGTCGCGCGCCAGGACCCGCATCCCGGCCTGCTGGAGCGCTATGCCCGGACGCTGGCCAGCCTCGCCGAGGGAGGCGACATCGGCTGGACGCTGCGCCGCCTCGAACGTGACTTGCTGGCGAGCCTTGGCTACGCGCTGGAGTTGCGCCACGAGGCCGACAGTCGCGAGGCACTGGATCCTGCCGCCACCTATGTCTATGTTCCGGGCAGCGGCCCCATGCCCTGGCGCGGCCAGTCCGGCCTGCGCCTGCGCGGCGCCGACCTGCTGGCGCTGGCCGCCGACCACAAGCCCGACGCCGAAGGCCTGGTGGCGCTGCGCCGCCTGATGCGTGCGCTGATCGCCGAGCAGCTCGGCGACCGTGGCCTGCGCTCCTGGCAACTGGCCGCGTCGCTGCGCGCCACACCGGGCCGCAGCGACTAGCGCAGGCGGCGCTCGCGCCGCGCGCAGCGACCCCGCCATTCCTGCCCCGCCAGAGGCAGCCTCGCCGAGTGGCATTCCGGAGCTGCCAGATGCGGAATTGAAGATCCTGCGCTGGCCGTGTCGGGGTCGAGGCGTTTCCGGTTCCGCGGTTCGCACGGCCGGGGAACGACGGGCGAGGATTGCAGGATCGTCAGCCGAACTGCACGCTCAGCATGGAGATGGAGCCGCCGTCCATGCCTTCCACGGGGAACGTCACCGGCTCGCCCTCGACGCTGGCGCCGAGGACGTACAGCAGCGGCAGGTAGTGTTCCGGCGTCGGCACCGACAGCTCGGCATCGCGGCCCAGCAGTTCGTAGTCGACCAGTGCCTGGTGGCTGCCCTGCAGCATCAGCTCGCGCGCCCTGGCTTCGAAGCGCAGGGCCCAGTCGAACGGCTCGGCAGGGTGGCGGCCCCAGGCGTAGGTATGCAGGTTGTGCACCACGTCGCCGCTGCCCATCAGCAGCACGCCTTCGTCGCGCAGTGGCCGCAGCAGCTGTCCCAGGTGGTAGTGGAACGCCGGCGGCCGGGTCTCGTCGATGCTCAGCTGCACCACCGGCACGTCCGCCTGCGGGAACACGTGGTGCAGCACCGACCAGGTGCCGTGGTCGAGCCCCCACGAGGTGTCGGCGCGCACCTCCAGCGGCTGCAGCAGCGTGCGCACGCGGCGCACCAGGCCGAGGTCGCCCGGCGCCGGGTACTGCACCTCGAACAACTCCCGCGGAAACCCGCCGAAATCGTGGATCGTGCGCGGCGCCGACACCGCCGTCAGCGCAGTGCCGGGCAGGTACCAGTGCGCCGACACCGACAGCACCGCGCGCGGCCGCGGCAGGCGCTGCCCGATCGCTTCCCAGGCCCGGCTCCACGCGCTGGGCTTGATGGCGTTCATCGGGTTGCCGTGGCCGAAGAAGATCGTCGGCATGCGCTGGCCGGTGCTGTGGGACTCGGACATCATGAGGCTCCCGTCATGGTGGCTCGCGCGCCGCCGGCGCCGCGACTCGCTGTGCGTCATCCGGCTGCGGGAACTGCGCCCGGGTATCGGCCAGTATCGCGCCAAAGCGCGCCGACTGGGCGGCCGCGGAGCCGCCTGCCTCCAGCGCGCCCCGCAGCTCGCGCGCGGCACTGGCCAGCGCCGGCGCGCCGCAGAAGCCGGCCGAGGCGCACAGCCGATGCAGCCGCTCGTGCAGCACGGCCGGCCGGGTTGCCAGCGCCGGCCACTCGTCGCACCACTGCCGCAGCTCGCGCGCGAACAACCGGCGCAGTGCCTGCAGGTTGCCGGCGCCACCCGCGCTGTACAGCGCCGCCGCGTCGTCGCGAACCGCCTGGGCCAGCGGCGGCAGGTGGGATTGCAGCAGCTCGCGCAGCTGGCCGGTGGTGCAAGGCTTGGCCAGGGTGGCGGTGAAGCCGGCTGCCAGCGCCGCGCGGCGGCCACCGGGCGTCCAGTGCGCGCTGCTGGCTATGGCGCGGCTGTCGCGCGAGGCTGCGTCCGGGCGTTCCCGCAGGCGCCGCAGCAGCGCCGCGCCGGACAGCGACGGCAGCCGCCGGTCGATCAGCAGCAGGTCGAACAGCGTGCTGGTGGCCTCTGCAAGCGCGGCCTTGCCGTCGCCATGCACGGTGACCTCCGCGCCCAGCTCGCGCAGCGCGTCGTGCATGTAATGGCGACTGGGCGGATCGTCCTCCGCCAGCAGGATGCGGGCCGCCCGCTGCTTCGTGCAGGCCGAGGCTTGGGGCATTGGACTGGCATTGGGTTGCACCGTGGCAGAATGCCCGCGCATGAGGTGGCGATCAAGCCTGACGGCGTGCTGCATTCTGCTGGTATTGTGCGCGCCGGCGCGGGCCGCGGTGCATGTACAGGCGGGGCTGCTGACGCTGCCCGGCGTGACGGCGCAGCATGTGGATCTGCGTCTCGAGGAGAATACGGCGGGGCCGCCGCAGCTGTCCCTGCAGATTGGCAGCCTGGACGTGGCGGTGCTCGGCTGGCGGGGCGTCGGCCTGTCTTTCGAAGGCAGCCTGGCGCGCCTGCAGGCGACGCGCTGGCAGGTGAAGGGCGAGCTCGCGTTGTCCTCCACGCCCGGTGGCGCGCTGCGCCAGGCTCGCATGACGGCCATCCTTGATCGCGACGCCAATACCGCGCAGGTGGTGCTCGATGCCGGCACCACCGACCTCGACATTGCCATGCCGCTGGACCAGCCCAGCCACCTGCAGATCGACGCAAGCCAGCTGCCGCTGGCCTGGGCGCAGGGCGTGCTGGAGCGCATCTGGAAAGCGGGCAAGCTCGGCAAGGGCAGCGTCGACGCACGGCTGTCGCTGGATGCCGGTGACGATGCGGTGCGCAGCGCCGGCAACTTTACCCTGCATTCGGCGGCATTCGACTCGAGCAGCGGCACGCTGGCGGCGCAGGCGCTGGACGGGCGCGGCAAATGGCGGCTGCAGACAGCCGGCAGGCGGTCGAGCATCGAGGTGGACGCCACGCTGCAGGGCGGCCAGCTGCTGCTCGGGCCGCTCTACGCGGCGTTGCCGGACCACGCCAGCCAGGTGCACCTGCAGGCCGACTTTGCTCCGGGCAGCGTGCGCCTGTCATCAGTGCGCTTCAACGACGGCGATGCGCTTGGGCTGCGCGGCAGCATGGCCTTCACGTCGGACGGGGAGGTGACCGCGGTCGACATCGAGGCGATCGAGGCGCGCTTGCCTCAGGCCCTGCAGCGCTATGCCCGGTCGTGGCTGCAGACCCTTGGTTTCGGCGACGTCAGCAGCGACGGCCTGCTGTCCGGCAGCCTCGACTACAGCGGCGGCGCCCTGCGCAGCTTCAGGCTCAACGCGTCGGACCTGGATCTGGCAGATGCCGGCGGCCGCATCGCGGTCCGTGGCATGAACGGCGGCTTCGACTGGCGCGCCAGCGGCAGCCGCGACCCGACGACACTGGCCTGGCGGGGCCTGCGCCTGTGGTCGTTGCCGCTCGGCCCGGCGCATACCAGGTGGCAAAGCCGCGACGGCATGGTGCGGCTGGCGGCGCCGGTGGGCATACCGCTGCTCGGCGGCCAGCTGCGCCTGCAGCAACTCGACTGGAGCCCGGTGTCGCGCCAGCACCTTGGCGTTTCGCTGGCCGTCACGGGCGTCAGCATGCCGGCGTTGTCGAAAACCCTGGGCTGGCCGCAATTCCAGGGCACGCTCGCCGGGGCGATCCCGGCGCTGCATTACCACGGCGAGCAGGTCGACCTTGAGGGCGGACTGTCGCTGCACGTGTTCGGCGGCTTCATCGACGTTACCGATCTGTCGCTGCAGCGACCCTTTGAGGCCGCGCCGCTGCTGCAGGCCGACATCGCGCTGCGCGACCTCGACCTGCAGGCGGTCACCAGCACCTTCAAGGTGGGCAGCATGACCGGGCGGCTGGACGGCGCGATCAAGGGCTTGCGGCTGCTGGCATGGAAGCCGGTGGCTTTTGATGCGTCGCTGCATGCGGACGGCGGGCGCATCAGCCAGCGCGCCATCGACAGCCTCAGCCAGCTGGGCGGTGGCCTCGCCGGTGGCCTGCAGTCGGCGGTGCTGAAAATTTTCGACAGCTTCGGCTACTCCGCCTTCGGCCTCAGTTGCCGGCTGCAGAACGAGGTGTGCCAGATGGGCGGAATCGAGCCGGTCGACGGCGGCTACACTATCGTGGAAGGCCGTGGCCTGCCGCACATCGAGGTGATCGGCCACCAGCGCGCGGTGGACTGGCCGACGCTGGTTGCACGGCTGAAGGCCGCCAGCAAGGGCGGTGGGCCAACGGTTCACTAGCCGGAGCGCCGCTCTGGCTATCATGGCGGCACACGCTGGACGCGATACAGGTCCCCGAGGAGAATCCGCATGCGCAAGGTTGGCGTCGTACTGTTTGCCGCACTGGCCGTGGTCATCGCCGGCTGCGTCACCATCAACGTGTACTTCCCGGCGGCCGCCGCGGAGCAGGCGGCCAGGAAATTCATCGGCCACGTCATCAACGCGCCGGGCGAGCTGCCGCCGAGTTCATCGTCGGCGCCGGACGAGCCGTCCTCCGAGCCATTGCCCGCCGGCGCGGCCTCTGCGTACCCGCCGCTGTCGCTGGTCGACCTGCTGATCCCGGCGGCGCATGCGGCCGAGCAGGCCGACATCCGGATCAGCACGCCGCGGATCGAGGCGCTGCGCGCACGCATGCGTGCCCGCTTCCAGTCGCGTCTGAAACCGCTGCTCGACTCCGGCGCCATCGGCTTCACGCACGACGGCCTGGTCGCGCTGCACGATGCAGGCGCCGTGCCACTGGCGCAGCGCAACCAGGTGCGCCAGCTCATCGCCGAGGAAAACGCGGATCGCAAACAGGTCTACCAGCAGGTGGCGGTGGCCAATGGCCATGCCGAGTGGGAGCCGAAAATCCAGGCCACCTTCGCCCGCGAGTGGATCAACGAGGCACACGGCGGCTGGTATTATCAGAACGCTGCCGGCGACTGGTTGCGCAAGTAACCGCACGCCACCCACCCATTCTCCGTCGTCGGCGCCCGCACGGGCACCGACGGTGCCGCTGTTTGCGACCATGATTGAAACCGAAGTAGAGATCCTCGACCTAAGCCACGACGGCCGCGGCGTGGCGCGAATCGAGGGCAAGACCGTATTCGTGGCGGGTGCCTTGCCGGGGGAGCGCGCGCGGGTACGGCTGCGCAAGCGGCGCCGGAATTTTGACGAGGCCGAGGTGGTCGAGCTGCTGGACCAGTCGCCGCAGCGTGTCCAGCCGCGCTGCGGGCACTTCGACGCCTGCGGTGGCTGCAGCCTGCAGCACCTGGACAGCGCGGCGCAGATCGAGGCCAAGCAGCGGGTACTGGCCGACAACTTCGCGCGCATCGGCAAGGTCGAGCCGGCGCGCTGGCTGCCGCCGCTCACCGCCGAGCCCTGGGGCTACCGGCGCAAGGGCCGGCTGTCGGTGCGCCACGTCGAAAAAAAGGGCCGCACGCTGGTCGGATTCCGCGAGACCAATCCGCGCTTCGTCGCCGACATCCGGCGCTGCGAGGTGGTGCACCCGGCACTGGGCGCGAAGATCGGCGAGCTCGGCGACCTGGTCAGCGGCCTCGAGGCGCGCGCCTCGATCGCGCAGATCGAATTCGCCGTCGGCGACGAAACCGTCGCGTTGGTGTTTCGCCACCTGGTGCCGCTGGGCGAGGCCGACCGCGCCGCCCTGACGGCCTTTGCCCAGGCGCAGGGGTTTGCGATCTACCTGCAGCCCGGCGGCATCGACAGCGTCGCGCCGCTGTGGCCGGCCGAGCCGCGGCTCGCCTTCCGCCTGCCCGATTCCGGCATCGAGTTCGAGTTCCGGCCGCTGGACTTCGTCCAGGTCAACGCGCGCATCAACCAGGCCATGGTTGCGCGGGTCCTGGAACTGCTTGCGCTTCGCCCGGAGGACCGCGTGCTGGACCTGTTCTGCGGCCTGGGCAACTTCACCCTGCCGATCGCGCGCCAGGCGGCCACGGTCACCGGCGTCGAAGGCGACGCCGGCCTGCTGCGGCGCGCCGCGGCCAACGCCGCGCGCAATGGCATCGGCAACGCCGAGTTCCATCCCGCCGACCTGTTCGAGGACCAGCGCGGTGCCGCCTGGGCACGCGCGGACTGGGACGCCATCCTGCTTGATCCGCCGCGCGCCGGTGCCGACAAAGTGCTGGAGTACCTGCCGCGGCCGCCGGCCCGGCGGGTGGTCTACGTGTCGTGTCACCCCGGCTCGCTGGCGCGTGACGCCGGAATCCTCGTCCAGCGACACGGATTCCGGCTGCAGGCGGCGGGGGTGATGGACATGTTCCCGCACACCGCGCATGTCGAGTCGGTGGCGTTGTTCGAGCGTTGACGGCGCAGGGGGCGGCATGGGCATCGAAATCGAGCGCAAGTTCCTGCTGCAAGACGACGCCTGGCGCGCGGAGGTCCGCAGCAGCACGCGGATGATCCAGGGGTACCTGGTGCACGCTGCGGCACTGGCGCAGGGGCTGGCGCGCTGCTCGGTGCGCGTGCGCGTGGCCGGCGACCGCGCCTGGCTCAACGCCAAGGCCGCCATGCCCGGCATCGAACGCAGCGAATTCGAAGTGCCGCTGCCGGTCGCGGATGCCGAATCGATGCTGCGCCAGTTTTGCGACGGCCGCGTCGAAAAGCTGCGCCATCTTGTCGATGTCGACGGCCATACCTTCGAAATTGACGAATTTATGGGCGACAATCAGGGCCTGGTGGTGGCGGAGCTGGAACTGTCCGCTGCCGATGCACCGTTTCCGCAACCCGACTGGCTCGGCCGCGAGGTGAGCGACATGCCGCGCTACTACAACGTCCAGCTCATTGATCACCCCTTCCGCGACTGGAGCGCCGCGGAGCGGGCAGGGGAACCCGCGCCATGCTGATCATCGGTCTCGCGGGCACGGAACTGGGCGCAGACGAGCGTCGGTGGATCATGGCCGAGGCGGTCAGCGGCGTGATCCTGTTTACCCGCAACGTCGCGAGTCGCCGGCAGCTGGAGGATCTGGTGGGCGAGATCCGCACGCTGCGCGGCGATCGCTTCCTGGTCTGCATCGACCAGGAAGGCGGCCGGGTGCAGCGCATCCGCGGCGCCGAGTTCACCGACCTGCCGCCGCTGGCACGGCTGGGCGCGCTGCACCGTCGCGACCCGGCCGCCGCCATCGCGCAGTGCGAGCAGCACGCCTGGCTGATGGCCAGCGAGATGCGCGCGCTGGGCATCGACCTCAGCTTTGCGCCGGTGGTCGACCTTGCCCGCGGCAACCTGGCGATCGGTGATCGCGCGTTCGACGCCGATCCGGCGGTGGTCGGCGAACTGGCGCAGGCCTACGTGCGCGGCATGCACCTGGCTGGCATGGCGGCGACCGCCAAGCATTTCCCCGGCCACGGCTCGGTACGCGAGGACACCCACGTCGACCTGGCGGTTGACCCGCGCCCGCTGGACGCTTTGCGCGAGGCCGACCTGCTGCCTTTCGCGGCCTGTTTCGCCGCCGGTGCCGAGGCGGTGATGCTGGCCCACGTGCGCTACCCCGCGGTGGACGCGCAGCCGGCCGGCTATTCGCGCGTCTGGATCGAGGACATCCTGCGCGGCGACTACGGTTTCGAGGGCGTGGTATTCAGCGACGACGTGGCGATGGCCGCGGCGGCACCGGCCGGTGCGCTCGGCGAACGCATCCATGCCCATCTCGACGCGGGCTGCGACCTGGTGCTGGTCTGCAAGGCCGAGTGGGGCGGGGCGGCGATCGAGGCCGTGAGCGGCCGCGCGCCGTGTACGGAGGAGCGGTTGGAAGCCCTGTACGGCGCCGCCGCCGCCCGCTGGGAGGACTATGTGGCCAACCCGCAGCGGGCGGCCTTCGTGGCCCAGTTGCGGCAGCTGGATGCGCAGGAGTCGCCGGCGTGACGCCGCGACCGCCGCTGTCCGAAGTGCTGCAGCGTTCGGAGGTGCTGTTCGACCGCGAGCACCTGGCCCGCGAGATCACCCGCATGGGCCGCGAGATCGATGCGGCGCTGGCGGGCGAACGGGCGATCTTCGCCGTGGTGATGACCGGCGCGCTGGTGTTCGCGGGCGAGCTGGCGCTGGCAATCGGCAGCGACCTCGAGTTCGAATATGTCCACGCCACCCGCTACCGCGGCGCCACCGCCGGCGGCGAGCTGCAGTGGCTGCGCCGCCCGCAATTGCCGATGGACGGCCGCATCGTGCTGCTGGTGGATGACATTCTCGACGAAGGCCACACCCTGAAGGCGGTACGCGACGCCTGCCTCGGCCTGGGTGCGCGGCGGGTGCTGGTGGCCACCTTGTGCCGCAAGCAGCACGACCGCTGCGTCGACGGCATCGCGCCGGATTTCAACGGTGTGGTGGTACCCGACGCCTACGTCTACGGCTACGGCATGGACTACCACGAACAGGGCCGCAACCTGCCTGCCATCCACGCGCTGCGCGAGGGCTGAGTGGACGCCATCGCGCTGGCGGTGATCGGCGGCAGCGGCCTGTACGCGCTGGACGCGCTGGAGCAGGTCGAGCAGCGTGAGGTCGAGACGCCCTGGGGCGCCCCGTCGGCGGCCATCAGGATCGGGCGCCTGGGCAGTGGCCGGCTGGCCTTCCTGGCGCGTCACGGCGAGGGTCACGCCCTGGCGCCACACCGCATCAACTACCGCGCAAACCTCTGGGCGCTGCGCCAGCTCGGCGCGCGCCGCGTGCTGGGGATCAACTCGGTCGGCGGCATTCGCGCCGACCTCGGGCCGCGCAAGCTGGCGCTGCCCGACCAGCTGATCGACTACACGCACGGGCGCGCAGCCAGCTTCGACGGCGCGGGGGAAGGCATGGTGATGCACGCGGAATTCGCCGAGCCTTACAGCGAGGCGCTGCGCCAGCAGATCATCCGCGCTGCAGCGGCCAGCGCAACGGACATCGTCGCTGGCGGCTGCTACGGCGCGACCCAGGGCCCACGGCTCGAGACCCGCGCCGAAATCGAGCGGCTGCGCCGTGATGGCTGCGACATGGTGGGCATGACCGGCATGCCCGAGGCCGCGCTGGCCCGCGAGCTGGGGCTGGACTACGCGTGCCTTGCGCCGGTCGGAAACTGGGCGGCTGGCTGCGGCGACGACCAGCCGATCACCCTCGCTGAGGTCGTCGCGAATGTCGCCGCGGCCAGCCAGATGCTGCCACCGCTGCTCCTCGCGATGATGGATTGAGGCCGGTCGGCGGGCTTTCCCCGTCCGTGCCGCCGCCAGCCAGCGCCATTCAACGGGAAGGCCCTCCCGCTGAAAATGCTTGCGGAGAGGCGTGCGATGTGGCCATACTGCCACGTGCGCCTTGCCGGATCCGGGGAAGTTTGCGGGCCGTTCGGCGTACTTCGAGTCAATTGTTTAGGGGTTTTCCGCAATGCAAACTGGAACAGTCAAATGGTTCAACGATGCCAAGGGCTTTGGTTTCATCGCCCCTGAAGACGGCAGCGACGATGTTTTCGTGCATTTCTCGGCGATTGCCGCCGAAGGCTTCCGCAGCCTGCAGGAAGGGCAGCGGGTGACGTTCGAAACCGTCGCAGGACCCAAGGGAATGCAGGCCTCGGCGGTAACGCCGGTTGCCGCCTGAGCGGACGCGATCGACGTCCTTGATCGACCCCGCGTGGCCACCCGGCTGCGCGGGGTCGATGCGTTTGTGGCTGGCGAAGCCGGGATGGCTGGGTGAGCGGTGAGCGGTGAGCGGTGAGCGGTGAGCGGGAAGAGCGTAGCGCAGTCATGCTTTCCGTTGGGGCCGGCTTCAGCGAATCCCCACGCCCCAATCCCGGTGCCTGGAGTAGTATTGAGTCGACGGCGCCGTGGCGCTGCAGCTTGACGGAGAGCGCAATGTTCGAACTTGCAATGATCGTCCTGGCCGTTTGCTGCCTGTGGCTGTTCGGCTGGCTGTTCGTGCTGGCGATGAAGCTTGTTTTCGGACTGATCGGCGGCCTCCTGGGTCTGCTCGGCGCGCTGGTCGGTGCAGTGGTCATGGTCGCAATCGGCCTGGCCTTCCTGCCGCTGCTGGCGCTGGCCCTGCTGCCGCTGGCCTTGCCCGTGCTGCTGGTCGTCGGCCTGGTCTGGCTGATCGTGCATCTGGCGCGCGGCCAGGCGGCACCGCCGGCACCCGCCAGCGGCCACTGAGCCCGTCCTTCGCTGTCTTGGCGCATTGGCCAGCGGATGAACTGACGGCCAGCCGCCCTCACGCTCAACTGAACGAATCGGGCGCTGGCGAGTCCAAGGCCTTGCCCCCGCCGGACGCCGAGGACACGCCGTGAACAACCGCACCACGTGGATCGTATGCATCGTGCTCGTGCTGATCGCGCTCGGTTTCGGCGCATGGTGGTCACGGCAGGGGCCGACCATGCCGCGCGCAACGGCCCCCGGCGCGGATACCTCCGAGCTGGCCGCCGAAACGTCGGCGGCAGCACACATGCGGCATCCGATCCAGAGCGCTCGAACCACGCCCGCCCCCGCAGGCAGTGCCTGGCCCGCGCTGCCCAGCCTGGATGCCAGCGATGCGGGCGTGGTCAGCAGCCTCTCGAAGCTTGCCGGCCAGCGCAACCTCGACAATCTGCTGGTCAAGGGCAATCTGATCCAGCGGATCGTGGCGACGGTCGATGCGCTGCCACGCCAGAAGCTGGGCAAGAACCTGCTGCCGGTGCGCCGGCCGGTGGGCAACTTCACTGTCAAGCACGCCGATGGCACGACCGTCATCGACCCCACCAACTTTGCCCGCTACGAGCCCTACATGGCGGCCGTCAAGAGCGCCGATCCCGACACGCTGGTGTCGTGGTACGTGCACTACTACCCGCTGTTCCAGAAGGCTTATCGGCAGATGGGCTACCCCGACGCCTACTTCAACGACCGGGTGGTGGAGGTAATTGACAATCTGTTGGCGACGCCCGAGCCCAACGGGCCGGTCGCGCTGACGCGCCCGGGGGTCAACTACCACTTCGCCAATCCGGCCTACCAGTCGCTGTCGGCGGGGCAGAAGATGCTGCTGCGCAGCGGTCCGGACAACGAGGCCGCAATCAAGGCCAAATTGCGCGCCATCCGGGCCGACCTGGTGGGCCGCAAGCTGCCGGCGGCGACGGCGTCCGCGCCGGCACCGGCGACATCGGCGGCCGCCGCCGCAAGCACGGACTGACTCCCGGCAGCTGCTCGGCTGCGGGTGCGGCAACGGCCGCCAGGGCTGTTACGATCGCCTTTCCTGCCGCGCGACCGCCGATCCGTGACCCGACTGCTGCTCAACCTGCACGACGTGCCGCGCGACGAGGTCGACGAACTGACCGCGCTGCTGACCGAACACGGGATCGAATGCTATGAGACGCCTCCCAGCCGCTGGGGCGTCTCCTTCGGCGGCTTGTGGGTGCGGGAGGATGCCAAAATCGAACGCGCCCGCGAACTGATGGCCGGCTACCAGGCGGAGCGCAGCCAGCGCGTGCGCGACGAGGTTGCCGATGCACGCGCCGCCGGCACCGCGGAGACGTTCTGGCGGTTGCTGCGACGCGAGCCGACGCGGGTGTTCTGGACCCTGGTCGGCATCGCATTCATCCTCGGCCTGCTGATCGTTTTGCCGGTCTATCTACTGGCTCGCTGACGGGTGGCTCGCTCCCCCGAGGCGGGAATGGGGAATAGGGAGGATGTGCTGGCTGCAGAGCAGCTGAGTGACGAGGAACTCGAAAGCCGGGCGAAAGCGGGCGACAGCAAGGCCGCTGCATTCCTGGCCGAGCGCCGGATAAAGCAGGTGGGACCTGCAGATGCAGTTACAGATGTCTGGAGCCTTGAGCCTGAGGTTGTCTCCAGCGGATCGCCGTTTGGCGGTTATTTCCATGCGCGCGTCAAAAAATTCGTCGCGACAATGGAAAATCCTGACGATCCGGGCACAGTGGCGAGGTTGGCTGCTTATTCGAGGATCGTCGGATATCAATGGGCTGCATCGCTTGGCGATACACGTGTCTCCATGGTCAGCCCGTCACGCTGAAGGCAAGAGAAAATTACCAGCGAATGTGGGGACAGTCGTACGAGGCTTTTTCTGCAATGGATGAGTACAGTACGCTGCTACTCATGGCGTTGCGACATGATCCCGGTCTTTTTCTCGATCGTCCGGATATGTGGCCAAAGTCGACAGACCACTGAATGGGATTGCCGATCCACGCAAGGGATCTGGAGCAGGAAGAGTGTGGCTCATGAATACGTATAGTTCGAGGCGAATGGGTATCGCATCAGCGATCGGCTTGGCATTGTTGCTCGCCATGGCGGTCTTGCTTTGGATCACGCTCCGCACGGATGCTGGCGACGGACCAGCGCGCGTCGCACCGGCCACATCCGGCGCCGCGACCGGCGTTGGCAACCCAAGCGGCACGGCCGGCGGTGCCGCCAGGGCCGTTACCCCAACGCCGGCGATGGCTGCCAAGCGACCAGCCGCATCGGAGCCCCCGGCGGGAAATTTCGAGGAGCTGTTGGCCAGATACAGTCCGGCGCAGCAAAAGGTCTTGAAGGCGTCCTACGGGTCGTACGACGCTGAAATGATGAAGTTCAGCACGCCGGAACAACTGGCCTGGCTGAAACGTCGTGGTTTCCCCATGCCGGAAGACGTGTTGGCCGCGAAGTTTCTTAGCGACGAGCAACTGAAAGCCCGCGCGGATGCCGGCGATGCCAAGGCGGCCGCGTTTCTGGCCGAGCGCTGGATGCACAGGACGACAGGCAATCGAGAGGCTTTCGTGTCCGGTCCGGCATCCTTAGAGCTCGCGTTGCTGCAGCCTGAGGTTGTCGCCAGCGGATCACCATTCGGCGGTTATTTTTATGCGCGGGCTGAAGCCTTCAAGGCGCCCATGCAGCATCCGGACAACCCGCACATGGCCAAAATCGCCGCAGCGAGATCGAGGGTGGTGGGGCTTGCCTGGGCAGGGCTCCTTGGCGATGGTCGAGCCGACGGGCTTCCGTCCCGTGCCAGTGCGGCGATGCTTGATTATTACCTGATCGGATCCATTCCTGAGAATAGAGGCCGCCTCGGCAAACTTTCAGGGACCAACGACTTCCGGGCGCTGATGGAATTTATCACGCTGTTGAAGGGTGCCGAGGGACATCATGATAAAGACCTGTTCGCATTTGTCAGAACCAACGACCCATGGCCGCGTTCCAAAAAATAGGAAAGGGGTCGGCAGCTGCAAAGCTGCCGACGCTCTTTGAGCCTGGCAAACGGCTCACAACCGGCTATTCGACGATTCCTGGTTGCGAGGGGCGGCCAGGCATGACCGGCGGTCGTGCCTGGGCCGCGCGGAGCGCGGAAACCGGGATCTTCTTCAACGATTGCGACGGCTGGAAGAAGATTCCGGGTTCTGCCTTCGGCAGCCCGGAATGACGCGCTGGTCGGCTCAACCGCTGACAGCTGACGCTCACCGCTCACCGCTTACCGCTCACGGCTCACAGCCGATACACGTCCCGCATGACGTCGTGGCGTAGCGCGGCCTGGCTGGCGGCGCGGGCGTAGAACATGTGGCCGCCGGGATATTCCTTGACTTGCACGCGGTCGGGTTCGCCCATCGCCGGCATCTGGTCGACGATCAGCACCGAGGCCATGAACGGGCAGGAGAGGTCGTCCCAGCCGTGTGCGATCAGCACGCGCAGGTTCGGGTCGTTGGCGACCGACTCGCGCAATTGCTTCACCGAGCCCTGGTCCGCGTCGTGGTCGTTGTGCCACAGCCGGTTCACCTCGTAACTGAGCGCGTTGTAGCGGCCGACGAATTTCCAGCCCACGGTCTGGGTGATGAAGTGCACCATGGCCGTGGTGGTCGGCGCGATGATGCCGTTGAGGATCGGGTCGCCGGTGCGCTGGTGCGGTGCGTAGGGGAACGGGTCCCAGGCGGTGACGTTGGAGTCGTAGCGGCTGCCGAGCTTGCCCTCGGCGCGGTAGACCTCGCGCAGGTAGGCCTGGGTGTCGATGCGGCCTCCCGAGCGCTTGACGAACAGCGGGTCCAGCCCGGTGAGTTCGGTCACCTTCTTGATCATCGCGTCGGTGGCGGCCGGGTCGGAGCGACCCTTCATCAGGGTTTCGGCGTAGGTGCCGCGGGTGTAGGCGATGATCGACGCCATCGCCGACGGCGTCAGCTTGCCCTCGCGCTCGAGGCGCGCGGCGGCGATCGACGGCAGTGTCAACATCCACGGCAGCGGCGACACGTAGCGGTCGGAATAGGCCGCCGGGTCGAGGTAGGGCGACAGCAGCACCACGCCATTCATCGCCACGCCGAGCTGCGTCTGCAGGTAGTCGGTAATGCGCGGTCCGCGGAAGCCGCCGTAGCTTTCGCCAACCAGGTACTTGCGCGCGGTCATGCGGCCGTTGTCGACCAGCCAGTCGTACATGATGCGCGACAGGTACTTGATGTCGTTGTCCGTGCTGTAGAACAGCTTGGTCGCCTTCTTGTCGTCGACCAGGGCGCGGCTGAAGCCAGTGCCGATCGGGTCGATGAAGACCAGGTCGGTGAAGTCCAGCCAGGTGCCGGGGTTGTCGTGCAGCGTGGCGGGATCGGACGGCGCGTCGCCTTCGACGCCGAAATCGACCTTCTTGGGCCCGATGGCGCCGAGGTTCAAAAAGACGGACGAGGCGCCGGGTCCGCCATTGAGGGCGAACGTCACCGGGCGGTGCTTGCCGGCGACGGTGTAGGCCGTGTACATCACCTGGCCGGTCATCGTGCCCTTGTCGTCGCGTACCGGCAGCCAGCCCACGGTGACGGTGTAGTGCAGGAGCTTGCCGTCGACATGCGTCGTCTGGCTGGCGTGGACCGGCTTGTCCGGGAAGGGCGGCAGGTGGAAGTCGCCGCCGTGGCCGGTTTTGTCCTTGCCGGCAGACGTCGGGTGCGTGCCATGGTCGGCGCCCCAGGCGGGGGCGGCCATGCCCGCCAGCAGAAGCAGCGACAGGCCGAGTGAGTGCAGGACGATGCGCATCTGGCGTTCCGTGGCGTGCTGAAAGGCCCGAGCCTACCGGCTCACGGGCGCGGGCGCGTGTGCACAAAGGCATGGCGGCCGCCCGTGGATGCCGGCGGAGGCGGGCGGCGCTTCATGCCATCATGGCGGCCAGACACCGCCGCGAGGAGCCGCCGTTGGCCCTGACGACCCTGATGATCATCGCCGCGACCAGCGTCGTCTCGCTGTTTGCCTTCAACGACCGCAAGCTGATCGACGCCCTGATCCTGTGGCCGCCGGCCTTGAGCCGGCGCAAGCAGTACTACCGCTTGATCACCTACGGGCTGGTCCACGCCGACTTCAGCCACTTGTTGTTCAACATGTTCACGCTGTACTTCTTCGGTGCGGCAATGGAGCGCTTCTACACGCATTACCTGGGCCCACTCGGGTTCGTCCTGTTCTATGCCGGCGGTCTGTTGGTATCGATCATCCCGGCGTGGCTGGCGCACCGCCACGACTCCAATTACGCCAGCCTCGGCGCCTCCGGCGCCGTCTCGGCGGTGCTGTTTGCCTTCATCCTGCTGCAGCCGTGGGCGCTGATCCTGGTGTTCGTGATCCCGGTGCCGGCCATCATTTTCGCGATCGCCTACGTCGCCTGGTCGCTGTACATGGACCGGCGCGGCACCGACCGCGTCAACCACAGTGCACATCTCTGGGGTGCGGCCTACGGCGTCGTGTTCACGCTGGTCATGGAGCCGCGGGTGCTGGCGGTGTTTCTGGAGCGGCTGGTACATCCGCATTTCTGAACCGGCCGCGTGTCCGGTTTGCGTCGCGCCGCCGGCTCCCTTATCGTGGGCTGTTCATTCGGCGCCCTTGGCGTCGTCGTTCCACCCTTGAGCGAGGCCATGCATGC
This sequence comes from Rhodanobacteraceae bacterium, assembly GCA_035699085.1. Lineage (GTDB taxonomy): Bacteria > Pseudomonadota > Gammaproteobacteria > Xanthomonadales > Rhodanobacteraceae > DASSBG01. The sequence goes on from DASSBG010000047.1 coordinate 35,751, forward strand.
AGATTACCGACGGGCGCGTTGCGTCATTCGACTACACACTCACCGATGAAAGTGGCGAAGTCATCGACACCTCCGAGGGCCGCGGGCCGCTGTCCTACCTGCACGGTGGCGGGCAGATCGTGCCGGGGCTGGAGCAGGAACTGGCGGGCAAGGCTGCCGGCGATCATTTCGAGGTTGACGTGGCGCCGGAGCGTGGCTATGGCCCGCACCACGCCGAACTGGTGCAAACCATGCCCCGCAGCGCCTTCCGCGGGATCGACACGATCGAGCCCGGGATGCACTTCCAGGCCAGTGGCGCGCAGGGCACCAGCAACGTCGTCGTGACCAAGGTCGACGATGACAAGGTCACCATCGACGGCAACCATCCGCTGGCCGGAAAGACACTGCACTTCGATGTTGCGGTGACGGACGTGCGCGAGGCCAGCGAGGACGAGCGCAACAGCGGCCAGGTGGCCTGACGGGCGGAGCTTGGGTGGCAGAAACGGCGGTGGCTGCGGCTTCCTCGTTGCTGCCGCCCGTGCCCGGCCCGCGCGCGGCGGGTGTTGCGCCGCGCGCGCGGACGTGGCCTGATAGCGTCTGGTTCATGCAGAGGACGATGCCGTGGTTGCCAAGACAGGCGGCAGGACCCGCAAGGCCGGCAGCAAGGCAGGCGCGGCCGCAAAGAAAGCTTCGGTGCGCAAGGCCGCGCCGGCTCGCCCGGCCAAAGCCAAATCCGTCGCCCCGGCGCGGCGCAAGCCACTGACGGAAACAACGGCGCGGCCGGCGCCGAGGGCGCGTGCCGCGGCGAAGGCCCGGCCCCAAGCCAAGGCGGGCACCAGGAAGACCTCTGGCAGCGCGGCTCGCGCGCCGAAAAAACTGATGGGCCGCAAGGCGGCGCAGAAACCGGTGGCGACCCGGCGGGCAGCCAGCACCGAGCCCACGCCGCGGCGGCCAGCCGCGGCCAGGAAGCCGACTGGCAGGCGTTCGGCGCCACTGGGCAAGGGTGCCGCCAAGGCGTCCACGGCCAAGGCCGCACCCAAGGCGACCAGCCGCGCCAAGAGCAAGCCGGCCGCGCCCGCGCGCGCCTCGGCGGGCCCTGCGCGCAAGGCCGCTGCAGGCAAGCGGCCCGCGCGCAAACCCGTGACCGGGAAGCCTGCAGGCCGGACGGTGGCCAAGGCCGCCAGGCGCCCGGCGCCCGGCACCACCACGACGCGCAAGCGCGGGGCCAGCAGCGCGCGCAAGAGCACCGCCGCCGTGGCCCGCACGTCGGCCAAGGCCAAGGCGACGACCAACGCCAAGTCCCCCGTGAGGCGGGCGGCTGCGCCCGGGAAGAAGCCCGCGGCGAAAGTGGCGGGCGCAAAGACAAAACCCGCACGCGCAGGCGCCAAGGCAAAATCCGCGGCCACGGCTGCGACTCCGAAGCACAGGGCTGCCGCCAAGTCGGCGAAGAAGGGTAGTACGCCGTCGGCTGCCGGCGCGACAAGGAAGCCGGCCAAACCGGCGGCCAAGGCCCCCAAGGCTCCGGCTGCCAGGCCTGCGGCCGCCAAGCCCGCCGTCAAGGCTGCCGGCCGGCGCAGTGGCAGCCCAAGCGGCGCCAAGCCCCCGGCGGTCAAGCGGGGCACCGTCGCATCGAAGGCTGGCAAGGCGCCGGCCAGGGCGGCACGGCGGTCGACGGTGAGCGAGCCGAGGGAGAACACGACCAAGTCCAGGTTGCGCCGCATCATCAACCTGACGGTGCCGGCGAAGAGCCGCCGCCAGATCGAGGAAGAGCGGCTGGCGGCCGAGGACAAGCGCGACATGGACCGCGAGCAGGCGGCGGCGGACTTTCTCGCCGCGATCGAAGCCAAAAAGCACCGCGCCCGGCACGGCCCGACCTGGCCGTTCTCGGCGAGCCATGCCGACCGACTCGCGCACGCCGGTACGCACCACGACGTACTGCGGGACCACGAGGTGCCGGTGCGGACCATCATCGGCAGCGCCTCGGGCGAGGAGCGCTAGGAGTCCCAAGGGCATCGCGCCGCCGCCGCAGGAGCCCGCCTGCAGGCGAGCTCCTCGGCAGCACGCTGCGCCGCGAGTCCGCTCGCCCATGTGGCTATGGCAACCGCCTGCTGTCGGGCGCGGACGGCAGGTTGAAGCCCGCGCCGCAAGGCATGGGCGTTCCTCGGCCAAAAAAAAGGCCGCCGACCGTGCATGCGCCATCGGCGGCCGATGCTCCCTGTCTCGATCAGCCGTCGAAGCCGGCCTGCATGATGACGTCGTTGCTTGCGGTGGCGGTGCCGGCACTGTCCAGCGTGAAGGACAGCACGCCCTCCTTGCTGGCCGTCAGGCTGCCGCCGGCGCTCAGGCTGACGTACTGGCGGCCGCCCGAGGCGTGGGTGCTGACGCTGTAGGTGCTGCCCGGAGCCAGGCCGACGATGATGTGCTTCGCCTGCGCCGCCTCGATGCTGTAGGCGATCGGCCCCGACAGCGTCGTGCCGGGCGCACCCTTGTTGAACAGCACCACCGAGCCGCCGCCGCTGCCGGCCACCTGGGTACCGATGACATTGCCGGCCGAGACATCCACCGGCAGGGCCTCGCCCACCTGGCTGCTGCTGGCCGCCAGGTCGAAGACGCTTAGCCAGCGCTGCTCGACGTTCTTGTCCGCCGGCCGCACCTGCACCTGCCAGGCGCGGGTCGGCGAGCTGGTCGGGTACATGGGCTTGGTGGTGACGGTGTTGTTGGCCGGATAGACGAAGGTGGCCGCGCCGGCGAACTTGCCGTCGAAGGTCACGTCAAGCCGGTTCTCGCCGGCCGCAGCCGTGGCCGTGGTCGGGTTGGCCGGGAAGTGCCATGCCAGGTACTGGTCGTAGGACGAGGCGCCCTCGCGGGTGCGGTCGTAGACGACGAAGCGGTTGGGCCGCACATACACGATCTCGCGCGACCACGACTGCACGGCCGGACCCGCGTTGAAGCTGCGGTACATGTCCTCGAGGTGGCTGCCTTGGGTGTAGACGTAGTCGCCGCCGTCCTCGAACTTCGAGACGGCGGTGCGCGCGCCGTCCTCACCGGTGCGGCCGTTCTGGCCGAACGGCTCGGCCAGCGTGCCGCCGCTCATGTTGCGAACGTAGAAGACGTTGTAGATCTGGCGGTTGCCGGAATACACGTTGCCCGGATTGAAGCTGCCGCGGTTGTCGGTGTAGATCGCGTCCTCGGCGGCGGTGCCGCCCGGCTCGTGCACCATCCAGCCGGTGGCGTTCAGCAGCAGCGGCGTGCCGCCGCGCACCAGCGCCAGGCTGCCGGCGTCGAAGTACTGCTCGCCCTGGCCGGGGTTGTTGACGTAGGTGCCGGCGCGGAAGGACATCCAGCTGGCGCTGGTGCTCCAGTCCGAGCGCGCGGCAACCATGCCCAGGCCGTCGGCCACGTAGGAACGCGGCAGCACGTCCAGCGACGGCGCGTTGGCGACCGGCTCGGCGAACAGGAAGCGCGCCCACGGCTGGTCGTCGCCGTAGCCGCCGGTGGCCTTGTCGACGTCGTTGAGGTAGGTCTGGAACACGCCCGCACGCGGATCATCCCAGTAGCGCAGCGCGCCGAGGATGTGCACGAACATGCCGGTGTTGTTGGTGCCCGGCGGCGTCTCGGCGTTGCCGTTGGCGCGGTTGGTGTCGCGGTCGTCGAAGTAGTCGCGCGACGGCCAGGTGAAGTGCATGACGTAGCCGCCGCTGTCGGTCGGGAAGCTGTAGAGCGCACCGGCCTTGTCGACCAGGTCGAGGCCGGCCGCAGTCTGCGCCTCGCGCAGCGGCAGGCTCATGTCGAGGATGGCATTCGGCGCATAGTTGCCGAAGCCCTCGGGCCAGCCACCGCCGGACAGCCAGTTGGCATAGTACGGCTGCACGCGCTGGCCGAACTGCGTCGTCAGCCAGTCGGTCCACAGCGCCGGTGCCTGCGGGTTGTCGCCCCAGGTGCCCAGGGCCACCGCCGACAGCGCGTGGAAGTAGCCAGCGTAGTAGTTGCTCTGCGGGTGCACGTATTCGAACGCAGAGCAGCTGGCGTTCTCGAACGAGTCGATCCATTTGTTGCCCGCGGTGTAGACCTGCGTCTTCAGCTGTGCGCTGAGGCGGTCGTAGGCCCAGTCGAAGCCGATGCCGAGCGCCACACCGTAGGTGCGGATCGGATAACCGGCGTCGGTGCAGGGCGCGACGTAGTGCGAACCGCTGGGCATGGACATCGCGTTGAGGATCTCCGCGACCTTGTCGCCGTAGGGCGCCGCCTTGGCCGGGTCGATGCCCTTCATCACCTGATAGCACAGGCCCTCGTTCATCACCGCGATCCGGTACCCGTGGCCGGCGTACTCGCTGCCGAGCGTCGGCGGGTTGGGGTAGGTAGGCTGGTCGGGGTAGTTGACCACGCCGCCGATGTAGCTGTCGCAGGTGGCTTTCAGGCGCAGCCAGTCGGGATCACCGGCCCGCGCGCGGGCTTGCAAGTCCTTCAGGGTGCTTTGGTCGAGGATCAGGCGCGGATGGCTGCTGACGATCTGCGCGTTGGCGTGCGAGGCCAGGCCCATGCCCAGCATCAGCAGGCCGGCGGCGAACACACGCGTGACGCCGCTGCGGGAAAGTGCGCGGCACGAACGGTAAAATTGGGGGATCATCGGCGTTTGGTCTTTGGCGTGGAAGGGGCGGCTTTCCGTGCCGGCTGAATGACGCCCATATTGCCGATTCACCTGGGATTAAAGTGCGCGCCAGTAATCAGTTTATGTTTGTTTCAAATCAATGCGTTGCGTGATTATTTCGTTGCCTTTCTTAGCTTTCCGTTAACTGCCGTTCATTCACCTGCCGGACATCCTGCGCTTGACGGCGCCTCTGCGCACGGGTACTGGTAGCCGCTCACCCGCCCGCTGGCGCTGCTCCCATGCACCAATCACCTGGTTTCATCGTCGCCATCCCGGCGCGGCACGGGTCCACCCGCCTGCCCGGCAAGCCGCTGCAGCTGCTGGCTGGCGAGCCGCTGGTGCGCCACGTCGTGCGCCGCGGCCTGGACAGCGGCGCTGGCAGCGTGGTGGTTGCGACCGACGACACGCGGGTCGCCGCGGTGCTGTCCGACCTGCCGGTGCAGGTGTGCATGACCGACGCGGCGCTCGCCAGTGGCAGCGACCGGCTGGCCGAGGCGTCGCGCCAGTGCGGCTGGGCGGACGACGCGATCGTGGTCAACCTGCAGGGCGACGAGCCCTTCGCGCCGCTGTCCGGCATTGCCGCGGTGGTCGATGCGCTGCGCGAGGACGAGGCACCGATGGCCACGCTGGCGACCCCGCTGCGCCACGTCGAGGAACTGTTCGATCCCAACTGCGTCAAGCTGGTGCGCGACCAGCGCGGCCGCGCGCTGTACTTCAGCCGCGCACCGCTGCCGTGGGCGCGCGATGCGCTGGCCCACTCGCGCCGCGAGCTGCCGGCGCAGGTACCGCTGCTGCGGCACATCGGCCTGTACGCCTACCGCGCGGGGTTCCTGCGCCGCTTCGCCGCGCTGCCGCGCACGCCGCTGGAGCAGGCCGAATCGCTGGAGCAGCTGCGCGCGCTGGAGCACGGCTGGCCCATCGCCGTGCGGCTGGCGCCGGAGCCGTTCCCGCCCGGCATCGACACGCCGGAGGACCTGGCTCGCGCCGAACAGGTGCTGGTCGGCGCCGGCGCGTGAGCTTGTCGCTGCTGTTCGTTTGCCTGGGCAACATCTGCCGATCGCCGATGGCGGAAGGCATTGCGCGGCGGGAATTCCAGCGCCTTGGCCTGGACTGGACCGTCGCCTCGGCCGGCACCGGCGACTGGCACATCGGCCACTGCGCCGACACCCGCGCCATCCGCTGTGCCGGTGCAGCCGGCTATCCGCTGGCGGAGCATCGCGGCCGCCAGGTCTGCGCGGACGACTTCCAGCGCCACGACTGGCTGCTGGCGATGGACCGCGCCAACCTCGCCGCCCTGCGGGCGATGGCGCCGCCTGCCGCCCGCGCGCGCTGCGCGCTGCTGCTGGAAGCCGCGGGTACCGCGCCGCCCGCCGAGGTGCCGGATCCGTGGTTCGGCGACGAACCGGGCTTTGACGAGGTACTGGCGTTGCTGCGCCCGGCGATCCTTGCCCTGCCGCAGCGCCTGGCCGGACGCGGCGGCTGAGCTGCATCGGACCCCGCCGCCGGCGCCACGGAAAAGGCTTGACCGGCCACATACAATGGCTGGATGGAAACCGCCGCAGCCCCCGCCGCCAGGTTCGACGGCAAGGCCTTCGTCCGCACGCTCAGTACCTCGCCCGGCGTCTACCGCTACTACGACGCGCAAGACACGCTGCTGTACGTCGGCAAGGCGTCGAACCTCAAGAAGCGCGTGGGCAGCTATTTCCTGCGCCCTGCCAGCGACGCGCGCATCGCCGCCATGGTCGCCCAGGTCGCGCGCGCCGAAGTCACGCTGACGCGCACCGAGGGCGAGGCGCTGCTGCTGGAGTGGCAGCTGATCAAGGGCCTGAAGCCGCGCTACAACATCCTGTTGCGCGACGACAAAAGCTACCCCTACATCTACCTGTCCGACGACGAGTACCCGCGCCTGACCCTGCATCGCGGCGCGCAGGACAAGCCCGGCCGCTACTTCGGGCCGTATCCCAGCGGCTACGCCGTGCGCCGCAGCCTTGACCTCATGCAGAAGCTGTTTCGCGTGCGCCAATGCGAGGACAGCTATTTCAAGCACCGCACGCGGCCCTGCCTGCAGTTCCAGATTGGCCGCTGCTCGGCGCCCTGCGTGCAGTTGGTCGGCGACGAGGATTACCGGCGCGACGTGCGCCACGCGGTGATGTTCCTCGAGGGCCGCAGCAGCGCCGTGATCGACGAACTGGGCGTGGCCATGGACCGCGCCAGCGAGGCGCTGGACTTCGAGCGTGCGGCGCGCCTGCGCGACCAGGTCGCGATGCTGCGCTCGCTGCAGGCCGAACACCATGTGCGCGGCGCCAGCGCCGACATGGATGTGCTGGCCTGCGCCATGCACGCCAACGCCGCCTGCGTCAGCGTGCTGTTCTTCCGCAACGGCCTGGCGCTCGGTTCGCGCGACTTCTTCCCGCAGGTGCCGCTGGCCAGCGATGCCGGCGACGTGCTGCGCCAGTTCGTCACGCAGCACTATCTCGACCACGCGGCGCCGGCCGAGCTGGTCTGTCCGCTGCCCGAGGCCGACGCGCGCCTGCTGTCGAGCGCGCTCAGCGACAAGTGGGGCCACGCGGTGGCGGTGAAGCCGCGCGTGCGCGGCGAGCGCGCGCGGTTCCTGGCACTGGCGCAGCGCAATGCGGAGGCGGCGCTGACCTCGCGGCTGGCCGGTCGGCAGACGCTGGACCAGCGCTTCGAAAGCCTGCGCCAGCTGCTGGATCTGGCGCAACGGCCGGAGCGCATCGAGTGCTACGACATCAGCCACACGCGTGGCGAGGCCACGGTCGCGTCCTGCGTGGTGTTCGGCCCGGACGGACCACAGAAGTCGCACTACCGGCGTTTCAACATCGAGGGCGTGGCCCCGGGCGACGATTACGCGGCGATGCGCCAGGTGCTGAGCCGCCGTTTCAAGCGCGTGGCGGCGGGCGAGGGCGAGCGCCCGAACCTGCTGCTGATCGACGGTGGCAAGGGCCAGGTGCGCCAGGCGCGCGAGGTGCTGGCCGAGCTGGGTCTGGATATCCTGATTGTCGGCGTGGCCAAGGGGCCGTCGCGGCGGGCCGGCGCGGAGATGCTGGTGCTGGCCGACGGACGCACGCTCACGCCCGGCTCGGCTTCGCCAGCGCTGCACCTTGTCGACGCGGTGCGCGACGAAGCCCACCGCTTCGCCATCGGGGGTCATCGCCGGCGCCGCGCCAAGGCCCGCGAACGCAGCGTGCTGGAGGACGTGCCGGGGATCGGCGCGCACCGGCGTGGCGCCTTGCTGCGCGCCTTCGGCGGCCTCAATGGCGTCGCCTCCGCCGGCGTCGCCGAGCTGATGCGGGTGAAGGGCATCCACCGCGAACTCGCCGAGCGAATTTATGCCGCATTCCACTGAAGCCTCGTTCCATCCGAACGGCTCCGGTTAGACTCCATCCCGGACCTGTCCAGGACGACACCCCGATGCGCATCACCTTGCCGACGTGGCTGACCCTGTTCCGCGTGGCGTTGCTGCCGGTCATGGTCATCGTCTTCTATGCACCGTTCCACGGCCACAACTACGCGGCCGCGCTGGTGTTCGCGCTGGCCAGCGTCACCGACTGGCTGGACGGCTACCTGGCGCGGCGCTTCAGCCAGACCTCTGCCTTCGGCGCCTTCCTCGACCCGGTGGCCGACAAGCTGATGGTCGCGGTGACGCTGTTCCTGCTGGTGCAGAACCACCCGACGGCACTGCTGGCAATCACCGCGGCGGTCATCGTCGGCCGCGAGATCGCGGTGTCGGCGCTGCGAGAATGGATGGCGCAGATCGGCCAGCGCTCGCGCGTGTCCGTCGCCTTGGCGGGCAAGCTGAAGACGGTGATGCAGATCGTGGCGCTGATCGTGCTGCTGGTCGAGCACGACGGCGAGACGCTGCGTTTCTACCACGTGGGCGAGTCATTGCTGGTGATTGCCGCGCTGCTCACCATCTGGTCGGGCATTGCCTACTTGCGCGCCGCCTGGCCCGCGCTGCGCGACAACGACAGCCTGCCAACGGCGGGGGCCGCCGCGACCACGCCCGACACCACCCCGCCGGTGGCCGCCGAGCCTGCCGCGCCTGCGGAGGCCGGCACGCCCGGCACGGCACGGCAACCCGATGAGTGACCCGGCGCCGCCTCGCCTGCTGGTCATCATGGGTGTCTCCGGCTGCGGCAAGACCAGCGTTGGCCGCCGCCTTGCGGGCACGCTGGACTGGCCTTTCATGGAGGGCGACGAGCTGCACTCGCCGGCCAACGTTGCGAAAATGGCGGCAGGCATCCCGCTGGAGGATTCGGACCGCTGGCCGTGGCTGCATTCGGTGGCCGCCTGGCTCGACGACCAACTGGCGGCCGGCGAACACGGCGTCGTCGCCTGCTCGGCCCTCAAGCGCAGCTACCGCGAACTGCTCTGTGGCGGGCGGCCGTCGCTGCGCTTCGTCTACCTGTGCGTCGAGCGCGCCGAGCTGGAGCGGCGGCTCGCGCAGCGGCGCGGCCACTACATGCCGGCCACGCTGCTCGACAGCCAGCTCGCCACACTGCAGGAACCGGCCGAGGACGAGCCCGCCCTGACCATCGACGCCAACGGCAGCATCGACGAGACCGTCGTCGCGGTGCTGCAGGCCGTGCGCGGCGAGTGCTGAGTCGTGGGCGGCAAACACATCCGGCACGCATTGGCGCCCTTGATCCCCGCGGGCGCCGCACGTTGCGGTGGGCGAAGCGATCCCCGACACGCGCAACTCGACGTGCGCCACGCCAACAACAACCCCGCATTTGCCGAATCCCCAATCGCCGATCCCGAATCCCGGCCAATCCCCCTTGACAGCCGCAAAGCCCAAGGTAAGATAGCCGGCTCCCGCGGGAATAGCTCAGTTGGTAGAGCGCAACCTTGCCAAGGTTGAGGTCGCGAGTTCGAGCCTCGTTTCCCGCTCCAGGATTGCGCAAAACCTCGGTCCGCCGGGGTTTTGTCATTTTCGGGATCGCGATTGATCCCGCAGCGCCTCGCTGCGATCGAGCGGCAGCGCAAAGTCCGCCTGGCCAGGTGGCAGAGTGGTTATGCAGCGGCCTGCAAAGCCGTGTACGCCGGTTCGATTCCGACCCTGGCCTCCATCGAAGCGCAGACGCGATGGCGGCTGGCTTCAGGCGGCCCACGCTGCTGCCGGCCGCGGTGATCGACAAGCGGCAGCCGCGGCGGAACATCCCGACCTTTCCCTGCTCTCTGCTCCCGCGGCAAGGCTGATCTTTGGCCTGCATTCATCGGCGGGCGCCGACGATGGGCACTGCGGTGCGTACGTCTGCCGCGCGACCCGTCCGCTGCGGAGCCCGGCATGGTCCTCGTCGTCCTCGGCTATGTGCTGCTCATTGCAACCCTCGGCTATTCGCTGGTGGCCTGCTGCGTGGCCTTCGCCTGGCGCCGCCGTGCACCGGGCTGGCGCGACGGCACCGAGCCGGTCAGCCTGCTGAAGCCGCTGTGCGGCGCCGAGCCGGGGCTGCATGAGCGGCTGCGCAGCTTTTGCGTGCAGGATCACCCGGCCGTGCAGCTGGTGTTCGGCGTCAACGATCCCCACGATCCGGCGCTGCGCGTCGTTGCGCGCCTGCGGCGGGAATTCCCGGCCCTCGACATCGCCGTGGTGGTGGCCGGCGGGCAGGGTGGCGGCAACCCCAAGGTGGCCAACCTGCGCAACATGCTCTCGGCGGCGCGGTATCCGCGCTTGATCCTTTCCGACAGCGACGTGCGCGTCTCGCCGGATTACGCGCGCACGGTCAGTGCGCCGCTGGGCGACGCGCGGGTTGGCCTGGTCACTTGCCTGTATCGCGCAGCGCCGCAGCGTGGCCTTTGGTCGCGGTTAGGGGCGGACTTCATCAACGGCTGGTTCATCCCCTCGGCGCTGCTGGAATGGCGGCTGGGGCAGTCGGCACCGGCTTTTGGCGCGACCATGGCGATGCGCCGGGAGACGCTTGATGCCATCGGCGGCTTCGGCGCCGTGGCCGGCTACCTGGCGGACGACTACGTGCTGGGGCAGCGCGTGGCCGAGCGAGGCCTGCGCTGTGTGCTGTCGCCCTGCGTGGTCGAGACCGCGGTGGCCGAGGACGACGCCGTGGCGCTGTGGCGTCACGAGTTGCGCTGGATGCGCACCTTCCGCAGCCTGCGGCCGCTCGGCCATACGCTGGTGCCCTTGTCGCTGGGCCTGCCGTTGATGCTGGCGGGCCTGCTGCTCGCCGGGCTCACCGCGCCCGCGGTCACGCTGTGCGCGGCGGCCGTGCTGGCCCGCGCAAGCCTGCCGCTGGCCCTGCAACACCTGTTCCCGGAGCGCGAATGGCAGGGTTTCGCGCGCAGTTGGCCGTTGCTGATGCCGCTGCGCGATGCCTTCAGCTTGGCGGTTTGGTGCACCAGCATGCTGACCCGAACGGTATACTGGCGCGGGCATCGTTACACGGTACGTCCGGGCGGCAAGCTGACGCAATCGCTGCGTTGATCCGCCGCGGGCCGAGCGCCCGGGTGGCGGAATGGCAGACGCAGAGGACTTAAAATCCTCAGATCGATGATCATGCGGGTTCGAGTCCCGCCCCGGGCACCAACGACGTTGCGCAGGAGCCGGAAGCGGCCGTGGCGGCGGCAGGGCAGGTTGGAGCGTTGCGCGTGAAGTTGCCGCGCCAAGCGGTTGATTACACGACGCATCATTCACCGCTTATCCACTGGCTGAGAGGAGAGCAAACGGGCAGAGGTTGCACAAACGCGCGTGGCAACGTAAGTTCGCGTTTTCAACACAACCGGGCGGGCACGATGATTGACGTGGTAATGGTGGACGACCACGAGCTGGTGCGCACAGGCTTTCGCTTGATTTTGGAAGCGGAGGACGACATTCGCGTGGTCGGTGAGGCCGGCGACGCGGAGCAGGGCCTGCACATGATCCGCCAGCTGGCGCCGCAGGTGGCACTGGTGGACGTCCACCTGCCGGGCAGCAGCGGGCTTGAGCTGACCGAGCGGCTGCGGCGTGCCCACAGCGGGACCCGGGTGGTGGTGCTGACCGCGATCGACAACGCGCGGCTGCCGCGGCGCTTGCTGGAGGCCGGCGCACTGGGCTACCTGACCAAGGGCTGCGCATCGGAGGAACTGGTTGGTGCGGTGCGGGCGGTGGCGCGCGGACGGCGCTACCTGGCGCCGGCGGTGGCCCACCAACTGGCGCTGGCCAGCGTCGACCAGGCGCAATCGCCATTCGACGCGGTCTCGTCGCGCGAACTGGAGGTGGCGCTGATGCTGGTGCGTGGCGCAATGGTCAAGGAGATCGCCACGCGGCTCCACCTCAGCCCGAAGACTGTGTCGACCTACAAGCAGCGGCTGTTCGAAAAGCTGGAGATCGACAACAGCATCGCGCTGGCGCACCTTGTGAGCGCCCACGGCCTGGATGGCCGGGCGCCTGTGCACGACATGAGCAACGCAGCAAGCTGAGCGCCGCCGTTGCGGCGGCGCCTTTCAATCAACGGCTGGGCGGTCAACGCGAGCCGCTGTCGTCCGGGGGACGCTGGTCGGCGTTGCCGCGCCCGGCACCGCCCAGCAGGCTGCCCTGCTGCGGAGCCCCCGGCCCGGCCGCTGGCGCCGGGGCGCGCGCGGGTGCTGGCGTCGCGGAGGGCGGCGCGCTCGGACGCGGCTGCGGCCCGCCGCCGGCGGGTCGGTCGCTTGCGGGCGTGGCTGGTGGTCGCGCCGTGGGTTTTGCCGGCGCGCCGTCGGTTGGCGCCGCCTGCTTCGGCGGTGCGCTCGGCGGCGCTGGAGCCGCTGCGGGCGCGGCCGGCGCGACCTGCGCCGGGGCAGCCGGCGGTATCGGCGGTTTCGGCGGTGCTGCAGTCTCGCCAGGAACCGCCGGGGCCGCCGGGGCCGCGGGCGGCCGGGGCGACCCCGATTGGTTGCCAGGCGCCGAGGCAGGTCCGGCGGCCGGCGCAGCCGCGGCTGGGGCCGGTGGCGTTGCATCGGCGGGACGCGTTGCCGGCGGCGCGGGCGGCGCCGCGCTTGCGCTGGACGACGGCCGCGGCGCGGACGCGCTCGACTCGCCGGCCGGCCGGGATGACGCCGGCGCTGCCGTCGTGGCCGGCGGGCTGGAGGGGACGGCGGCCGGCGAAGCGGGCTTCGACGGTGCCGACGCCTGTTGGCTGCTGGTCACGCCGGGCGGCGGTGAGAGCGGCGCGGGCGCTCCTTCGGCGGTGTCGCGGCCACCCCTGCTGCTGCGCTCACTGCCGCCACCGCGGTTGGCGCTGTCGCCGCCGCGTGGTGCACCTTCGGCCGCGGCCGGCGCGGGGGACTTCGCCGCCGCATCGGCCTGTTGCGCACCGGCCGCGGCGCCGGTTGCGCCGGAGGCGGCGTTGCCGGTTTCCGTTGGGGCGCCATCCTCGCCACGGCGGCGGCGGCGACCACCGCGCCGGCCACGTCGGCGTGACCGCGTGCCGGTGGTGTTGCCGTCAGCAGCGTTGCCAGAGTCGCCGGGGCCGTTCTCGGGTGCCGCGGCCGCACTGGCTGCGTTGGCTGTTGGTGCCTCTTCGTTGGCCTTGTCCGCCCGGCGGTTCTCGCCGGATGCTGCCGGTTTGGCCGGGCGCTGGCGCGCAGGCGTCCGGGTGGTTGCGCTGCGCCCGTTGCCGGTCTCCGCGGCGGTCTCCGGCTTGGCGGCCGCTTCGCCCCGTGACGACGTGTCGCCGCGAGCGGCGGCCGAGCGGCCCTTGCCGTTGCCGCCTTCGCTGCGACTGCGGGTGCTGCTGCGCGAGCGCGTGCTGCTGCCCTGGCCGCCACGAGCGGAGCGCGACGCGCCGGTCGGCCGTTCGCTGCTGCTGCGGCTGCTGCTCTTCCGCGGTGCCGGCTTCTTCTCGGGCGCAGGCTTGGCGGCCGGCTCCGGTTCGCTGCGGAACCAGCCCACCAGCCGCGAGATGATGCCGCCGCCAGCCGCCGCACCGGCACCGGCACCGGCACCGGTGCCGCTCGCTGCTGCCGCACGCGGGAGGGGAGCGACCGGCTCCTCGTCCTCGTGCCGGCTCGGCGCCGGCGTGCTGGGCCGGATGCCGGTGACAGCCGCTTCGTCACCGCTGCCGAGCTCCGCGCCCATCCTGCGCGGCGGCGGCGTGACCACCTCGGTCATCCGCTGGTAGCTGGGCTTGGTGTAATCGCCCAGTTCCGCTTCGCGCAGGCGCTGGATCTCGAGGTGCGGCGTCTGCAGGTTCTTGTCGGCGACGATCACCACGTGCACGCCGTGGCGCATCTCGATCTCGACCACGCCGGCGCGTTTTTCGTTGAGCAGGAAGTTGGCCACGCTGGTCGGCACCTGCACCAGCACCTGGCCGGTGGAGTCCTTCATGGCGTGTTCCTCCACCAGCCGCAACACCGACAGCGACAGCGACTCGATGCTGCGGATGCTGCCGTGCCCGTCGCAACGCGGGCAGACGATCTGGGTGGCCTCGCCCAGCGAAGGACGCAGGCGCTGGCGCGACATTTCCATCAGGCCGAAACGCGAGATGCGCCCGACCTGGACGCGCGCCCGATCCGCCTGCAGCGCCCGGCGCAGGGTCTCCTCGACCTCACGCTGGTGACGTGTGTTCTCCATGTCGATGAAGTCGATGACGATCAGGCCGCCGAGGTCGCGAATGCGCAGCTGGCGGCCGATCTCGACCGCCGCCTCGCAGTTGGTGTTGAACGCGGTCTCCTCGATGTCGGCGCCCTTGGTGGCGCGCGCCGAGTTGATGTCGATCGCGGTCAGCGCCTCGGTGCGGTCGATCACCACGGAGCCGCCGGAGGGCAGGCGCACCGTGCGGCCGTAGGCGGCGTCGATCTGGCTCTCGATCTGGTAGCGCGAGAACAGCGGCGTGGTGTCCTGGTACAGCTTGAGCTTGCGCAGGCTGCCCGGCATCACCTGGGCCATGAAGTCGCGCGCGTCCTCGTACAGCGCCTCCTCGTCGATCAGGATCTCGCCGATGTCGTTGCGCAGGTAGTCGCGCAGCGCACGGATGAATAGCTTCGACTCCTGGTAGATCAGGAACGGCGCCTTCTTCTGGCTGGCCGCCTCGGAGATCGCCTTCCAGAGCTGCAGCAGGTAGTCGAGGTCCCATTGCAGTTCCTCGGCGTCGCGCCCCATGCCGGCGGTGCGCACGATGAGGCCCATCTCCTCGGGCACTTCGAGGTGCTGCATCGCCTCCTTCAGTGCCTGGCGGTCGTCGCCCTCGATGCGGCGCGACACGCCGCCCGCCTTCGGGTTGTTCGGCATCAGGACCATGTAGCGGCCGGCGAGGCTGATGTAGGTGGTGAGGGCGGCACCCTTGTTGCCGCGCTCCTCCTTCTCCACCTGGACGACCAGTTCCTGGCCTTCCTTCACCAGCTCGCGGATGCCCGCCTTGCGCGGGTCGACGCCGTTGGCGAAGTATTCGTGGGCGATTTCCTTCAGCGGCAGGAAGCCGTGGCGCTCGGCGCCGTACTCGATGAAGCAGGCTTCCAACGAGGGCTCGACGCGCGTGATGCGGCCCTTGTAGATGTTGGATTTCTTCTGTTCCCGCGAAGGGATTTCGACGTCGAGGTCGTACAGTGTCTGGCCATCCACAATGGCCACCCGCAACTCTTCACGCTGAGTCGCGTTGATCAACATGCGCTTCATTTTTGTTGTTCCTCGGCCGCTCGGCGGATGGCGCGAGTCGCGGCGGCGCCACAGGGCAGCCCAGCCGTCGATCGCGCCGCATGCCTGCGGCTTGCGTTTATGGGCATGGCAGCTCTTGATGCGCTGCAGCATGCATGAAATGGTTCTACGCTGCCGGCGTTCCGTCACGCCCAAGGCGGACAAACGCCGACCCGACCCGTTACGATGATGGCCAAGCCGCGCCGACTGTGAGGCGCGGCTGCCGCCGATCCGGCGGGAGGGTGCGCAGCCGGCGGTTCAGATGCCTGCTGCGCGCAATACGCTGCGCCATTTTACCCTTGACTGCCGGTTTTTCCAATGCATGGGGCCACTCCCTCGCCGCAACCCGCGGTTCGCCAGGTCGAAATCGGCGCCGAGCGTGCCGGCCAGCGGCTGGACAACTATCTCACCACCACACTGAAAGGCCTGCCGCGGAGCCTGATTTACCGCTTGCTGCGCACCGGTCAGGTGCGGGTCAACGGCGGCCGTGCCAAGCCGGACCGGCGGCTGGCGGAAGGGGATGTGGTGCGGATCCCGCCGGTGCGCACGGCTGAGCGGGAGCCAACCGCGGCGCCGCCGCGCCAGCAGCTGGATCGGATCGAGGCGTCCGTGATTTTCGAGGACGCGCACTTCCTGGTGATCGACAAGCCCTCCGGCATCGCCAGTCACGGTGGCAGCGGCATCAGCCACGGCGCCATCGAGCTGCTGCGCGCAGCGCGCCCTCGCGAGCACCTCGAACTGGCCCACCGCCTCGACCGCGACACCTCCGGCGTGCTGGTACTGACCCGCAGCCGCGCCGCGCTGACAGGCGTGCAGGCGCTGATCCGCGAGGGCCGCACGCTGAAGCAGTACCTGGCGCTGCTGGATGGGCGACCGGCGCGGGCGCGCTTCGACGTCAACGCGCCGCTGCGCAAGTTCGTGCTGCAGGGTGGCGAGCGCATGGTGCGGGTCAGCGACGACGGCAAACCGGCGCTGACCTTCTTCAAGCGCATCGACGCGTGGCGCGAGGCCACCCTGGTCGAGGCAACGCTGGGCAGTGGCCGCACCCATCAGATCCGGGTGCATGCGGCGCATGCCGGCCACGCCGTTGCCGGCGATGACAAGTACGGCACGCGCGAGGCCAACCGGCGCTTCCACGCGGCCGGCCTGGACCGGCTGTTCCTGCATGCGTCGCGCTTCGAGTTCGACTGGAATGGCCGTGCCTACTGTTTCTCCGCGCCGCTGCCGCAGGGCCTGAAGATCGTGCTGGATGCGCTGCCGCGGTGAGGCGGGGATTCGGGATTCGAGATTGGGGATTCGGAGGTGCATTTGAGGCGCAGGGGGTGACGTGACCGGCTTCCGCTGACCGGTCGCTGCCTACGGTCCCAGGAAGCGGGCGCCGACTTCCAGCGAGCGCAGCGGCAGGGCACGTAGCGACGCCTGCAGCAGCAGCGCCGCGATGGCGTGGGCGACGGCGATCGGCAGCAGCGCGGGCCGGCGCAGGAAGCACCACGCCCACCAGAGTTCGGCGACGAAGGTCAGCTGCATAAGCCAGCCATTGGGCGTGTGCAGCAGCGCGAAAGCAAGCGCGGCGCCGAGTACCGCCCATGCACGGTGGCCGGCCAACCACTCCAGCCGCCGCGCCACCACCGCCAGCACGACAAGCTGCTGCAACAACGCCCACAGCAGGTAGACCAGCCACTGGCGGGGGGCGGGCAGTACCGGCAGCGCGCGGCACGCCAGCAGCATCAGCAGCGCGGCAACCACCGCCAGCAGCGGCCACAGCCAATCGCGCCAATCGCTGCCGAACCAGCGCCAATGCGAGGGCCGCCAGCGCAGTTCCAGCAGGCAAGCGAAGGCCAGTGCCAAGCCCACCGCCGCCCACCAGGCATTGTGTGCGGGCAGTGTGCCGCGCAGCCCGATTGTCCAGGCCAGCGGCGGCACAAGGCAGGCGGCGACCTCCAGCGCAGCGCGCCAGCGGCGCGAAGTCGGCGGCCTCAACCACAACCTCAGCAGCAGTGCCGCGTAGATCGCAACGCCAACCGCAATGACCGGCGGTGGCAGGTGCGCGGGCCGCGCGGTGGCAGCGCGCCAGCCGGGGTCGGCGGCGACGATGGCGGCGGGTACTGCATCGTGCAGCCGGTCACGCAGGGCCAGCAGCGTTTCGGCGCTGCGCCACGGCGGCAGCAGGAACACCGGCACCGTCCGCCGGGGCAGTGCCGCATCGTGGGCCCTGGCTCGTGCGGCGACGTCAGCCCCGGCAACGACGATGGGATCGGGCGGCTCGGCAACGCGCATCCTGGCACCAGCGCGCGGGCGCGCGGCAACCTTGCGCAGCGTCAGCGTCGTGCCGCCCGCATGTTCCAGCCGCAGGCGCAGCAGGGCCGCGCGATCCGGCGCGGCAATGGGTGCACCCCGGTTGTCACGCCACGACAGCGAGCGGAGGTCGAGCCGCCGAGGTGTCGAGGAGGATGACGCCGGCATCTCGATGGCCTGGCCCAGCAGCAGCGGCCCGTCAAGTTGCTCGCGTACGACAGGCTTCAGGGTGAAGGGAACCGGCGACTCCAGCCGCAGCTGCAGTTGCGGAAAGCGCCGAAGGTCCAGCGGTCGGGCCAGTGGCAGGCCGATCGCGTAGCTGGTGCCATTGCGCGAGCGCAGCCGCAGCGAGTCCTCGCCGGCGAGTACGACCGCAGCGCCGAAGGCGTGGCCGGCGATCAAGTCGTCTGCCGTTCGCGGCGCCCACTGCCAGGGCGTCTGGTCGTGCGCGTACAGCCACGCTTGCTGGCCAGCGTGCCGGTCGATGGCGTGGCGCGTCAGCCCTGCCGCCAGCGCCAGCAGGCAGGCCGCAGCCAGCAGCGCCGCAACTGCCGCCAGCCCCCAGGTGCGCACGCGGGCGGGGTTCCGGCTCGAGCTCAGCCGCCGTGGAGGGCGTCGGTGCGCGCGGCGCAGATGAAGTCGTTCATCGACAATCCGCCGACGCTGTGCGTCGACCAGGTCACGCGGCAATGGCCGTAGCCGACCTCAAGGTCGGGATGATGGTCCTGCTGGTTGGCCATCCAGCCGACCGCGTTGACGAAGCCGAGCGTGTGGTAGAAGTCGTCGAAGCGGAAATCGCGGCTGATCCGCTTGCCGTCGTCGGCGCGGGTCCAGCCCTTCACCTGGGCGAGCAGTTCGCCGACGCGCGCATCAGCGAGCGCGTCGCCTTCGCCCTTGCGTGGCTGGCACGACTGGCTGGACAGGGATGGTTCGCTGCTCATGACGGTTCTCCTGCGTTTGGGCGGGGCCGCCGGGCGCCGGCGGCGCGGTATGCTTGAGGCCATGAAGCATACCTTGATTGTCCTTGCTGCTCTCCTGCTGGGCGGCTGCGCCCTGATGCCGCAGCAGCCCGCGTCCGTGACAAGAGCGGGCGGCGCGGTGGCGGGCGCGACCGATCTGTGGCGGCGGCTGCCGGGCGACTACGACAACAATGCGCAGGTCTGGCAGGCGCGGCAGGCCGGTGCGGCGCTGGTACCGCAGCACGTGCGCCATCACATCGAGGCGCTGGCGGAGCCGGCCGACAGCTGGCGCTGGGACGTGACCATGGACCGTGACGATGGCGCCGCGCTGCACGCGACCTGGCGCTACGCACTGCGCGTACTGGACGATGGCCGCCGCATGCTGACGCCGCAGCGAAAACTGCCAGCCGCGGACGATGGCGAGGCGCAATGGGCGCCGCTGGCGCCGTGCGCGCTGGTCGGCGGAGTCAAGGATGGCGTCCTCGTGCTGAGCGCCGACACCGCCGCCTGCAGCGCCATGCTGCCCGGGCTGGGTGCGGCGGCGGCGATGCTGCCCACGCGCGTCCGCTTTGACGGTCGCACCCTCGACGTCACCACCTTCGCCGACCACGCGCGTGGCGCCGAGGCAAGCGAGCGGGCGCAGCGGGTACGTTGGTTCGACGGCTGGGCGGCGATCAATGGCGGCGGCCCGCAGGCACGCGCCGACAGCACCGACTGGCACGTCCACCACGACCTGCATGTCGGCGACCAGGGTGGCGCCGTTTCCATCCTCTGGCGCGACGGCAAGCCGAGCGGGTATTCGCTGCGCCTGGAGCAGCTTGACTACCGCGCGCGTGGCATCGAGGTCCTGAAGCTGTCGGTGGTGCGCGACAGCGACGGAACGACCGTTGCCTACGCGTGGGCGAACCCGGAGGCGACGCGGATCGGCTTGAATCTCGGCTGGTTGCAGGCCGGTCTCGGTCTGGCCGGGACGGACTCGGCGTCGAAACATTGAGCCGCGCCCCGACCTGGTACGCGGCCAGCGCCGGCGAGGGGCCACGCTTTGCGCCCCTGCAGGGCCGCAATGAGGTTGACATCGCCCTCGTCGGCGGCGGCTTCGCCGGCCTCGACACCGCGCTGTCGCTGGCCGAACGTGGCGTGCGCGGCGTCGCCGTGCTGGAAGCCGAGGATGTCGGCTTTGGCGCCTCCGGGCGCAACGGTGGGTTCGTCTTCGCCGGTTACTCGCTGGGCGAGCAGGCGCTGCTGGATCGTCTGGGGGAGGACCACGCGCAGCGCCTGTTCGCGCGCACCACCGCGGCGGTCGACCTGGTGCGCCAGCGCATCACGCGCCATGGCATTGACTGCGACCCGGTCGACCGCGGTGTGATCTGGGCCAACTGGTTCGACGACCCGCGGGTGCTGCGCGATCGGCAGCGACTGCTGGCCGACCACTACGGAGTCGAGTGGGAGTGGCTGCCGCGGGAACGCTTGCGGGAGATGCTGCGCACGCCGCGTTACAGCGACGGCCTGTTCGAGCGCAATGCACTGCACATCCACCCGCTGAAGTACGTTTTCGGGCTGGCGCGGGCGGCCAGCGCGCTAGGCGTCGCCATCCACGAGAACAGCCGCGTTCGCCGCTTGCAGCGCGACGGCGAGGGCTGGCTGCTGCGCTGTGCCGGCGGCGAGCTGCACGCGCGCCGCGTGGTACTGGCCTGCGGTGGCTACTTGGCCGGCCTGCAGCGGCGGGTCGACCGCGCGGTGCTGCCGATCGCCACCTGCGTCATGGTCACCGAACCACTGGGCGCGCGGCTGGACGAGGCCATCGCCACGCCGGCGGCGGTCTACGACACGCGGTTCGCCTTCGACTACTACCGCAAGCTGGCGGACACGCGGCTGCTCTGGGGCGGACGCATTTCCGTGCGCAACCCGTCGGTGCCGGCGATCAAGCGGCAGCTGCGTCGCGACCTTGCGCGCGTCTATCCCCAGCTTGCGGACGCGCGCATCGACCATGCATGGTCGGGGCTGATGAGCTACGCGCGCCACGAGATGCCGCAGTTGGGCACCGACGGGCAGGGCCTGTGGTGGGCACAGGCCTTCGGCGGCCACGGCCTCGCGCCGACCACGGCCGCCGGCGAGCTGCTGGCCGCGGCGCTCGCCAATGACGACCCGGCCTGGCGCGAATTCGCAGATTTCGGCTTGGCTCCGACCTTCCGCCCGCTCGGCTACCTCGGCGCGCAGGCCCGCTATGGCTGGCTGCAGATGAAGGATCGGCTCAAGGAGGCACTGGAGCGATGAGCGCAACGGAGATCAGCTGGGCGGACTTCGACAAGGTGCTCACCGTCGCCGGCACGGTGACACGGGTCGAGGCCTTTCCCGAGGCGCGCAAGCCGGCGTGGAAAGTCTGGGCCGACTTCGGTCCCTACGGCGAAAAGAAGACCAGCGCGCGGATCGCCGACCTCTACGGCGCCGACGAGTTGCTGGGTCGGCAGGTGATTGGCGTGATCAACTTTCCGGAAAAGCAGATCGGGCCGGTCCGTTCCCAGTTCCTGCTGATCGGCTTCCCGACCGACGACGGCGTGGTGATTGCGACACCGGAACGCCCTGTACCCAACGGCACCCGGCTGGCCTGAGGGAACACCGCCCGGCGCACGCCCCCGCCGCGTCAGGCGCCGATGCCTGCGCGCCGTCGCCAGGCCGCCGGCGGCAGGCCGAAGCTGCGCTTGAAGGCGCGCTGGAACGCGGCGCTGGAGGCATAGCCGACTTCGTCCGCAATGCCGGCAACCGTGCTGCTTCCGGCACTCAGTCGCTGAGCGGCGCGTTGCATGCGCAGCTGCGTCAGGTAACGCATCGGCGGCTCGCCGATCAATTCGCAAAAGCGACTGGCCAGGCTGGAGCGCGACGCGAGCGCCACCTTGGCCAGTGACTCCACCGACCAGGAGCGGCACGGCTCTGCATGCAAGGCCTGCAGCGCGCGCCCGACCAGCGGGTCGCTCAAGCCGGCCAGCCAGCCAGTGGCTTCGGCGGGAAGGGCGCGCGCGTAGCGGCGCAGCGATTCCGTGAACAGCAACTCCGCCAGCCGCACCCTCAGGTTGGCGGCGCCCGGCTGGTCGTCGAGCGCGTTGCGCACCTCGTAGTGCACGAGCGCCTGGAGCTGGGACCCAAGCTTCACCGTGAAGGCAATCGGCAGGCTGTTGAACAGCGGCTGGAAGGCTCGCCGGTCACAGCCGAGGAAGCCGCACAGCAGCGATACCCGGTTGTCGCCGGCGGGTCCGAAGCGAACGTGTCGCAGTTCCGGCAGCCGCGCGCCACCAAGCACCGAATCGAATGGTGCTATGCGGCGGCCCGGTTGATCGCAGAGGTCGTGCGCCGTGCCCAGCGGCAGGATCACGGCCTGGCCCGCGCGGGCCTTGAACCAGTCGCACGCCGCATGGCGGATCCAGCAGCTGCCTTCGAGCAGCACGTGGAATGCGATCAGGTGGTGGCTGTGGTCCGGCAGCAGCGGCGCCAGACGCTCCGGGGTCGGGTGCGAGGCAAAGCCCCATGGACCGCGGACATCGACGTGGAACACCATCGCCCCGGTGAGGCGGATCATGGCAAGCACGTCGGACAGGAGGTCGACGGCCATTGCTCGCGTCCCTCGGCGCTTCGAGCAGAGATGCTGGAGTATAGGGCATTGTCCGTCCTGCGCTCCTTGCCGACACTGGCCGCATCCCCTGGGAGGCGACCAAGATGCGCTCGACCCTGACCCTGCTCTACGGCGTGGTTTGCTACATCCTCTTCCTGGTGGCGTTCCTCTACGCCATCGCCTTCGTCGCCGACCTGCCGGTGCCGCGCACTGTCGACGGGCCCGTCGTCGGTGGCCGCTGGGCCCTGTGGATCGACTTGGCATTGCTGGCGCTGTTCGCTGTCCAGCACAGCGGCATGGCACGTCCCGGCTTCAAGCGCTGGTTGACCGGCTGGATGTCGCCGGCGCTGGAGCGCAGCACCTACGTGCTGCTGACCAGCCTGGCGTTGTTCCTGCTGTATTGGCAATGGCGGCCGTTGACCGGCTTGGTCTGGGACGTGGGCGACGGCTGGGCGCGCTGGCTGCTGTATCTGCTGGCGGCGGTTGGCTGGCTGCTGGTGCTCACCGGCACGTTCGTCATCAACCACTTCGACCTCTTTGGCCTGCGCCAGGTCTGGCTGCGCGCGCGCGGGCGGCCGTACACGGAACTGCAATTCAAACAGCAGTTCTATTACCGGCTGATCCGCCATCCGCTGATGCTGGGCTTCATCGTCGCCTTCTGGGCCGCGCCGCGGATGACCGTTGGCCACCTGCTGTTCGCGGCCGTGACCACCGCTTACATCGTGCTGGCGGTCAAGCTGCTGGAGGAACGCGACCTGGTGGCGATGCACGGCGAGGCGTACCGCCGTTACCAGCGCGAGGTGCCGATGCTGTGCCCCTGGCCACGCCCGCGCGCGCGGGCCGGCACGCCGGCGGCGCCGAGCACCGGCGCGGGCCCCTCCGCCGGATCAGCTGTGTAAAAAATACGGTACGCCCGCCGGGGCATCTCAAGCTGTCTTGGCGCAGTTGATCATCCAGGGCACGCCAAAGCGGTCCACCAGCATGCCGAAGGCGTCCGAGAAAAACGTCTGGTCCAGCGGCATGCGGACTTCGCCGCCTTCCGCAAGTGCCGTGAATACCCGTTCCGCCTCGCCGCGGCTGTCCACAGCGAGCGCGACATTGAAGCCGTTCGGCGGCTGGAAAGGTGCGCTGCCCATCCAGTCGCTGGCCATCAGCAGGCTGCCGCCCAAGTCAATCGCAGCGTGCACGATCCGATCGTCCGGGGCCTGGTGCCGGGCCGGGTCGGCGGGCAGGTCGCCAGCCCCGAGCATCGCCTTGATGTCAGCGCCGAGGCAATTGGCATGGAAGTCGAAGGCTTCGCGACAGTTGCCGTCAAATAACAGGCAGGGATTGACGTTCATGCGTGCTACTGCGGAAAGCTGGCGTGGCCGCAGCGACTGGCGCCGCCCATCCTGGCGCTCGCGCCGCTTGATCGGGCCGGGGTGATCGCGCAGCAGGGTGCGGCAGGTTGAACCGGCGCCCGGCGGGGCAGGCGCCGACAGCCGGTACCAGTCGGCCCACGCCGCCGCGGCTCGCCCGCTGGCGCGGCGCAACCGGTGTACGCTAGGCGTGGGGCACTGGGAGGGCCGTCCATGCGGTACGCGACAGCTTGGCTGGTTTTTGCACTGGGGGTGGTCGCCGGCACGGCATCAGCCGGCAGCCTGAGCGTCACGGTCGTTGACGGGCGCGGCCGTCCGGTGGCCGACAGCGTGATCACCCTGACGCCGGATCGGCCGGCCGCGGCACCGGCTGTGCCTGCACCGCCGAAGACCTTTTACATCGACCAGAAGAACGAGACCTTCATCCCGTACGTGCAGGTCTTCCGCCCCGGCGACAGCGTGGTCTTCCGCAACAGCGACACCACCCGGCATCACGTCTACTCTTTTTCGGCCATCAAGCAATTCGAATTCGTGCTGCGGCGGGGCGAGAGTTCCCCGCCGATGGTCCTGGACAAGACCGGTATCGCTGCGGTCGGCTGCAACATCCACGACCACATGATCACCTACCTCTACGTCACCGCGGCACCCTTCGTCGCAATGACCGGTGCCAGCGGCACCGCAACCCTGGATGGGCTGGCCGCCGGCAACTACACCGTACGCGTGTGGCACCCACAACTGTATCCGGCCAGGCCGCCGGTGACGGCGCGGGTCGCCGTTGGCCCGGCGGCCGGGCCGCGGCCGATGCGCTTCAGGCTGGACCTGCTGCCCGACCCGCGCATGCGGATGGACCACGAGCACATGGACTATTGACCCGCCATGCGATCTATGGGCTTTCGCCTGCGGCTTGCGCTGTTTTTCGTGGCCACCCTGGTCACGGTGCAGCTGCTCACGGCCGTGCTGGTGTACGAGGTAACGCGGCGAGCCCTGATCAGCGAAGGCGAGCACCAGCTGGCCGCCAACGCCAAGGCCTTCGTGGCACAGATGGAAGACATTTCGGCGCGGGTGGCGGACAACGTGGAGGTCCTCTCGCTGGACTACGCGCTGCGTTCGGCCATTGCCGAACATGACCGCGGCACGGTGCTGTCGGTGCTGCGCAACCATGGCCACCGCGTTGGCGCCTCGCGGATGTTGCTGGTCGGGCTGGATGGCAACGTGCAGGCGGACACAGACCCTGGTGCCGGGCATCTGCAGCAATTTCCGTTCCCCGGGTTGATCAGGAGCGCCTACGTGCGCCGCACGGCCGCCGTCGTGGTGCTGGACGGCAAGGCGCAGTGGATGGTGGTGGTGCCGATTTACGCGCCGCAGCCGGTGGGACTGGTGGTGGCCAGCATTCCGCTCGACGATGCATTGCTTGCTCACATGCAGCAGCTATCGGCCTTGCCCCGCGACATCGAGCTGGCCGCGCGCACCGCCTCCGGCAGCTGGACCGTGGTGGCGCGTGGCGACAGGAAGTCCGGCCTGACGGAAAGCCTGGTGAAAGCCAACCGCGCGCTGCCGCACACGCCGGTGCTGGCACGCATTGGCGGCGAGGAATTCATGGTATTGGCACAGCCGCTGCGCCCGCCGCGCAACAGCCCACCGGTGGTGGCGGTGCTCGGTTTTTCGCTGGACGACGCCTTGCACCCGTTCCGCGTGGTGGTTCTTGCCTGGGCTGGCCTGCTGGCGCTGGGCCTGCTGGTCGGCCTGCTGGCCGCCTGGCTGAGCGCGCGAAGCGTGGCCCGGCCGATCGAGGTTCTGGCCCGGTCGGTACGTCGGATCGGCGCCGGCGACTATCGGCCGCCGCCGCCGATGTCGCGGCGCGACGAAATCGGCCAGCTGGCTGAGGCCTTTCGCACCATGACCGACGCCGTGCGCGAGCGCGAACGACGCATCCGCCACCAGGCCCTGCACGACGCAGTAACCGACCTGCCCAACCGGCTGGCCGCGGAATCGATCATCGATGCGGCGCTCGGCGAAGGCGCCAGCGGCGCCTTGCTGATGGTGGGCCTGACCCGCGTTCGCGACATCGTGCAGACCATGGGCCACAGCCTCTGCGACCGTCTCATGCGGGACGCGGGCGAGCGCATCGGCCGGGTGGCGGCCGGTGCGCTGCTGGCGCGTGCAACCGACACGCAGTTCGTGCTGTGGATGGCCGGCGCACCGCGCAACGAGGCCACCGCCACCGCCATCCGCATCCTCGGCGCCCTCAATGAGCCCTACCAGGAGCCGGACGTGGCGATTGACGCGTTGCCGGCCATCGGCATGGCCATGGCACCCGAGGACGGCGGCGAGGCCACCGTCCTGATGCGTCACGCCGAGGTCGCGCAGCTTGCCGCCGCCGGCTCGGCCGAGGCGCTGCGTTTCTACGATGCCGCCACCGACCCGCACCGGCCCGAGCGCCTGTCGCTGATGGGCGAGCTGCGCGAGGCGCTGGACGGCGGCGGGCTGTCGTTGCACTACCAGCCGAAGATGGCGCTGTCCTCGGGCCTTGTCGACGGCGCCGAGGCACTGGTGCGCTGGCAGCACCCGCGGCGCGGCATGATCGGCCCCGAGCAGTTCATCGGCATGGCCGAGGACAGCGGCAACATCCAGCGCGTCACGCGCTGGGTGCTGGCGACGGCCATCGCGAGGGCCAGGCACTGGCTGGCGGGTGGGCACGCGATCGGCATAGCGGTCAACCTGTCGGCGCGGGACCTCGACGACGCCGGATTGCCCGCGCGCATCGACCGCCTGCTGGCGATCCACTCGCTGCCGGCGGCGTGCCTCACCGTCGAAATCACCGAGCGCGCGGTGATCGGCGAGCCGGCGACGGCACTGCGGGTGCTGGGCCAGCTGGCGGAGCGCGGCGTCGGCATCGCCATCGACGACTTCGGCATTGGCCAGTCGTCGTTCGCCTACCTGCGCCACCTGCCCGCAAGCGAGCTGAAAATCGACCAGGTGTTCGTCAGGCAACTTGGCACGGACCGCAACGACCGCATCATCGTGCGCTCGATCGTCGAGTTGGCGCACCGGCTTGACTGCCGGGTGACGGCCGAGGGCGTCGAGGACCAGGCGGCGCTGGATTACCTCGCTGCAATCGGCTGCGATCGGGTGCAGGGTTTTTACATTTCCAGGCCGCTGGCGTCCGATGCCTTCGAGGACTTCATAGGCAGCCAGCGCGTGGCGGCAGCCTCATGAGCCGTCTTTGGCTGCGCCGGATGCTGTCGGCGGGGGTGGCCCTGCTGTTGCCGGCAGCCGCCAGCGCACAAAACCTTGCCCTGCATGCCTACGCCGATGCGCGGTGGGTGGCGGCGCCGGCACAGCGCAGCTGGCTGCATGGTGGCTTTGGCAAGACACGCTACGGTGCAGGCGACGACGGCTGGCATTTTGGCGGCGGCGGCGTTGCGGCCGCCTGGCAGGCAACGCCATCGCTGCTGGCGCTGGCCGAGGTGCAGGTGGAGCCGGGCGGCGATGTCGAGGTGCTGGAGGCCTGGCTGCGCTACCGCCCCGTATCGATCACGCGCTGGCGCTGGTCGGTGCTGGCAGGCACGTTTTTCCCGCCGGTGTCGCTGGAGAACGACGCCGTCGGCTGGACCAGCTCGTGGACGCTGACGCCGTCGGCGATCAACAGCTGGATCGGCGAGGAGCTGCGCTCCACGGGTGCCGAAGCCCAGGTCGAGTGGCGCGGGGTGCTGCAAACATTCGCACTGCGGGCATCGGTGTTCGAGGGGAACGACCCGACAGGCAACCTGCTGGCGGTACGGGGCTGGTCGCTCAGTGACCGCAGCTTCGGCCTGGGCGGCCGGGTGCCCGATCCCGATGTGGTGACGGTGGCGCATGGCGGCCATCCGCCTGGCCGCTATGACCCGTTCGAGAGCATCGGCGCCTGCTGCGGCTGGTATGCGGACCTCGAGTGGCACCCGCGCGGGCGCGGCGAGCTGCGCCTGATGCGCTACGACAACCGCGCCGACCCCTCCATCTTCACGCGGGCCGACCACATGCCGATGTACGCCTGGCACACGTGGTTCTGGAGCCTCGGCGGCAAGCTGCGGCAGGGGCCGCTCACGTGGATTGCGCAGGCCATGGACGGCGACACGGTGGTCGCCTTCAGACCGGACCGGCCGCGGGTCACCGGCTTCCGCTCGGCCTTCGTCATGGCCGCCTGGAACCGCGGCCACTGGCGCCCGGCGCTGCGCATCGAGCATTTCAGCACCAGCGATCCCGCCGCCGCCGACGGCAGCGCCCAGGGGGAACACGGCAACGCCGTGACTTTCGCCCTGAACTGGCGGCCGCGCGACTGGCTGCGGATCACCGGCGAGGTGCTGCGCATCGACAGCACCCGCTCCGAAGCCGTCATGGCGGTGCGACCACTGCACGTGCACGCGACCCAGGTGCAAGTGGGGCTGCGGCTGATGTATTAGCAGGGGGCAGGGAGCAGGGGGCCGCAAAGGCGCAGCATTGCAAGCCCGGCGAAGCCTCAATGCATTGCAGGTTCGCGGTGATCGACGCGAACCCCGACAGCCGACGAAGTCCGCGGCCCGATCCGCGAGCACCCGAGCAACAACCAGGTCAACCGGCGATGCGCACGATCGACAGCGCCAGGCCGACGACTGCGCCAGCGCAACTGATCGCAACCACCAGCCGACAGACCAACAGCGGCCAGCCCCTGCGCGAACCGCGCAAGCCGACCAGAAACAGGCCCAGGCCGATGGCGAACAACGCCGAGCCGACCGCCACCAGCGGCAGCAGCGAAAGCAGCGTGCCGGCGATAACGCCGAGGTTGCCGGCATTGAATACCGCGCATTGTGCGGTCACCAACCGGGGCGAGGGCGCCGCAGCCGCCAACCAAGCCTGGCCCGCTCCGAGCGCCGCTTGCGCCATGCCCACGACCAGCACCAGGTACGCGACCATCCAGACCAGCCGCTGGCCCGGCGCGTGGGCGATCGCGGCCGCTACGAGGCCGCCGGCGAACATGGCGAGCGCGGCCACGACGACAAACGGCGCTGCCGCCGAAAGGCGCGCCCGTGCCGCCGCCACTGAGGGATTGCCCATCGCCAGCCCTTCAGCGGTCGCCTTTCCCGCCGCGGCACGCATTACGGTGCACGGCCAAGCGACCTGCCGGCGCGCGGATGCAGGCATTCACCTGCCGGCGCCACAGCTGCAGCGCGGCCGGATCCTCGTCGTCCACCATCACCGGGTCGAACAGCGGCCGCGCACCCGACATTTGCAGCCAGCGCTGCAGGTGCATGCCGAAGCCGCAGAACTCCCGGTAGTTGGCGTCACCCAGTGCCAGCAGGCCGTAGCGCAGGCCGTGCAGCGACGCCGGGGAAGCCATCTGCCGCTGGCAGAATTCGTCAGCCATGTCCGGCGGATCGCCATCAAAGCTGGTGCTGGCGATGAACAGGGCGCGCTCACTAGCCTGCAACATCTCGAGTCGAACCGCGTCGAAATTTGCCAGACGCACCGCGACGCCGGCGGCCTTCAATTGGCGTAGCGTCCGCCTGGCCAGTTCCTCGGCCACCCCGGTCTGCGTGGCGCAAGCCAGCAGCAGCGGTACGCGACCCGGCAGCGGCTTCGCGGGTCGCTCGCGCAGCCTGCCCGCGCCGCCGGTCGGTGGCAGGATGCGGTCGGAGCCTATACGGTGCCTGAACCAGTTGGCGTCGAACATACCCATGTGCTGGCGCTGGATGTTGCCTCCCTGCGAGACTAGCCGAACCCCCGCGGGGGGCACTGATCTGGATCAGCCGCGCGGAAATGGCTGGCCGACGTCGGCGCCAAGGCGGATTTCATGGTGGCCTGGACTTCGCCCGTTGGCGTCGATTGCCTCTGGGCGCGGGTGCGCGGCATGATCGGGGCGATGGCAGGCACCGCAATTGAGGCTACGATTACCGCACATGTCCCACAGCGAACCACCGGCAACCCGGCCGGATCCACGCCACGCCGAGGACCTGCGCGGGCAGCTGCGCCTCGCACGCGAGGAGTTGCGCCGCCTGCACGAGCGCGCGCTGCAACGTGATGCCGAACTCGCGCAGGTGCGAGGCGACCTGCGCAGCGTACTGGACAACGGCGAAGTCGACTGCGCAGTCATCGACAGCCAACTGCGGATCCGGCACATTTCGCGGCGGCCTGACGGGCTGTTGGCCGTGCCGCTGGTCGCCGTGCCGACCATCGAGACCCTCGCCCACGACCTTGGCTGCATACGGCTGCCCGAGCTGCTTGCACGGGTGCTCGAGACCGGCGAGGCGTGCGAGGACGAGCTGACCCTGCCGGATGGCAACCGCCACGTGGCCCTGCGCCTGTGGCCGTGCCGCGACGCCAGCGACGCGGTGGAGAGCGTGCTTCTGAGCGCACGCGAGACGACCGGGGCATGGCAGGCGGAGCTGACGCGCCGGCGAATGGCTGCCATCGTCGCCTCCAGCGATGACGCCATCGTCAGCAAGGATCTCAACGGCATCATCAACACTTGGAACCGCGGCGCCCGGGAGCTGTTCGGCTATACCGCCGAGGAGGTGATCGGCAAGCCGGTGACCATCCTCATTCCGGATGACCAGCCGGACGAGGAGCCCAGCATCCTGGCGCGCATCCGCCGTGGCGAGCGCATCGACCACTACGAGACCATACGGCGGCGCAAGGATGGCACCCTGATCGAGATCTCCCTCAGCGTCTCGCCCATATTCGACCGCGAGGGCCGCATCGTCGGCGCCTCCAAGATCGCCCGCGACAACACGCGCTACAAGCGTGCCGAGCGCCAGCGTGACCTGCTGCTGGACGAGCTCAACCACCGGGTCAAGAACACGCTGGCGACGGTGCAGTCGATGGCAAGCCAGTCGCTGCACCATGCGGAGTCGGCGGAAGCGTTCGTGGAGGTGTTCGAGTCGCGCCTGCGTGCGCTGTCCAAGACCCACGACCTGCTGACCCGTGGCCACTGGGAGCAGGCGGCGCTGCGCGACGTGATCCTGAACGAGCTCGAGCCGTTCGATGGTGGCGAAGCCGGCTTCGAGCTCGACGGCCCGAACGTCCGCCTGCATCCGCGCATGGTCCTCGCCCTGGGCATGGTTTTCCACGAACTCACCACAAACGCGGCCAAGTACGGTGCGCTGTCCAGACGCGGCGGGCGGGTGAAGGTCAGCTGGAGCGTGGCCGAAGCGGCGGGCGAGGGTGCTCGCCTGCGTCTGCTCTGGCACGAAACCGGTGGCCCTCCCGTACGCGCACCGAAGCGGCGGGGGCTTGGATCACGCCTGCTGCTGGATGCCGTCATTGCCGGCTTCGATGGCGAGGCCAGCATGGACTTCCACGCCGACGGGCTGCGCTACAGCCTCGACGTCCCCCTCGACAAACTGGACCGTCTGCGCTGACGCGGCAAACCCGGAGCCGCGGCGCGGGCGTATCTCCGGCGAGCCGTGACCGTTGGCGCGGACGCCGATGCCGAATCCCGAACCGTGAATCCCGCTCGTCAGAGCGCCTCGAATACGCCGGCGGCGCCCATGCCGGTGCCGATGCACATGGTGACCATGCCGTACTTCTGCCTGCGCCGGCGCAGGCCATGCACCAGCGTGGCCACGCGCACGGCGCCGGTGGCGCCCAGCGGGTGGCCCAGGGCGATGGCGCCGCCCAGCGGATTGACCTTCGCCATGTCCAGCTTCAGGTCGTCGATCACGGCGAGCGACTGCGCGGCGAAGGCTTCGTTGAGTTCGATCCAGTCCATGTCGTCCTGCTTGAGCCCGGTCGCCGACAGTGCCCGCGGGATGGCCTCCTTCGGCCCGATGCCCATGACCTCGGGCGGCACGCCGGCCACCGAAAAACCGACGAATCGCGCCAGCGGCGTCAGGCCGTACTCCTTGATCGCCAGCTCGCTGGCCAGCAGCACGGCGCCGGCGCCGTCCGACATCTGCGACGAGTTGCCGGCGGTGACGCTGCCGCCGCGCTTGAACACCGGCTTCAACTTGGCCAGCACTTCCGGCGTCGAGCCGGGGCGCGGGCCCTCGTCGCGCTGGATCACGCGCTGGTCCTCGCGCACGCTGTCGTTGGCAAGGTCCGGATAGCGATCGTCGAGCGTGAAGGGCGTGATCTCGTCTCGGAATTCGCCTGCTTCCTGCGCGGCGAGCGCACGCCGGTGGCTTTCGGCGGCGAAGGCGTCCTGGGCCTCCCGGGAGACGTTCCAGCGGGCCGCGACGTTCTCGGCCGTGATGCCCATGCCGTAGGCGATGCCGATGTTCTCTTCCGTGAAGATGGCCGGGTTCATCTGCACCTTGTGGCCCATCATCGGCACCATGCTCATCGACTCGGTGCCGCCGGCCAGCATCAACTCGGCCTCGCCGAGGCGGATGCGGTCGGCCGCCATCGCCACCGCCTGCAGGCCGGACGAGCAGAAGCGGTTGACAGTGACGCCCGGCACACTGTCGGGCAGGCCGGCCAGCAGCAGGCCGATGCGCGCCACGTTCATGCCCTGCTCGGACTCGGGCATGGCGCAGCCGATGATGACGTCGCCGAGGCGCGCCGGGTCGACGCCGGCACACTGGCCGAGCGCCGCGTTGATGACATGCGCGAGCATGTCGTCGGGCCGCGTGTGGCGGAACACGCCGCGCGGCGCCTTGCCGACGGGTGTGCGCACGGCGGCAACGATGTAGGCGTCCTGGATTTGGCGAGACATTGTTGGTTCCTCGTTTCAATGGGACCGGGGACCAGGGACCAGGGACCGGGAAAGCCGCACACGCAAGCTTTGTCCGGTCCCCGGTCCCTGGTCCCCGGTCCCCAATCAGTTCCGCAGCGGTTTCCCGGTCTGCATGGTGTGGGCGATGCGCTCCCGGGTTTTCGGCATCTGTGCCAGGGCCACGAAGTGCTTGCGTTCGAGTGCCAGCAGCCAGGCCTCGTCGACTTCGCTGCCGCGTTCGATCTGGCCGCCGCAGAGGGTGTCGGCGATGCGGCTGGCGATCTCCATGTCGTGCTCGGAGATGAAGTTGCCTGCCAGCATGTTGACGAGCTGCGCCTTGAAGGTCGCGGTGCCGACGTCGCCGGCCACCTTGATGGCACGCGCGGGCAGGGGCGGACGGTAGCCTGACTCGGCCAGCGCCACAGCCTGGGCCTTCGCCACATGCAGCAGTTCGTGCGCGTTGAAGACGACCACGTCCGACGGACGCAGCAGGCCGAGCGCCTTCGCCTCCAGTGCCGAGGTCGAGACCTTGGCCATGGCCGTGGTCTCGAACGGGCGCTTGATGTTGTCGAACGCATCGCCCACCGGCGACTGCGCGGCGCGCGCCGCCAGTTCCTTGAGCCCGCCACCGGCGGGCAGCAGGCCGACGCCGGCCTCGACCAGGCCGATATAGCTCTCCAGCGCGGCAACGGTGCGCGCCGAGTGCATCTGGAATTCGCAACCGCCGCCCAGCGCCAGCCCGCGCACCGCGGCCACCACCGGTACCAACGCGTACTTGATGTGCATGCTGGTGGCCTGGAAGTTGGCCACCATGGCGTCGAACTCGGCCAGCTTGCCCGCTTGCAGCAGGCCGAGCGCGCCCTTGAGGTCGGCGCCGGCCGAGAACGGTTCGCTGTCCTGCCAGATCACAAGCGCGCGCAGTTTTTGCTCGGCAATGCCGACGGCGTGCTGGATGCCGTCCAGCACGTGGTCGTTGACCGTGTGCATCTTGGTCTTGAACGAAACGATGCCGACCTTGTCGTCACCCAGCGTCCACAGGCGCACGCCATCGTTTTCCCAGATCGTGCTGCCTTTGGCCGCCGGCTTTTCGCCAAGGATCGGGTCGGGGAACAGCTGGCGCCGGTAGACCGGATGACTGGAACGCGGCAGGTCCTTGCCCTGGTCGGGCGAATACGAGCCGTCGGCCGCATGGACACCTTTACGGCCATCCATGACCCACGTCGGCAGCGGCGCATCGCTCATCGTCTTGCCGGCGGCGATGTCCTCGGCGATCCAGCCCGCCACCTGCTGCCAGCCGGCCGCCTGCCAGGTCTCGAACGGACCGAGCTTCCAGCCATAGCCCCAGCGGATGGCGAAATCGACGTCGCGCGCCGTCTCGGCGATGTCCTTGAGGTGGAAGGCGCTGTAGTGGAACAGGTCGCGGAAAATCGCCCAAAGGAACTGCGCCTGCGGGTCGTCGCTGGCGCGCAACCTGGC
The DNA here is from genome assembly GCA_035699085.1 of Rhodanobacteraceae bacterium. GTDB lineage: Bacteria > Pseudomonadota > Gammaproteobacteria > Xanthomonadales > Rhodanobacteraceae > DASSBG01. The sequence continues at coordinate 69,359 of DASSBG010000047.1, forward strand.
GAACTTGGCGGCCGGGTCCTTGATCGCGAGTATGGCGGCGGCCTCGTCCGACGGCTTTTGCCCGGAGGGGCGGTAGTCCTGCGCTGCCAGGTCCAGCACCTGGATGTCCTTGCCGACCTTGCGGTACACGCCGGCGCCGGTTTTCTGCCCCAGCGCGCCTTTCTCGATCAGCGCGGCCAACCAGTCCGGCGTCTTGAAATACCGGTGCCACGGATCGTCGGGCAGGGTGTCGGCCATGGTCTTGATGACGTGCGCCATGGTGTCCAGGCCGACGACGTCGGCGGTGCGGTAGGTTGCGCTTTTCGGCCGGCCGATGGCGGGGCCGGTGAGCGCATCCACCGTGTCGAAGCCGAGGCCGAAGGCGGCGGTGTGGTGCATCGTCGAGAGGATCGAGAACACGCCGATGCGGTTGCCGATGAAGTTGGGCGTATCGCGTGCAAACACCACGCCCTTGCCCAGTACGGTGGTGAGGAACGCTTCGAGCCCGGCCAACACGTCCGCATCGGTCGTCCTGGCCGGGATCACCTCGACCAGGTGCATGTAGCGCGGCGGGTTGAAGAAGTGCACGCCGCAGAAACGGTGGCGCAGGGTCTCCGGCAGCGCCTCAGCCAGCGTGTTGATGGACAGCCCCGAGGTGTTGGAGGCGATGATGGCGCGCGCGGGGAGGTGCGGCGCGACCTTCCGGTACAGGTCCAGCTTCCAGTCCATGCGCTCGGCGATGGCCTCGACCACCAGGTCGCACGCCTGCAGCTCGTCGAGGTTTTCGTCGTAATCTGCTGGAATGATTGAAGTTGCCAGCGAGTTTTCCGCCAGTGGCGCAGGCTTGAGCTTGCCCAGGTGGCCGATGGCCTTGAGGGCGATCCCGTTCTTGGGGCCGTCCTTGGCCGGCAGGTCGAAGAGCACGGTCTCGACGCCGGCATTGGTGAGGTGGGCGGCGATTTGCGCGCCCATCACTCCGGCGCCGAGCACCGCGGCCTTGCGGATGTGCAGGGGTGTTGCAGTCATTCCAGTCTCCGTCAGTGCCGCTGGTCAGGGCGCGGGCGCGCGCAGGCCGGCAGCTCCAAAGTCAATCAGGTGGTCCGCCAGGTGCTCACGGTGCGCACGGCTGTCGAAGCGCTTGCTGCGGGTCATGCCGAAGTCGGCCATGGCGTAGGTCAACGCGCCGCTGATCATGCCCAGGCGCCAGAACAATTCCTCCGTCGGCAGCTCCGGCAGCAGGCGGGCGAATTCCGCGGCGAAGCGTTTGACCACATGCCCGTAATTGGTCGACAGGAAGGCGCGAAAGTGCTCGTCCTGGTCCGCGTAGGCACGCGCCAGCAGGCGCACGAACGCGCCGCCACCCTGGGCCAGAGACAAGTCCAGCGCAGGCCGGATGAACGCCGCCAGCACGTCCTCCAGCTGCGTCCCGGGCGCGCCGGCCACCGCGTCCAGCGCTTCCAGCCGCCGCGCGGTCAAGGCATCCAGCCGCAGGCGGAAAATCTCCTCGATCAGGCTTTCCTTGGACCCAAAATGGTAGTTGACGGCGGCAAGGTTGACGCCGGCCGCGGAGGTGACCCGGCGCAGCGAGGCACCGGCGAACCCGCGCTCGGCGAACAGCTGCTCGGCCGTCACCAGAATCCGGTCGCGGGTGGAGGCCTTGGCGGGTGTGCGTGGCACGGCGGCGTCCATTCAAACGAACGTTTGAAGAATAGGCGCCCGGCAACCCGCCGTCAATGTACGAAAAGCGCCTATGAACGCGCTGCAAACCGCTGTTCAGATGCGCTAGTATTGACCGCAGTGATCGGTACCGGGTTCGCATGCGCGCTGAACCCGTGCCGGGCGCCTTGGGGAACGGATGTCACCGGCGCACCTTTTTCAATCGACCATTTCCTGGAGCAGAGCCCATGGCGCTGGAGCGCACCCTGTCGATCATCAAGCCCGATGCCGTTGCCAAGAACGTCGTCGGCGAAATCTATTCCCGCTTCGAGAAGGGCGGCCTGAAGGTCGTCGCCGCGAAGATGACCCAGCTGTCGCGCAAGGACGCCGAGGGGTTCTACGCGGTCCACCGCGAGCGGCCGTTCTTCAACGCGCTGGTCGA